>JACDZG010000042.1 GCA_013426805.1 Chromatiaceae bacterium
GGCTGAGTCGGCTATCAAACAGTATTAGCTAATACGTTGATGCGATAGCCCTGGGGCGCGTCTGGGCAACAACGCTCACCGAGGTCGCTGCTCGAATTCGGTGGTACCAAATCGCCCGCTGGACGATCGGGCAGGTGCGCCGGGTGCTTCCTCCTTCCCATCAACTGCGGACCCGACCGGCAAATCTGAACGAGACTGCGCTTCCGGCACTCACTGACGAACCGTTTTCCCGTGAATGGTGCCTGACGTCGATCGGTGACTTTCTTGAAATGGCAATGAAATACCGATTGCTGTAATTAAGGGGCATCAACAGTTGCTCGCAGGACATAACGCGGTCATTGAGAGACTCAAGACCAAGAGAAATAAGTATTTTGTCCACTCCGATAGAGAATATTTCTTGCAACCTCACAAGCTTGACAACGATTACCCTATCGCGACATCTGAGATTATCGATTTGCTTCGATGCTTCCAGCGTATACTTGCCAATCACTGTATGGGACTGAATGGCTCAGCCCGGGTCTCGACTGAGGCGTGGTTTCATATTTCCGCACAAAACATGCTTGACAGGCGTTGCGCTGGTCGCTCAGCTCAGACAAACGAAAGAAACGATTAGCGATTGCGAAATAGCGAGGCAACAACGGCGGGGCAATTTAGGAATGCTTCGACGATTATTGAAACCGTAGGGCGGACGTTCACAGGGCGCCCCGTCATTGCGCTAACTGCTGAGATGGTGGAACGCCTGTGCGGTCCGCCCTTGTGTCTACGCGTGTCGGAGGCTCCATCCTAATACTCAACGGATGCAGGTTTTCGGCCCCGCAATAATTTTAATAGACTGATTGTAAGCATATTTTAGCGCCTCAAAAACCTAAATCGGCTAAGGAACCTAAAGCGGCTATGGGTTCAGGTTCAGCTACCATGCGAGCATTGGCTCGCCGTATGCTAAGGACAGAGTCGTGCTTGATGTCTAGCAGCCTGTCGGACTTTAGGCGATTTCCGAATAAGACGCTATCAAGAATCAAGCTCCGTAGGAGCCCGCTTGCGGGCGACGTGACCTGCCGGAATCGCGTCATTGTGCCCCACCCGTCGCCCGCAAGCGGGCTCCTACAGGTTGGATCTTTCGCGGAAATCACCTTACGTTAGATTGTGGAGCAACAAAAAGTTTTTATGTTGACTCATACCCTAATCCTAGGGGCTAATTCCGACAGGCTGCTAGAAGAGTAGATCGTCATCGAAACCTGTTCCCTGCTGGGTGAGGTCGTTGCCGGTGTCGTCCTCAGCGTCCGGGCTCGGCACCGGCGGGACTGGTGCTTGGTCCATCAGATCGATGATGTCCTGCCGTTGCAAGCGTTCCCACAGCGGCCGCAGGTGCCGCGCTGCCGGCGGCTGCCAGCGGTCGGTAAAGCGCTCGATGAGATCCAGTCCCCAGGGGAGCGCGGCGTTGTCGGAGAGTACATCCCAGTCCCACCGGTCGGCAAAGCGCTGGATCAGTTCCGCCGTCCAGGGCAGGGCCGGATTGGCGGAGAGGATCGGCCAATCCCAGCGGTCGGCCAGGAGCGCGATGAGCGCCGGGCTCCAGCGCAGGGCGCGATTGGCAGAGAGCGCCTGCCAGTCCCACTGCCGGGGATAGCGTCTGAGCAACTCAAAGCTCAGCGCGGCCTGACCGGACAGACCCTGCACCAGGATGTCCGGTCGTGCCCGCAGGCAGTCTTGAAAGCGGGTGCGCTCGGTGTCGTCGGGGTCGGCGGCGCGCTGCTGCATCCGGGTCAGAGTCTCTTCGATCCGCAGGTTGGCGTCTTCGAAAGTTAGGCGGCGCTCGTCGAAATAGGCGTCCCAGTCGGTGAGGCGGTGCAGGGTGCGGTAGGTCTCGGTGTCGCGCAGGGCCTGTAGCTCAGCGGCGACCCGGTCGAGGTCGTGGCGCAGGACGATGATGGCGTGTTGCAGCGATTCGGTATCGGTCAGGGGGATGCCGTGCGCGGCGCCGAACTGGCCGGTGCGCACGGCGGCATGGATGGCGCGCACGGCGGCGAGGTCGTTGTTGCGGTAGGCGGCTTGCAGCCGGATAAACAGGTCCTTGGCCCGGTCCTGGTCGGCCGCATCCACCTTGTCCGGGTGGCAGCGCTGGCTGGTTTGGCGATACAGGCGCTTGAGTTCGCCCAGATCCGCGGGGGCGAGCGACGGGGGCGGCGGGGTCCGGCGGGCACGGGTATTGGCCTCGCGGTAGTCCTGGTACTCGGCCTCGGCGCGCTCGGCCTCGGACTGCAAGGCCGGATCGGCCTCGGCCTGGCGGCGGCGCAGCGCGGCCTGGAGCGCGAGGTGACGGATGGTCAGGTCGCCGAGTTCGTGGTTGGCGCGTAGTGAAAAGGCATGGATCTGACGCTCGATGTCGGCCTGTTCCTCGCGCAGGGCGGTGATCTGATAGTCCAGTGCGCGCACCGTGAGGCGCAGCAGGGCAGTGCGTTCGTGCCTGGCGAGGGTTCGCTCGCGGCTGCCCTGGAGATAGTCGTCGATCCAGGCCGCCGCGATGCCGTCGGCGGGTGCTCGCAGGGCGGCGAACAAAGGATCGAGGCCCATGGCGCGGCTGTCAGGGCGGAGTTTCTCGACTTGGGCGGTCACGGCGTCCCAGTCTTCCAGCATCAGCAGATGACGGATGACTTCAAGGCGTCGGCGGGTCTCGGCGCTGCCGCTGGCGCGGGGGCCAAGGCCGTGGTCCTGGAGCAGGCCGGTGAAGGCGTCGAGGTAGTCGGCGGCGATGTTGCCGTCGTCATCCGCGCCGGTGCCGTCGGCGGGGCTATTGGTGATGACCAGGATCAGGCCGTCGTCGCTGCCCGCGGGCGGGCGGGTCCAGTCGTGTGAGCCGGTAATCACGCTGGTGCGGTCGATGACGCAGAAGTTGTGCTCGATGGTTGGTTGGCCGTCGCGGCTCGCTGGAAGCAGAAAAACCTCGCCGCCGATGTTGCGCAGGCGCTCGAAATTGAGCCGGGCGGAGCCGAGGTCGCGCGCATCGTCGGGGATTGCCACGCGCACGGTCAGGCCAAGGCCGGCCTTTTTGCACAGGATGTCGAAGAGGTCGCGGTCGGTGAACCGGGCGACGGCGACGACAATCTGTTCCGTGGCGGCGGTGAGGCGCTTGGCGATCTCTTGGGGGATCTGGTCGAAGAGGGCGGTCGTTTCCATGTGTTGATTCTGATGCGTGTTCTTCGTCAAGTCACGCCGAAGCGACCCCAGCGAGGCGAGGCCTTGTCCGAGTGAAAATCTTCGGCGCTTGCGGTAGAGTGATGCGCTTGCCGGATCTCAATCGCGGCCGGCGCAGTCCCAGCTTGGCCGGTGAAACACTTCGAGGTAACCATGGCGCCTGATCTGATCGCACCCTCCATCCTCTCCGCGAACTTCGCGAAGCTCGGGGAAGATGTCGACAATGTGCTCGCCGCCGGGGCGGACATCGTCCACTTCGACGTCATGGACAACCACTATGTGCCCAATCTGACCATCGGTCCGCTGATTTGCGAGGCCCTGCGTAAGCATGGGGTCACGGCGCCCATCGATGTGCATCTGATGGTCAAACCGGTGGACCGCATCATCCCGGACTTTGCGGCGGCCGGCGCGACCTACATCACGTTCCACCCGGAAGCCAGCGAGCACATCGATCGCACCCTGCAACTCATCCACGCCGAGGGTTGCCAGGCCGGTCTGGTGTTCAATCCCGCCACGCCCTTGTCCTATCTGGACTATGTGATGGACAAGGTCGACATGATCCTGCTCATGTCGGTCAATCCGGGCTTCGGCGGCCAGAGTTTCATCCCCGCGGCGCTCGACAAGCTGCGGCAGGTGCGGCGACTGATCGACGCGTCCGGATTGGCGATCCGTCTGGAGGTCGATGGCGGGGTGAAGGCCGACAACATTGCCGAGATCAAGGCCGCCGGTGCCGACACCTTCGTCTCCGGCTCCGGTATCTTCGGCAAGCCGCGCGACGGCGACCCCCACCGTTACGACACCATCATCCGCCAGATGCGCGAAGCGCTGGCGGCCGTGAGCGGCTGACGCCGCGGTTGATTCGCCAGGAGTTCCGACCGGATGCTGCGCCCCAAGATGATTTTGATCGATCTGGACGGAACACTGGTCGACAGTGTTCCGGATCTGGCTTATTGCGTAGATGAAATGATGGTCCGGCTGGGGCGCCCGCCCCGCGGCGCGGCGGCGGTGCGCAACTGGGTCGGCAACGGGGTGGAGCGTCTGGTGCGGCGGGCCCTGATCGGGGAACTGGACGGTGAGCCGCCGG
The DNA here is from genome assembly GCA_013426805.1 of Chromatiaceae bacterium. GTDB lineage: Bacteria > Pseudomonadota > Gammaproteobacteria > Chromatiales > Chromatiaceae > Thiodictyon. The sequence goes on from JACDZG010000042.1 coordinate 4,277, forward strand.
ACGCCGATTACGCTCTTGCCTATCCGCTCTTCCTTGAGCTGTACAGCGAGAACACCTCCGGGCGTTCGATGCTGTACCCCGGGGTGCGTGAAGGGCTCGACTATCTGCGCGGCGCCGGCTATCCCCTCGGCTGCGTGACCAACAAGGCCGCGCAATTCACCCTGCCCCTGCTCAAAGACCTCGGAGTCCTGGACGATTTCGGCATCGTCGTGAGCGGTGATACCCTGCCGGAAAAGAAGCCGCATCCGCTGCCCTTGCTCCATACCGCCCGGCACTTCGGGGTCGATCCCGCGGAGTCGCTGATGATCGGCGACTCGGTGAGTGACGTGAAGGCGGCGCGTGCGGCCGGTTTCAGCATCATCTGCACGAGCTATGGCTACAACCATGGTCAGGATATCCGTGAGGCCCACCCGGACGGTGTCATCGACTCGCTGGCTGAACTCAAAGGGCTCGTGGCCGGGGCGGCTTAGGAGACCCCAATGACCCCCGACGTATTCGCTGCCCTGGCCGACCAGGGTCACAACCGTATTCCGCTCGTCTGTGAGGTCCTGGCGGATCTTGACACCCCGTTGAGCGTCTATCTCAAGCTGGCCGAAGGTCCGTACTCCTATCTCTTCGAGTCCGTGCAGGGCGGCGAGAAGTGGGGCCGCTATTCGATCATCGGGTTGCCCTGCCGCACCGTGCTCAAGGTGACTGGGACCCGGATCCGGGTCGAGCGCGACGGTGAGCTCATCGAGTCGGTCGAGACGGTCGACCCGCTGGCCTGGATCAGCGCCTTCCAGGCGCGCTTCCGGGTGGCGACCCATCAAGGCCTGCCGCGCTTCACCGGCGGTCTGGTCGGCTATTTCGGCTATGACACCATCCGCTATATCGAGCCGAAACTCGCCCGTTGCCCCAATCCGGACCAACTCGGTACCCCGGATTGTCTGCTCATGGTCTCGGACGAGGTGGTGGTGTTCGATAACCTCAGCGGGCGGATGTACATCATCCTGCACCTGGACCCGGTTGCCGGCGACACCCTGGAGTCCGGCCGCGAGCGGATGCGTGAGCTGATCGGGCGGATGCAGCGGGGTGCCCCGCGCCGGCCCGCGGCGGACGAGCGCCGGGTCCATGAGGGCGACTTCGTTTCCGGTTTCACTCAGGACGGCTTCAAGTCAGCGGTCGACCGCATCAAGGCTTACATCCTGGAAGGGGACTGCATGCAGGTGGTGTTGTCCCAGCGGCTCGCGATTCCCTTCCAGGCCCGCCCGTTGGATCTGTACCGCGCCTTACGCGGACTCAATCCATCGCCTTACATGTATTTTCTCGATCTCGACGGGTTCCAGATCGTGGGCTCGTCCCCGGAGATCCTGGCCCGGCTGGAGGATGGCGTGGTCACGGTCAGGCCCATTGCCGGTACCCGTCGCCGCGGCGACACCGAGGCCGAGGACAAGGCGCTGGAAGTCGAACTGCTCGCCGACCCCAAGGAACTGGCCGAGCACCTGATGCTGATCGACCTGGGCCGCAACGACACCGGCCGGGTGGCCGCGGTGGGTACCGTGCGCGTGACCGACCGCATGATCGTCGAGCGCTACTCGCACGTCATGCACATCGTCTCCAATGTGGTCGGCACACTGGCTGATGGGCTGACCGCCATGGACGTGTTGCGCGCCACCTTCCCCGCCGGTACCGTCTCCGGTGCCCCCAAAATCCGCGCCATGGAGATCATCGACGAATTGGAACCGGTCAAGCGCGGTATCTACTCCGGCGCCGTGGGCTATCTGGGCTGGAACGGCAACATGGACACCGCCATCGCCATCCGCACCGCCGTCATCAAGGACGGCATCCTGCACATCCAGGCCGGCGCCGGCATCGTTGCCGACTCGGTGCCGGAACTCGAATGGCAAGAGACCATGAACAAGGGCCGCGCCATCTTCCGCGCGGTGTCCCTGGCGGAGGCGGGGATCGACCGCAACAGTGTCGATCGCTGACAATTCTCGGTAGGCCGGCCCGCGGCAAGCGGAACTGGTTCTCGGTTTTTGAATTTGGGCGGGTTGGCAGGCAGCGAGTTGCCGCCGTTGTGCTATACAGGTAGTCGATAGGGATCATGGATACCTTGTCATGTGCAATACGGTATGGAGCGCGGGCTGCCGATGTCCGGTAGTGCCAGTCTCAAATCCAACGCTGGCCCGGCGCCACGGCGTGCGTTCGCTTGTTCCCCGCTCTGTCATGCACCAGACGCTTCATTGCCGAAGACTGCTTCGGCGCGACCCGCTGCCCCAGTCTGACGCCCCCAGCCTGACCAGGTCATGATGTGTCGGCCAATGGTGGCGGATGCGGAAACTGTGTGCCGCAAAAACTCACACAGATCGGTAAGGGAGAATTGTCGTGCGTAACGTCGGCGAGTGTGTCTACAAGCCCAGAACGAGAGATTCGGTGGCTACCTTGGTTTCGTTCTTGTTATTGCTTCTGGCCGGAGTGGCAGCCGTGGCGCAAGGAGCCGCACCGGCGTATTTCAGCGTCAATACGCTATCGCTTCCCAATGGCGCGGCGATTGATGAAGTGACCATCAGCGGGCCGCCGACGCCGCCGCCCGGTTTTCAACTCGAGCGTCAGGCGGCGGCTTTGCCGACACCCGACCTGGCGGCTGGTGTCAATGTCCTGACAGTGCCTGCGTTCAACTGGGTGTTCGGTTGTTCAGCTGTCTCCGGTGCCATGGTTGCCGGGTATTATGACCGATCCGGGTGGCCAAACATCTACGTTGGCCCCACCAATGGCGGTGTCATGCCATTGAATAACAGTTCATGGCCAACCTGGTCGGATGGATCCAGAACTTATCCCAACTGCCCTTTGATCGCGTCCAAGAACGGGGTCGATGGCAGAGCCTCACGGGGTTCCGTCGACGACTATTGGGTCCAGTACGGCAGCACGACCTCCGATCCCTACCTGCGCAATGGGTGGACCCCGCACACCTGGGGTGAGGCGATCGGCGATTATATGAAGACCAGTCAATCCGCTTTCGATAATACCGACGGGTCAACGACGTTCTATAATTACACCAGCTCAGCGAGCCGCCTCACTTGCGATGCCATGGCAGCCGATAATCTGCCTGACGGCACCTTGGGCAGAAAGCTCTTCTACCAGGCCAGAGGGTATACGGTAACAGACTGTTACAACCAGAAAACAGACAATACTATTTCCGGCGGGTTCTCGTTCGCGCAGTTCAAAGCGGAGATCGATGCCGGCCGTCCGGTGCTTCTGAACTTGGCAGGCCATAGCGTGGTGGGTGTCGGTTATGACACTGCTACCAACTTGGTTTACATCCATGATACTTGGGATTACAGCGATCATACCATGACCTGGGGGGCCAGTTATTCGGGCATGGGGTTGATGTCCGTCAGTGTCGTCAATCTGAGCGCGGTCAATGCCCCGAATCCGCCCTCGGGTCTGACCGCGACGGGAGTTTCAACCTCCCAGATCAATCTTGCCTGGACCGACAACAGTACCAATGAAACCGGCTTCCGGGTGGAGCGAAAAACGGGATCGACTGGTACTTGGGCACAGATCGTCAGCCTCGGCGCCAATGTCCGAACCTACAGCAACACCGGGCTGGCGGCGGATACGACCTACTATTATCGGGTGCGCGCCTACCATGCTTCCGGAAACTCGGCTTACTCCAATGAGGCGATGGCCGCGACGACCTCGGCCACCCTGCCGCGAGCGCCTTCCGGTCTCACCATGAGCGTCATTGCGTCAACCCAGATCAATCTGGCATGGGCCGACAACAGCACCAACGAAACCGGCTTCCGGGTGGAGCGTAAAACGGGGGCGGCCGGCACTTGGTCACAGATCGCCAGTCTCGGCGCCAATGTCCGAACCTACAGCAACACCGGGTTGGCGGCCGGCACGACCTACTATTATCGGGTGCGCGCCTACAATGCCGCCGGCAATTCCGGCTATTCCAATGAGGTGATGGCCACAACCCCGTCGCTACTGCCGGCGGCGCCATCGGGTCTGACGGCAACCGCCAATTCCGCCACTCAGATCACTCTGGCGTGGGTCGACAACAGCATCAACGAAACCGGGTTCTTGCTTGAGCGCAAGACGGGTGTGAGCGGAAGCTGGTCACAGATCGCCAGCCTTGGCGCCAATGTTCGAACGTTCAGCAATACCGGTCTGGCAGCGCGTACGACTTACTATTATCGGGTGCGGGCGAGAAATAGTAATGGTAACTCGGCCTATTCGAACGAGGCCGGAGCGACCACCAACGCGGCCGGCTGTGCATCCGCGACGACGCCGATCAGTGTTGGCGGCAGTGCGACGGGTAGCCTGGCGACGACCGACTGCAGTTCCACCGTGCGCCCGGGGAGGTACTACGACAACTTCACCTTCACCGCGACCGCCGGCACGCGCTACACCATTACGCTCAATGCCACGGCGTTTGATAGCTATCTGTACCTGCTGGACAGCGCGGGTCGCACGCTGGCTTATGACGATGATGGCAATGGGGGGGTTAACGCGAAGATCCTCTATACTGCGACCGCCTCGGGGACCTTGACGATTCATGCGACGTCCTATTGGAGTGGGGCCACCGGCGCTTATACCGTCACCTTGAGTCGGTGACGGACCGCGCCAGCGGCGAGAGCCCCGGTGGTTCGTCCTGCGGGGCTCGTCGCCAACCGCTTGCGCCGTCCAGGCGCGTGGGGCACCCAGCGCTGATAGAAATCGCCTAAGGCGATTTCCGACAATTGGGATACCGGTCAGTGTAGGTGCGACTTCAGTCGCACCTGCGTCCGAATCGGTGCGACTGAAGTCGCACCTACATCCGAGCCGATGGTGGCTGGTATCCGGTGTTCCGGAAATCGCGTAAGTTCGCCCCTACCAGGTTCGGTTTGGATATCAGGTACGAAGGTAATGTCAGGTTACGGCCGGTGTTAGCTGCAAGAAGCGGTCGTCGCCGAGTTGTCGGAGTATGAAGTCGGCGACGTCGGCGCGGGACAGCCGGGCGGCGGTGAGGGATTTGTCCAGGCCGCTGCGGTAGTTGCCGGTCCTGGGGCCGTCGGTCAGCCCGCCCGGGCGCACGATGGTCCAGTCCAGTGCGCTCGCCCGGATCAGGCGCTCCTGCTCCTCCTTGGCGGCCATCACCTTTTTCAGCGCGAGTTGCATCAGCACTTTGAAGAACAGGGGCACCTGATCCTTGCTGTCGCCCACGCCCATGGAGGTCACCGCGATCAGACGCCGCACGCCCTGTGCCTGCATCGTCGCGAGGATCACGGCCGTGCCGAGTGCCTCGATGGGTGCGCCCCCCGGTCGCGTCCCCAGGACACAGATGACGGCGTCCGTTCCTTGAATGCAGTCAGCGACCTGAGCGGGGTCGAGTACGTCACCGACGATGACGGTCAACCGCCCCGGTGCCGTTTGCAGCGTCGCGGGGTTGCGGGCGAGTGCCTTGATGTCGTGACCCTGTTCCAGTGCCTGTGCCAGCACCTGTTGTCCGGTTCCGCCGGTGGCACCGAAGAGTGCGATTTTCATAATGGTGTTCCGTTGTTTCGATGCTGGTGCGAGGCATTCGTCCGCTTCATGGCGCGAGTGCATCCGCCGCTCAGGCCGCCGCCCCCATTTCCCGTGCCCGCTCCAGCCGCCCGGAGAGCGCCGCCGCATCCGCGGCGGGCGTCAACTCTGGCCAACCCGCGCAATGCCGCTCGACCAGACCCGCCAGCATCTCGATGTGCTCCGGTCGATCGTTGAGACAGGGAATGTAGCCGTAGGACTGGCCGCCGGCCTGCAGAAAGTAGTTTCGGTTCTCCACCGAGATTTCCTCGATGGTCTCCAGGCAATCCGCCGAAAAACCCGGCGAGATGACCTGGATCGCGCGCACGCCGGCAGCGCCCCACGCCTTGAGGGTCTCGTCGGTGTAGGGCCGCAGCCACTCCTGGACACCAAACCGGGATTGGAAGGATAAGAGCCAGCGCTCCGCCGTCAGCCCCAATTGTTCGACGACCAGACGCGCGGTCTTCTGGCACTGACAGTGGTAGGGATCGCCATTGAGGAAATAATCCATGGGAATCCCATGGAACGAGAACAGGAGCCGTTCAGGCTCGCCGTGCTCGCCCCAATAGGCCCGGATACTCGAGACCAGGGCGGTGATGTATCCGGGGTCGTCGTGATACTGGTTGACGAAGCGCACTTCCGGCAGCAGGCGCCAGGTCGAGAGTTCACGGCTGACCGCGTCGAAGGTGGAGGCCGTGGTGGTGGCCGAATACTGCGGGTAGAGCGGCAGCACCAGCAAGCGCCGCACATTGGCCGCGCGCAGTTGGGCCAGGGCGCTCGGGATCGAGGGGTTGCCGTAGCGCATCCCCAGGGCCACGCACATCGGTCCGGGGAAACGGGCATTGAGTGCCTCCTGGACGGCCTTGGCCTGACGTTTGGCGATTGCCAGCAAGGGCGAGCCGTCCGCGGTCCATACGGCCTGATAGGCTTGGGCGGTGCGCGGCGGGCGCACCCGCAGGATGACGCCGTGCAGGATCAGCCACCAGATCAGCCGCGGCAACTCGACCACCCGCGGATCCCAGAGAAATTGCGCCAGGTAGCGGCGCACGGCCGGAGCCGTGGGAGCGTCGGGAGTACCCAGATTGACCAGCAGCACGCCCAAGCGTTCGGGGGTGTCGTGGCGCAGGTCCGGGTTGTTGATGTAGATCATCGTTCCATCTCACTCACATGACCCGACCGCGCCGGTCCCGGCCCAGCGGGGGCCGCTGATACCGTCGCGGTCGGGTGCTGATTCAAGCCGCGGCACGCCGAAGGCTGGCCTCGACCCGCGCCTGCTTGAGCAGGCGATCGTCGATCACCCGCGGGTAAAGACGCCAGATGGCGTCGACTAAGGTCGCATAGCGCACGGCCCTGTGCTCCAGATTCCGGCGCATGGCCTCATCGAGCCCGGGCAGAGCGAGCAAATACGGGGAGAGCCAGTCGATATATTCGCCCACCAGACGCCCGGTGGCGGTATGCGTCCATTGCGTGTTGATCGTCAGCGGTGGAAAATCGGCCTGTGGCAGTCGCCGGCCGCTCAATCCGGACGCGGCCGGCTGCTCCAGTCCGAGCGCGTACTCGCCGTCGCGGCGAAACCACTGCGTATGGCGTCGCGCTCCTGCCGCGTTCGCGATCATCCGCTCCAGTGTCTCTACATGGGGACGCCGACCGCTGCCGTCACGCTCCGGGATGCCCTGTGCGGTCAGGGTCGGGGAACGGAAAGGGCGCGTGTCGCCGCGCCCACCGGCATTCCAGGCGGCGTGTTGCTCACGCCCGGCAAGTGCCGTGTCGTCGCCAATCAGTGCGGTGCCGATCAGGGCCAGCGGCCGCATGTCCTCATCCAGGAGCCACTGTTCCAACTCCGCTGCCGGCGCAAAGGGCAGGTTGGGTGCCGCCAGCCGGACCTGCGCGATCAGGGCCGTCGACGCGGCGAGCGAGGATTCGACATCGAGGGCGGGGTTCAACGGCACGCGGGCGAGCCCGGCCGCTGGCGACCAGGCGCCGACGTTGAAATAGCGCGCCGCGCCCGGTTCCTGATCCCGGCTCCAGGGACCGGACCGCGGGCGCGCCAGGACCTGGATCTGCCAATGTCGGCCGTCCAGGGTCAGCGCCCGCCCGTCTCTGGTCCCGACCACTGCCACGACGCCCAGGAACGGATTCACCCGGCGCAAACAGTAACAGCGCGTATTCGCGTCCAGTTCCATCGTTGCGGCGCAAGCCTTCAAGCCTGCTGCTTGAGGTGCTGGAAGAGGGCACGGAAGCGCTGGGGGTCCGGGGTGCCGAAGACCGGGTCATCGGCTCGCGGCGCGAGCGCGTCCACGGCGTCCCAGTCCGCCTCAGCGAGGTGCTCCAGCGCGATTGGAAAGGCTTCCGCGTCCTCGAGTGCCTGGTGCTCTCGCAGCGTGTTCACCAACTCCCGACCCTGGGTCTCCACCTCGTCGCGACGCAGCACCTCCTCGTTGACGATGCCCTCCAGCGAGCGGCGGAAGCGTTTGTTGAGCTGGTTGAGGACCCCGTGCTGGCGCATGAGGACCTCAAAAACATCGTGGTTCTGCAGTCCTTTATCCATTGCGCGCCGGTAGATCAGATCCTCCGTGGGATGATGGATCGTATCCGAATAGCTCTCCAGGTACTCGAGCATCTCGCTGATCAGTTCGTAGTCGGGCTCCTCGCACGCGTGGAAGCGGTCGAGCAGGGCGGCGAGCAGGTCGAGCAGGCTCGCAAGACGGATATGATCCTGGGTGAGTCGGGTCATTACCGGGTGCATGGACACATTCCTCCGAGTTGACAGGTCCGGCCGGCCCGCAGAGCGGGGTCGGCACGGGGCGGTTGCACAGGCCGGGAGTCGGCCAGTCCCGCTCCCAGACCTCTTAATAGGGCATCGGGGCCGCCTTGCCAAGGGAACCACCATGATTGGACGTCGGCCATGCTCACGCATCGGCCTCTTCGACACCGCCCCGGCGTTGACGACGCCGGCGCCGCCGTGCGAGTTGGCGCCAGACCCAGCCGTCCGGGCCATCCTCGCCGGTGACCACGTAACGCAGCGCATGGCGGTCGATCAAGGTCCAGTCCATGCTGCCGCGTGCGCCCTCCCGACCACAAAACAGCAACTGATCGCCTTTGCGGACCCGGTCGGTCAAGGCCGGGAGGAGTCGGCGCTCGTCGTTGTGCTCCAGCAGCAGCGGGATGACCGCCAGCCGCCGCTCCCGGTCGCGCGGATCCGTGATCAGGTGGTCGATGGTGAGTGCGGCGGCACATTCTTCTTCTGCCACCACCGCCCCGGCTTGTTCATTGTTGATCTCGATCTGCCACACCTGGGGCACCTGATCCTGGAGCACGGCGCTGATCCGGCTGATCAGTGCACAGGCCCAGGCATCCTCCTGGAACCGGGAGTAGTGGATGAATTCCCAGAGCAGCGGCAAGGTCAGACGCACGCGGATACCGTCGGCGATGATGATGCTCGGGTGCATCACCACCTGGGCCCCGACGCGGTCGAACAATTCCTGATTGTCGAGATGGTTCTTGCGGGCGACCACGAACAGGTCCCGGTTCAGTTGCAGTGCGGTCATGATGATCGACAGGTTGGTGGCGTCATCATCGGTTCCGGCCACCAAGGCCACGGCGCGATCGATATGTGCCTGCTCCAGGGTCGCGGCCTCGGTCCCGCGGCCCTGAACCACCCCCGCGCCGGGAATGCCGGTGAGATGAGGTTTGGCGTCCACGACCATCAGGTCCAGACCTTGGTCCTTGAGATGCCGATACAGGGCTCTGCCGAATCGCCCAAAGCCGCAAATCACCCAGAGCCCCTTGATCGGCGGATAGAGCGGCTCGGTGAGTGGCTCGTCGCTCTCGCCCGTGAGCCAGTCCCAGAGCAGGGTCATGCAGGGCGCTTCGAGGGCGATGGCCAGATAGAGCGCGAAGGCATCGAAAGGATCGTAGATATGGTCGGTACCAAAGGAGGCCATGTTGGCCTCCACCTCATGTGAGTCGGCCCGGCAAATCACCTTGATCCGCGGGCGCAAGAGTTTGGCGGCGATGGCGATCTTGAGGTTGGTTTCGTTGACGTTGCTGACCGCCACCACCCCCTGACAGAGGGGATGATCGAGGCCCGCCGCCAGCAGATTCGACGGCCGGCGCGCATCGGCGCAGAGCGCCGGTACATACTCGCGATGATTCTCCAGCGCCAGCAGGCTGATGCGCTCCTGGTCACTGTCGATGACCACGGCGTGCTGATGACGATCAGTGAGTGCCTTGACCAGGGCGCTGCCCGTCTGACCGTAACCGCACACCAGATAAAAGGGATCGCGCAGGTGCGCCACCCGGGCGCGCAAGCGGCTTTCGGCGCGGGCCCGGCGAAACGTCGGTTCCTGCAGCAGGGCGATCAGCGCTCCCGCGGCATAGATCCAGATCGCCACGGTCCCGAAGATCACGAAGGAGACCCACAGCCGCTGGGCATCGGTAAAGGGGTTGGGGATCTCGCCGAAGCCGATGGTCGTCGAGGTGTAGGCGACAACGTAAAAAGCGTGGAAAAACCCCATCGGCACGGCGTTTCCGGCCGGATCCCGGCCCGGAATCAGGACGAGACCAATGATCGCTACGGCATAACTCACGATCAGCATGATCAGCGGCGCACGCATCCGCCGCATAATGAGAAAAACGATACTGTCCATGGTAAACCCCGTGCGCGCGTGTTGAGGATGGGGGTCTGGAGCGCGGGTCGACGGTCCGGGCTAGCGCCGCAGCAGGAAGGTCTCGATCACCAGCAGGATGACCGAAATCACATTCGCCATCAGCGCGCCGGCCGCCAGTGATACGATACTGGTCATGGTCGACGGGGTCATGCCGACACCGCTCGTGTAGGCTGCCGTGACCCACACCAGCGCTGCGGCCGTGAGCTGCAGCATGGCCACCAGGCTGGTGGCGAGCAAGAGTGCGCCCAACTGTGAGCGATCGCCGAACTTGAGCACCGTCGCGATCAGGTTCACCACGATCACCGCGAAGAACTCCCACGGGTGGTGGTGTGACGGATCGTCGATGTCGCCGATCACGAACCCGAAATTCAGGGTCAGGGATAACACGATGAAAAAGCCGAAGACGACCTTCTCTGGGTTCATGGGGGGGCTCCGGGTGATGGCGGCGCAACGCCTGTCGCTATTGTGACCGACGGCAGGCAAAAGGCAACTTCGCCAATCTATAATGCTGATCACAACGTCTGATCAGGACTTTGCTAAGCTCCGGAGGAACGGCGTGCCGCGTCCGAACTCGGGCCCTGTCCGGCGTCAGCGACGGTTCCCAACCATCGGGGGGAGTCACCGTCATCTCGCATCGGCTGCGGTAGACACCCGACCCGGCGCAGTCTCCGCGTGAATGTATCCAATTCAGTGGGAGTCTCTCCATGACAAAACGTGACAACAACGGTTCCGGCCTCGATCGCCGCGACTTTCTGAAAGGGTTTGCGTCGGCGACGGTGGCCGCCGGCTTGGTCGGGTCGCGCGAGGTGTTCGCCGACGCGGACAGTGCCGCTGTGCGGTTCGGCCGCGGACTCCTCGCGCCGCCCGCCATCGACGCGACGCCCGGCACCGAGAAATACTGGACGAAGGTCCGTAAGGTGTTCTCGCTGAGTAATGACTACATCCATATGAACACCGGGACCACCGGCTCCCAGCCCGAGTTCGTGCAGAACAACCTTGCGGCCTACAACTTCTACAAGAGTCAGGACCCGCGGGATTGGTCCCTGAATCTGGCGGCGGACTTTCCCGACCTCTTCCCGGTGGTGCCCTCCGCGACCGGTGCCCGCCAGTTGTTGGTCGCCAATACCTATGGGGCCAATGCCGACGAGATCGTCCTGAGCTACAACACCACCGATGCCTGCAACCTGATTTTCGCCGGTACCCCCTGGCAGTCCGGCGACCGCATTGTCACCACCACCTTCGAGCATCCGGCCCTGGCCGGCCCGATCGCTTGGGCGCGCGACTATCACGGGGTGGAGGTCGTGATGATCGACATGCCGTCCAACTTCACGGCCGACATCACGGTCGATGACGTGCTCGGCTGGTTCGATGCCGCACTGAGTGTGGAGATGGGTGCCGGGAAAAAGCAATATCTCGCCATCTCGGAGATCTTCTACAAGAACGGCCTGCGCCTGCCGGTGCCTGAGTTGTGTGCGCTCGCCCGGAGTCGCGGCGCTTTCTCGATCATCGACAGTGCCCACGGTTGGGGCATGCTGCCGATCGACTGCCATGCCTATGGGGCCGATTTCATCGTCGGGGCCGGCCACAAGTGGCTGTGCGGCGGCCCCGGCACCGGTATCTGCTATGTGCGCACCTCGGATGCGTTGGCCCGCCCGCTGCCGCCCTTCGCGATGGGGAATTTCTTTATCTATGGCAATCCGTTCGTTGCACCCAGCGCTCTCTATAACAACCGTAACTGGAGTCCCGCCCTCTATATGCAATCGCGCGGTGAGTACAATGTCACCGCGCTCTACGCGATGACCGATTCGCTGTCCTTCTTCGCTCAGATCGGCATCGAGAACATCTACGAGCGCGCCCTTGCTCTCGGCAACTACCTCAAGGGTCTGATCGTTGCCCAATGGGGGCCGGAAGCACTCTGGGTTCAGGAAAACCCCGACGACCGCTTCGCTACCGGGCTCACGGCCTTCAATCCCTTCGCCGACAAACATAATGGCGCGAGCTTCGCGACCATGAACAGTGCCATCAGCGTCATCCTGCGCAATCTGGCCCTGGAGACGCCGAAAATCTATATCCGTTCCGTCTCCTGGCGCAGCAGCCAGAGCGTCCCGGCGGACGACCGGGTGGGATTGCGGATTGCCACTCATGCCATGTACAACAACTATGACGAGATCGACCATGTCTTCGCGCGTTTGGTCAATCAAGTCAACCTGAGCGGTTTGGCTCAGCTCTGAGCGATCAGGCCCCACCCGGATTAAGCGCCGGCAAGGTTGCGCGGCGGATGCGGGTCTCGGGGCGACGCGGCCGCAAGACGTTGGGGATACGGCCGACTTGCCGCATGAACTCGCGTTTCCAGCGCGCGAAGTCGAGCGGCTGGCGGCCGTAGAGTGCGCGGTCCAGTTCGCGCATCAGTCGGGTCAGCTGGGCGCGGTCCGCGCGCGGGCGCAGGGTCAGGATGCGTTCGGTGAGGTTGGGGGTGCCGCCCTGGTCTGGCGCGTGCAGGAGGTGTCGCGCGGACCGCTCGAAGCGCTCACACCAGGCAACCGGGTCGTGCGCCTGATGGGCGTCACGCACGCACATCAGCAGGCGGCTGCTCTGCGGTAAGCGTCTGCTGGCAGCCGCCTTGGCGCGGGCCGCCAGGTGCGTCGGGTCCAGCCGTTTCAACAGACGGGTGCTGCCGTTCATCAAGCGGTCGATGCTCTGCGATGACCATGAGCGCAGTCTAGTGTTCAGGCCCGCGCCGGGCAGGCGCCGCTGATACAGGACGCCGACCCAGTAACCGGCGAGGACCAACAGGATGCCGGTGATCGGCAGCCAAACCTTGGACCAACCGGCGCCGGCATCGATGAGCGAGACGGCCAGTCCCAAGGGTCCGCTGGCGCCCTGGATGCTCAGGGTGCGGATCGGCAGGGTGGCGACCTGGCGCGATCCGGTCTCCAGGTTCCACCAGGGGACTTTGATCTCGGGCAGGCGCAGGGTGCCGCCGCCCTGGGGCACCAGGGTGTAGTATTCGGTACGCGTTGCCGTCAGTTGGCGGCCGTCCTTCGACAGGCTGTTGGCGCTGAGTGTCTGTTCGCGATAGATGCGAAAATCCGGGCTGACCAATTGCTCCTCGAGATTCGGGAGTTGGGCGGCGAGCCCGCCCGCTGCCGTGCTCTCCAGCACCAGTGTGACCGGCTGGCCGGGTTCGACCCGCTCGGGCCGGTCGAAGTCGGCGTTGAGACTGAGTGAGCGCAGCGGCAGCCAGGGGCGCACCGCGGCCATCGCGGGGCGGACCTGGAGTACGATCGGGCTGGTGCCGACGGCCTCGTAACGCTCAGGGGCGCCGTAGCTGCCGGGGCGCGTCCCGGTGATCTTCGGCGGCGGCAAGGTGAGATCGCCGGCGCGCAGCGGGGTGAGTACCAACCAGAATTGGGTGACCAGTTCGCGGCTGTCACCGCTGCCGCGGGTGCTGGTGGTCGGTCCCGCGAGCTTCTGCAGCAGAACAGCGTCTTGCCCGCCGAGGTCCGGATCGGCGGTGGTCAGTTCATCCGGGCTGATCAGATCCAGCCGCAGCAACAGGTTCTGTTGGACATAGGGCCGGGACGCGTCGAGCGACCATTCCAGTCTGGGCGGTCGCAGGCTGCGCTGGGTCGGCGCCGGCGACGCAGCGTAACCGCCGGGCCAGTTAGGCTGATAGCCTTGACCCGGCGCCGGTCCGGGATAGGAGCCGGACGGCAGACGCTGGGCTTGACCGGGTAACCCATAGGGGGCCTGGCCCGGCAGCGGGCCTTGGGGCGGCATGGGGTAGCTCGGCGGCGCCCCTCTGGAGTTATCCGGCGCAGTGGGACGGAACTGCCAGGGTTGCCCCTGGATTTGGGGTGGGGTCCACTGGCCCGCGGGCGCTTGCGCCGGGGCGTCGGCCGGCGGTGCGCCATAGGGTTCATAGGGGGTCCAGCCGAATGCGGTCGACCACAGGAGCCAGAGTCCGAGTCCGAGTCCGAGTCCGAGTCTCATGGTGACCCCGGCGCGGCGGCCGATCGGGGTGCGCCGGACAGGTTCGGGTGCTGCTGTTACCAAGGCCGACTCTCCCGCAGTGGACCGCCCGCCGCCTGCATCAGACGCTGCTCTTCGAGCTTGAACTGGTTGCCGATCAGGAGCGTCGGGTCGCCCTCGACCTGTCGCAATCGCTGTTCCATGACCGCCATGCCCGGCCCCATCGCCTGCTGACCGCCTAGTGCCGGGGTGTTGCCGAGTCGGGAATCCGGCGGCAACTCGGTCATGGGTTGCTGCCCCTGCTGGTCGAACTGGTCGATCGCAGCGGTTTGCTCGTCCGGTCGCGGCGCATCGGGCATCGCCATGTCGGGCTTGCCGGCCGGCCTGCTGCCCTGGCCCGCGGTCGGCTGCCGGCCGGCCGGGTCGGAACCGTCCTGGGATGACTGGTCTGCCGGGTCGGCCTGTTCACCGGTCTGGTCCTGCTGCTCGGGCGCCGCGGCCTGGCCCGTGCGTTCACCGCGGTCGTCCGATCGCCGGCCTTGGCCCTCACCCGCATCCTGACCGCCCTGCGCCTCGGGTTTGCGGCCGGCCTCGGCGTCGCCCTGGGTGTCCCGGTGGGTGTCCGGTTGCTTGCCATCACCTTCGCCGTCCGCTTTTCCGCCCGGCGCATCGGGTTTGCGGTCGCCCGCCGCGACGCTCTCGGCTTCCCGGCGATCGTCCGGCCGCCGGCCGTCACCCTCATCCGGCGCCTGGACGCCCTCGTCCTGAGCGTGTTGTCGGTCGGTCTTGGCCGCGGTGTCCCGATCCTGTTCGCCCTTCGCCTGGCCCGCGGCCTCAGGCGCTTGTTCTCGCGTGTCAGCCCCGCCGGCCGTCTGTTCCTGCCGGGTCTGATCATCCCCATCCTCGCCGTTCTCTGTGTTCTTCCGGCCCGGCGTCTGCCCCTCGTCCTGACCCTGTTGCGTGGACCGGCTCTGGTCGCGACCGACCTCCTGCTCTTTGGACGTGTCCGGCGATCCGCCTGGCGGTTGATCAGCGGCGGATTCGTCTCCCCCTTGGCCGCGCGTGGTCTTGGTCCGCTCGGCGCCCTTTCCCTGCGGTTCGTCTTTGCCCTCAGTGCCGTCCGCGGAGGTCTTGCCGGACTGGCCCGCGCCCTCCTGTTGTCCGGACGCGCCGCCGGATTGTTGCTGATCCTTCTGCTGCTCTGTTGGCGCTTGCCCGCCCTGTTGTTGCTGATCCTTCTGCTCTTGCTTGCCTTGTTGTTGCTGGTCCTGTTGTTGGTCGCCTTGCTGGTTCTGGTCCTGCTGAGCTTGCTGACCCTGTTGCTGCTTGTTTTCTTGTTCCTGCTGTCCCTGATTCTGTTCCTGATTCTGTTCCTGCTTCTGCTCCTGGTTTTTCTCCTGTGTTTTCTTCTCTTGCTGTTTGTCCTGCTGCTGAGCCTGCTCCGGCTTTTCGTTTTTCGGTTCAGGTTGCGGTTCAGGCGTCGCCTTCTTCTCCTTGCGCTCATACGCGCGCTGCTCCAGGCGTGCGAGCATGGCGCGGGCGAGCGCCAGATTGTGGGCCGCGTCATCATCGGTCGGTTCGGCGCTCAACACTTGCTCGTAGGCGAGCGCGGCCCCGGTGTAATCCCCCTGTTGGAAGCGGGCATTGCCCAGGTTGTAGCGCGCCGATCGGGCATCGCCGTCCGGCACCGCTTCCTGAAAGGCCTGGGCCGCGTCCGCGAAGCGGCCGGCACGGTAGAGTGCGACACCGCGGCGGTAGGGATCGGAAAAACCGTCCGCGGCGGCTTGATAGTCGCCATCCTTGAATCGATCGAGCGCCTCCTGCTCGGTGTTCTTGAACCAGCCGCCATGGGCGGCACCCGTCGGGACCAGGGTCCCGATCAGAACCAACTTCAGGGCCAGCTTCAGGGCCGGCGTCAGTGGGCGAGCGCCCCCGCTCTTGGCCGGACCCTGATGACTGTCGATGCGTATCGTCCGGTTCATGACTGAGACTTCCGCCGCGGTTGACCACGGAACTGGGGCAGCAGGAGTGCGGCGAGCAACAGGACCGGGATCCAATAGCGTTCATTCCAGACCCGGGTCCGCTCGTCCCCCGCTTCCGGGGGTATTCGCATGACGGCGGCGGCCTTGAGCAGGGCGCGGGTGTCCGCGTCACGGAAGTCCGCGCGCCGGTAGAGACCGCCACCGGACTGGACCAATGATTCGAGCAGGGGTTCGTTGAGCCGGGAGATCACGGCGGCACCGGTGCGGTCGGTGATGAAGGCGCCGCGGAAACCGGGGACCCGCGCCCCCTCGGGGGTGCCGATCCCCAGCACATGCAGGCGGATGCCGGCGGCGGCCAGGGCCTGGACCCGCGGGTTGAGATCGGGCTCGTCGAAGTCCCCGTCGGTGATCAGCAGGATCGCGCGGGCGCTGTCCGCCGACAGCCCGGCCAGCAGCGTCCCGGCCCGGTCCAGGGCCAGTGACAGCCGGCTGCCCTGGAGCGTCGCGAGATCGGTGGACAGGGCCGGCAGGCTGTTCAGGATGGTCTGGGTGTCCTCGGTGATCGGCGCGATCACCTGGGGCACCGAGGCGAAGGCAATCAGTCCGAGCCGCACCTCCCGGTTCTGCACGATCAGATCCTGCACTTCCTGGCGGGCGCGTCCCAGCCGGGTGGGGGTCACGTCATCCGCCTGCATGGAACGCGAGATATCCAGCAGCACGAGCAGGTTGTTGCCGGGGTGGAACAGGCGCACGTCGGCGGCGTCCCAGCGCGGTCCGGCCATGGCCGCGAGCAGCAGGGTCCACAGCAGACACCACCGCAGGAAGCGCCCCCAACGCTCGCGCGTTTCGAGGTCGCGGGTGCCGGTGAGGTGAGGCAGCAGGTGCGCGTCCGCATACCGATGCACTGGTCCGCGTGCGGTGCGCGCGCTGCTGCGCATCAACCAGACCGCCACCGGGAGGATGGCGAACAGCCCCCAGAACCAGGCCGGTTGGGCGAAGTTGAAACCTGCTTCATTCATCGCATATGGCTGCTTGGTAACGAGTCAAGAACAGGTTAAACACGCACGAAACGCTTGCGCCCCTCGGGAAAGAGCCCCAGGGCCAGGAGCGCGGCCATGGCCAGCCCCAAGGGCCAGCGGAACAGGGGGGCGGCGATGAAGGCCGTGCGTGCCTGGGCCTCGGTCTTCTCCAATTGGCCGACGCGGGTGGAGATCTCCTCTAAGGCGCGGGTATCGGTGGCACGGAAATAGGCCCCGCCGGTGAGCGTCGCGATCTCCTCCAGGGTCGCCTCATTCAT
Organism: Chromatiaceae bacterium; assembly: GCA_013426805.1. GTDB lineage: Bacteria > Pseudomonadota > Gammaproteobacteria > Chromatiales > Chromatiaceae > Thiodictyon. The sequence continues at coordinate 21,727 of JACDZG010000042.1, forward strand.
GGTGAGATCATCGCGGTATTTGATCACGCCGTCCTCGGTGATGGGGATCTGCTCCTGAGTGCTGCCGACGCCGATCACGTAGATGCGTACCCCGGCCACGCGGGCCAGCCGCGCCGCTTCGATGGGTGCGAAACCGCCGGCCGAGTTGTCGCCGTCGGCGATCAGGATCAGCACCCGCGACTGCGGCGGACGCTCGCGCAGCTTCTTGACGCCCAGCGCGATGGCATCCCCGAGCGCGGTCCCCTGGCCGGCGATGCTCGCCACCACCCCATCCAGCAACTGCTGTACGGCGTGCCGATCCAGGGTCAAGGGGGAGAGGACGAACGACTGGCTGCCGAAGATGATGAGCCCGATGCGGTCGCCCTCGCGCTGTTCGATGAACCGCCCCATGACACCCTTGACGACCTGCATCCGGGTGACCTGACGTCCCTGGACGGTGAAGTCCAGGGCATCCATGGAGTGCGAGGCGTCCACTGCCAGCATCAGGTCATAGCCCGGACTGCTGATCTCGGTAAAGGGCGTGAGCCACTGCGGGCGCATCAGGGCGGCGACCAGCCCGATCCACAGCAGCGCCAGCAGTGACCGGTGCACCCAGCCGCCGATCGCCAGGCGCGGCCGACGCATCGGATAGGCGGCTTGCAGGGCGTCCAGCCGCGGATGCAGCAGGGTCTGCCGCTGTCCTTCCAGGTGCTCCTCGTCCGCCTGGTCGGGCCGCCGCGGCCAGGCATAGCGCAGCAGCAGCGGCAGGGGGAGCAGGACGGCCGCCCAGGGCCAGTGGAATTCAAACACGGCCGGACTCCGGCCGGGTTGCGGCGGGCGCGGCGACCCAGGCGTAGACGGCATCGATCAGGGTCAGTAGTTGTGTCGGTCCCGCCTGCACGGTCGGCGCATAGGGCGCCGCCAGCAAGAGCCGTCCGTGCTCGGTCCAGGGAAAGCCCGCGGGGTCATGGGCCGCCAGCCAGGCGAGCCAGGCCTCCCCGGTCAGTCCGGCGCAGGCGGGTCGGCCCAGTCGGGCCATGGCGATGCGCCGCAGCAGTTCGGAGAGTTCCCCCAAGGCTGCCTTGGCATCGGCGCCGCCGCGGACGCGGCGGCGCAGGTCGCGCAGCGCGGCGGCGGCGGCCCAGCGCCAGGTGCCCAGGGTGAGACCGGGAATCGGCAAACGCAGCTTCAGGATCATCCGCCAGCGCCAGGCCGCCAGCCCGAGCAGCAGGCCGGCACCGAGCAGCAGCCACCAGCCGGGAGCCGGCGGCCACCAGGGCACCCCGCTGATGCCCTGGATGTCACGCAGTCGGTCCAGTGCCGGTATCAGGTCGGGCTCCATCAGACCCCCCGCGAACGTGCGCGCTGTTCCAATGCGCGGATCAGCGTCAGGTGAATCTCCTCATCGGTGCGCACCGGCAGCAGGATGATGTGCAGCCGATGAGCGATTGCCTGGAGCAGGTCCCGCCGGTGTTGCCATGCCTGTTGGAAGGCACGTTGGGCTTGAGTGTCCGCGGTGTCGATCTCGATCAGGCGGCCGTCGGTGCCGGCAAAGGTAACCACCCCCATGGCCGGGATCTCCCGGTCGGCCGGATCGTCCACCGGAATCAGCACCACTGAATTGCGTTGGGTCAGGTCTCCCAGGACGCGCTCCAGACCCATCACCTCACGATTGAGGTCGGCGATGACGAAGACCAATGATCCGGTGGGCAGCCCGGTGGCGGCACGCTTCAAAGCCCCGGCCAGGCAGTCGACCGAGGCCTCCGGCGCGCTGCCCGGTTCGGTCAGGGTGCGCAGCAGTTGCCAGAGTGCGCGCCGTCCGCGTGACGGGCGGAAATGTTGCAGCCCGGCGCGCGGGTCGCCGAACACCAGGCCGCCTACGCGGTCGTTGAGTCGGCTCGCGGCCCAGCCGATCAGCGCCGCGGCGCGTGCGGCCTGGACCGACTTGAAGGTCCCGCGGGTGCCGAAACTCATATGCGGCCCCTTGTCCAGGCAGAGTACGACGCTGCGCTCCCGCTCCTCGCGGAAGATCTTCAGGTGCGGCCGATCGGTGCGGGCCGTGACCTTCCAATCCATATAGCGGATGTCGTCACCCTCCCGGTAATCGCGGACCTCCTCGAAGTTCACACCAGCCCCACGAAACACCGAGGCGTAAAGCCCGGCGAAACTGGAATTGACCAGATGATGGGACGACAGCCCTAGCGTATGAGCCTGGTGCCGCAGTTCCAGCAGATCGTCGAGACGGGGGTGGAGGCTCATCGTTGTCGTAATCGTACGTTTCCGGGAAAGGATCTACCGACGTTAGGGGGCGACTGAAGTCGCCCCTACAAGCTGGTTACCCCGCGTCATCCGGGCGACCTAGGGGATTGCGACAAGGTTCAACAGGCGGTTGATGAACGCGTCGGTGGTGATGCCCTCGGCCTCGGCCTCGAAGGTGAGCAGCAGGCGATGGCGCAGAATCTCCGGGGCGACGGCCTGAATATGGTGCGGTGCCGCGAAGGCGTCGCCGTCCAGCCAGGCGCGGGCGCGGGCGCAGCGGGCCAGTGCGATACTGGCGCGCGGCGAGGCGCCGAAGCGGCACCAGCGGCCAAGATCCGCGTCATAGCGCTGGGGCGAGCGGGTCGCCTGGACCAGATCGACGATATAGTGATGGAGCTTGGGGTCCAGGTACAGATTGGCCACGTCACGGCGCATGGCAAACAGTTCGGCCTGGCTCAGCCGCTTGGCCGGCGCGGTGCCATGTTGCTGCTGTTGGCGGCTGTCGAGATCGAGGATCTTGAGTTCATCCTCACGCGTGGGGTAGGTCACCACCGCCTGCATCAGGAACCGGTCGAGTTGCGCCTCGGGCAGATGGTAAGTCCCTTCCTGTTCCACCGGATTCTGGGTGGCCAGCACCATGAACAACTGCGGCAAGGGGTAGGTTCGCTGGCCCACCGTGATCTGGTGCTCGGCCATGGCCTCCAGCAGCGCCGACTGCACCTTGGCGGGCGCCCGATTGACCTCATCGGCGAGCAGAATGTTGTGGAACAGTGGACCTTGACGGAATTCGAACTCGCCCTTGTCATGACGATAGATGTCCGTGCCGATCAGGTCGGAGGGCAGCAGGTCGGGGGTGAACTGGATGCGATGGAAATCGCCCTCCAATGCGTCCGCCAGGGCCTTGACCGCGGTGGTCTTGGCCAGACCGGGCATCCCTTCCACCAGGAGATGGCCGTCGCTCAGCAGGCAGATGAGCATGCTGTCGACGAACGACTGCTGACCAATGATGCGGGAGGCAATATGGTCGCGAACGGGCTTGAGATCGGCAGGGGTCATACTGGAGATACCAGGTCCGGTGGTGCGCGGCGCGTCGGTGCGAGCCTGTTATTTGCCGCCGGCGCTCCAGCCCGCGGGTCCTCCCCCAGAATCCTGGGGCTTTTCGGCGGCGAGCGCAAGCCTGTGTCGGCAACAGCGAACTACGTTGTTTTTATGCGTCTATGGAAAATTCTTATCGGAAATCTGATCCGGCTGCAGGGGCGACTGTAGGGGCGACTTCAGTCGCCCCCACACACCGGCAGATCCTTACCCGGAAATCGCCCGCTCCCAACGACAACCAGATCGCTTCGGTCGGGCATGATTCCGGTCGACGCCGGGTTCCCGGCCGGGTGCGCATGGTCCGGTGCGCGGATTTGTGCACATGGACCAAAGGTTTGGCCGGCTGTTTCAGAGGGTTGCAGCAGCAGCCTCCGAGACACCCATGGAAGATGTAAACAATACTGATTTGCAAAGGCTTTTTCTGGTCGGTCAGTTTTCGGCCGATCTGTTTCAGACCCAGTATCGACACGCACTTGAGTTTTGCGCCCAAAGGTTGCACACAGACTTATCCACAGATGCTGTTGGTATCTGGCTAACCGCTTGTGATCGAAAATATTTCCGGAAAGTTGTGGAACTGCGACACAGCAATGACGGTTAACGGCTTGAAAGCTGTCCCAGGCACGCTCCCGGACTGGAGAGAACAGGCGCTCGCGCGGTCTTTTCGGCAGTCTTGCCGGGCGCCGGAGCGCGCTTGCGCTTATACTGCCGGGCTGATAGCCCCGCCCTGGACCGTCGGCAGCCCGGCCAGTCCCATTCCCCGGGCAACCCCACAGAGAGCAATCCCGTGATCGAGAACCTTCGCAACATCGCCATCATCGCTCATGTCGACCATGGTAAGACCACCCTGGTGGACAAGCTGCTCCAGCAGTCCGGGACCTTGGGCGACCGCTTCGGGCCGGTGGAGCGCGTGATGGACAGCAACGACCAGGAAAAAGAGCGGGGCATCACCATCCTGGCCAAGAACACGGCGCTGCGCTGGCGCGAATTCCGCATCAACATCGTCGACACCCCCGGTCATGCGGACTTCGGCGGCGAGGTCGAGCGGGTACTGTCCATGGTGGATTCGGTGCTGCTGCTGGTCGACGCTCAGGAAGGTCCGATGCCGCAGACCCGGTTCGTCACCACTAAGGCCTTCCAGCACGGGTTGCGGCCCATCGTCGTCATCAACAAGATCGACAAGCCGAGCGCCCGGCCCGACTGGGTGATCGACCAGGTGTTCGAACTCTTCGACCGGCTCGGCGCCACCGACGAGCAGCTCGACTTTCCCATCGTCTATGCCTCCGCCATCAACGGCTACGCCGGCCTGACCAATGACGTGCATGACGGCGACATGACGCCGCTGTTCGAGGCCATCATCGAGCACTGCCCGCGCCCGGAAGTGGATCCGGATTCACCGTTCCAGATGCAGGTCTCGACGCTGGACTACAACAGTTTCGTCGGCGCCATCGCCGTCGGCCGCATCCGCCACGGCAGCGTCAAGCCCAATCAGCAGGTGGTCGTGGTCAAGCCCGACGGCACCCGGCGCAAGGGCAAGATCGGTCTGGTCTACGGCTACCTGGGATTGGAGCGCTATGAGGTCGCGTCGGCCTCCGCGGGCGACATCGTGGCCCTGACCGGCATCGAGGCCCCCAACGTCTCCGACACCCTGTGCGACCCCGATCACGTGGAGGCGATGCCGCAACTCAGCGTCGATGAGCCCACGGTGACCATGACCTTTCAGGTCAATACCTCCCCCTTCGCCGGGCGCGAGGGCAAATACCTGACCTCCCGCCAGCTCAAGGAGCGCCTGGAACGCGAGCTGATCCACAACGTCGCCCTGCGGGTGGAAGAAGGCACCGACCCGGAGAAATTCCGCGTCTCCGGCCGCGGCGAACTGCACCTGTCGGTGCTCCTGGAGACCATGCGCCGGGAGGGTTACGAACTGGCCGTCTCGCGTCCGGAAGTCATCTTCCGCGAGATCGACGGCGTCATCTGCGAGCCTTACGAGCAACTCACGGTGGACGTGGACGACGCCTTCCAGGGCGCCATCATGCAAGCTCTGGGCGAGCGCAAGGGCGAACTCAAGGACATGGTGCCGGACGGCCAGGGTCGGGTCCGCCTGGATTACGAAATCCCCTCACGCGGCCTGATCGGCTTCCAGACCGAATTCATGACCCTGTCTTCCGGCACCGGACTCAAGTACCACGTGTTCGACCGCTACGGTCCGGCCAACCAGGGTGGTATCTCGCCGCGGCGCAATGGCGCGCTGATCTCCAACGGCCAGGGTAAGGTGCTGGGTTATTCGTTGTTCAATCTTCAAGATCGCGGGCGTATGCTGGTCTCCCCCGGCCAGGAGGTCTACGAGGGGCAGGTGGTCGGCATCCACGCGCGCGACAACGATCTGGTCGTGAATCCGCTCAAAGGCAAGCAGCTCACCAACATCCGCGCCTCGGGCTCGGACGAGAACATCATCCTCACCCCGGCCATCCGCTTCACCCTGGAGCAGGCGCTGGAGTTCATTGAGGACGACGAACTGGTCGAGATCACCCCCGGCGCCATCCGCATCCGCAAGCGCCATCTCACCGAGATTGAGCGCAAGCGCAGCGCGCGGGCGCCGCGGGCGGAGACCACCGCGCGCGGGGCCTAGCAGCCCGTCGGACTTGCGCTAGCTACCGACGTGTGGGGCGACTTTAGCCGCCCCTACAACCCTCACGGATCGTGCAGGTTAGCCTGATCGATCGCGCTCAGCGTCCAGATCTCTGAGACACAAGCCGATCGCTTCATCCTCAGTGCACTCCCGCAGATGGCTGAGGTGATCCAAAAGATCGAAATAGGTGAGCCTGGAGATTGCCTCCAGCGAATTGAAATGGGGCTTACGCAAGCCCGCGGTGGAACGCCAGACGAGGGTCTGGGTGTCCCCTGAGCCGACGATCGTCCGGTAGTTCAGTCCGAGATGAAAATCGTGTAACGCAAAGACCACTTTGAATACATCGCCCTGCCAAGCTACGCCGGAGCTGCCATTCGCCTCGCGGAATGTCTTGGCCCGCTCGTGTGTTGCAAGCGATGAGAAGACATCGGCCGGTTTGGTGTCGCCGATTAAAATTACCGTGCGCGCGTGTGCATGAAGTAGCGAACCGCAAAAATCCCTATAGGCTTGCTCGAATGTATGCAGTCCATCAATGAAGATCAGATCGAAGATTTCATCATTTTCCAAGACCATGAAATATTCGTCGGAGGTCATCCGCTTGATCCTCGTTACTCCCTGTGCTGCAGGGTCGGCATCGAAATCAGGATTCGGATCTACGCCGACACGTTCGCCAATCTCTACATTGAGGAGTGTCGAACCCTGAGCTGCCCCGATCTCAAGATAGCGCTTCGCACCGAGTGATGTCGCAAGCCGGTTGATGCGACGCGCAGACCCGCAAGTGTCGGGCTCGCGAGTGAACTGCGCAGACGCCGTCGAAATCGCAGGATCAGGGGGCTGACGCCTTGTCGGCATCAGCACGGAGGCACAGTCGTTCTGGCGGCGGTCAGCGTTCCTGATGCATTTCTCGACCTCAGCCAGATCGGCCGTAAAGGATGCCATCCAATCGTTCGACTGAGCTTCGCAAAATACGAGAGATACCCGCTTTTCACCCCAGAAGTCCAGGCTGGCTTGAATGAAATGGCTCTGCCTGGCCGATTGCAGAACGATGGTCGCGGCACCGGCCGGCGCGAAGATCGAGTTGTGCATGCCCGAGCCCGCCTCGCCGGCGATGACTGCCGCATTGCTGAATACGGCAACTTGTTCTCTCAGCGACATTTGTTCCGGGTAGATCGTCTCGAATCCGCTCTTCCTGAAGAGACTCTCGACCTCTTCGCGGTTTATCAAGGAGCGTGTCTGCTTCGCGAGATGCATTCTGGAAACGAACAACCGACGCTCCGGTCTATGGTCGTATTCCAACGGGTAGGCCCGAAACGCCACATCTCTGGCGATCACGCTCATTCTGCTCAGATGATCGTGGTAGCGAAACGGACTGCAAAGAAACAGCTCGCCGGTATAGGCAACCTCTTTACGCACCTTGATGATCATGTCCGCATCGGGAAAAAACTCGGCCACGAGGGTTCCTGCCCAAGCCGCCAAATCGTCCGGGACCAGAAGGTGAAACGCGCTATCCGGAAATAGCGCACGGAAAAAAGCGACGCGCGGACAAATGTCGATCAGCCAATGCCCATAGATCCCATAGCCAGGGTGAGCGAGTGGAATAATCGGCACGCCGGACTCAACACCAAGCGGGGCCGCCGAAGGGATACCGCCTGCAACGAGGTTCAGATCAGGCCGACGGTTGACCAACTCTTCAGGTAACGGCATATCGCTGTAAACCTGAAGATCGCCGCTCGCTCCAATCTTGAAGTCAGCCGGCAGGATTCGGCCAATCTGCTTTGCACCCAACACCGGCGGTCGAGCGAGAATCACTTCGATATTGAAGGGCCGTGGGCCGAAATAGTCTGGGATATGCCGTACATACGGAGTCAAACGAATGTCCGGGGCGCTGTCTTGGAGCGCTTCGTAGGCCTGCCATTCGACCAGTGACGGAAACTCGCTGAGGGCTGTGTCGTGAGGCATCTTGGTAAGGCTAGATCTGAGGATGGGGTTTCGGTAGGCCTAGGTGCGCTGATCTGACTACTTGGTAAAGGGTAAAGACCTGCTCGTTCGCTTGCAGCAGCTCAAGATACAAGGTCTCTTCGATCTCGATCTTCATTGCCTACAAACGTTCCTCCAGAGAAAGGTCTTCGTTCTGAGTCAGATTGCGATTTGCAGTGACTGCGGTTTTCATGGACAGGTGCATGTCCAATAATAAAATCAGACTTTGACTGATGGCGTCGCGGTTCTCGGTTGCAATAGCGTCCTTGATTAGCATTGCTGACGATAATTCCTCTTTTTGTTAAGAGCATCGATAAGCAGGCTACAGTGATGCGCACGCGACAATGGCTGTTGCGCTAAAGAAAGCAGTGCGCCTTCAATTGCTTTGATATCCTCGAAATAGTTTGAAACATTAATGATACTCAGTAACGACTGCTGTTCGATGCCCCTTCTTTCTATGGAGTCGGCTTGAAGCGGCCTTGGTTTCGATGCCAAGCCGATGTCGCCGCGTACGTCTCTGGTATTCACATGCTTTTCATATTCAAGCTGAGCCTGTTCCATCGTAATGCCAAGCGCATGCATTAACTCTTGAATAGCTGTCTCCTTGCGTACAAATCTTTCGTACGAAACTATTAAAGCGTCATAGCGGCATGCCATCAACGCGAGGCGTCTCATGTTGGCAAGCGATCTTTCGGCCCATTCATCGAAAAGCGCGCAAGTAATCTCTAATGCGCCCTCGCCCCACCACTCTCTACGTGCTTGCACCTCCGATTGAAATGTGTGAAAAGGATTGCGCAGAATGACAACAAGATCTCGCATGATCGGATCGGGGACTGAGGTTAGCAGGTCGTTGAGCCGATCAAGATAGCGATGGTCGGTCGTTGTTTCCTTGACAAGCAATATGTCGTTAGCGTGGACCTGGACAGAAAACTGCTCTAGAAACCCCTGTAGGAATATCGGCTTATTCAAATCGAGATTCTCCTTATTGGCATTCCAAGGTTCATAGATGGTATGTATTCTGGAGTGCGCGCCCAGAACAGCAGAAAGCACTGTTGTGCCTGAACGTGGCAACGCCGCGATTCCGATCACCCGATCCAAGGCAGGTCCGGAGTAGACGGGGTTCGACGGAGTCGCGACGGCACTTGCGCTTGCCGGTTCGGCCGCGCCTTTCAATGCAGGAGTGAGTCCGCCTACTTCTGGATTGCTTGCCATGAGATGTCACCATGTTTGTTACGGTATCTTGAGGGCTGATGCTGGCGCTTGGGCATGGCTCCGGGACCCCGGTCATCAGTTCGGCCATCAGGGCTCTTTCTTGTAGCGTGCAGTGACCTTGCGAACCGCCGCACCTGTCCGCGGTGCGCTTCGTGCGTCATCGCACCCTACAGTCCGGCCCATCCGGTCGGCCGGAACGATGACCAAAGCCGCTCCGTCTAGGGGAACGCTTTTTCGAATCCAGTGTGTCCGTCTTCGTTTGCCGACACAAGACCGAAGCTCTAGGACTCCAGGACGCTTGCTGCGCACGGGAGCGAAGGCTAAGGAAGTGTCCCTTGTCTACTTCCCGATTGTTGGCCGACATTGGCGTTCAAAGTGGGATGCAATTGATGGCCGGTTACCAAGGCCGTCGAGTGAGTACCCCGTTTGAGCTAATCCTGCGAATCCGCAGTGCCGGCGAGCGACCATCCATGGCACTGGATTCCGGCATCCTGCCGGAATGATGCCGCAGCTTAAGTTGGAACGGGCCACTAGGTTCGGGAGTTACATGCGCGTTGTCAACAGCGGAATCAAAGATGCAATCAAGCACGGACCGGCGATCACTGCATATCCTCCACCAGCGCTTGCCGCATCCCGGAGGTAATTGGCGAAAGGATATACTCGAAAAAAGTCCGCGGCGTCGTCTGCACATAGGCGACCACCGGCATCCCTGGCGACAGGACGCGGTCGTCGGGTAGCTTCAGTGATCGTTGATCGCCGGCGATGTGGGCCAGGAAGAAAGGCTGCTTATCCTGGGAGTCCGGGAGCGTGATGGCGTCGCCCGACAGGTAGGTCAGGGCGCCGTCGACCATCGGTGTTGTCCGCTGGTTGAAGGCGGAAAGTTGGATCTTGGCAGCCTGGCCGACGTGAACGGCATCGGAGTCCTGGGGCCGGATGCGGACTTCAAAGATGAGGTCGCGCACCTTTGGCACCAGTTCCAGGATGGTGTCGCCGGGGCGGATGACCCCGCCGATCGTTGATGCCTGGAGATTGATCACCTGTCCGGCGATCGGCGCCCGAATCGTCTTTCGCTGCAAGGCGTCGAGGATGGGTCGAATGCGCTCCCGGGTCTCGAGCAGAAGCTGCCGAGTGTCCTTGTACTCGTCCTCCGCACTCTTCATGTAGTCGTTCCTGAGCACCACGACCTGCCGTTTGAGCTCCGTGATGCTCTGGTGCCGCAAAGAGATATCTGCGCGCTGCTCCCATAACGCCTGTTTCTGCTCAGCCAGCTTACGCTTCAACTCCAATAACGAATTGTTGTCGATGGCGCGCTTTTCAATCAAACGCTCACCCGCCTTCAACTGTTCCTCGACATAGCGGACCCCGTCCTGGGTGGCGCCGTTCTGTGATTGGAGGCTGGTCGCCGCCTCTACCGCGTGCCGAATCTCTTCCTCGATCAGCCCGATCTGATCGAGCAGTGTCTTGCGCTTGGCCGCGAACAGGGACTTCTCATTGTGCATCAGCACTTGGGCATTTTTCGAAGTCTCGCGGGTCAACTCCTCCGGGAACTCGAAGGATTCGCGTAGACTGGCCTCCGCCAAGAGCCTCGCTTCCTTGGCGAGATGCGCATGTAGTGCATCGGTCAGAATATTGAGCTGGGCGCTCGCATCGGTGTCCTCCAGCAGGATCAGGGGCTGGCCGGCCTCGACCTGCTCGCCCTCCTTGACCCGGATCTCTTGAATGATGCCTCCCTCGAGGTGTTGCACTGACTTGCGGTTCGTATCGACCTTCACGATGCCGGCGGCTACGACGGCACCGCTGATGGGCGCCCAGGCTGCCCAGGCGGCCGCGCCGCCGAGAAAGAAGACGATGACGAACAAGGCCGCCCGCACCAGGCGGGTCGACTCGCCGGACGTGTCGACCGGGATGGCAAAGAACTGTCTAGGTGACATCAGTGGGCCTCTTCGACATCAGGCAGTCGTTGTGCCGTTTGGTCGGTAATCGCGGGCGGCGTGTTGGTCGCGGGGAGCTTCTTGCGCTGCCCCGCGTTCATGACCCGCAGCACGTCCTGGTTCTTGCCGAATACGTTCTGCTCTCCGCCGCGCAGCACCAGCAGGTGGTCGACATCGCGCACGATACTCGGTTTGTGGGTGATGATTGCCAGGGTCACGGCGCGGTCCTTGAGTTCACGAATGACATCGATCAGCGCCGCCTCGGCGAGGCTGTCGAGATTTGCGTTGGGTTCGTCGAGTATCACCAGGCTGGGGTTGCCGAAGAGCGCACGCGCCAGCCCCACCAACTGCCGCTGTCCTCCGGAGAGCCGGTTTCCGCCCTCGCCAACCAGGGTGGCATAACCTTTGGGCAGCTTCAAGATCATCTCGTGCGCGTGCGCCTGCTTGGCCGCCTCAATCACCGCGTCAGTCAGGTCCTCCGGAGCCTGCATGCGCGCGATGTTCTCCGCTACGGTACCGGGAAAGAGGATGACTTCCTGCGGCAGGTAGCCGATGTACTGACCGAGATCGCTCTGCGCCCACAGGTAAACATCCGCGCCGTCCAGGCGGACATGGCCCTGGGTCGGTTTGAGCAGGCCCACCATCAGGCGGGCGAGTGTCGTCTTGCCGGTGCCCGAGGGTCCGATGATACCAAGACTTTCGCCCGCCCCGAGCTTGAAATGGATACCACTGAGGATGCGCTGTTCGCGTGACAGGTGCAGAAAGACGCGGTCGACGAGAAGTTCGCCGAGCGGGCGCGGCAAGCGCACCGAGGGCGCTTCCTGCGCCACGGCGTCCGCCAGCAGCTTGCTGAGCCGGGCATAGGCCGAGCGCGCGCCGACGAACGATTTCCAGGCGCCGATCAGGTGTTCGATCGGCGACATGGCGCGGCCCATGATGATCACGGCGGCCATCATGATCCCGGCCGACACGTCCGGCACATTGAGCATCAGAAGGGCGCCGACCGAAAGGCCGATCATCTGCCCGCTGACCCGCACGAATCGCGATGCGGCCTGGGTCCGTGCCGTGACTCGCCCCGCCCGTGCGCTGTGTTCAAGAGCATCGTCATTGAGACGGCGCCACCGGTCGGTCATCGCCGACTGCATGCCGAGTGGGCCGATGGTCTCCGCGTTTTGCCGCGCGAGGAAGGCGAAGCTGGAGGCGCGCCGCGATAACTCGGTCGCGCGCTTTTGGTTGCCGGCGGCAAAGCGGTCTTCCGCAACGGTCAGCAGCAACAGCAAAAGCGTCGGCACCAGAGCCGCTACGGCCAATAATGGATGGAACAGGTAGAGGATCACCAGGAATAACGGGATCCAGGGTGCCTCAAAGAAGGCCTTGATGCCCGGACCAGTGAGGAAGGCTTCCAGCTCATTCACATCGTCGAGCCCGTGCTGGGCCGCTTCGGACTGATTGAGGTGCCGCAGGTTGATCTCCATCACCCGTGGTGCCAGGTCGCGCTTCAGCGCGGCGCTGAACCGGCTGAGAAGTCGGGTGCGCAGCAGATCCAGCAGGGCCATCATCAGCAGCGCATAGAGCGCCAAGCCCAAGAGCACGATCAGGGTGATGGTGCTGCGGCTGGTCAACACCTTGTCGAAGACGCTGAGCATGAAGATCGGCGGCGTCAACATGAGGAGGTCCAGGAGCAGGCTGAGCAACCCGATATAGACGATATAGCCCCGAAACCGATCAACGATTTCCTTCATCTTCTATTTACTCTGGTGTTTTGACTAAGGTCCCTGAGCAGGCTTCCGGCGTCCGCTCTGCGCGGTCGCGACGAGATCGCTTGCGGGCCTTGATCATCGTTGCGGCCTACCGGGACTCACGCAGGAGACGTCTGAAATATTGATCATAGCGAACCAAGGCGTCGCGCGTGTCGTATTGTGTGACAACGCTTTGCCGGCCCGCCGCCGCCAGTGCCTGACGGCGTTTGGGATGATCGAACAGGTCATCGACCGCATCCGCCAACTGCTCCTTCGAGAAGAAATCGACCAGCAACCCATTCTTGCCGTCCTGTATCACCTCACGTACCGGCGGCGTGTCCGAGCCGATCACCGCGCAGCCGGCCGACATGGCCTCCAGGATCGACCACGAGAGCACGAACGGCACGGTAAGATAGACATGGACCGCTGATACCTGAAGCAGACGCACATGGTCCGACCAGGGGATCAATCCAAGAAAGTGGACCCGGCGCCGATCGATTTCGACCTCTTCCAGCATCTTTTCCCGCCACGTCTTGCCGCTCGGAAGGCGGCGGCCGTAACTGACTTCATCGTCACCGGTGATGACGATTTGACACTTGGGCCGCCGCCGCAGGATCTCCGGCAGGGCTCGCATGAAGAGATGGAACCCGCGGTAGGGCTCCAGGCTGCGGGAGACGAAAGTCACCACCTCTGTCTCTTTGCTCAGGATGGTCCCGCCGGGCAACTGGAAGGTTACGGACGGATCGGGCAGCAGTTCCTGCGAATCGATTCCCTCATGAATCACCGAAATTTTTGGGAGATACTCCGGCGGATGCACGCTCTTCTGCCATTGGGTCGGGCTGATCCCCCTATCGCAGGCATCGAGACTCAGCAGATGAAGCGCGCTGCGCGTGCGTACCCGCAATTCCTCGTCCTTGCTGATCGGGAACTCGGGATCGAAATCGGCATCCTGTCCGCGCGGGCGGTAAAAGAACTCGAAGAACCCGACCAGCGGCCGATCCGGCAGCACGTCCTTCACATAAAGTCCTTCACCCCAGCCAGGGTGGACAAAGGTGATGTCCGGCGTAAAGCCCTGTCGCTTCAATTCGAGGATCTCTTTCGCCACGGCCTGGCCGTTGAGCACACCCGCTTCCAGCGAATACAAATAGTTGTGAATGCCCTTCGTCGGCTCGCGGCGCGGCTTGTAAACGCGCAACCGACCCTTGGCGCAATCGGGATCACCAATGGCCGGAGCCTGGCCTTGGCAGATGCCGGCGATCTGATGCGCCGAATCGCCGCCATAACGCCTGATCAAATGCTTGAACTGAGCTGGAAGATTCTGGTGGATCAGTAACAGTTTCATAGGATGCGGCCAGAAGTAGGAAGCGAAACGGTCGACCGGATAAAGCCTCGACCCCCGGTCTTCTTGCGGGCCTGAACCATGATCAAGGCTACCCGCGAACACCGGCCTCGGCGAGCCGCGGAATAACGTCGGCAATCCGGTTCCGACCGCGCCAACTGTCATAGAGCGCGACGAGATCAGCGGCCACCGCCTCGTCCTGCGTCTGGTAGGTCGCGATCAGGCGATCGGCGAAGGTGTCCATGGATCCGCGCAAATGAGCGTACTTGGCCGGCAAGTCGATGCCTTGCCACGCAACCTCTGTCCCGACACAGGGTACCCCCCGGGAGCAGGACTCGATCACCTTCCCTTTCATGCCGGCACCGGTGAGCAGGGGTGCGATCGACACCCGCGAAATCGCGTAGAGGTAGGACAGCGTTTGTTCCGAAACAAGACCATGGCAAATAACACCCGGGCCGGTGAGTGACTGCGCCCGCTCGAAACCGGATCCGCACAGGTGAAGCCAGGCGTGAGGCAGTGCACGGCGTATCTGGGACCAGATCGATGCGATGAAGTGGGCGATGGCCTCACGGTTCGGCGGATGGTTATAGGAGCCGACAAAGATCAGGTCGTTGCGGTTCTGCTGTTGAACCTCGGCGGCCGACGGGAAATCATAGGGAAACACATCGACAAGTTTTCGGCCATAATAGGGCTGCAGCAAACGCGTTTCTTCCTCCGAGAGCGAGATGATGTCGTCGAACAAGTCGAAGAGCGTCTGATGGCGTTGCGTGTAGTTTGACAGAGCCGCCTTGACGAGCGCCTCGTATCCTGGGCTGCGCGGGTCATGGGTGAAGCCGCGCAGTGCCTCGATATCATGAATATAAAGCGACTTGCGACACTTGAGTCGATTCAGGTGCCAGGAAAATTTCTCCGCGACACCCAGCCGTGATACGAACGCATACTTGATCAGCGCGGCCTCGTGCTCGAGTAGAAGGTCGAGCCGCTTCCAGCCCTCGGCACCCGCGATGATCTCGATGCCGAGTCGTTCGAGGTCCTTGGCGTAGGCGCTGCGGTGATTGTTGCCAGGGACGAAGATCACATAGTTGTTCGCCATGGCGGCGAGTGCCTGGCAGACCACAAACATGGTACGGCTGCCCGCATCCCGATCCGGCTCCGGGACATAGTGATCGAAGACCAGCGTGATGAACCGCTTGGGGTTCCGGCGACCGGTGTGGAAGGGCGTCGGGTTGCCGTTGTCGTTGAAGATCGCGGCGAGCAGCGGTTTCCATTTGGCGTGGAACTTCTTGCGATTAATGGGCTGATGGGCCTTCAGGGTCGATGAGTCCTCCTCGTCCACGCCCATGGTGGCGCCGTCCAGATGGGTCACCACCGACAGTGGGTTGACGTAAACCTTGCTGCCGCTGCTCCAGCAGCTTAGACAGAAATCCGACTCCTCGTAGTATGCGGGCATGAACCGCGTATCAAATCCGCCAAGTCGGTCCCAGACCGCGCGCCTGAAGCCGATCCAGCAGCCGCTGACATAGTCTGCCTCGCGGAGGTTGAAGGCATACTCATCCGCCGTCTGCCAGTTGCGGTGGAAGTTCCAGGCCGACGCGTCTTTCCACACCAGGCCGCCGTTCTCCTGAATGCTGCCGTCGGCATTGAGAATGAGCCCGCCGATGACACCGGCGTCGGCATGGGTCCGGAAGCTATCCAGCAGCTCGTGCACGGCGTGCTGATGGACGATGATGTCGTTGTTGACGAGCACAAAAAACTCGGCCGTCGAATGCGCAACAGCGGACATGCAATTCGCGAGAAAGCCGAGGTTCTCGGGGTTCTTGTAGATCGTGGCAGAGGGGAGAAAATACCCGAGGATCCAGCCGGAGTCGACCTGCTCGGCATCCTCGGCAATTATGAACTCAATTTGGTCCAGGTTGCCCGACTGCACGGCGCTCAGCACACAACGCAGGACCAGATCGTCACGGGCATAGGTGGGGATGATGAGGCTGAGCGAAATCCCGCGGTCCAGGCGGGGCTGGTGCGAGCGCAGTTGCCTGAGATCCTGGACCGTCAGCAGGCCGTGCCCGGTGCGGACGCTGTCCTCATAAGTGCCGGGCAGCATCAGGAGGCGTAGCCAACGCGCCCAGATGAGATTGATGTCGCTGATGCCGCGTGTCGCCGTGCAGTATTCGATCAGCCCCTCGTAAACGTCCGCGACGAAGTGGTCATCCAAATTGCGCAGAAAGCTCCGGCGGACGGTGTCGACCGGCGCCATCAAGTAGCGATACAGGCTGCTGCGCAGTGGCGGACCCGCTGTGCTCGCCGTGGGCTGGGCGGGGAACTGGGCGTACAAAGCGTCGGCGTCGATATTTGGGCAAAGGCGCTCAATGTCGTCGATCCCGCTGCTGCGTTGAAGCAGTTCATAGTCCCGAATGAGGGCATAATAATCTCGTCCATTGCCCACGGATTGCAGCACCGGGTGCGGTGACTGATCGCCGAACTGCCCAAGGCGGAACGCCGACAGCAGGCAGCCCTTGGGGCGGTTGCGCCGCAGAATAAAGCACTGCTCCAGCCAATCCTGGCTGAAATAGGGGCTCAGCGTGTCCAATGGTCGCTGTGCAGGCGTCAGAGCCAGCCAGTCCCGCAGATAGCGCAGTACCTGGGCGCCGGTCGCCGGATGATCACCCCCGATTTCGCGTTGCAGATAGGATATGTCAACCAGGGCCGACGGGTTCAACGGCGTCGCAGTGTCCAGGGTTGCCAACCAGTCGTCGAAGAAGGTGGCGCGCTGCGGGAGGGAATCGGAGTCGCCGTCCGCGAAGACCCTATAGTCCACGTTCGCGAACAGCGGATTGGGGCCGAACTCGGAGTCAGGTCCCTGACGGATGTACCACTCCAGCGGGCTCACGGAATCCTTGGTCAGATCACCCGCCAAGGCATTGACAAAGGGCAGGTCCAACCACGGCGAAGTGGCGTGCCGCCACTGCCGGCGATCGGACAAATAATGCAGGATGGCGTGCTCAGCCGAGGCAAAGGTCTGCTGTACCCTGGCGCCGTAGAACGCCCCGTCGAACAATGCGCTAGCGCAAGCCCGGGCGATGAAGCGGCGCACGAAGCGCGGCAGTCGGGCGGGCTGGTCGGTCAGGGCCGCCTTGAGTGCGCTGTAGGTGAAGACCTTGACCGGGGTGACGAAATGACCGGTCGACAGGACCAGGCTGGTATCCGCCGGGGTCAGGACGAACTCGTGGGATTCACCGTCCAGGACGCTGGTCCAGGCGTTCCCATCGCGGACACTGTCCGGGATGGCGTGCTGAAAGTTCCAGCGGTCACGGTCCCGGCCGGGGGAGGACACATGGAAGCGGTCCGCCCAGATCCCGTCGATCCAGAGCTCAAGCTCGACATCCTGATCCTCAGCCGTTGATTCGAGCGTTACTTGACCGCATAGCACTTGGCCTTCGAGATCGCTGACCGTCGCGCTCCAGCCGGGGTGCTCGGTCGGCGGCGCCGGATCGGCTGTATTGGCGAGCACGGTGCCGGTCACGGGTTCACGGGCACTGAGCGTGAGCCTGCGCCCGTCCAGATACGCGTCCGGGATGCGAATCCTAAATCCGCTCAGGACGTTGCCGTCGACAAGTGCGGCCGCATCCTCCCGGACCTCATTGGCGATCCCGCTTGCCAGGCGCAAGTCGCCGTCGAGGATCTCAATAGTGACCGGCGCAGCGGGGTCATTGGCATCGTAGGCCCATCCATGAGCCATCATGCCGCGGATTCCCTTGAATTCTCCGCGGAGTTGACGCTCCCCTTGGAATGTGAGTTCCGGTGTCAGGACCATGCGCCGCCGCGTGCCCGAGATGGGACTGTCATCACCGTATCGACGCAGGCTCAGGCTATGCTCGCATCCGTCGAAGACCCGCTCGGGCAAAGCAATGGCGAAACTGCGCTGACTGTCGGCGGCGCCCGGTTCCGGGAGCGCCGACTCTGCCGGGTGCGGGACAAACTCAAGCAGTGTATCCTCGCCGTCGATGAGCAGAATCGTCGGCGGCACCGCGCAGGATTTCCTGAAATCGATCCAGCCGGAGAGTGTTCCATCTCTGACGTCCTCGATTGCGCCGATCAGATCGGCCTCGAGGGCTGCCGCGATGATGGGCGGCTCGGGCAGGCGTGTTGAATTCTCCAGCGCAGCGCGCCAGACGGCGATCTTTTCCGGATTCTGGTTGCGAGATCTCGCTCCAAACACGGCTTCACTCCTGGGTTCCTGGGGGATTGTTGCGGCAAGCCGGTCTTTGTCGATTGGCGTGTTACAGGCGCCCTTTTGTTCTGTGTACGGTTGCTCGACGCGTGCCAGGTCGCCATTGTACCAAGGTTCGTGACGCCGTTACCCAAGGTCTGCTGCACCGTCGGCAGCTTCAAGTTTGGGTGGCCGCCGCCAAGAGCGTGTCGGCAGTGCGGCTGATGGTGGATGGGCAAAGCTTACTCCAGCAAAAACCTGCTTCGTTTTATGGATAAGGCGCGCCTCTCGATGTCAGGGACCCGGCAGGTCGGTCGCGCGCGCCGCATCCACCATCCGCCTGTTGCTGGGAGATCAAGGGCGTTTCCCCGCAAACGGCCCTGCGCGAAGGGTGCGGTGAGGAACCAACCGCATTACAGACCGCGCGACCTGCACCAGTATGGCGAGCCGCACCGCCGCGGGTGTCACGAGGGCGAGGGGCGGGCGGATGAATGATCAAGGCCGTTGCCCGGTCGGGCCTCGATCATCGTTTCGGCCAGCGATGCCCGTTTGGAGTCCAGGGCTTCAGCCTTGGCCTGTGCCGATCTTGAATGCCATCTTGAACACCGATCTGCCGCGCCCGGTCAGCCAGGTGCGAATCCTCAATCCCTAAAATGAGCGCGAGTTTCTCTCCGACAAACTGAGCATCGTCGATATCAAGGCCCGCGATGACCTGGCCCGGAGCTATCAGATCGAGATCCAGTTGTTGACTTATGCGGGCCTCCTCGCCCGCATTCTCTACACCTGGAACGACCTCTACAACCATCAGTTGCAGAGCGGTCAGGATTACGCCACGCTCAAACCCGCGTTTTCCATTTGGCTCTTGGGCGAAGACCTCCTGCCGGGTGACGCCTACTACACCCACCGCTACCGCCTCCGGGACGAACGCGGTCAGTGCCTGCTGAACCACGGCGGGATTTATCTCTTGGAGCTGAACAAATTCGCCACCGAGCAGGTCGTCACCGAGGAGCAACGCTGGCTGAAATTTTTCAAAGACGGCGAACGCCTGGATAGCGATCACCTCCCCGCATGGATGCAGACCCCTGAAATGAGGCACGCTATGAGTATTCTGAAGGCATTCTCCGAGAAAGAGCGCGCCTACGACGCCTATCAGGCGCGCCAGGATTTCCTACGCGAACAACGCTCCATCGAACGCGAACGGCGCTCCCTCCAGCAGGCGCTGGAAGAGACCAGCGCCGCGCTCGAGCGGGAGCGCGCCGCTCGGGAAGCCGAGCAGCAGGCCAAAGAGGCCGCCCTTGGCGAGGTCGAACGCCTTGCCGCGCTGCTGAGAGGCGACCACCCCACGGCCGACTCCTGAGCCAACGCCGCTATCCGGACTCCGCGGCCCACGGACAAGGTTGGTCCAACTGGCCTTAGGTGATTTCCGGGAAAAGATGTACCAAACTGTAGGGGCGACTGTAGGGGATTTCCGGAACACCGGATACCACCCACCATCGGCTCGGATGTAGGTGCGACTTCAGTCGCACCGATTCGGACGCAGATGCGACTGAAGTCGCACCTACATGACCGGTATCCAAATTGTCGGAAATCGCCTTAGGTGATTTCCGGGAAAAGACGTAAAGCCTTCGGACGTGATAATCGACGTAGAACATACAAGGGGCGGGTTTCAAACCCGCCCCTACACGAAGGTCTGCCTGGATATCAGGGGCAAACGCTATACCGACATGTAGGGGCGACTTAAGTCGCCCCTACATCGCCCCCGACCGCCGGCACCGATGGCGGTGGATGGGATGCCTGGGACGCGCGGGCACCAACGACGTGCCCACCCGACGGGGCTAGTGCAACACGGCCTCCAAGCTGTCGGCGGTGAGGATACGCTCGGACCAGTGCAACAGGGTATCGGCGTCGGCGGCGGCGATGCGTTGCCGTACCGACTCGCTGGGGGGGCCGAATTTCCATGCAATCTGGCGCAGGAGTACGTTGGCTTCGCCCTGTTCGATCCCTTGCTCGATATAGCGGTCGATGAAGGTTTGCATGATGGGGTCTCCGGTTCGGGTCTGTTGCAGGAGCAGGCGGGCGTCCTGCTCGTCCACCCGCTGGGTGCCTTGGACGTAGTAACGCAAGAGGGATTCCAGCATCTCCAGCGCCGTGGTCTGGTCTTCGATCTGTTCGATGAGGGCGAACAACTCACGCAGCCGCTCAATGGGTTGCTCACTGAAGATCCAGCGCATGGCCAATTGGACCAGGCGGGTCAGCAGGGCGCCCTTGATCTCGGCATTGGTGCGGGGGGACAGGTCGTGCAGGGTGTAGGTGAATTGCGGCACGAAGGGTGTCAGGACCGGCGGCAGAGGTGACACCAGGGCGTGGAAGGTCGTGGGCGCACGCCAGCGGCGTCGGCCGTGGTAGATGACCAGGGGATAGACCGGCGGGAGGTGCCGGGCCTTGGGGTGCTGTTTGCGGTATTCATCACCCGCGGCGGTGATGTAGCGCAACAGTTGCAGCAGGATCCAGTGTTCGGGGCGGCTCTTGTGCTCAAAGAGTAGGTAAATAGACAGTTGGCTCGCGCCGTTACCGACCCGATAGACCAGATCGGAGAAGGACGCGCGCAGGTCCTGGGCGACATAGCTGTCTTTGGCGATCTCCAGGGTCTCCAGGTCGATCACCGCGAGCAGCGGTGCCCGCAGTTGGTGGCGCAGAAAGTCCTGGGCGATCTCACGCCGACCGAAACTCTCGCGGAAGAAGGCGTCGTGGGGGTTGGCGATGGTGTCCATGGGGTGCGAGGCTAGCCAGTTCCGCGGCGGCAGGCAAGACCAGCGTTTCGTGTCCTACCGCGTCGTGGTGGGAGTGGCTGTAGGAACGTGTCATGGCCCGGTGTCTGGTGCCGGCGCCCGGCCCGTCGCGGCGGGACGCCGCTCCCACAGGGTCGCTACGCGACGTTCACGGTAAGCCGCGACTTCGGGTTTTCTTGTGGCCGGAACCATGATCAAGGCCCCCGGCGGCCTTGATCATCGGTCAGGCCGGCCGCGGGCGGTTCGCACAGCGGTATAGCGTTCGCACCTGATATCCAGACAGACCTTCGTGTAGGGGCGGGTTTGAAACCCGCCCCTTGTCCGGTTATCACGTCCGAAGGCTGTAACACCGTGACCTGTAGGGTCCGCTGTGCGGACCGGCGACCGTGCAGATCGCGCCGTGGCCGGGTTTAAGATCAAGGCCCCTTGCCCCGATTGCCCGCGCCACCCATCGCCGTTAAACTGCCCCCATGCGTCACGCCATCAACCCCACGGTCGACTGTGTCTTCAAGGCCATCCTGGGCGCGGAAGAAAACAGCAACCTGCTCATTCATTTTTTGAATGCCATCCTGGGCACCGATCTGCAGCGCCCGGTCACCCAGGTGCAGATCCTCAACCCCTACAACGAGCGCGAGTTCCTCTCCGACAAACTGAGCATCGTCGATATCAAGGCCCGCGATGACTTGGCCCGGAGCTATCAGATCGAGATCCAGTTGGTGACCTATGCAGGCCTCCTCGCCCGCATTCTCTACACCTGGAACGACCTCTACAACCATCAGTTGCAGAGCGGTCAGGATTACGCCACGCTCAAACCCGCGTTTTCCATTTGGCTCTTGGGCGAAGACCTCCTGCCGGGTGACGCCTACTACACCCACCGCTACCGCCTCCGGGACGAACGCGGTCAGTGCCTGCTGAACCACGGCGGGATTTATCTCTTGGAGCTGAACAAATTCGCCACCGAGCAGGTCGTCACCGAGGAGCAACGCTGGCTGAAATTTTTCAAAGACGGCGAACGCCTGGATATCGACCACCTCCCCGCGTGGATGCAGACCCCTGAAATGAGGCAAGCCATGAATACTCTGAAGGCCTTTTCCGAGAAAGAGCGCGCCTACCACGCCTATCAAGCCCGCCAGGATTTCCTTCGCGAACAACGTTCCATCGAACGCGAACGGCGCTCTCTCCAACAGGCGCTGGAGGAGACCAGCGCCGCGCTTGAGCAGAAAAGCGCCGCGCTTGAGCAGAAAAGCGCCGCGCTTGAGCAGAAAAGCGCCACGCTCGAGCAGGAGCGCGCCGCGCTTGAGCAGGAGCGCGCCGCTCGGGAAGCCGAGCAGCAGGCCAAAGAGGCTGCCCTTGCCGAGGTTGAACGCCTCACCGCGCTGCTGAGAGGCGACCACCCCACGGCCGACTCCTGAGCCAACAACCGGCCGTGATCATCGTTCCGGCCGGCCGCGGACGGTCCTCACAGCGGACCCTACGGTAACACCTTGATCTGTAGTCCGCTGTGCGGACCGGCGACCGTGCAGATCGCGCGGTGGCCGGGTTTATGATCAAGGCCCCAACACCGCTATCCGGACTCCGTGGCCCGCGGACCGGGTTGGTCCAACTGGCCCCAGACGATTTCCGGGAAGACATCCACCGACATGTAGGGGCGACTTTAGTCGCCCCGACAGCCCTCTACGGAGGTGGCGCTGTTTCCCGGCACCCTGGCGGAGCACAGCGCCCGCATGGGGGACCCGGAAGCGAGCACGGACGCGGTCATTTGCCGCGGCGCAGCAGCCCGGCGCCCATGACAGGATCCCGCGGCTGCCCAAGGGCTACGCCACGCGGATAGGCCACGGGGGGCCGCCTGCCCGGTGGGCAGCGCCAGAGCGTCGGTCTGGCCCGGGCCCTGTTCGGTGACCCCAGTCTGGTGGTGCTCGACGCGCCGAACGCCACGCGGATCCACCGGCTGCCGCCGGAGAGCACGACCGCGGTCGTTCCCGACAGGGCGCCCGAGGGGCCACCGCCTGCGGCGGGGGAGGCCCAGTAGTGGCAGACAGGGCGCTCTTCGCGATCTCGGTCGATCAATCCGGCGAGCCCATCCGGCTGGTCCGCTCGGCGGTCGTCGTGCTGGATGCCGGCGCCGGCCTCACGATCCTCACCGCTACGCAGAATGCGCAGCGTGCGTGGGAGGCGCGGCTGGTGGCGGAGGCGCGCCGGACGGAGGGTATTGCGATCCCGGAGGAACTGAGCAAGAATCCGTCGCAGAACACGCAGTCCATGGTGCGCCAGAGAACGCGATCGTCCGGGCCAAACGTAAGACCCTCCTCAATCAGATCGATCGCATCAACGACGCGGTCGTGCACGAGGGCGATGTGGTCGCCAGCCTGCAATCGCAGATCGAGGCTACGCAGGAGGGGGCTGAGCGATGTCGAGAAGCAATTGCTGGCGGGCAAGCGGCTGACGGAGCAATGCGCGATCGATGGAAACTCGCTCCTCGAACGGAAGCGCAAGCTGGTCCAGGAGCAGCAGTCGCGCTGGTAGCGCAAAGCGGACCTCGCGCTACGCCGTCAGAACATGGCGGCGCTGAAGCAGCAGATCGTGACCTGCGCAACGCCTCTTCGAAGTCCGCGAGAAGATTCCGCCCGGTGCTCGACGCGCTGCGGTGCAAGACCATCGTAGCCCAGCAACTCCAAATTTGGGTGCTAATATGCAAGAGAAAACAAAATATTAGGGTTCTTGCCGCGATTCCGCGTCGACACTCACGTCATTGATTAATAAAGATTATTTTCCAAAATTTGGAATTGCTGATCGTAACCATCGAGTCTTGCCACCCCGCCCTCAGTGGGGTTAGGATTGAGGGCATAACGGGTCTTAGATGATTGAATCACGGATTCGCATTTTTGCGATTCTGAAGTTACCTAAACGACTCTCCACGCAAGCGGGCGATCATACGATGGGCAGCGCGAGAACGTCGACTTGGCCCAGGCACTGTTCCGAGGCCTGAGTGTAGTGGTGCACGACGCGCCGAACTCCAAGCCTGGACAGCCTGGGGGGAGGCGGCGTTATTTGAGGTGCCCCGGCAGCTAATAAAACTTAAGGTAGCGTGGTAAGTAGTCCTATAATCTGTAGGGGCGACCCGCGATATTGACCGGAAACTCTAGAAAAATCGAAGTATTACCGCTTCCGGCTCCGTCGCGGACCCGTAGACTGCATCACTACCCTCAGGGTGGCTAGGATTTCCTATCCGTTCGAATCAATGGGACGAACAAATGTCGCAAGCAAGCTCCCCACAAGCCCATGCAGGGCCACGGAAAACAGCGCAGAGCGCGCAGACGCTGGACCAATACGTCCAGGCGATTCGCGACATGAGTCCGCAGGACAGCCGTTCGCTCTGCCTGGACGCGTTGCAGGCATATCCGGACAGTGACTACCTGTGGTTCCTGCTCGGCGAGTGCAACGTGGCATGCGCCGACGCCACCGGCGCAGTCGCAGCCTACGAGCGAGCGGTGGCCCTTGCGCCGAACAACGTGGCCAACAGGGGGCGTCTGGGAGATGCCTACAGCCGCCTCGGCATGCCTGACAAGTCGGCGGAACAGTTCCTCGCTATTCTCACACTCGATAATCCCCCACCCGCATGGGTTTACATTGGCCTCGGCAATGTCCAGGAACAACGCGGCGACCTACCGTCAGCGATTGAGCAGTTCCGCCTTGCGTTTGCGTGTTCGCCCGAGCGGTCCGAATTGCGCGAGCGCCTGATCGGACTTTACGAGAGACTGGGCCGACGGCTGGAGGCACTGGATCTGTATGAGGAACGTGCGGACGAGGAGACCGATGCCCGCACACGCCTCGCCAGGTGGTGCGAGATCGCCCAGGGATGGGAAAGCAAGGGCGACGTCGCCCGTGCGCACGCGGCCTACAAAAGGGCGCTCGAGTGCGGATGCTCTGATGGGGTTGCAGAACTTGCGCTCGTGCGGACTAGCCGCGCCCTCGGTTTGGCCGAGGAGGCCGATGCCTATCTGAACGAGGCGCGGAATTTTGGAGGCCGTCTGGCAGACGGTCTGCAGGGCCAGCGCCGCACCCATCCGCGCCTGGCGGAAGACGTGCCGAAGCTCGACCAAAGCGGCCTGAATGAATTAAAGGGGAAAACGCTTCTTTTCGTCGATTATGCGTTACCCATGTACGACAGATATGCCGGTTCTCGGACCAATTACATGTATCTTCGAGTCCTGCTTAAGATGGGACTGAAGGTCATGTACCTTCCTGCCGATTTCCAGCACATTGAGCCCTATTCAACAGAACTAAAAAGTCTTGGAGTAGAAGTTCTGGCTGGGTACTGGTTCCAGGATAACTGGAAAGAGTGGTTCAAGGACAAGGGGCCGGAAATCGATTACGCTTTTCTTCACAAGCCAAACCCGGCCATCCAGTTTTTCAATGCTATTCTCAGCCACACCACGGCTGCCATTATCTATCAGTGCCACGACTTACATTATCTCAGGCTGCAACGGCAGGCCGAGCTGACAAAAGATCCGATGCTCCTTGATGAGGCCAATTTCTTCCGGGAAAAGGAGAATTATCTCTTTTCTGCCAGTGATGCTCTGCTAACGTTCAGTCATGTCGAAGAAGGAATTATCAAGAAAGATTTTCCTCAGAAACAGGTATATACAGTTCCTCTTTTCTTCTACGAGGAAATGCCTGAACCGCAATATGATTTTAGCAAACGACGCGGCCTGCTCTATGTCGGTGGTTTTGGTCATACCCCCAACCGGGACGCCGTTCAGTGGTTTTGCCAGGAAGTGCTTCCGCTGGTGCTACATCGCATACCCGACATGGTTTTCAATGTTGTCGGAGCCAATCCGCCGGAGGAAATTACCGCACTGAACTCTGCCAATGTCAAAATTCTCGGCAAGGTCAGTGAAGAGACGCTCCAGGCGCTGTATGGAAGCGTTAAACTGGCGGTCATCCCTTTGCGAGTCGGCGCCGGAGTCAAGGGGAAGGTGATCGAGACGCTGTACCATGGTGTCCCTCTTGTCTCGACATCCATCGGTCTGGAAGGGATCACTGGCATCGGCCAGGTGGCCACCCCCAAGGATGATCCGGAAGCTTTCGCGGCCGAAATTCTAACGCTGTACCAAGATGAGGCAATTTGGAAAAGACGCAGCGTTTTGTGTGCAACTTTTGTTGCCGAGCAATGTACTGCTCAAAAGACCGCTGAACTGATTAGGGACATCTTCGCCACCGCCAAGGCATCTGCGGAAGAACGATGCAATACCGCAAAGGCGAGCTTCGATGAGTATCCCTTACGCACGATCGCTTTTTACCTGCCTCAGTACCACCCGTTCCCCGAAAACGATGCGTGGTGGGGTAAAGGATTTACCGAGTGGCGGAATGTGTGCAAAGCCAAGCCATTGTTTGCTGGGCACTACCAACCGCATCTCCCTGGCGACCTCGGTTTTTATGACCTGCGCTTGGAAGAGACTCGTGTTGCCCAAGCCGATCTTGCTAGTGAATATGGAATCCATGGCTTCTGCTACTACCATTACTGGTTCAACGGCAAACGGCTTCTCGAACGTCCAGCGGAAGCGATGCTGGCATCTGGAAAACCCGACTTTCCCTTCTGTCTTTGCTGGGCCAACGAAAACTGGACGCGTTGTTGGGATGGTGAAGATTCCTCCATCCTGATGGAGCAGGTATACAGCGAAGCGGACGACAGAGCCCATATCCAGGACCTGATCCGGTTTTTCACGGACCGCCGCTATATCCGGGTCAACGGTAAGCCACTGTTCCTTGTTTATCGGACCGAAAACATGCCTGATTCGGCAAGGACTGCAGAGGTTTGGCGTGAAGAAGCTCGAAAAGCAGGTATTGGCGAACTTTACCTTGTGCGTGTTGAAAGTAAGAGACGTATCAATCCTCACGAAATAGGTTTTGATGCGGCGCTGGAGTTTGCGCCAGATTGGGACAGAATGGGATCAGTGGTTAGATCCTATGTTCCCGATGACCCTGAATTGCCGGAAATTGTCGAGTTGCCGAGTGCTGTTTATGAAAGTAATTACACTCGCAGCTATGTCGCATTGATGGAACAAATGTTGGAAAAGACGCAACCGCCCTACCCCTGGTTTCGGTGTGTCACGCCCGCATGGGACAATTCAGCGAGACGCAATGAAAACGCTGTTATTCTGCTTGGTTCCTCTCCGGCGATATATCAGGAGTGGCTTGAGAACATTATAAAAAAGACAATTGTTTCTAATCATCCGGGTGAACGTCTTATTTTCGTTAATGCCTGGAATGAGTGGGCAGAAGGAAATCACCTTGAGCCATGCATCAAATGGAGACGGTCTTACCTTGAGGCGACCAAGTCCGGAATCAACAATAGTCTGGCCATGTGCCCCGCTGCAAAAAGTCTCTCACACCATATCCCCAACTTTTCCGCCGTATTGACAAGTGAGGAAGGAGACCATGAGTTGGCGGCCTCTTTGGTGAAACTTATAGCGGAAAAGGAGTCTTCCAAGTCGATTATCATCAGTTTTGAAGACTTTAACGATTCGGGCGATGACCTAACTTACCTTAAAGGATGGGCAGCCATTAATGACGATATTAGCACGGAAGGGACCGATATCATGATCTTGGTCCATAAGCATGGCGACAAGGCTCGTCTGATAATACCTTCAAAAAGAAAACGTCCGGAGATAACTGCTCATTTTGGCAATAAGTGCAACTATGATTTCTCTGGATTTGAAGCCATGACTAACCGAATTGATCCGAATGCCAAAGTTTCTGTTATCATCAAAAGAAATGGCGAAATGTTCTGGCAAGCTTATCGATAAATTAAATAGGCGGGTTCAAGTATTCCTCAAGAGCCAAAGTTCTCGAATTCTGGTCAGGTGTTTGGTATGATTCTTAATGGCTAAAGCTAAATTTTTTTCTGGTCGATTTGAAAACTGATCTAACAAAGAAAAGTTAATAAATGAAAGCGCGTCTTATTGCCCATTACCTCCCGCAATTTCACCCCATCCCCGAAAATGATTTGTGGTGGGGTAAAGGGTTCACTGAATGGACTAATACCGCCAAGGCTAAGCCGCTTTTCGCGGGGCATGTCCTTCCTAACGTTCCAGCAGATCTCGGCTACTACGATTTACGTGTTGCTGAATCTCGCGAGGAGCAGGCTGAACTCGCAAGAGATTACGGCATTGAGGGGTTTTGCTACTGGCATTACTGGTTCGGCGGCGGCAAGCGGCTGCTGGAGCGTCCATTCAACGAAGTGCTGTACTCCGGTAAGCCGGATTTCCCCTTTTGTTTTTCCTGGGCCAACCACACGTGGTCGGGTATCTGGCACGGCTGCCCCGACCGGATTCTGATCGAGCAGACCTATCCCGGCGTCAACGACTACAAGGCCCATTTCTACTGCATGCTTGATGCGTTCTGCGATCATCGGTACATGAAGATTGATGGCCGGAATATCTTCTGCATCTATCGTCCGACCGACTTCAAGGATGCAAGGATCTTCATGAACACCTGGCGGGAGATGGCACAAAGAGAAAGGGCGCCGGATTTCTTCTTCGTTGGGATTACCGACTATCCTTGGCGAATGCCCGAAGACGGTTACGACGGATTCACGACCAACCCGCCGGTCGGTCAACTTCCTTACCAGGGGATCAAGCCGATCAACGACATGGTTGAAAAAGAAATCCTGGCGGCTGATCCCGATCTGGCAGTTGCTCCAAAGTTGCCGCAGATCTATACTTATGAGACCTTTATCAAAAATGCCTTTCCGGAAGCCACCCGAAGGCGTGAGTTTTTCCCATGCGTGATGCCCAACTGGGACAATACGCCGCGCTCCGGCCGGAACGGTTTCGTCCTCCAAGGGTCGACCCCTGAGCTGTATCGCCAGCACCTGGAAGAGGCGATCGGTCTGGTGAGAGATAATGCTCCTCACCGAAGGGTGGTTTTCATCAAGTCATGGAACGAATGGGCGGAAGGGAATTACCTGGAGCCCGATTTGAGGTGGGGAAGGGCTTATCTTGAGACAACCCTACGAACAATCAAGGTAAGCAATAGTGGAATGCTCTGATCACAATATAAACAACCTGTCTTTTATACATATCCCCAAGACCGCTGGCTTGTCTTTACATGCTGAGTTGGAAAGATACTTTGGCAAGGAAAAAACTATAAGATTTGGAGATAAAGAGGGGCGCAGTTTGTTATTATCCATGGAGCCGGAGACGCTGAAGAATTATGACTACATAGGAGGTCATATATCCGTTGAGGAATTATCCAACAAAGGTATTCACTATCCGATTATTTCAGTCGTGCGTGAGCCGGTTAGAAGGTTGATCTCATTACAGCATTACATAACAAATAGTAATCACCAGGAGCATCAGGGGGTTGAATTTAGCGGTATTGAGCAGCTTCTCCAAGATATGTTCTCTAAAAAATTATTTAATATGCAATGCTGGCATCTATGCGGCCGACCGAGTTTCGATCTCGCGGTTGAATCTATCAGGAAAAATAGTATCCTTGTGGTTCCGCTTGAATATTATCAGAATCTTATCGAGACTTTGTCTCAGTTACTTGGAGCACCTCTGAGTAATCTTCAAAAAAACGTTACCCAGTACAAGACCTCAGTCGATGTCGGTGACCTAGAGCATGATCTGCTTGGTCCTATTATAGGTGATGATATGAAAATATTTTCGTATATTAGCGAAAACTATGAAAGTCTGAAACAGGCATTTATTCAGTCTCTAGCGCGATAAAATCAGGAAAAGAGGTAAAGAAATTTCTATCAGTTCCTATACCGTCTCGTTCGTCTTTTCGCCCGCCGTCCGCGGCGCGCCGACAGTTACATAGCCCTGCTATGCTCCTGTCGGCACTCCTTGACGGCAGACAAAAGTCGTTCGCGATCTGGTATAGGATTTTCCGGCAATCGTCTGAGCACTTCGGGTGAAACCTCGGTACTTTGGGGTCGGCGTAAGTTCCCGATTATGCCCGAATTAAGCTGTTGCTCCGGTCACAAGCGTCTGAGCCGAGACTTAGGCGTTCCCCGTAGCGTGCGCTGAGAATGCGATGGTCGACTCTTTATGATGGCGCAAGCTGAAGGCTTTCTAATGGTTTACGTTGCGGATTCAGGCTATAATATTGTCATCCTGAATACTTTAGATGTGGTAGTCTCCTATGTCTATGATTTCTTTTGAAGAGTATCTTGAGAACATTCCTGAAATCCATTTTTGGGACAATAAATGGAGAACGGGGGGCTTTCAAAAACATCATTTGAGTACTATAGCTTCAGTAGTGAAAGAACATACGAAGAACGAGCGGTTGCGGATCATAGAGACCGGAGCTGGAAACACAACGATTACATTTCTTTTCTTAAATCCACAAGCGATGATAAGTATCTGTCCCGATCCAAAATTGAAAGAGCGTATCTTTGAATACTGTAATAATAATGCTATCTCAACAAATGCGCTCGACATTCGACTTCATCGATCCGAGATTGAGTTTCCGAAAATCGCGTTGACACAAAGAGGAGGCAACGACAACGATAAGTTTGACGTAGCATTGCTTGATGGTGGGCACGGATGGCCTACAGTTTTTGTCGACTTTTGCTATTCAAATATGATCCTTAGAAAAGGTGGCCTGCTTTTGATCGACGATATCCAGCTTTACCCAGTTAAAGAATTAGTTCGTTTGTTGCACGAGCAGCCAGAATATGAGTTCGTCAGAGAAATCCAAAAACTCTGGATCTGGAAAAAAACTGTAGACGCTGAGTTTCTTCCTCAGGAGGCATTGGAACCATATCTGAGGAGAATGACGGAAAAGGAGAAAGCCGATGGAAATGAATGGACGATCTGATCTGAGGCTCAATATCGGTCCCGGACTGCTGAGGCGAGCTCGCTCTCAAGGGTGGTCGAAGCGTACACTACACGCCAAGGCTCGAACAAGCTGACGGACAGTTTCCCGGTGATGATCAACTTTCAAGGCCTGCTGGACGACGCCAAGTGCTTACAGTTGCGTTGGCCAAAGGGCCTTCTTAGCCCCCACTGCGAGGCGTGGCTGATCACGAAGCAGGGCATGATACGGCCCAACCGGCGCGGCTGATATACCGCTGTGGGGCCTGCCTGAGCTGTTTTGACGATCTGACCGGGACCGTGTTGGCAGGCCATCATCAGCCGTTATAGACACGGATTCTATGTAAATATTTTGGCTCATGGGGCGAATCGTGTGGTGTCCGCATCTGCCGAATGAGCCTTCCCTCAGGCTGGATCAACGACCGGTGTCGGCCAACCGTAGGCCAATCACAAAGTTGGCCCCATGAGCCTATATTTTATGGGCTTGAATCTAACCAACGCACAGATTGACGAGGAACTTCGTCTTAGAACGATGTCCAGTGGATAACCGAGCGCCTGTGCACGGGGATCGTTGAGCGCCGGCCTGAACCCGTGTTGTCTGGGGAGGTGAGTGCGATGCGGTCTACGTCATCGCGGGTCACAAAGGATAGGAGAGCGGGATGGGCAGCATTAGAAGTGGCTCCTGCTTCCCGGCGATTTTTCCATGTCGACAATGACTCAGAGTTCCATCTGGCGTTTGCAGAGAATGCGCAATGCCTGAGTCGAGTTCAAGCGGTGCGCGTACGGGCACAAGGCGTACTAAGAGGAAATCCGGTTCAGAAATTGCATATGAAAGACAACCGGTTGAAATTTATTGATATGTCACTGAACTCGGACAATATGACGCTTTTGGCGCTTGATAGATTAAGCGTTGTAGATTATAGGGTTTCTCAGTTTAAGCATATTCCGTTCCGGATATCCTCTAATGACGGTGCGCGGGTAGATTGCGTGTAAGGTTGTTTGGGGGCGCTGGTGTCCGGCGAGCGAGGGAGTACCCGCCGCATCAGGCGGGAACAGCTAGGGTGCGCTCGTCGTGTATATCTGCGACGTTCTATAACGTTTGAATGGCAGCGCTATAATGGTGGATGAAAAAATCCAGGATTCGTGATTCTCAGCGGTAGAGAGTCCGTTCTCGCATAACGCAGTTGATGCGAGAACGGACTCGCTCCCGCTGACCCGCAAGAGTTTTTGGCTCATGAGGCCAACTGTGTGACGCCACACAGCATTCGGAGAAATTCTATGCA
>JACDZG010000043.1 GCA_013426805.1 Chromatiaceae bacterium
TTGAAGGCCGCCAATTGACTCAATGTCATTTTCAGGTTCCTAGACAGCCTCTAAGCGCCACGGCTCACCCGTCACGCTGGACAGGCCGCATGCGGCCTACGACCGCGCTCGCCCCCACGCTGGAAAATGGTCTACAATCGACCCGAAGTCGCCGTCGTATCAGCCCCGCGGCCCCCTTGGATGCTCGCTTTGCGCCGCTCCGAGCACCGCCCCTGTGCTGAGATACCGCCCGGCACCGGTCGGCGACCCCTGGGCTCGGGGATACAATTCCTTCTCTCTAAAGAAGACCGTGCCCGCAGCGGGCACCGTGCCAGGATCGGATTAGTCCAACAAACGTTTATCCGTCGTGCGCGCCAGGCGCCGTGCCACGACCTAGATCAGCGCGGCGCGGACGACGGATAAGCGCTTATTCGTTAGCCCTTTGAATAGAATATTGCGATGGCTCGACAAGATGCTCACTAGAGTATGACTCTTAGAACCCAGTTTCCGGATGCTTACAGAGAACTCCTCCGACATAAGCTCATTCTTGAGCAGTATTTCAAGGGGCCCGTCGATTTTGAGTTCACGATAGAAAGCGGGCGCGTGTTCGTTCTGAATGCGAGGCGGGCGAGGCTGTCCGCGCTTGCAGTCGTGCGAACAGCAATTGACTTCTTCTTGGAAGGAAAAACCACCCTTCATGAAGCGATCTCCTCGATCAGCCCGGAATCAGTCGGCGCCCTAATTGGAACCGAAATTAGGAACAGAGACCTTCTCCAGCCAATCGGACACGGATTACCGGCTTCTAGAGGCTCCGCGACAGGGCGCGTTCTTCTGAAAGACAGCGTTGATGTTGTTACAAGTGGCCAAACCCAGATCATCTACGTTTGCGAAGAAGTTTCGCCTGAAGATATTCATATCCTGTTCGCATCGGAAGGAGTTCTTACTGCTCGTGGCGGCAAGTCCTCTCACGCCGCGGTAGTGGCGCGCGGGATTGGTAAACCATGCGTTTCCGGTTGTAAAGCGCTAACTATTGACTCAACCAAACGCACACTAAGTCTTGGCCAGACAGAAGTCTCTGAAGGCGATTGGGTAACTATAGATGGAACCAACGGTTCCGTCTTTCTTGGACAGGCAGAAATACGCCAACGCGACTGGCAATCGATTCCTGAACTCAAGTTGCTTTACTTCATGGTCCGCCATGCTTTGCTAGTCCAGGCGCCGCATTTCTCTATTACGGCTGCTTTATGGGCATACTGGGACTTTTTCATCCATCACCAACCATTGGCGTTCACTGCGACAAATAAGAAGCCGGCACCCTTCAAAATAAGTTACATGTCGTTCGACCAACCCAGCCACTCGCTGCTCTCGGAATGGATAAAAAAAGTTCATCCAATCCCTGACACGCATGTGCTTGATTTCGGGAAAATACTACTCGGATTCCATATGGCCCTCAGCAGAGCTTTTGCTGCTAGAATCGGAATAGGCAAGCACCACAAGTATTTTCGTCCGCTATGGGACCCCGTCCCAACTATCAATAATCATGATGCTGGGCGCAGGTTTCAATTTGTTGGGTTTGAGTTCTTCAATATCTCCAAGTACATTGAATATTTGCCTGATCTAGACGATATGCGATTTTACCTGCAACTAGAACTGGATGAGGGGCAAAGCGGCTGGTTCTTAGATAATACAAACCCAAATGGAGAGAGCTTAATTGTCACTGATTGCAAAATTGTCGGATTTGGGCTCTATGTCAATGGCGCTATAGTGCCCATATCTGAACTGCCGTGTTTCTACAACCTGGTTCGGCGCCGCGAATACTCTCTTCAGTCGGATTCATCACTTCAAGCGCAGACACGACGATAATGAATACGCCTCAACTTTTGCAGCATTCCTTTTTAGCAATCGGGCGTATAATCGCATCTGTTATGGAACGAGGGGTCGACGACGAGGAGTTGCAGATTGATGATTACGACAACCTGCTCTCCACCTACGAATTTCGCAGCCTAGTAATCTTTGAACTGTATAACGCATACTTCCAACCAAAGCGGCACGAGTTTGATCTTCAGATCCTAAACGAGTTAGTAAAAGAAATTATTTCAAACCGCCAAGCCCTTTTTATCGGTAGCGCCGCGTTGTCCGGCATCGTGGGTAGTGCAAGCTACGACATATTGAAGGCACTTATCAGGGCAATAGTTTCAGCCTTTGGCGACAGTCGTAGACGCCAAGAGCCTTTCAAAGAAATCGAGAATTCTGCGGAAAAGGTTGTTGCGTTTTTTGACCTGAACGAGCAGGGAACGATACAAGAAATATCTGAATCCACTGGTATAGATGCCGAAAAAGTTCTGCCAATTCTCAAGCTGCTGGGATATAAGTGCAAGCGAAGAAAGAAACAGAAGAGCATCTGGTGCAATAAGGCGTAGGAAATAGGGGGCAGACCCTGAGGTCTGAAGTTTCCTGCTTTCAATTACGCCACGAGCCGCATTACCGCTGCGATCAGGGGATTTTGCGTTGGTTTGTTGGCCCCCCCCCCGCAATCGATACCGAAACCCTCCCCGCCGAGGTCCTGTGCAAGCTCGCGCCGGCCTTGATCATCGTTCCGGGGCTCTCTGGGATCTCAGTAGGTCAACATAGCGATAAATAACATTATGTTATCGCGGAAGCGAGGGCAGCATAGGGTCGCATGTCGAGCCACATCAGCAAGCTCTGGAGCGATTACTGATCTGCCGAATCTTCATATCAAGGGCTTACGCTATTTTCAGACGCTGACATAGAGCCGTTTTGTTTTTGTGTAAATGCTCTATCGTGCTGTTTTTATAAACTTACTTGACCTACTGAGTTCCCAGAGAGCCCGTTCCGGCCAGCGGGGACGGTCCGCACAGCGGACCCTAGTGTGCCCGACATGGGCATGTACTTGTTACCTGAAAGGAGGTAACCGCAGCGAGTGACAAGAAGCGTAGCGAAACCCAAGGTGGAAGCCGTGAGGCCAAGCTGAAAGCAGGGCTACGCGGCGACACGACCGTAGGAACACGAACAGGCAGTGAGGCCGGGTGCGGGCGATGAGCGTGCTAGGGAACGCGAAATCCAACAGTCACCGAAAGACGCACCAGGTAGAGCCTGACGGCACGGGTCGAAAGTACATGTTCTTACTCGGGGAGACCTGGCGCGTGAGAGCGGGCCAGGAGTCAGCAGAGGCCGGAGTCACGTTGACGCCCGGTGAAAGCCGGGAGGAGCGAAGGGCCGAAGCGTCGCGAGAGGACCACAGTCTGGATCGGATGTGGAAGGCGCGAAGGCAACCGACACGTGCTCGGCGCTGCAACTGCGGCAGCTACCGGGGCGGCGGGCCGAGTCTGAGCGGGTGGATTCCCGCTCTGGATGAGGCGCGTGGTGGCCGAGTCTTCCGGGTCCCGAGCACAGACGCAAGAAGGGGTCCAATGGGTGTTCACCTCGGTGGACGCTTGCGGGCAAAGCCCGCTAGGCTCAACCGCCGGATGCGGAAAACCGCATGTCCGGTGGTGTGGGAGGGGTGACGGGCGCAATCCCGTCACCCCGACCCGATCGGTAACACCGTGACCTGTAGTGCGACGACCGTGCCGATCGCACGGTGGCCGGGTTTATGACCAAGGCCCTGGCGCCGGAGGTCGGCGAAGGCGCATTGGAGATCGAGATCTGGGGGCAGTTTACTGAATTCACGCTGCCATGAAGATCCTAACGACCGATAGGAGGCGCAATGCGCGCTAACCCGAACAGTTACGACAGAGATGTGATCGCTTGGGCTAACGAGCAGGCTCGACTGCTTCGGGCCGGGCGTTTCGATGCCCTGGACATCGAACATATCGCCGATGAGATCGAAGACGTGGGCAAAAGCGAAAAACGCGAATTGGCGAGCCGCACGGCGGTCCTTCTAGCACAGATGCTGAAGTGGCAGTATCAGCCGGGAGGAAGGGGCAATAGTTGGCGGCGAACCATCAAGGAGCAACGTAATCGAGTCGGGCTCTGCATTGATCAGACACCTAGCTTGAAAGCGGAGTTGAGGCATTCCTTTTGGTGGTCTGACGTGTGGTCTGATGCGGTTGCCAAAGCATCGGAAGAAACCGGGTTAGGTGAGTTCCCGGAATCCTGTCCCTGGACCTTCGAGCAAATCATGAATCCGGAGTTTTGGCCTGCGTCGCCCGACTGATTTAGGGGGAAATAGGGATAGTTCGGAGGAACGGGGCTAGGTCTTGCAATCAAGCATACGAAAGCAAAGGAAAATGGGGCTAGGCTCAATGAATTCTCATCCTCCCGGCAGAGTTAATTGAGCCTGGTCCCTTATCCCGCTCTTATCCCGCTCTAAGGTGCGGGCTGCGCTTCACGTGAGGGACATAAGCGGCGCCAATGTGCGTAGCGCAAACGAGCAACGAGGGTAGCGATTCCTAGGTTTACGACACAATGAAAGTAGCATTGAAAGAAGATAAATCCCGAAGAATTGCTGACCGGCAACATAATATTCACGTTGCGTCCGGCATTGACCCGCACAGCGCGACGGCAATTGCACCGCCGTCGATGCTCTCCGCGTTTTCAGAAGATCTGACAAACAGAATAGCGAATCTGCATTCAAGAACCGAGGCCAGCTTGATCGAAGCTATCGGCAAGCCCTACTTCTGCGAAAGAGGCTTTTTACTCTACAAGGGGGACTCCGTTGACTTCATGTCTGCTCTCGCCGAGAAGAACTTTCAAGTTGACCTTACTCTAACCTCACCACCTTACAATATCGGGAAAGCGTACGAGCAGGAAATGAGCATAGAGGGCTATATCGAGTGGTGCCGAACATGGATGAATCAGATATACGCCGTGACGAAGCCAGCGGGAGCATTTTGGCTGAATGTCGGCTATTTTGAAGTACCCGGAAAGGGTCTATGCGTACCCATCGCCTACTTACTTTGGGATAAGTCACGCTTTTTCATGCTTCAAGAAGTCGTATGGAAATATGGAGCGGGTGTCTCGGCAAAAACCCGCTTGAGCCCAAGGAATGAGAAATGGCTTTTCTTCGTAAAAGATCGGAGTAATTACACTTTCAATCTTGACGATATCCGCGATCCTAACGTCAAATACCCTAATCAGAAGAAGAACGGAAAGTACAGGTGCAACCCGCTCGGCAAAAATCCCTCGGATGTATGGGAGTTTCCAAAGGTAACAACCGGAAGTAAGCGAAGTTCAAGAGAGCGCACGGGACATCCCGCACAGTTCCCGTTGGGAGTCGTAGAAAGAGTTATCCTCGCTTCATCGAATCAAGCGCAAGTTGTTTTCGATCCATTCGCAGGTTCGTTCTCCGCCGGAATCGCGGCCTACGGGCTGGGGAGGGTGGCTGTCGGATTTGAGAAGGATGAGGAGTATTGCAGACTCGCGGTACAGCGCTTCAAAAACTTCAAAGAGGAAAGGAAGATAGCGCAGTGTCAGCTGGAGCTTCTTTAGCTTTTGCGATAGATGTCGAATAGTTTTCCCTTCTCGACTGCTGGCGGTAGGCGTGCCTGTTGACCGGTCGCAGCTTTTTGTCCCACCCAATCATCGGAGTCTAACCAACCAAAGCGGACCAGTAAGATCTTGGGGTTGCGTTTTGATGTAGCGAACTTGTCAAAATTAATCGCGAGGTAATATCCTGACTTGGCCTTTTTTCCTTTTGTTGTTGCCTGGGCATAACTACGGTTGCCGAATATATGGTTCGGATCGGATGATGTCTTAACTTCGATTGAGTAGCTGGCGTCAGGTATATAAACGATATCCTTATCTGAAGCGGATTTTTCTCCTCTCCATTCGTTAGGGTATCTTGCGGCCAATTCGAGGGGAATTAGCTCATGCAACAAGAAACCCATAATCTGCGGTTTCGGAAATATATCTCTACCAATATGGAACCCTTTTGTGCCCATCTTTGACGCGAAAATGGAGTCCCAAGCGGATAGAACGACTTCAGCGAGTTCGTTCATTTGTAAGGGGTGATCATTGATAAGGTCCTGGGTTACCGCAGGCCATCGGGCTGGAGCTGTTCCTTGATATGGAGAGGGCATCATTCCACCCCCTCTAACAAAGTAGTTGCGCTTACTCGAAGAGCACGAGATATTTCTACTATGTTTTCAAGGCAGATGTTCCTCTCGCCTCGCTCTACCGCTCCAATGTACGTGCGATGCAGGGAGCACGCGTCAGCCAGTTGCTCCTGCGACCAGCCGACCTGCTTTCGGATGTTGCGTATATTGCTGCCAACTATTATTTTCGGATCGCTTGCCATGTAGGCTACGATCTACCCATGATGACTTTACGTCTACAGACTATAAGTAGCGCGTTGCGGCGGGTGGAGAAGACATTTCGAGGGAAGTGCCCCTGACAAACCCACCAGCACCGACGCCAAACTGCGGCCTTCGCTTTTCAGGCCGCAGTTTGGCGCGGGCTGTGGTTGACGTTAGGCGAAAGACGCACAAAGGAACGGGGTTAGGTCTTGCAATCAAGCATACGAAAGCAAAGCATGGTTGCAATACCTGACCCCGCTCCTCTGCGCCCGTCATGCTGGACAAGCTGCTCACGGCCTGCGCTCGCGCTCGCTCACACTCGGGAAATATGGTCTACAATTGATCCTCAATCGCCCGCTTGTCAGCTCTGTGGTCCGCCTCGGATGCTTGGTTGGCGCCGCACCGACGGCCGTCCCGTTGCTGATATGCCGCCCGGCACCGACCGGCGACCTGGGCCTGGGGGATACAATCCCCTAATGAGTTTCGCCGCCGGTTTTGTTGGGCTAACAAGCTGGTTGGTCATGCGCCGTAACCCGATATTTGGAAATAGGGCTTGCTACACTTCCCCCGGTCATTTCGCGCGATAGGTTGAGCCGTTTCCATGTCCAGTGAACGTTGGTCTTTCCAAGACGCTAAGAGCCGGTTTGGGGCGATCGTTGCGGCGGCACGCCGCGGGCGGCCTCAAATCGTCACGCGGCGCGGGGTCCCCGCGGCGGTTGTCCTCTCGATCGAGGACTACGAGCAGCTCGCGCCGCCTCGTGATCTCGCGGGGCCGAGCTTTACTGACCTTCTGCTATCCCTGCCCCAGGACGACGGCGACTTTCAGCCCTTCGACGCGGGGCTCCGGGATTGGGTATGAAGCGCCATCGCCGCTTGATCAGTTTCGACTGGGCAATGAAGCGCCTGCTGCGCAGCAAAGCCCATTTCGGGATTCTCGAAGGGTTTCTCACCGAGTTGCTGCGCGAGGAGATACAGATCCTGGAAATCCTGGAGAGCGAGAGCAACAAGGAGACGGCGGCCGACAAACAGAACCGGGTGGACTTGAAGGCGCGCAATGCCGGGGGTGAAATCATCCTGATCGAGGTGCAATACCAGCGGCAGTTTGATTACTTGCAGCGCATTCTGCACAGCACGGCGCGGACGGTGGTGGAGAATCTCGATGAAGGCCAGCCCTATGGCGAGGTGGTCAAGGTCGTCTCGGTCAGCATCCTGTATTTCGACCTGGGCCAGGGTGAGGACTACATTTATCACGGTGCCACCCGGTTTATCGGTCTGCATCGGCAGGATGAATTGCGTCTGAGCGAGGCGCAACAGGACCTCTACCGGCGTCGGGAGCCGCACGCGCTGTTTCCGGAATATTATCTGATCAAGGTCAATCAGTTCGATGACGTGGCCCGCGACTCACTGGACCAATGGATCTACTTTCTCAAGCACGGGGAAGTGCCGGACGGCTTCTCCGCGCGGGGACTGCAGGAGGCCAAGGAGCAATTGGATATTCTCAAACTCCCGGAGGCCGAGCGGCGGGCCTACGCGCGTTATCAGGACGATTTGCACCAGCAGGCCAGTATGGTGGAATCCTCCTATGGCTGGGGGGTGCATCAGGGGCGGAAACTGGGGCGAGAGGAAGGTCGGGAGGAAGGTCAACTGCAGGAGCGTAGACGCATTGCGCAAAGTCTGCTGGACCTGATTGCCGATGACCAGTTGCTGGCGGAAAAGACCGGTTTGAGCGTCGAGGACGTGCGCGAGTTGCGGGATGGAGCGTCAGCGCGGCGGCCATGATCGCCGGTCCGGCTAAAGCGGCCAGTCGGATTTATCCACAGATGTCACAGATGTCACAGATGTTCACAGATGAAGAAAAACATCTGTGTTCATCTGTGTTCATCCGTGTTCATCCGTGTTCATCTGTGGAGCAGATTTCCGCCACCGAGCCTCGGCGGAAGGTCTGGCCTGAGCGATGATCGAGACCCGGATGTCGCAGGAACAGGATCCATGAATTCACCCATCACCCCTGAGTGCCTTACCCATGCCTGAGCGTCTGCGCAAGCTGATCGGCATCCTGCTGATTTTCGCCGCCGCCGGTGTCGCCTCCGGGCAGGCGCTGCTGGTCTCCTGCTCAGGCCCCGCCGCGGCCGACAGCGTGCCGCGCACCGTCGTCGCACCTGGCTGACGGAGTGACACCATGCCGCGCCTGCTGTTGCTGACTGCTGTCTTCCTGGTTGCCGCCGCCGGCTTGCTGCTGCTGTGGCGGCACGTGATGCGCCGCGACGCCGGACCGGACGCCCCGTCGCCCTCGCCCCTCGCGGGGCTGCTGCTGTTTCTGGTGCCGCTCCCGGTCGCGGTGGCGGCCGTCGTGGCACTCGCCCGCGGACAGCTCTGGCCTTTGCTCGGCGATACGCTCGGCTATGGCCTGTTTCTGGGCGGCGCATTACTGGTGCGGCGCGGACTCCTGTTTCCAGCAGGCGCCGCCGGCGTGCGCGGCCCCGTCAAGCTGCTGGGCAGCGCGCTCATCGGCCTTGCCACGGGAGTGACCGCCTGGCTCGGGGTCGGTCACCACCCGGCCATTGCAGTCGCCTTTGCGCTCGTCGCCCTGCTCGGCTGCTACCTGACCTATGGTTTCGACTGGCACCCCCGCGGATCCAATGGCCCCGCGCTGAGTAAACCAGCACGCGCCGCCTTGGCGCAGGCGCAGGAGACCATCACTGCGATCGAGCAGGCGGGCCGCGATATCCGTCAGCCCGACCTCGGCGCCCGGTTGCGGCGCATCACCGGGCTCGCGCGTGCCATCCTGAACCGACTGGAGGACGATCCGCGCGATCTGCGCCGCGCCCGCAAGTTTCTCAACGTCTACCTTGATGGAGTCCAGCGCGTCGTCGCCGGTTATGCGAAGACGCACCAGCATATCAGTGCGCCCGATATCGACGAGCGCTTTCTCCGCGCATTGATCACGGTCGAGGAGGTCTTTCGGGAGCAGCAGCAGGCCCTGCTGGCAAGCGATCTGGATGAACTCGACGTCCAACTCGAGGTCTTGACCCTGCAGTTGCAGCGCGAAGGCATCATTTAAGGCAATCTACTCGACCGCTTCAGCGGCAGGCGCGGCGATTCGGGGATCGGGGCCGTTGCGGATCGCCGCCAGCGCCGGCAGTTCCAGCGAGCGCAGCAGAGGGCCGGGTGCGGTCTCCTCCGGAATCCGCCAGAGTCCCAGTCGGGTCAGGGCGATGCCGAGCCGCGGGGAGGCACTGACCACGGCCAGGGGCACCGCGAGCAAGGCGCCCAGGAAAAAGGGGAGTAACCAGAAGGCCGCGGCGCCTGTCGCGGTTCCCAGCCAGACCAAGGCGGCCAGTCCCACCAGCGTTTGGGGCCAGAGTCGGCCCAGCGCCTCGGCCCAGCCGACTTGATGACCGCCGCGCTGCTGCGGGTCCCAGCCCAGGGTGCGGCCGGCCAGGAGGCCGCCGATGAACAGGGTGTGGGCGATGGCCATCACCGGGGCCAACAAGGTGAAGAACAGGATTTCAGCCACCGTGCTTGCGAGCACCCGCCCGACCCCGCCGAAGGCGCGGCGCGCGTCGGGGGTCAGCAGCAGGTCGGTCAGCGCGGCGAGCTTGGGCGCGAAGACCATGAGCATGAGCAGGGTGAAGAGCATGAGCCCCAACGCCGGGTCCACCAGTGCCCCGGGGTCCGCGGTCAGGCCCGGACGCATGGCCAGGATCGCCATCAGAGCGACCCACGCGGGTGACGCCAGGAACATCAGGATGGCCAGTACCAGTTGCACCCGGCTGACCGGCCGCAGCCCCGGCAGGCGCAGCAGCCGGAGATACTGCATATTGCCTTGGCACCAGCGCAGGTCCCGGCGGATGAATTGCAGCAGGGTCGGGGGGTTCTCTTCCCAACTGCCGCCCTCCGTCGGCAGCACCCGCACCGCGTACCCGGCGCGGCGCATCAGCACCGCTTCCACCTGGTCGTGACTCAACACCCAGCCCCCCAGCGGCGGGCGGCTCGGCAGCCGCGGTAGTCGGCAGTGTTCCCGGAAGGGTGCGACCCGCAGCAGTGCGTTGTGGCCCCAATAGGGTCCGCAATCGCCTTGCCACCAGGCGCTGCCTAACGTGTAGGAGCGCATGCCCAGCCGCATCCCGAACTGGAAGGCGCGGGCGAAGGCGCTCGCGGTGGGCAGGCCGACGACAAGACTCTGGAGGATGCCCAGGCGCGGGTTCGCCTGCATGATCCGCACCAGGCGCAGGATGCTGTCTGCCGCCATCAGGCTGTCCGCATCCAGGATCAGGGCGAGGTCCAGGTTCCGACCCTGATCCGCCAGAAAGGACTGAATGTTGCCCGCCTTGTAACCCGGGTTCCGGTCGCGGCGGCGGTAGCCGATTGCCAGGCGGTCGGCCCAGTCCCGTTGCAGTCGTTCGATGGCCGCCGTCTCGGCCGCGAGACAATCGGGCCGATCCGAGTCGCTGAGCACCCAGACCTGAAAGCGTTCACCGTGGCCGGACGCCGCGAGTCCGGCAATCATCCGGCTCAGGTTGCGGGCGACCGTCGTCACCG
Source organism: Chromatiaceae bacterium (assembly GCA_013426805.1). GTDB lineage: Bacteria > Pseudomonadota > Gammaproteobacteria > Chromatiales > Chromatiaceae > Thiodictyon. The sequence continues at coordinate 10,779 of JACDZG010000043.1, forward strand.
ACTCATTGCGGATGCAGCTCAGGATGCCGGTATTCAGGGTGATGGGCGTCGTTTGATCGCCGTCATCCAGTCCGGAGCCGACGGCGGGCGGACGCCGCATCAGGATCAGCCCGATGACCGCGTTCCAAAACCCGATGACGGTCCAGGGCAGGGTGAGTACGAAGCACAGGGCCAAGGTCCAGTCCCAGGCGTCGAACCCGTTGCCCGCCAGGGCCGCGACCATCAGGGCGGCCATCCCGACCACCGTGAAGGTCACCAGCAGGGCGAAGGCCCAGCGGCGCGGGCGGTAGTCGATCGGTGTGATCGGTGGTGCGGCAGGCATACAGGGCCTCGGCGAAGCAGGTGGTAAGATCACGGGGCGCGTTGCGTCGGCGTCGTGGCGGCGATCTACGCAAATTTGGGGAGGATCACGAATAGCCAAGTCGCGCGCACTGCGCTCAGGTCCTTATTCCCGCGCCGCGGAGCCCACGGGGTTCGGTCGAGATCACGCGGGTGCGCCCCAATGCTTGTTGTTCGCGACAGCATTCTTGCCACACGAGTCCCGTTCAATCGGCGATGGATCAAACCTTGATGGTACGCGGCGACACGGTTGAGTACGGGGCTCCACTCCCGGCGGAGACGCGCGCCTGGCGGGTGATCCGTGCGCTTGCGGGGTATGCGCGCCGTACCGCGATGGACTCGCGGCCGTGCGAGGACCCTGGGGATGGTCACTGGACCTGGCGCCCGGATCAGGGCTGGGTCGCGGCGCGTCCGGCCACGGATCCGGTCGAACGCGATCTGCTGGACCTCTACCTGCCCTTGTGCGCTCCGGTCGGGGACGGCTGTCGGATGACGGCGCATTTGGGACAGAGCCTGGACGGCTACATCGCGACCGCCAACGGCGACTCCTGCTTCGTGACGGGCCCGGACAACATTCGCCATCTGCATCGGATGCGCGCGCTCAGCGACGGCGTCCTGGTCGGGACCGAGACCGCTGTCCGCGACGACCCGCGCCTCACCACCCGGCTGGTGCCGGGCGCGAACCCGGTCCGGGTCATTCTGGACCGGCAACGCCGGCTTGGCTCCCATCTGCGGGTTTTTACCGACGGGGCCGCCGCGACCCTGCTGTGCTGCGACCGCGCACACGTCTCCGCGGGCCGCGACCGTCAGGGTCAGGCGCGGGTCATCGGTCTGCCGATCCGCGATGGACGTCTGGACCTGACTGCCCTGCTGGAGACGCTGGCTGACCTGGGCTTGCGGCGGATCTTTGTCGAGGGCGGCGGGGCCACGGTCTCGGCCTTCCTGACGGCCGGTCTGCTGGACCGGCTGCAGCTCGCCGTCGCCCCCCTGCTCATCGGGACCGGCCGGCCCGGATTGCGCATCCCCGCCCCTGAGCGCCTTGCCGATGCGCGGCGACCGGCCGTCCGGCTCTTCCGCATGGGCGCGGACCTGCTGTATGACCTGGACCTGAGGCGCGAAAGCGCTGCGGTTCCGCTCACGCCGGTGACGCGCGTCCTATGATCAAGACGGCAGGAACAAGGCGTCCTGGTGCCCGACCGTGATCTGCGAGTCGCCGGCGCCGATCCACCCCAGACGGGTGTCCCGCCAATCGGCGATGACCGCGGCACGCTCGGCCGCCTGGGCCGGGCCAAGCGCAGCCGCGGACTGTTCGGTCGCGGCGGCGGCCCAGCCAGCCACCAGGGCTTCCTGGAGCGCGGTTTGCTCACGGGCCAGCAGCCAGTCGCTGTCTGCCGTTTCCACCGTGAATCCCAGGGTGCGCGCCAGGTACGCGAGCCGGGCGGACGCGCTGGGTCCCAGCGCGGGTCCCAGGCCCTTGTCGCGGCGCTGGTGCGCGTTCACCAAGCCGATGACCGGGCCGTCGAGTCGATGGCGGGGCTCCAGCCCCACCCGGCCGTCGTAGGTCAGGGCCAGCAGCAGCGGTGAGCCGGCCGCCGCGGCGGCGCGCAGCAGGTCGAGCAGCCAGGGCTCGGAGACCAGGTCGAGCAGGGCCGCGGCAGTCACCAGGGTCCCGGCCTTGAGGTTCAGGCCGGTGGCGCCCTGGGCGAGATCGTATGCACGCGGCACGATGTCCCAGCGGGAACCATCCCCGTCGATGCGCAGCCCGGTCGCTCCCGGAGTCGCCTCCAGCCCGCGGTCGCGCGCCCAGGCGGTGGTCCGGTGCGGCAGCGCGGCAAGCAACGCGAGGTCGCGGTCCAGACAGGTCCAGGCCTGACGGCCGTGCAGGCGCGGGGCCAGCCAGCGCAGGTTCAAACCGGTACCGCAGCCTAGGTCCAGAATGTCCAGGGAAGCGGCCGGTGCGGGCGTCGGGCGGGCGGCCAGCCACCCGGCGAGCTGCTCCGCCAAGTGGACACAACGCGCTTGGACATCCGCCGGCTCACGCAGGGCGAGCCAGGTCGGGCTGAAGTCAGACATCACAGAGTTCCTCAATGGAGCGGGCGAAGGCCGCCGCCGCGGTCTGCCAGGTCGGCAAGCCCAGGCCAGCCGCGCGGGAGCCGGCGGCCAGGCGGTGACGGAGCTTTGGTTCGTCCAGCAGGCGGGCGAGTGCGGCCGTCAGCGCGGCCGGGTCGTCCGGCGCGACCAGCAGTCCGGCCGTGGGCGGGACCGTCGCGGGCACGGCGCCGACGCGGGTGGCGAGGATCGGCAGGCCGTGCGCCAGCGCCTCGGCGCAGGCCATGCCATAGCCCTCGAAGCGGGTGGCCAGGACGAACAGGTCGGCGTCATCATAGCATCGGGCCAGTGCCGCGTTGTCCAGGACGCCGGCAAAGGTGACGCGCCCGGCCAGGTCCAGCGCGTCGCACAATGCGGTCAACCGGGCGGCATAGGCGGGATCGCGCGCGGGGCTGCCGACACAGGTCAGATGCCAGTCGCGACCGCGCAGGGGTGCGAGCGCCTGGAGCAACAGGTCGTGCCCCTTGCGCTCGGTGAGGGCGGCGACACACAGCAGTTGCAGGGGGCCGCCCGTCGAGCCCCGCGCGGCCGAGGCCGGGTCCGTGCCCGGCTCCACCACCCGGATGCGCGTGCGCGGCACCTGATAGTCCCCCAGCAGGTCGGCGGTCGCGGCGCTGGTGACGATCACTCCGCGCGCGGCGGCGAGCGCGCGGGTCTCCGACTGCCGCAGGGCGGCGACCCGTGCGGGCACGAGCCCGCTCTCGGCGGCCAGGGGGTGATGGATCAGGGCGATCAGCCGCAGGCGCCCGCCGTGGGCCGCGGCCGCGGCGGGCAGAGCGCCGAAGGCGAGGCCGTCGACCACCACCGCTGCCCCGTCGCGGAGTGCGGCCAGGGTGCGCGCCGCGGCGGTCAGCGCGTCCGTGCTCGGGTCGGGGAAGCTCGCATCCAGGCGGCCGACCTCCACCTGCCACCCCAAGTCGCGCAAACCGGCGATGACTCGCCGATCATATTCGTAGCCGCCGGTGGGCGTGTCCAGGGCACCGGGGACCAGGAACCACAGTGGGCGCTTGCTCACATTCGACGGCTAGAGTTCCGCCTCATAGGCAGCCCAGGCGAGGTGCGACTCACGCAGCACCACGCGCAGGGCGGTGATGCCGCGCGCCGCTTCGCCCAGTTCGCCGGCGGCGAGGCGGGCGGCCATGCCGTCGAACACCTGCCGGGCCAGGAATTCGGTGGTGGTGTTTTGCGCGCGCAGGGCCGGATGCTCATCGAGGTTCCGATAATCGAAGTCGGCCAGCACGCCGCGTAACGCCTGTCCGGCGAGCCCGATGTCGACCACCAGATTGTCCGCGTCCAGCGCGGGGCGGCGAAACTCCAGATCCACTACATAGGTGGCCCCATGAAGCCGCTGGGCGGGTCCGAACACCTCGCCGCGGAAGCTGTGGGCGATCATCATGTGGTCGCGGACGCAGAGGCTGTACATCATTCATTTCCTCAGGGGTACCGGATGCGGTGCATCAGGGTGTCGCCCGGCCCCTGGGCCAGGCGCGCCTGGACCGCGGGCAGGTCGGTGAAGGGATCTTCGCCGGTGATCAGCCGCTCGAGAACCGGGTCGTCCAGCAGCGACAGCGCGAGTGCCAGACGGCGGCGGTGGTCCCAGCGCGCCCGCTGGGCCGCCGCGATGCTCCCCACCTGCGACGAGCGCAGGGTGAGCCGCCGCTGGTGGAATCCCTGGCCCAGGGGCAGGGTGACGGCGCGGGTGCCGTACCAACTCAGTTCCAATACCGTGGACTCGAAACCCGCGATGCGCAGGGCCTCGACCAGTCCGGCCGCTGATCCGCTGGCGTGGATCACGAGGTCTGCGTCCTCACCGTGCGCACCCGGTGCCGCGAACGCCAAGCCCAGCGCGGCGGCGATCTCCGCCCGGTTGGGGTTGGTGTCGATCAGCGTCACCGCGCAGCCGGGCAGGCGCCCGGCGAGCCAGGCGCACAGGCAGCCCAGGGTGCCGCCGCCGATGACCGCGATCCGATCCCCGATGCGGGGGGCGGCGTCCCAGAGTCCGTTGACCGCGGTCTCCAACAGGGCGGCGAGCACCGCGCGCCCCGGCGGCACCGCGGCGGGCAGCGGGTGAACCGCGGTCGCCGGGACCCGATAACGGGTCTGATGCGGATAGAGACAGAAGACGGCCCGGCCCAGCAGGGGCGTCAGCCCCTCCTCGACCAGCCCCACGCTGCAATAGCCGTACTTGACCGGCCAGGGGAAGTCGCCGGTCTGGAAGGGTGCGCGCATGGTCGCGTACTCACTCGTCGGCACTTCACCACGCCAGACCAGCGACTCGGTGCCGCGGCTGATGCCGCTGTAGAGCGTACGGATCAGGCAGTCGCCCGCTTGCGGGTCGCTCAGCGGCTCGGGACGCAGTTCGCCCTGGCCGGGGCCGATGACCCAGAAGGCGCGGGTTGGTTCGCTCACGCGTGCGATGCGCTGCTAGGCCAGCAGCGCATCCATTTCCGGCGGGATTTGGGGACGGCCGCGGGCGTTGAGCGCGGTACCGATGACCCGTGCCGACATGACCGGCTTTTCATCGGGGAGGCGGAAGATGTCTTGCAGGAAGGCGAAGCGCAGCTTGGACTCACGAACCAGATTGAGGCCTACCAGGAAGCGATCCCCGCTGGTCAGCGAGGATTTGTAGTCGAGCTCCGCCCGCACCACGACCAGATTGATCCCGTTCTTGGTGTACTCGGCGAAGTCGATGCCGATCTCCTTGAGATACAGGTGACGGACGTGCTCCAGATAGTTCTGGTAGACCCCATTGTTGACGATGCCTTGCATGTCGCATTCGTAGTCGCGAACATCCAGTTCGCAGGAAAAGGCGTAGGTTTCCATGGTGGAGGCTCCAATTGCGGCGATGCCCTAGTTTACCGCGAAAGCCGGCGCGAACTGCCGCCGGCGGAGGATGACCGGAGCCGCCCGCTCAGCGCTTGCCGCCGGGCTTGGTGCCGAAGAGTGAACCCATGACGCCGCGCATCAACTGACGGCCGATCTGGGTCCCCAATGAGCGGGCGGCACTGCCGGCAAAGGCTTCGAGCGGGCTCTGTCGGCTGCTCGAACCACTGCTCTTGGACTTGGTGCCGCTCCCGCCGCCGAACAGGTCACCCCAGCCGGTCGCCGCGGGGGTCGCGGCGGCGGTGGCCGCCTCGCCGGCGCGCTGCTCCAGCAGTTCATAGGCCGAAACGCGGTCGATGGTCACGTCATAGACGCCCTTGACCAGTGACTGGTCCATGACCGCCCGGCGTTCACTGGCGTCCACCGGACCGAGTCGGCTCCCCGGCGGGGCGACCGTGACCCGCTGCACGATCCCCGGAATGCCTTGTTCGTCCAGGGTGGAGACCAGGGCCTCGCCGACGCCGAGCGCGGTGATCACGGTCGCGGTGTCCAAATCCGGATTCTGCCGGAAGGTCTCCGCCGCCACCCGCACCGCCTTCTGATCGCGCGGGGTAAAGGCGCGTAGCGCATGTTGGACCCGGTTGCCGAGTTGGCCCAGCACGGTGTCTGGAACATCGAGCGGGCTCTGGGTGACGAAATAGACCCCAACGCCCTTGGAGCGGATCAGCCGCACTACCTGTTCGATCTTGTTGAGCAGGACCTTGGGCGCATCGTTGAAGAGCAGGTGCGCCTCGTCGAAGAAAAAGACCATCTTCGGCTTGTCCGCGTCGCCGACCTCCGGCAGGGTCTCGAACAGCTCGGCAAGGAGCCATAGCAAGAAGGTCGAGTAGAGCGCCGGGGTGTGGATGAGCGTCTCGGCGGCCAGGATGTTCACATAGCCGTGCCCGCGCTCATCGGTCTGCATCATATCCGCCAGGGTCAGCGAGGGCTCGCCGAAGAGCACCTGCGCGCCCTGTTGCTCCAGGGCCAGCAGGCGCCGCAGGATGGCCCCGACGCTGGCCTTGGAGACATTGCCGTAACGGATCTGGAGCGTCTCGGCCTGCTCGGCGACATGGGTGAGCAAGGCGCGCAGGTCCTTGAGATCCAGCAGCAGCCAGCCGTTCTCGTCCGCCACCTGAAAGACGATGTTGAGCACGCCCTCCTGTACATCGTTCAGTTCCAGCAGCCGGCCCAGCAACATGGGGCCCAACTCGCTGATGGTGGTGCGCACCGGATGTCCGAGCTTGCCCTGGATGTCCCAGAACATCACCGGGTTCGCGGCATAATCGAAGCCTTCCGTTTGTTCCAGGTCCAGTTCCGCGACCCGCTCGGCCACCTTCTTGTTGCCGCCGCCGGGCTGACTGATGCCGGCCAGATCGCCCTTCACATCGGCCATGAAGACCGGCACCCCGGCGCGGCTGAACTGCTCGGCCAGGCGCTGCAGGGTCACGGTCTTGCCGGTGCCGGTCGCCCCGGCCACCAGGCCGTGGCGGTTGGCCATGCGCAAGGAAATGGCGACCGGCACTTGGCCTTTGCCGACGAGGATGGATGAGGTCATGGGGCGCTCCGGAAGGGCTGGCGTCAGTGGGCGTCAGTGTATACCGGGCGGGCGGCGAAATTGAACCGGAACGCCCTGCCGGTCCGGCGCGTCCTGGGTCTGGTGCACGCGGTTCACTGCCGGCGGTCGTGGTGGCAACCTCATGACGCGACTGCTAGTATCAAGGCAAATTGGAGCCCACGCCATGCCAACCGTCCAAGAACCACCCAGCAAGCGCCCCCCGCCGCCCTGGGCGAAATGACGATCGGTGGTAACCAAATCGGGGGTAGTCCGCGACACTATGAACAGTTACGACAACGGCGTGATCGCTTGGGCCAACGAACAGGCTCAACTGCTCCGGGCCGGGTGTTTCCACGCGCTGGACATCGAACATATCGCCGATGAAATAGAAGACGTGGGCAACAGCGAACAACGCGAACTTGAAAGCCGAATGGCCGTGCTCCTCGCCCATTTACTCAAGTGGTTGCTTCAGCCGGAACGGCGCGGGAATAGCTGGCGAAACACGATCGGCGAACTGTTTTCGTGTTGCAGGCCACAGGGGGCCGGCCCGTGTTCGTCGCTTCCGGTTACTGGATCGCCGTGCCGGAACTTCGCAACCAAGATGCGGCGTATCCGCCACCCGGAGTGTTGGGGGCGCACCGAATCGTGCTTTAGGATTTCACCCTGTCACAGGTTTCGCCCGGGGCCGGCTTATTCTTCACGCCCAACCTTGCGCGTACTAGGCTTAGTTCTTGATCAAGAGCTTCGCGGACAAATCCACGGCAGTCGTGAGATCGGATCAGGACACGCTCTTGCGTGGGTCGGATCGCATCCTCGCTGCCGAGCGTCTGGCCCCGCCGTTGCATTGATCGTGCAGGAGGGCGCAACAGGATAATGGTGGTACGTTCCCTGTAACGCGATGGCGCGGCAGCCGCCGGCCTTTGGAGTGGGCACGCGAGCATGAGTGGACCAAATGAACCGACCCCGCCGAGTGCTGGCGATGGCGCGACCCCGATCGACAGTTGCATCGCCGAATGCCCGCCCGACCCCTGCGGCAAGGATGCCATCGCCAATGTCACCGAGTGTTGCGGGTCCGAGATTTTCGCGGCGGCCAAGAAGGCGAACGGGGGCAAGGAGCCGAAGATCGTATTCGGCAAACCGTCTAGCGGATTCGATGCCGAAACCGACACAGCGACCGGGACCATCACCGTTAACAGTGCGTCGAGCCAATGCACAGCCACGGAGTCCGTCTATTTCGAGCTTGCTAATCTGTCGAACAAGCCAGCGTTCGATAAAGTGGATGGCAATGCCGCTGCCGGAAACCTGAGCCGCGAAGACTACGCGCTCGCTTCCGAGCAAGTCGAATACGATAGCTTAAAGAACACGCTGGCCGTGATCGACACATGCAAGAAAAAGTGGGGTTGCGAATCCCACCCTTTCGATCTCGACGCCCTTCGTCCAGCGAAGAGCTTCAGCGATTACTACAAGAATTATCTGGACGAGTCCCATAAAGAGTACTATCGCAAGTCTTGGGATAGTGATTACAAGGCCGCCTACAACGCCAAACACCCCTCTCCGCCCGGCAAATAGCGGCGTCCAGGAGACCCCATGAACGAGGCGATTTCCAAGGCCATCCGGGAGCAGGCAAGAACGATCACTGTCGGCACCGGAGACGCCGCGGCCCTGCTCCTGCGTGTCGAGCCGGGCACGTTCAGCCTCGGATCCCCGCCGACGGAGGAGGGTCGGCTGGCCAGCGAAGGCCCGGTCCGCACGGTGACCTTGACTCGGCCGTTCTATCTCGGCAAATACCCCATCACCCAGCGGCAGTACAGGGCCGTTACGGCCAATGCACCGGCAAAGCCGGCGGATCCCGACGTCGCGATCGATCAGCTGGCCTACGCCGAGGCACTGGCGTTTTGCGCCATCCTGACCAAAGCATCGGGGGTGACGGTGACTCTGCCGACCGAGGCCCAGTGGGAGTACGCTTGCCGAGCGGGTAGCGTGACCCGATTCTGGTCCGGGGATCGGGAAGAGGATTTGGCGCGGGTTGGCTGGTATCGGGAAAACGCCGAGCATGGTGCCAGGGTGGTCGGGAAGAAGCCGGCTAACCCTTGGGGGTTTCACGACATGCACGGTAACGTGTGCGAGTGTTGCCTGGACATCCTCCCTCCCTATGAGACGATCTCCAACCTGGACCCGGTAGGCCAAACGAGCGACCGGAGGGGAATTATGCGGGGCGGGGCCTGGATGCATCCGGCCGATTATTGCCGGTCTGCCATTCGGCTGATGAGCAGCGATCGATTCGGCGGGGCTGGCCTGCGAATCGCAGTTAAGGGATAGGATTGCGGATCGCCGCCGAGTTGTCAAGGGCACCCGAGCCGCGACCAAGAAGGCCCTGAATTCGCGCGGGAGGACTCCGTGCTAACGATTCGCAAAGAGCAGATGGATGCCAAAGAGCAGATGGATGCCAAAGAGCAGATGGATGCGCTTCGACAGTCGGCGCGGCAGAGCTTCGAGCACCGGATGCTCGCCCGTCTTGTACAGTTTGCGCCGCCGCATGTCCAGGCGGTCGGGGAAAGTCGGATGCGCGAAGTCATCCGCTTCGGCGTCGGCCGGGCTGAGCGTTACGGCTTCACTCTCTTGGGAGCAGTTCATTCAGGACATGCTACTTCTCATTGAGTAGCTGTATCCGGAGAAGGCGGCCTATGTCGGCCGGGACGGATTCGCAACCCTCATCCGCCAGGGCCGGGATGTGGCGCAACGGGAGGGCTTCTCGGGCGCGCGCGATGCGGCATTGCTTGTCGTGTTGATGGTCGCGTTCGGCCACGGCTGTTGCGCCGACCCGCTCTATCCCTGGATCGCCAGAACCCTCAGCGATGGATCCACCGCCGGTCCCTGGGCTAGGGCCGAATGTCCCTCGTGTCTTCTGTCCGGCGGCTTTCAGTTACATTGCCGGCGCAGCGACCTTGGCGCACAGCGATTGCTCCGGGTCGCCAGTGGCCCGATCCGGTCCATGGGCCGGTCGCCCGCCGGGCGGCTCGCCCCGTGGCTCATCCTTCGGACCTGGCGGCTTGCGTTCACGCGCCGGGCAGTTCGGCCAGTCCTTGCAGGACGGCGGGATTGGTTTGACGGAAGCGTTCCTCAGCCAGCCGCCGCTGTCCGCGCCGCGTCGGGGCGCAGGTGCTGCGGGTGACCGGATGCTCGCGTTGCTGGTCTTGGGCATACGCGGTAGGGCAGGTCAACGCCTTGGTATTTGATGGCAACGGTGCCGTTCGGGTAAGCGTGGACCCGGACCCGGTTGCGCCGCAGTCCCTTCGCCAGTTCGGTCGGTTCCAGCAGATAGACGACTCGATCGTATTGCAGGGTCAGGCTGTTGGAGACGGTGCGCTCCTCTTGCCGGCTCAATATCTCCTCCAGATCGTCGAGTTCATTCAGCGGCCGGTGCAGGTCCGTGGCGTTGGCCGGCGTCTGGGCGAACTTGGCGTTGAAGCGCTCCATGAACGCGGGCAGATAGGCGTTGCCGGCCTCCAGGGTGTCGCTCCCTTCCAGGCGCAACTCCTTGACCAGGTAGCGGCGGGTCGAATGGAAGTAGTCGAAGGCGGATTCCGAGTCCACGAAGCGCAACGTTCGATCGCGGTCAAGGTGTCCAGTTCGCAAGTGCTCATGGTGAGTAAACTCGTCTTCGTCGGTCGCACGGCGCAGGCCTCGCAGTTCGGGAACCACGTCCCTGAGGTGGGTACGCGCCGCGCGTGCGGACATTTCAAACTTGCACAAACCGGACATGACTAAATTGCGCCTACACGCCGTCCGCGCACAAGTTCAATCAGGAGCCCGGCAATGACCTGGCACGACTTTCTGACAACACTGGCCAGCGGTCTCGAGCGATTGGACGCACGGCTGCGGGCGACGGCGTCAGCGCTCGAAACCGGCGCCGGTCCTGACCCCGCCAACCCGCCACCCCCGCCCGTCTGCCTCGCCGCGGGCCGCCGCCGCGCCGGGGCCGCCGAGTGCCTGATCGACGTTGGCGCTCACTGGACCCGCACCGACGGGGCCTTCGTTCCCATTGACCACCTCGGCATCTGTTTGCGCGACAAGGGCCTTGCGCGGCCGGGATCGACGGCGCCCGACCGCCCGACCGGGGTCACCGCGCTGGCCCTGGACCCGCCGCCGGACCTGTTCGCGCACTGGCAGCGTGCGGTCGGCATCCAGGCCGCGCCGGAGCAGTTCTTTGCGCGCTTCACCCTGGTGGTGGACGACGCCTCCCCGGACAGCGTGCTGGGCCTGATCGTGCTGCTGGCGCGCCTCAACGGCGTGCCGGCCGCCGCGGTGCCGCGCGCCTGGGTCAGCACGGTGGCGGCCTGGGAGCAGGGGCGGAGCCGGGTCGCCGATCCGTTCGCGCATTGGCCGACGCTGCTGGCGGCCCTGGGGCATGGCCATTGGGACAGCGAACTGTTCCGGCAACCGCCGACGGACGGGACTGCGTCCGCGCGGGCCGCGCGGGCGCACGAGGTCAACGCGATGCTCGGGGCGGCCTGGCTCGCCGGTCTGCGCTTTACCGTCGCGCTGCTGGCCGCCGACTCCCCGCCGGCGCCGATCGCCGACCTGTCGGGTTGCCCCGAGGCCGAGCGCGCCGCGGCCTTGCTGCGCTACGAGGCCGAGCAGTATCGCCATGCCCTGGACCAGGCCGAGACTCTGCAACTGCGTCTGCCCATGCAGGGTCCGGGCGGGCGCCGGCGGATCGTCGATGCCTGCCTGATCGAGGAGCAGACCCTGACCGGCGCGATGAAGGTGTTGCTGCGCAACGACCGTGTCCATCCCTGGCTGGGTGATGGTTTCGGCCTGATCGGGCTCCATCGCCCGGCACTCGCCGGCAGCGGCGCCGACATGACCCTCTCGGTCGATCCGGCCTTGGGCGTACATCTGCCCGAGCTGTGGCGGGCGCTGGAGCGGCGCGAAGACGACGCCTGGGGCGGGCAGCGCCCCTGCGACAGCCCCCGGATCGGGCTCGCGGGCTATCCAGCGGGGCGCCGACCGGACACCGGCGCGCCCAGCCCGAACCAACCCTGGTGGGACGACCGCGGCAGTTATACCCTGATCGCCGCCCCCGCTCGGCTGACGGACGGGGCGCCGGGCACGCGTCTCGACTGGCAGGAGGACGTGCTCGAGACTCTGTGGACCTGCTACAAGCCAAGCTTGGCGCTACGGTTGCGCTGCGCCGATGGGGCGGTGCGGCCGTTCGAGTCGTGCCTGCCGGTGCCGCTCGGAGCCATCCAAGCGGCGCCGGACGGGACCGCCCCGCCGCCGCCCGCCGTCGACCATCCCAAGCAGCGTCTGGTGCTGGCTTGGCCGCGCCCGCAACGCGATCCGGACCTCAGCGCTGGTGCCGCCGCGAACGAACCGATCCTGCTGACACCGACCCTGCAACGCTGCCTGATCGCGCCGATCGCCAACGCCGGGTTGGCCCCGGACCAGCGCCATCGGCTCGTCCACCTGCCGGACCCGGAGTGCTTCGACTGCATCGCGGTTGCCGGTGGCGTCGTGCTCGTCCACCCCAACGGCGTCGTGCTGTTCGACGACTGGCACCGCACTCCGCTGGACCAGCACGCCATCGAGACTGACCTGGACCAGGTTGGTGCGCGGCTCGCACTGCTCGCCCAAACCGGCACCGAGGCCAAGGCTCTGTTGGACCGGATGGACCGGCACATCAGGCGCCGCCGGTGGGTGAGTCTCGCGGCGGCCGGCAACCTCGACCGCCTGACCGGCATCAAGGTCGCGCTGCGCCGGGGGCTCGACCAGACCGCCAACGTTGGCGCCGACCCGCGCCTGGCGGCTTTGCGCGCCAGCCTGGAGCGGCGCTGGGGCATCGGCGATCGACTGGAGCAGTTGGAGCGTACCCTCGACGAACTGGAGCGGACGCTGCGCGCCTACGCCGAGCAGCGCGCTGCCCGTCTGGTCACCTTCCTCACCGTCTTCGGCTTCCCGCTGGTGCTGTTCGCCGGTTTCTTCGACTTTGCTCTCAACGGGATGCCGCGGGACTGGGGGGCGCTGCCGGGCTGGCTGCTTGGGCAGGCGGCACCCGCTGCCGCCGCCGCGGTCAACAGCGGCCCCAACTGGCCTGCGCTGGCGCTCTTCGTCGCCGTCGCCGGGATCGGTATGGTGTTGCTGACGCTGGGTCTGGCGCTGGTCCGCTGGGTGGGCGGGCGCGGGCGCTAACCGGTCGAGTCCGCGGTGCGGACTGATGACGTCCCCGGTTTCCCCGTCGCCTTGACGCCGAGCCCGGTGGCAACGATGGCGGCATCGTCGAGGACGGTCTGGTGCACAAAGAGCATTCAACGCCCGACACCGGTACCCATCGCTAACTCAGGGTGCGCATGCTGGGTTCCAGCTATTCCCCGCCCTCCCGTCCGATCAGATCCTCCGCGCTGCCCGTGTCGAAGATGCCGTCGAGCCAGAGGTCCAATTGCGCGACCGGCGCCGCCTCAATGCGCCGCCGGGCCCAGTCGGGCAAGGCGCCGAAACGGCGGGTCAATTGGCGCTTGAGGGTGTCGGCCTTGCCCTCGGCCTTGCCCTCGGCCTCGCCCTCGGCAAAGATCGACCGATAAGCCCGGGTTTCTTGGATAGGAGTTACCAGATTCAGCATCGCCCAGATCTCCTTCGCGGTCAGGCCGCGAAATCGCTCGAAAAACCAGAATTCCAAGACCTGCGCCAGCAGGTCGCGTTGCGCTTGCGGCAGGGGCGCGCTCTCGACCGTGTGCCACAGCGCCGGGGCCTGGGCCTGGAGCGTCGCGTCGTCCGCGATCACCAAAGGGGCCAAGGCCGCCACGTAGGGGTTGTCGGGCTCGCGCGCCAACCAGTCGGGCAGGACTTGCTCCAACGATACGCCAAAGGGCATCGACCCGCGCGCTCCGATCCAGCTCGGACAGGCCGGCCGGTCGCGCTCGCGCAGATAGATCAGGATCCCCGTGACCTCGCGCTCCGGATACTGCTCGCCGTAGAGACCGATCTTGGTCAGCAGGTTATACCAGGCGCCGGGCGCGGGCTGCCCCATAAACTCGATGGCATAGACCGGACCCTCATGCCCATCGGGCTCGAGGATCCCGTCCAGCCGCCGCTCCAGTGTCTTGATCGTCAGCGAGCAGAACCGGTAGCCGCCCTCCAGGCGCAGGCCGCCGGTCAGGATGCGGAAGGCCTCGGGGCCGGCGGACAGGAAGAGATAGATGGGATGGTCCGTTTTCATGGTGGCTCGATGCACAGCATAGGCGGTCCAATGGGCCTCGGTCCGTCTGTCCGTATCGGGTTACGCGTTGCCGTGCCGGCCTTTGTCATCATTCCGCCCAGTTCTTCTCTTGCCGTCGGCCGTATCGTTCTCGCACGATACCTGGCGAGCCGTGCCGGCTTCCGAATACAAGCGCAATCCGAGTGCAATGGCAACCGCTGCGCCTCGGGCGCGGGCGGCGATCCTTGCTATTCCCCGCCCTCCCGCCCGATCAGGTCCTCCGCGCTGCCCGCGTCGAAGATGCCGTCGAGCCACAGGTCCAATTGCGCGACCGGGGCCGACTCGATGCGCCGCGGAGCCCAGTCGGGCAAGGCGCCGAAACGGCGGGTGAGTAGACGCTTGAGGGTGTCGGCCTTGCCCTCGGCCTTGCCCTTGGCCTCGCCCTCGGTCTTGCCCTCGGTCTTGCCCTCGGTCTTGCCCTCGGCAAAGATAGACTGATAGGCCATCGTTTCTTGGATAGGGGTTATCAGATTCAGCATCGCCCAGATCTCCTTCGCGGTCAGGCCGCGAAATCGCTCGAAAAACCAGAATTCCAAGACCTGCGCCAGCAGGTCGCGTTGCGCTTGCGGCAGGGGCGCGCTCTCGACCGTGTGCCACAGCGCCGGGGCCTGGGCCTGGAGCGTCGCGTCGTCCGCGATCACCAAAGGGGCCAAGGCCGCCACGTAGGGGTTGTCGGGCTCGCGCGCCAACCAGTCGGGCAGGACTTGCTCCAACGATACGCCAAAGGGCATCGACCCGCGCGCTCCGATCCAGCTCGGACAGGCCGGCCGGTCGCGCTCGCGCAGATAGATCAGGATCCCCGTGACCTCGCGCTCCGGATACTGCTCGCCGTAGAGACCGATCTTGGTCAGCAGGTTATACCAGGCGCCGGGCGCGGGCTGCCCCATAAACTCGATGGCATAGACCGGACCCTCATGCCCATCGGGCTCGAGGATCCCGTCCAGCCGCCGCTCCAGTGTCTTGATCGTCAGCGAGCAGAACCGGTAGCCGCCCTCCAGGCGCAGGCCGCCGGTCAGGATGCGGAAGGCCTCAGGGCCGGCGGACAGGAAGAGATAGATGGGGTGGTCGGTTTTCATGGTGCCTCGATGCACAGCATAGGCGGTCCAATGGGCCTCGGGTAGTCTGTCGGTATCGGGTACCGCGTTCGGGAGCATCGTAGGGTGGACAAGCGTAGCGCAGTCCACCAGCAGTCGCGCGGGATTCGGTGGACTGCGCTATCGTTTGTCCACCCTACGTTTCCCCGAAACCACATCAGATTCCCCCCGCCGCCGCCGCGGGCTACCATACCCGCCTCCCCCCGCGCCCGCGCCTAGACCCAGACCCAGGCCCGCACCATGGACACCTCCGCACTCCTCCAGGACCTGCGCCGCCACTGCGGCACCGACCGCCCCGCCGGCCGCGTGATCGACACCCAGGCCGGGCTCGCGGCCTTCGAGTCGCGGGTGTGCGACTGGTTCGCGCACCGCCTGCCGGAGGCGGCACCCGAGGCCTCCCCAACGCTGCACTTGGCCCTGCTCGCCCGGCTCTTCCGGGACTGTCCGGGCGGCAAGTCCGCGCTTGATCCGCTCGCGATCATCCAGTTCGAGCTCGGCCTGTTGGCCGCGCTGCCGTCCTTCCTGCCCGTCGTCCTTGGCCCCGCCGATTGGCCGGTGACCATCCAGCAGCCGCTCGATGAACTTTTTGCCGTCGAGGGGCGCACCGGGCAGATCGAACTGCACTGTCTGGTGACGGTGATGGAGTCCTTCCTGCACACCCATTTCGTGGTGCAGGCCAGTCAATGCTGTTGGGGCGCCCTGCGGCACGCGGGCGACTCGGGCGACCGGGGCGACGCCCGGCTGGGGGCAAGCACGGCCCTGCTCCAATGCCTGCGCACCAAGAAGTGCTTCGGTCTCACCGACTGGCTCGACTGGGCCGCGCTGCTCTCCACCGCCAACGCCGAGCACGCGGCCGTGGGCGCCCCGTCCGCCTTCCCGGCACTCGACGCCATCCTGGAGCCGCAGCTCATCAAGGCGCAACGCCCGCTCCAAGACGCCGCCGGGCGCTGGCGCCTGCGCCCGGACGACCGGGGGACGCGCTGGGTCAAGTCCGGGGGCGCGGTCTACGACGGCCTGCGCTTCTGGTGCGTCGACCTGGTGCGCAACCTGCTGCACGCCCATCAGCGCCGGCTCGAGCTGCCACCGATCGCGCCGGGGCTCCTCACCCTGCTGCGCTATCTGATCTGGCTCTTTGACCCCTACCGTGGCCTGCACCTGGCCCTCATCGGCATCACCCGGCCCGGCACCACCCCGGACGCCGCCGGACCGGTCCCCGACGTGCGCGCCGTCTGGGAGGGTGCGACCCTCTACAGCGCCGCCAGCGCCCTGCACGGCCCCAAGGTGGATGCGCGCTTCAACCGTCCGACCCTGCCCGGCGGCCCGCGGCACCGGCCGCCGGCCCCGCCCCACCCGGGCGGCAACGCCAACCTCGACAGCGCCCTGCTGCTGTTCGACCCCGCCGCCCCCTACGCGCGTTACCTCTATCTGATGCCGCTCGGCGCCCGCTATGACCACGCCGACCAGGGCGACCAGGGGGGCGGCGGCGCGCGCGCCGCCCTGCTGGAGTGCGTGCGCTGGCAGGACGACCGGGTGACCGCGGTGGTGCAGCGCCCGAGCGATGCCGCCTGGCCGCTCGACCCCGCGTGGCGCGAGCAGGCGCACCGGCCCGAGCCGCACGCCGAGGAGGCCGCCCGCAACGGCGCCCTGCGCGACAGCGTCGATGCCCTGGCGCACGACCTGGAGCGGCGCTTCGGCTTCGACCTGGGCGCCCCTGGGCCGACCGTCGCGCCGACCGCCGCGCCGGCCGCCGCGCCCAGCCGCTACCTGGACCAGGAGGCCCTGGTCCAGCGCCTCCTGACCGCCAGCGTCCCGCGCGCCGACGCGCTCGCGGGCATCCGCAGCGCTGCACTGGCCAGCCCCCACCGGCGCCTGCTCCTCACCGGCTGCTCCGGCATCGGCAAGAGCGTGCTGCTCGCGCAACTCTACCGGCAGCTTGCCGGGCGGGCGGTCTATTTCAGCATGGACCAGCCGCCGCCCCTGGCCGCCGAGCCCGCGGCCCTCACCGGCCCGGGCGCCGGCGCCGAGTCCCTGGGGCCGCCGGTGCGCACCCACACCCTGGCCGGGTTCTGCCGCCTGGCCGACCGGCCGGGGCCGAGCGGGCTGCGCGGCCGGGAGGACGCCCGCCGCGAGCTCACCAACTGCCTGGCCGCGCTCGCGGCGCAGGACCCGGCCCCGGTCTGGCTGCTGCTGGACGGGCTCAACCAGGCCGCCGACGCCAATGAACTGCTCGACGGACTGCCCGAGCCGCTGCCCGCCAACCTGCGCCTGGTGGCCTGTACCCAGGACATCCCCTTCGTCATCGCCAACGCCACGGCCGCGGGCGCCCGCCCCTGGACACCGCTGCCCGCCGCCACCCTGGAGGACGACTGCGCCCGCGCCCTGCTCGCCGCCGCCTGGGGCGACGCGTCGGCACCCGCCATCCCGGCGGACCTGCTGCAGGTCCTGCTGGCGCGCAGCCGGCGTCTGCCGGTCTTCCTCCAACCCTGGGGCCAGTGGCTGCACGCCCTGTGGGAGATGCAGGGCGGCGACTGGGCCGCGGTCGCTGCGGTGATCGCCAAGGCCCCCCATGACCCCTTCCCGGACGGCTATCGCGATCGGCTCGATCAGGCACTCGCCGGCCACCGGCCCGCCTGGCTCCCGGCGGCGGCCCTGACCGTGCTCGCCCTGGTCGGTCAACCGCTGTCCGCCGCCCAGGTGGCGCGCGGGCTGCGCCTCCTGTACCCGCACCTGGACGCCCTGGCCGATGCCGCGCCCGCCGCCGGACGCCCCCGGCCGGACCCGGACCTGATCCCGGAACCGATCCCGGAACCGATCCCGGTCGGCCTCGACGCCCAGGACGCTGCCGAGGCCCTGGCGCGGCTGGGCGGCTTCCTGCTGCGCCAGTCCAGCGACGGCACCCCCCGCTGGCGGCCGGTCCACGAGCGGCTCGGTCGCTGGTACCTGGACCGCCGCATCGCCCCCGCCCGCCTGGGCGACCTGCGCGAGGCCCTGGTCCCGATCGGCGCCGACCCGCTGCTCGACACCCCGCCGGAGGACCCGCGCTTCGCCGCCTGGCTCGCCGACCTGCTCGGGGGCGGCGAGCGACTCGCTCAGTTGCCGCCGCGCGAGCGGTTGCGGGTGCTGGATCGGCTCTGGGGCGGAGCGCCCAAGCCGGCCGACCCGGACGGGCTGGACCGGCTGCGGGCGGTCTGGCTGGCCTGGCGCGGCAGTGCCCAGGCGGAGGCGATGGACCTGGCGGCCGGGCTGCGCGACAGCGGCGAGTCGGTGGCGATCCTCGAGGCCCTGCGCGCGCGCCTCGGCCCGGCCTTCCCCGTCGACTGGGCCAGGGACCTGGCCCGCGCCTACCGCTGTCGCAGCCTCGTCCCCTTTTATCGGGGGGATTGGGATGCGGTCTTGGCAGATTCCGAGTGCTCCAGACAGTGTCTCGACGACCTGCGCACGGCGCTCGGCGACGCCTGTCCCGCCCCCTGGCTGAACGATCTGGCTACTGCCTACATGAACCGCGGCATCGTCCACTGCGGCAAGGGTGACCAGGACGCGGCACTCGGCGACTACGGGCGCGCCATCTCGCTCGGGGAGGACCTGCGCGCGGCCCTCGGCGACGCCTTTCCCGTCCCCTGGCTGAACGGGCTGGCCAAGTCCTACTTGGGCTACGGCAACGCCCACTACAGCAAGGGCGACCAGGACGCGGCACTAGGCGACTACGGGCGCGCCATCGCGCTCCAAGAGGACCTATGCGCGACCCTCGGCGACGCCTTTCCCGCCCCCTGGCTGAACGATCTGGCCACGTCCTACTTGGGCCGCGGCAACGCTCACCAGGGCAGGGACAACCAGGACGCGGCACTCGGCGACTACGGGCGCGCCATCGCTTTCCAAGAGGACCTGTGCGCGACACTCGGCGGCGCCTTTCCTGCCCCCTGGGTGGACGACCTGGCCAGGTCCTACATGGGCCGCGGCAACGCCCACTGGGACAAGGGCGACTGGGACGCGGCACTCGGCGACTACGGGCCTGCCATCGCGCTCTGGGAGGACCTGCGCGTGGCCCTCGGCGACGCATTTCCCGCCCGTTGGCTGAACGAATTGGCCGGGTCCTACATGAACCGTGGCAACGCCCACGACAACAAGGGCGACCAGGACGCGGCGATCGGCGATTACGGGCGCGCCATCGCGCTCAAAGAGGACCTGCGCGCGGCCCTCAGCGACGCCTTTCCCGCCCCCTGGCTGCACGAGCTGGCCCAGTCCTACATGAACCGCGGCATCGCCCACGACAGCAAGGGCGACCAGGACGCGGCACTCGGCGACTACGGGCGCGCCATCGCCCTCTGGGACGGCCTGCGCCGCACCCTCGGCGACCGCTTCCCGGCGGACTGGGCGACCTGGCACGAGCAGACCCAGGCCTACTACGAGGCCCTGCTCGCCGCCCCCCGCCCCTGATTCCGGGGCGCCCTGGGCCTGGACCGCCCGCCCCGTGCCTGGTCCGCCGCCCGGCCCGCGACAGCGACCCCGCACTGGTCCCCGGCCCCGCCCTGCGCCGGACCCTGGCGGGCCAAGACCGGGGACGAGGCCGCGCCCCTGCTGGGCGCCCTGGCCTCCCTGCTGCGTCCGCGGGCCGAGCCGACCCAGGCCGCGGTCCTGGCCGACGGGGTCAGTGCCCTGCGCACCCTGGCACTCTCCTGCTATCCCGGCTGGCAACTCTGCGAGGCACAGGTGCGCTACGCGGGCCAGGACGGCGCACTCGCCTTCCTGGTCGCGGACGCCGGCGCACTGCTGATCACGGGCGAGGGCGCGGCCATCCACGCCTTCAACCAGGCCGTCGGGCTCGCACTCCCCGGCCCCGCGTCGGCCATCGACTATGCGCGCCTCTTCTGCTCCCTGCTGCGGGCAGAGGCCGGCCGCTTCCAGGTCATCGAATCCGCCGACCAGATCCCTTGGCGAGCGGACGCCGACCCGGCCCTGGTCCAGCGGGTCGCGTCCGCCCTCCACCCGATCCGCCACACCGGCACCGACGGCGACGCCTTCGCCCTGGAGGCCTGCATCCTCCATGGCGCCAACCTGATCTGCGCCCACCTCAAGGTGTACCCCGGCGGCCAGGTGGAAATGCTCGATGACACCTCCGTCGCCAACGACCTGCCGGTGTACCCGGAGCGCTTTGAAGGCGCGGTGCGTCTCCAACCGGATGCGCCCGCGTAGGCCGGACAAGAACGCGCCCCATCGATTGGTTCTCAAGTTTCACTTCGGAACCCGGTCCCGGAAGCGCTGCTTCCAGTCGCGGGGCCGCACAGCGGAGCTTTACGGACGGCGTTCCCAAGTGGAATTTGAGAGCGAGGGAAATCCGACCGATTCTCCCCTCGCTCGCTCAGTGGTGTTCAGCAGACCCGATGCCCGCAGGGGTAGGGGCTGCAACCTGTTCGGAGGGCGGCAGTTGGCCCCTGCGCAGCATGTTGCCCGCGTCCCTGATCGGCTGGGAAAAAATTCAATCCCACGAACAGCCACACGACGAAGGCCGCGACCAGCGCAACGAGAAAGCCCCAGGCGTGACCGCTGTGCGCCTGGCCCGCTGCGGTGCTGTCCCCGGCCGGTGCTGTCTCCGTCGGATGCTCGGTCTGCCCGCGTAGCTTGTGCGGTTTGAGCCCGAAGAAGGCGATGGCGCCCGAGACCGCGGGCGCCAGGACCAGGCTCCAGAAGCTGTATTGGTTGCTGAAGTGCGCCCCGCCGTGGTTGACGTAATACATCAGTGCCGTGAAGTAATAGGAGACGAAGAAGACCTCCAGCCATTCCACCTTGGATTGCACATGAGCCACCAGGCGGGCGCTCTTGGCGGCCTCTTCGAGCAGTTTTTTTAGGTCGCCGGCCAGGGTGCCCAATTCGGTCAGGGCGCTGCCCTGGTAGCGATCGTTGTCCATTGCCTCCGCATCCCGTAGCGCCCGCTGGAGGGTGCCGAAGCTGTCCGCCACCCGCAGGCCGGTCTGCACCAGGTCGTAATACTGATTGAGGACCTCGCGGGAACTGACCTCGGTGAAACAGCCGTTGACCGTAAAGGCCAGCGCCTGTCCGTTGAGGGTCCGCAGCCGCTCCGGCAGGGCGGCGGCCGGCGACGCCTGGGCCGCGCGCTGCGCTTCATCACCCGTGGCGGCAAGTGCCGCGCGCGCCTCGCCGAGCAGGCGTTGCAGGGCGGCGCGTTGCAGCAGGCTGACCAGATAGGGGATGAAATACTTGTGCAGCACCGTGGGCAGGCGCTGCTCGTCGAAGGGGCGCGGCGGGTCCTGATCGGCGACCAGGTGCGCGGCCCCGAGACTGCCTATCGCCGCCCAATGCCGCGGATTGAGCACCTGCTGCGTCACCTTGAGGCTGCCCGCGTGTCCGGCCTCCTCCACATGGGCCAGGGCATTGAGGTAGGGACGCAGGGACGCGCTCACCGCCGGGTCGGTGAAGTCGGCGGCCGGGCCGAAGCGGGTGACGCAGTAGACCGAGAACTGGTCCTGCATGGGCTGGTAGCCCAGTTCGCCCAGCGGCCCCAGCAGAAACCCGGCCCACTCGCTCAACTGGAAGGCCCCGCCGCTATAGCCCAGACGTTGCGCCAGCGGCGCATCGTCGGCCGGCGGCCTGCGGTTCGGGTCGCCATGCGGCGTACGGAAGCGCCAGGCGGTGAAGGGGCGGGTCTGCGACAGGCGGTAGTTCAGGTCTTGGAGCACACCGGGGTCGGCGGTCTCGTTGAGCGCGAAGGCCACGGACAGCACCCCGGCGCCGTGCGGGGAGAGAAACAGCTCAATCCCGGGCGCGGCCACACGGACCGCGAAGGCCGCGGGTCTGTCCGTGGCCTGAGATCCTGCCGCGCCCGCGCCGGGGGCAAAGACCCCGCCGCTCTTGAAGCAGGTGTTGGCCGTCGCGTCCGGTACCCGCAGATAGCCGCAGCCGCCCGTTCCGTCGG
The DNA here is from genome assembly GCA_013426805.1 of Chromatiaceae bacterium. Taxonomy (GTDB): domain Bacteria; phylum Pseudomonadota; class Gammaproteobacteria; order Chromatiales; family Chromatiaceae; genus Thiodictyon. The sequence goes on from JACDZG010000043.1 coordinate 32,924, forward strand.
TGGCGCCGGCTCGGAAGTCATAGACGTTGGGCAGTGTTTCGTCTTGATAGAATTGCGGAATAGGTCCGCATGCTATCCAGCAGGGCCAGGTCGTCTTCTTCTCTGTATCCTCGCCGTTCTCATCTTTAGACGATCTTACTCGTCTCGGGGGTCAACCAGTCCAGCCGCCGCGCCGCGGCGGCCACCGTCTCGCGCTGGAAGAAGAACGGTAGCAGCAGCCGCAGTGTGTGGGCCTTGGGTTGGGCGGCGGCTGGTTCGGTCGTCATCGCGGTCGCTCCGGTGTCCTGGTTCGATCAATCATGAATCCGTGTCCGTGATCAAAGCGGGTGTTCGGATGTATCGGGATCTGAGGTGATGGATCATTGGGTCTTGGGGTGATGGACGAATCGTACCATCGGTGGCTACCTGTCGCGCTGCGGTCCGCAACCTGGTGGCGGCGCTTTTTCAGTTGGAAAAGGCGCGTGACGAGCCGACTTGGCTCGCGGTCTACGCCCGGTTGGTGGCACTTCTGGACAGCGGCGCCCTGGACAGCCTCAAGGGCGCTTTCGGGCGTTGGATCTACCGCAGCTTCATCCGCAAGAAGCGCCCCGGCCTCCGCCTGCCGGACATCAATGACTTTCAAGAGGTGCATGTCACGCAAGAACCGCGGCATCGCGCGAGGCGACCGGGGCGATCCGGCCGCAGCTATCGCCGACCACAACGCGGCAATCAGACTGATGGAAGACATCCGGGATGTCGCTTGCGGCCGGAGGGCTGAGACCTAACCCGTTCGGCCTGGGGTAAGGCGTGACGGCACGGCGCAACGACCCTAAGGCACTATCGCACAACACTGAAATCGATCGGAAATCATGAAAATCCCTGCTTGGAAAACCGGTTGGAATACTGGCCGCCGTGGACCGGAGTTACCGACCGATCCCGAAAACCCGCGGCCGGGACCCTCCCGCCGGTGCTGCCGGTGGTTCTCTACAACGGCGAACGGCGCTGGACGGCGCCGACGCAACTGTTCGCGCTGATCGACCCGGCACCGGGCGGGCTGGCACACACCTGACGGGCAGGGGCGGTTTGCGGGTGATGGGGGTTGGGGGATGCGGTTCGAGTACTCACCGCATCCTACGTGCTCGTCGCTATAATCCCCGCCGCAATTCACTCGGACAGGATAACCGACGATGACCGTGCAGCAGGTGACAGAGTGGCTGGAAGCGCTCGGGTTCGGCGACTACGCCGCGGCCTTTCAGCGCAACCATATCAACGGCGCCGTCCTGCGCACCCTCGGCGACGCCGACCTGGCAACGCTGGGCGTGGCCTCCCTGGGCCACCGCAAGCACCTGTGCGCCGAAATCGCCAGGCTGCCGCCCCCGGATCTCCTGCTCATGGCGGATCGCACCGAGGACGCCTGGATTGCGGACGCGGCCAAGGCGCTGGCCGCGGCATGGCACCAGTCCGCCGCGCTTGAGCGGATCGTCGACCACTGGCCGGCCCCCATCGCCCATGAGGTCTGGATGCTGCACCGGTTGCTCGCCCAGGGCGACCCCATCGGTGCCTTCTATCAGTTGCGCGATCTGCTGGAGGTGCTGATCAAGCTGCCCGCGGCCATCATGGCTCGCGACCTGATCGCCGCGGCCCCGGATTTGCCGATCCTGTCCGAGCAGCACGCGCCGGCCGCCGACCTGATCCGCCGCGCTCTGCTCGCCGAGCCCCCCAGCACCGGCACCTGGCGCGCCCTGGCCCAGGCGCTGGCCCTGGCAATCCACGGCGCCCCGGCGGACACCCGGGCGCGGCTGATCGCCCCCGGTGTCGCCGGGCTCTTCTACCAGCCGACCGCCGCGGGTCAAGCCGGTAAACCGCGGCAAACCGCCCTGGGTCTGGCCCTGACGGCCCTGGTCACCTGGCGCAACCAGGCCATCGGCCACGGCGGCTATCGCCCCGATCCCGCCGAGCACCTCGACTGTCTGTACCGGCTGCTGCTCGGTCGCGAGCGGCGCGACGGTGGAGACGCTTCCCGCTGCGCCGCCGTCAACCTGGGGCAGGCGCTCGCCGCGGCAGTCGACGCGGACCCCGACCCCTGGCGCGGCCTGGAACTGCGCATCCCCCATACCCCACCCGGCGCCCCGTCGGACGCCCCGCCGCACGAGACTCCGCTGATCGGCGCCCAGGCGCTGCGCCTGGAGCACCGCGGCGGCTGGCACGAGGCGAGCGACGCCCCGCTCTTGCTGGTGGCCGCCGACGGGCGGCGGCTGGATCTCGGCCCCTATGCCGCCGCCCACCGCTGCGACCAGTGTGACCATCAAGATGTCTTTCTCTACAACGGCCACCAGGGCGACCGCGGCACCGACCCCACCCGCCGCCGCTATCTGTTTCTGGAATATCGCGCCGCCCATCCGCTGGAGCGCCGCTGGCACCAGGCGCGCGACCTGGTGGCCGAGTGCGAGCGCCTGCCGCCGACCGCCGCCGTGCCCCCGACCCGCAGTGAGAGCGAGCCGGCGATCGAGCCGGACAGCACGACCGCCATCGACTTCGGCCGCCGCGACCTGGCGCTGCTGCTGGACGACATCGCACTCACGCGGCGCTTCCTGCCCCCCGACTATCTGCACCGGGCACTGCGCGACTTCCTCGCCGCCCACGACCGCGGTATCCTCCGGCTCACCGCCCCCGCCCATGTCGGCAAGACCGCCTTTGTCGTCGGACTCGGCGCCGGGCTCGACTGGCAGGGCACGGACCACCCCTTGAGCCCGGCCCAAACCGGCCGCCCGCGCGGTGTGCCGGTCGCATCCTTCCTGATCCGCCGGGAGTACCGCTACGGCCCGCGGGTCTTCGCCCAAGACCTGCAACAGTCCCTCGCCCTGGCGCTGAACATGGCCGGCACCACCGCCCGTCAGGAGGGCCTGCCCACACTCGATACCACCGCCGCCGACCGCACCAATGCCTTCGTCGACTGGATCGGCGCCTTCCGCGCTCGCGCCGCCGCCACCGTCGGGCTCGGCCCGGCGGACCCGCTCCTGCTCTGTCTGGACGGACTCGACGAACTGCCCGACCCCGACGCCGCCCCCGCCGACGGCGGCGGCAGCATCCTCGACTATCTGCCCGCCCCGGCGCGCCTGCCCGCCGGCACCTATCTGCTGCTCACGTCCCGGCCCCGCGACGCCGCCGACGCCGCCTGCCCCGCCTGGGTCTGGGAGCGCGTCGCGCCCCTGGTCGGCGGCGATCTGGCCCAGCGCCTCGCCATCGACTTGGCCGATCCCGGCTACCGCGCCCTGCTGCGCGACTATCTGCGCCGGGAGCTGGCCGGCCCGCTCGTCGAGGCCCTGGATCTGGCCTTCGGCGCCTGGACCGACGACCGCACGGCAACGGACCCGGCGGCAGACACCGCACTGGCCCAGGACCTGCTCGCCCTGCACGACGCTCGCGGCACGCCCATCGCCCGGCGCCTGCGCCAGGCCTGGCACGCGCGGCGGCCCGACCGCCCCGCGGACGAGGACCCGCCGGCGGCCCTGCTGGCCGACGCATGGCGGCAGCTCGACACACTGTTCGAGACCCTCTACGCCAAGGCCGACGGGCGCTTTCTCTATCTCGCCATGCTCGCCGACCGCTTGGTGGAGCGCGACCTGGACCTGGCTGGGCTCCCGGCGCTGACCGTCGGCGACCAACTGCACCGCGACTGGTTGGACGGCATCCGGCGCCTGCCGCCCAAGCTCGCCGACCTCGCCCGGCGCGTCCTGCTGCTGCTGGCCGCCGCCGAGCAGGTGCACGACCACTACCGCACCCTGGACCCGCCGCCGGTGGCGGCCCACTTCCACGGCCTGCCGCTCGACCTGCTGCTCGGACTGCTCCAAGGCATCGAGACCGGCGAGCGCACCGGCCCGGCCGACCACCCCGCCGCCACGGGCACACGCCAGCCAATGCCGACCCTGGTCTATGCCCTGTATCGGCTGAAACCCGTGCTCGGCTCCTGGAAGGGTGACGCCGCCGCCCACAGCCGTTTTCGCATCGGGCTCAAGGGGCTCACCGCGACCATTGCCAATCACCCGGACTGGGCGGACGACCTTACCCGTACCCACCGGCGTCTGGCTGCCGATTGCGTGGCGCTGCTCGACGACCTGACCGCCGCGAACGGGTCCGGGCTCAGCGCCGCGGACCGCTATCTGCTGCATGGGGCTTTGGGCCATGCGACGCTGGCGCAGGGCGAGGTCGCGGCCGGGCTGGGGCGGCACCCCCGGCTGTTGCCGCTGCTGCGCGGGCAGGGTCGGGCGAACAAGAACGCCTGGCCCGAGGCCCATCGCGCCGCCATCGCCTGGCGTACCCTGGCCCTGGGCTGGCAGGACCAGGAGGACGACCCCGCCGACCTCAAAGCCGGCGATTCCGAGCGTGCGAAGGACCTGTCCGCGCGCGGTTGGCACCGCTATTGGCTCCATGACCTGGCCGCTGCCATCGCCGACTACGACGCGGCGATCGGGCTCCGGGAGGGACTGCGCGACCTCGCCCGCGTCCAGGGCGGGGAGGCCGGCTGGGCCCCGCCGCTGCGCAACGATCTAGCGGGCACCTACCAGAATCGCGGCATCGCGCAGGCCAACCAGGGCGACCTGGCGGCGGCCATCGCCGACTGCGACGCGGCGATCGGGCTCCGGGAGGGCCTGCGAGACCTCGCCCGCACCGAGGGCGGGGAGGCCGGCTGGGCTCCGCCGCTGCGCAACGACCTGGCCGCTGCCTACCAGAACCGAGGCCTCGCGCGGGCCGCCCAGGGCGACCTGGCCGCTGCCACCGCCGACTACGACGCGGCGATCGGGCTCATGGAGGGCTTGCGCGCCCGCGCCCTCGCCGAGGGCGGGGAGACTGGCTGGGCGCTGCCGCTGCGCAACGACCTGGCCGGCGTCTACCAGAACCGCGGCCTCACGCGGGTCGGCCAGGGTGACCTGGCCGCTGCCATCGCCGACTACGACACGGCAATCGGGCTCATGGAGGGCCTGCGCGACCTCGCCCTCGTCGAGGGCGGGGAGGCCGGCTGGGCGCTGCCGCTGCGCAACGACCTGGCCCGCACCTACCAGAACCGCGGCGTCGCGCGGGCCGGTCAAGGCGACCTGGCCGCGGCCATCGCCGACTACGACGCGGCGATCGGGCTCCGGGAGGACCTGCGCGACCTCGCCCTCGCCCAGGCCGGGGAGGCCGGCTGGGCCCCGCTGCTGCGCAACGACCTGGCAGCCGTCTACCAGAACCGCGGCAACGCGCGGGCCAACCGGGGCGACTTGGCTGCGGCCATCACCGACCACGACGCGGCGATCGGGCTTCGGGAAGGTCTGCGCGACCTCGCCCGCGCCGAGAGCGGGGAGGCCGGCTGGGCGCTGCCGCTGCGCAACGACCTGGCCGGCACCTACCAGAACCGCGGCGCCGCGCGGGCCGGTCAGGGCGACCTGGCCGCGGCCATTGTCGACTACGACGCGGCGATCGGGCTCCGGGAGGGTCTACGCGACCTCGCTCGCGCCCAGGGCGGGGAGGCCGGCTGGACCCCGCCGCTGCGTAGCGATCTGGCCGCCGTCTACCAGAACCGCGGCCTCGCGTGGCGCCAACAGGGCGACCTGGCCGCAGCCATCGCCGACTACGACGCGGCGATCGGGCTCATGGAGGGCCTGCGCGACCTCGCCCTCGTCGAGGGCGGGGAGGCCGGCTGGGCGCTGCCGCTGCGCAACGACCTGGCAGCCGTCTACCAGAACCGCGGCAACGCGCGGGCCAACCGGGGCGACTTGGCTGCGGCCATCACCGACCACGACGCGGCGATCGGGCTTCGGGAAGGTCTGCGCGACCTCGCCCGCGCCCAGAGCGGGGAGGCCGGCTGGGCGCTGCCGCTGCGCAACGACCTGGCCCGCACCTACCAGAACCGCGGCGTCGCGCGGGCCGGTCAAGGCGACCTGGCCGCGGCCATCGCCGACTACGACGCGGCGATCGGGCTCCGGGAGGGTCTACGCGACCTCACCCGCGCCCAGGGCGGGGAGGTCGGCTGGACCCCGCCGCTGCGTAGCGATCTGGCTGCCGTCTACCAGAACCGCGGCCTCGTGTGGCGCCAACAAGGCGACCTGGCCGCGGCCATCGCCGACTACGACGCGGCGATTACGCTCATAGAGGGTTTGCGCGACTTCGCCTGCGCCCAGCGCGGGGAGACCGGCTGGACCCTGCCACTGCGCAACGTCCTGGCCACCGTTTACCAGAACCGCGGCGCGGCGTGGGCCGCCCGGGGCGATCAAGCCGCAGCCATCGCCGACTGCGACGCGGCGATCGGGCTCCGGGAGGATCTGCGCGACCTCGCCCGCGCTCAGGGCGGGGAGGTCGGCTGGTTGCCCTCGGCGCGCCTCGCCCTGGCACTGTCATATCACGCGCGCCTCCTGGTCCTCGGCCCCCGCCGGGGTCGTGGCGACCTCGCCGCCATGCGGACCATCGCCGCGGACCTCGCGGACCTCGGCTACGCCGACCTTGCCCAAACCGTGCGGAGCATACGTTTCCTCGCAAGCCTGCCCCGCCCCGTCACCTGGCTACTGCGTCAGCTCGCCGGCTGGATGCAACGGATCTCCCGTAGTTACCTCGCCGCGGCGCAGGCCCCGCGGGATCGGCAGTAGGCCGTCGGGCGGACAAGCCGTAGTGGACAAGCGTAGCTCAGTCCACCGAATCCCGCGCCGCCGCTGGTGGACTGCGCTGCGCTTATCCACCCTGGGTCCTGCACTCGGCTAGGCGCCGGACGGCTACAATGCAGCTTGATGATGCGCAGCACCAGTGCCGACCCGGATCGCACGCCAGCCACCCACTTTGACCCACCGACGCCAGCCATGCCCCGACCCCGCCACCGCCGCGTTTCCCGCAAACGGCGCGCCCCGGCCGCCGGGCGCCACCATGACCACAGCTATAAGCAACTCTTCGCCCACGCTGAGATGGTTCGCGATTTGCTCACCGGCTTCGTGCGGGAGGACTGGGTCACGTCCCTGGACCTGGCTTCGCTGGAGACGGTCAAGGGCAGCTATGTCACCGACGATTACCGCGACCGCGAAGACGACATCATCTGGCGTGTTCGCTGGGCGGACGGCTGGTGTTACGTCTATCTTCTGATTGAGTTCCAGAGCACGGTAGACCCCTTCATGGCGGTGCGGATCAGCTGCTATGTCTCGCTCCTGTACCAGGACCTGATCGCGCAGAAGGCGCTGACCGCGGCCGGGACCCTCCCGCCGGTACTGCCGATAGTCCTTTACAACGGCGAGCCCCGCTGGACGGCGCCGACGGAACTGTCCGCACTGATCGACCCGGCGCCGGGTGGACTGGCGCACTATCGCCCCCACTGGCCTTACCTGCTGCTCGACGAAGGGGCGATCGTGGGCGACGCGGCCTATCCGGCCGAGGTCCGCAACCTGGTGGCGGCGCTATTCCAGTTGGAAAAGGCGCGTGACGAGCCGACCTGGCTTGCGGTCTACGCCCGGTTGGTGGCACTCCTGGACAGCGGCGCCCTGGACAGCCTCAAGCGTGCCTTCGGGCGTTGGATCTACCGCAGCTTCATCCGGAAGAAGCGCCCCGGCATCCGCCTGCCGGACATCAATGACTTTCAAGAGGTGCATGTCATGCTGCAACAACGGGTCGAACAGTGGAACGCGGAGATCCTCGAACGGGGACGCAAGGAGGGCCTTGCGCAGGCGCGCCGTGAAATGGCCGCGGCACTCCTTGAGCGCACCGCCCTGGACGACGCGTCCATTGCCGATCTGACCGGGCTCTCCGCGGAGGCAATCCGCGCCCTGCGCACGACACCGACCGAACATTAGGTGTCGAATTCGGGGGAGCGGCACGGACGCCGACCAAGCGCTGCCAACCGTCATGGGCAAGGCGGAAACCGATTCTCCAAGGCATTGCGTCGACCGTGCGCCGTGGACCTGCGTTACCGACCGATCCCGAAAACCCGAGAGCCCCCGAGATGTCGACACGCGGCTGGTACGACTATTACATCATCGCGCCCCACACGGGGACGCTGTCGCTCGCCATGCGATTTTACAAATGGGGCGATGCCACGCCCGAGAACGCACTCGACGAGTATCTGCTGTTCCGCGAGACGCTCGACGCGCATGACGGACGGCTGCCGGTCGAGTGGCTCGACCGTCTGCTGCGCGATCAGTTGGGCGAGTTGCACCCGGAGTTGCCGCCGCAGTTCGCCACCGGGGCCTTTCTGTTCCTGCTGCAACGCGCCGCGGAGTGGATCGAGTGCGACTCCTGGCGACGCTTCGATCCACCGAAGGAGCGTGAGGATTTTCCTTTGTGCTACGCCCTCGAGGAGGCGCTGGGCACCGAGCCGTTCGCGATTGCGCCGCATCCCGATCCCTTGTTGGAGCAGGTCAGGCGTTTCATTGCTGCCGGACGGGAGATCGTTGGTCCGCACAGCGGACCCTACGGGCGTAGGGCTGTAGGGTCCGCTGTGCGGACCACAGACCTCGCCGTTGGCTGATGGCCGGGATCATGATCAAGGCCCTGCTGCTCGACGAGGGGGCGCTCGTCGGCGATCCGGCCTACCCGGTCGAGGTACGGAACCTGGTGGTCAGTCAGCAACCGGAGGTCGAGGCTTTAGCCGGTGGCGGCTCCCGACCTATCCGACAAAATCAGCCGCGCCGACACGATCAAAGCCCCCCGTGGGAGCGGCTTTAGCCGCGACGAGGCCCCGGCTGCTTGAGAGTTCGCGTCGCGGCTACAGCCGCTCCCACCGGGTCCCGCGCGACTTTAACGGTAACCTCGACCGCCAGTGGCCGGAACGCCGATCAAGGCCCACCCGTCCACTGCCGCCAGGCGGCGCGCCTTATCCACCCGGGGCCATAGTCCCTATAATCCCGCCACTTCCCTTCGAGGCCCTGTGGCAGATCGAGCCTGAGGCTTAAGCCTTGGCTCCTGATCGCTTAGACTTGACCCGCAGACCTGAACCCAAATGTGATCGGCAACCGGGATGCTTGAACCGGTTTTCATCGATACCGGATACGTCCTGGCGCTGGTTAACGAGCATGACCAGCATCATGCTGCTGGGCAGTCCACTGGGGCTGATGCTGATCCCCGACCGCAAGCGCCTCGCACTCGCCGATGACCTCGACGTTTACGCCACTGCCGGGGAACGCCAGCCGAGCATCCGCTGCCGCGCGGCCCGCTGGCAGGTCCAGGAGCGTCTCGGGTGGGTGCCGGGCGGCGTTCTGCTCGGTTGGCTCGTCGCGCGGATTGGGCTCTTGTTCCCCCTGGGTCTGGCAGGCTGGGTAGCCGATGCGGCTCACGCGGGCGTCCGTGCCGCGGGATATCCGGTCGGCGCGCCGCCCGCGTGAATCGGGCGCGAATCAAAGCCAAACCGTTCCAACGCGGGCGACGCGTTGTGGCGGTCTGCCAAGTTCCACTAAGTTCCACTTGGGAACCCGGTCCGGGAAGCCCTGTTCCCGTCGCGGAGGGCCGCCAGCGAACGGGTCGGGTCCGCTGTGCGGACCGCATCCCCGCGCAAACCCAACCGGCGAAGGTCCGCGTAGCGGACCCTACCGGGCTGAGCAGGCCCGACCCTCCCGAGCTCAATGGCGGCGCTTGGATCGATCGATATGGAAGCTTTTCGAGGGATCTACGCCATCGTAGACCGAGAAGCGCGCGAACATGACCTCCATGGAGCCGTCCAGGGCGCCGAGCGCGCTGAGCCCCATGTCTAAATCGCGGAAATAAAAGGCCATGCCCAACCGGTTGCCCAACGCGAAGGCGCCATGGGCAAGCTCGAAATCCTTGAGCCATAGCGCGGCCATCATCTGTGCCGGACCCGGGGACCGGATCGCCAACCGCTCGTGCAGGATTTCGAGTACCCCCCGAAACCGCCGCTCGATGGTTTTGTCCTTCAGCGGCTTGCCTTTCGCCTGGAAGGCCGGATCCGGCACCAGGTCGTCGAGGAAATAATTCATGATGACTGAAAAATCGTCGGCATCGACGAGCAGGGTCTTCAGTTGCTTGATCTTGCCCGCGAGACGGGTTGGCATGGTCATCGATAGGGTCTCAGGAGGCGACCGCTCATACAGCGATCCGGATCAATTCGGCGAGACTGGGGGCATTGCGCTGAATGCGTTGAATCTCATTGCGGTACTCGGCGTGACGGCACAACCCGGTCCGATCCGCCGGAATTTCATGATGTCCCATCAGCAGAACCTCTACCTGTGTGACTCGCGTCGAACAACGGCGCCTACAGACCAGATACGGAGGTTACGGCGGTCGCATCGGTTAGACAAGCGTCACCGGGCCGGCCGCCAAATTGAACCGGAACGCCCTACCGCTCGGGCGCATAGATCCGGTCGAAGATCCCGCCGTCCGCAAAATGTTTTTGCTGTGCGGCCTGCCAACCACCCAGGTCGGCGATGGTCACCAGGGTCATCGGTGCGAAGGTGCCCTGATGGCGGGCGGCGACCTCCGGGTCGGTGGGGCGGTAGAAGTTCTTCGCGATCAGTTCCTGAGCCTCTTTGGAGTACAGGTGCTCCAGGTAGGCGGTGGCTGCCGCGCGGTGATTCTTCTTATCCACGGTTCGGTCCACAACGGCCACCGGGGGTTCGGCGAGGATCGAGAGGGATGGTGCGACGATCTCGAACTTGTCGGCGCCGAACTCTTTGAGCGCCAAGTGGGCCTCGTTTTCCCACGAGAGCAGCACGTCGCCGATTTCCCGCTGGACGAAGGTGGTGGTGGAGCCGCGTGCGCCTGAGTCGAGTACCGCGACGTTCTTGTACAGGCGTCCGATATAGTCCTCCACCTTGGACTCATCCCCGCCGTACTGCTTGGCGGCCCAGGCCCAGGCGGCGAGGTAGTTCCAGCGCGCCCCACCCGAGGTTTTCGGGTTTGGCGTGACGACGCTGACCCCGGGTTTGACCAGGTCGCCCCAGTCCTTGATGTCCTTGGGATTGCCCTTGCGCACCAGGAAGACGATGGTCGAGGTGTAGGGTGCGCTGTTCTGCGGCAGTCGGCCCTGCCAGTCCTTGGTAATGATCCCTCGCTCCGCGATGGCGTCGATATCATAGGCCAGCGCCAGGGTGACCACGTCAGCCGGGAGTCCGTCGATCACCGAGCGGGCCTGTTTACCTGAACCCCCGTGAGATTGCTCGATCACGAGCTTCTCCCCAGTCTCTTGCTCCCAGCGTTCGGCAAAGAGCGGATTGTAGCCCTGGTAAAGTTCACGCGTCGGGTCGTATGAGACGTTCAGCAGCCTGGTCTCGGCGTTCGCCCAAGCCGGGACCCCGAGACCAAGGATGGTGGCAGCGAGCAGTGAGGTCAGTGGAGTCGATGCGGTCATTGCAGCCTTCCGGTGTAGAACGAGAATGAGGCTGTCCATTAGACCTGATGCGCCATGGTTCTCAAACGAACATCGACTGCAAACCTTATCACGATCTTAAAAAGATTGCCTTATCACCCGCGATGATTTGCACTCCAGAAAGATCACTAAGCCGTCCGGCGTCCGGTTGCCTGGCTTGCGTGTCGCGTAAGATGCCGTCGGATATAAGCATTTCATCATGGTGCTCAGCTTGGCAGGGTGCTCCAGTCCGATCCTGGCGACAATGGAATATGTATATCACCGAATCTGGATTCCGCCGGTTCGCGTACTGCATTAGTCTCCTGATATTCCCCTCGGCTTGTCGGAGCAGACCCGTGACGATCTCCATGACCTCCCCGGTCGCCGGTCCATGACCGCCGCCAGTGTCGCTACACTGACGCCCACCCCGTTGCTTCCGCGGATTGCGCGACGCGTGCTGCCGGGCTTTGGCCTGACCCTGGGTCTCACGCTCGTCTATCTTTCGCTGGTGGTGCTGATCCCCTTGTCGGCGGTTTTCATCAAGGCCGGGAGTCTGCCCTGGGGCGAACTCTGGAACATCGTGTCCGCCCCGCGGGTGGTGGCGAGTTACCAACTGACATTCGGGGCCTCCCTGCTCGCCGCCGCGATCAACACGGTGTTCGGGTTCATGCTCGCCTGGTCGCTGGTGCGCTACAACTTCCCCGGTAAGCGGCTGGTCGATGCCCTGGTGGACCTGCCCTTTGCCCTGCCCACCGCGGTGGCCGGCATCGCCTTGGCCGCGCTCTACTCCGGTAACGGTTGGATCGGCAGCCTGTTGGCGCCGCTGGGGCTGAAGGTCGCCTTCACGCCGCTGGGGGTCTTGGTCGCTCTGGTATTCATCGGTGTCCCCTTCGTGGTGCGCACCGTGCAGCCGGTCCTCGAAGAGCTGGAGATCGAGTTGGAGGAGGCGGCGGCGAGTCTGGGGGCGCAACGGGGTCAGGTCTTCCGCCGGGTGCTCCTGCCGCTGCTGCTGCCGGCCTTGATGACCGGATTCGCGCTGGCCTTCGCCCGGGCGGTGGGCGAGTACGGCTCGGTGATCTTTATCGCGGGCAATATCCCCATGGTGTCCGAGATCACACCGCTGATCATCATCACCAAGTTGGAGCAATATGACTTCCAGGGCGCCACGGCGGTCGCGGGAGTCATGCTGATCTTCTCCTTCGCGATGTTGCTGGTCATCAATCTCTTGCAAGCCTGGAGTGCCAAGCGCACCGGGAGAGGTCGCTGATGTCCGCCGGCGTATTACATGGGCGCGCCCTGGCGCGCCGTTTCGAGGCGAATCCCGCAACCCGTGAGCCGATCTGGATGAAGCGCCTGATCCTTACGATCGCACTGGCCTTTTTCGTGCTCTTTCTGTTCCTGCCCCTGGTGGCTGTCTTCTCCGAGGCCCTGCGTAAGGGTTGGCTGGTCTATCTTGCGGCTCTGGTGGAGCCGGATGCGCTCGCGTCGATCCGGCTCACCGTGCTGGTCGCCGTCATCGCGGTGCCGCTCAACCTGGTCTTCGGGGTGATCGCGGCCTGGGCCATCGCGAAGTTCGATTTCCGCGGCAAACGGCTGCTGACCACCCTGATCGACCTGCCGTTCTCGGTGTCGCCGGTGGTTGTCGGCCTGATCTTCCTGCTGCTCTTTGGTGCCCAGGGCTGGTTCGGCACCTGGCTGTTCGAGCACGACATTAAGATCGTCTTCGCGGTTCCCGGGATCGTGCTGGCAACCGTTTTCGTCACCTTCCCTTTCGTCGCCCGGGAACTCATCCCGCTGATGGAGGCGCAGGGGCGCGACGAGGAGGAAGCCGCCACCGTCCTGGGTGCCTCGGGATTCCAGACCTTCCGGCGGGTCACGCTGCCGAGCATCCAATGGGGCCTGCTCTATGGGGTGATCCTGTGCAACGCCCGGGCGATGGGCGAGTTCGGCGCGGTCAGCGTGGTCTCGGGTCATATTCGCGGTGCGACCAACACCATGCCGTTGCATGTCGAAATCCTTTATAACGAGTACAACTTCGCCGCGGCCTTTGCCGTCGCCTCACTCCTGGCCATGCTGGCGCTCGTCACGCTGGCCCTGAAGACTTTCATCGAATGGCGGGCCGGACGGGTGGTGACCGTCGATGACTAGGCGATTGCTGTCCAATGTCCGGTTTCAACGATTGCGCTATCCTTCTTGCGGCAGAGAACACCCATGAGCATCCAGGTCGAAAACATCTCAAAATCATTCGGAGCATTCGCGGCGTTGCAGGGAGTTTCACTCGATTTCCCGACGGGTGAGTTGGTGGCGCTGCTCGGCCCCTCCGGCTGCGGTAAGACGACGCTGCTGCGGGTCATCGCCGGGTTGGAGACCGCGGACGCGGGCCGCGTCATCCTGGACGGGGAAGATGCCTCAGACACCCATGTGCGTGAACGTCAGGTCGGTTTCGTCTTTCAGCACTATGCCCTGTTTCGCCATCTGACGGTGTTTGAGAACGTGGCTTTCGGCCTGCGGGTCCGGCCGCGGCGCAACCGACCAAGCGCGGACGAGATCAGCCGGCGCGTCCACCGGCTGCTCGATCTGGTTCAACTCGACCCGCTGGCCGACCGGTTTCCGCCCCAACTCTCGGGCGGTCAACGTCAGCGTATTGCGCTGGTCCGGGCGCTGGCGGTCGAACCACGCGTGCTCCTGCTCGATGAGCCCTTCGGTGCGCTCGATGCCCAGGTTCGCAAGGAACTGCGGCGTTGGCTGCGGCGCCTGCACGACGAACTGCATGTGACCTCGATCTTCGTCACCCATGATCAGGAGGAGGCCCTGGAGGTCGCCGACCGGGTGGTGTTGATGAACCGCGGACGGGTCGAGCAGGTCGGCACGCCGGCACAGATCTACGAGCATCCGGCCACCCCGTTCGTTTACGGTTTTCTGGGGGCCGTCAATTGTTTCCGCGGGCGGGTGGAGGGCACTCATGTGCGGGTGGGTGAAGCACGCTTGCCTCACGACGGCCAGGTGGACGGCCAGGTGGACGGCCAGGTGGACATTGAGGGAGCGGCCGTCGTGGGATTCGCACGGCCGCATGATCTGGCGGTGGTGACGGACCTGGCGGCCGCGAACGGAGTCGACGCCATCGTGAGCCGGGTCCATGCGTTCGGGGCCAGCGTGCGGGTGGAACTCGATAGTCTGGAGGGAGCCGCCGATCGCGGGGAGCCGGCCCACTACGAGGTGGTCATGCCGCGGGAACGCGCGGTCTCCCTGATCGATGGGCAGCGGGTTAGACTGGTTCCCGCCCACTTGCGGGTGTTTGCCGATCAGGCCGCCTGAGATGAATCTGCAGCAGTTACGCATCGTCCGTGAGACCGTTCGCCACGGTTTCAACCTGACCGACACGGCCAACGCGCTCTTTACCGCCCAGTCCGGGGTATCGAAGCACATCAAGGATTTGGAGGACGAACTCGGCATGGAGTTGTTCATCCGCCATGGCAAGCGTCTGCTGGGTCTGACCGAGCCGGGCAAGGAACTACTGCCCATCTGCGAGCGCATCCTGCTCGACATCCAGAACGTCAAACACCTGGGTGAACAGTTTGCGCAGCAGGACAAGGGGCGCCTGACCATTGCTGCCACCCATACCCAGGCCCGCTACCGGCTGCCGTCGGTGGTGACTCAGTTCAGGCGGGAGTTTCCCAAGGTCCATCTGGAGTTGCGGCAGTGCGATCCCAAGGAAATCGTCTCGCTGCTGCATTTTGGCGAGGCGGATATCGGGCTGGCCACCGAGGCGCTGGGCGAGGAAACGGATCTGGTGAGCTTTCCCTTCTACCAATGGCAGCACGCCATTGTGGTGCCTGATGGACATCCACTCGCGGCCGACACCCGCCCGGTCACCCTGGAAGCAGTTGCCGACTACCCGATCATCACCTATCACGGTGGCTATACTGGGCGTGCCCGGATCGACACTGCATTCGCCAAGGCCGGACTCGTCCCGGATATCGTCATGTCCGCGCTCGATGCGGATGTGATCAAATCGTACGTGGAGTTGGGGCTGGGCGTGGGGATCATCGCGGCCATGGCTTTTCATCCGACCCGGGATGCTGGGCTGCGGCTGCTGGAGGCGCCCGGACTCTTTCCGCCGAATACCACCCGTATCGCCCTGAAACGCGGTCATTATCTGCGCGGCTACGCCCTGCGTTTCATCGAATGCTGTGCGCCCGAGCTCAACCCGGCACGGGTGATGGAGGCGGTCTTCCCGCGGGTTGGAATCGAGTAGTCGGAGGCCTTGATCATCGTTCCGGCCGGTCGAGGACGGTCCATACCGCGGACCTGCGGTAAATCGTGAGCCATAGTCCGCCGGGCGGACCGGTCCGGTCGGCGCGATTCGCGGTAACCGCGACCGTGGCGCACAGGTGACCATACGACGGGCCGATCAGGAAGCCGTTGTGTATTGACTTGTGCGCGGCGCCGGGGTTGGGTGCTGAACGACAGGATTATCGTGTCACCCAGGGGTCGCCGCGCCCCACGCTGCGCGAATGTCCCGACGCTAACTCACTGCAGTTTGGTCACGTCGAGAACGCTCATTGCCGCACCTGTCTTATTCAAGAAGTCCTGACAAGCGTATCCTACCGCATCAGTAGTCGGCCATTTCAAGCTGACCTCTTGTACAACGGCGATAAAAGGCTCTGGGCGTAAGGTGTAGAGCAGTGAATTGATCGTAAGCAGCGCTAGCTCCGCATTATCACTCCGCGCAAAGCGGATCAGCGCGTCCTTGGCCGAGGTCAGTGCGAAGGCATGATACAGCGTGGCTGCTGCCATTATTGCAACAGGTGGATAGTCATCTGCCAGCGCGGCGGTGAGTTGCGTTCTGTAGTCGAGCAGAATCGCACGCGACTGGGATCTGAGTCCGGTCGCTGCCCAGTAACGCACGATCTTATTCTGGTCGGTCAGCAGACCGATCTGTTGCTGTGCCGGCGATCTCCCGCGCTTACCCGAAAGATCTGCCGCCTGAACGATGCGATTTATCGGATACAGAGTGTTGTCGAGGCGAAACGTATACGGGGGAATCAGTTGTTGAATGAGTGCAATCTCATATTCCGGCAGTAACATGACATCCCGTGACTTGATCAGATTCTGTTTGATCGCGGTTCTCATTCGCTTCAGTACGGTCAGATGCAACGGATCGCTCACCAGGTTCCTCGTTTCCCAGGGATCGCTCTGGAGGTCGAAGAGAAACTCAGTCGGCCGATCCTTGAAGCCGCGTGATTGCAGTTCATTCAGGTGGCCGTTAGCATAATCATCACGCATCAATTGTTTGATTTCGCTGATTTCGGCATAATTGATGTAGCGTAGCTCGGGCATAAAGGGCATGTAGTTACGGGAATACATGTAGCGCCCGTCGGTTGCACTGCGAACTAAATCGATACCGTTGTCGGTGCGGTCGTTGGAAAGAAAGACCAAGGACTTTGGTTCACTGCGATTATTGCCAATAAGGACGCGCCCTTTCAGGTAAGGGGGTCGCTCGGCATTGGCCAGACTCAAGATCGTTGGCGCAAGATCCTCAAAGTCAATCAACTCATCGGACACAACCTGTCCGGGGCCCCATGGCGACCAAGACGCATACTTGGTCGGGAACCATATGACGAACGGTACGCGATATCCTAAGTCGATGCCATTAGTCTTTCCTCGCGGAACTCCTTCGCCATGATCGGCAAAGAAGAAGATGATCGTTTGATCAAGCAATTCGGCTGCCTGCAACCGATCAAGTAACTGACCGACGAGTTTGTCCGTGAGCGAAAGCGAGTTATAGACCCGCGCGAACTGTTTCCTCATATCGAGGCTATCCCGATAAAACGGCGGCATTGGAAAATCAAGGTCGCCAATGATTTCGTCGGGCGCCAATTTGGGCAGTACCGTGCTCTCGTATTTGGTATAGGGCCACGTCATGGTGCGTGACTGATGTGACTCATTAAAATTGAAAACGGAAAAAAACGGTTGTCCAGGTGCTCTTCCCCGCCAGTCCGCCGTACTGGAGCTCGCATCCCACGCCTCTTGTATGAAGCTTTGCGGGTCACCGACATTGTAGTCGGTTTTCGGATTATTGCTGGTATAGTAGCCGGCCTGCCTCAGGAAATAAGGAAAACCTTTAATGTCGTTCGGAATTGCATACTCGCTGCGGTGATGGCCGGTGCCCAATTCATAGGTTCTGACGCCGGTAATGATCGTTGACCGACTGGGCGCACACACCGTACCTGTAGAAAAAGCGTTGGTGAACCTTACGCCCTCGCGTGCGAGCTGGTCGATGTTGGGCATGTGGGCGTTATTATTGCCATAAGCGCCAATGAAAATCGGCGACGTATCTTCGATGGTGATCCAGAGGATGTTGGGAGGCGGCAGTGCCAATGCATTGGAGAAACTGAGGTGCCCGAGAATAAGAATAAGAATAAAAATGACAGGGGAATGCCTCGATTTCATGAGCGACGCTCCTTTGGCCCAAGTAAGGGGATACAGAAGAAAGTACCCCGAACTCCGGAGCGGTGTCAAGTGGGCTCGTCGCCGAGGCATTTGCGATCGCTGACCGGCGCCAGGGATTGCCGCTGGCCCCGCTGCCGCAGGTGGAGGTCTGAACGGTTACTAGCCGATAAGCATATGGGGATTCATTGGTTGTCTGCTGGGCCCCGCACGCCTTAGTCTGACGGTCAGACAAGTCGTCAATTACCGAACATGGGGGCGCGATGTCGCTGACCAGTATAGTCCAATATTTCAACGAGCATTTAGCTGATCTTCACCCTCGTCACGAGGTTAGCGATCAGGCTTATTTCCAATTCACTGACGGCCGGGTGAGTGCTCATCTTGCGAGTTTCCGCCTCATGCCCCGGCAAATTCCGGTCCTGGCCCGGGCCACCGGTAAATTATTTGCCTGGAGTGCCAAGCTCCTGGCCGAATCCGACCGGGGTCAGCCGGTGATTCCGGAAACGCTGTATGTCCATGCCTGGGATAGCGACGACGTGGT
The DNA here is from genome assembly GCA_013426805.1 of Chromatiaceae bacterium. Classification (GTDB taxonomy): domain Bacteria; phylum Pseudomonadota; class Gammaproteobacteria; order Chromatiales; family Chromatiaceae; genus Thiodictyon. The sequence goes on from JACDZG010000043.1 coordinate 51,202, forward strand.
CTTTCTCGATCGATTCCTACGCTGCCTGCATGCCCTGCACCACCTGAGTCTCGGCGCCGACCGGGATGGACTGCTCGCGATGGACGTGCATCTTCGACACGTCGCGGCACTTCCGGAGCAGCACGGCCGCGTATTCGAGACCCTGCTCCGCCGCCTGGGTCTCGCGCCTCACCAAGTCGTTCTGCGGTTGTCCGGGACGGCCTTAGAGCATGACCCTCATGTTCGCGCGGCGGCAGCGAATTTCTCGCGGCGGGGCTACCGCCTCCTCGCCCTGCGGCCTCACGTCGGCGATACCGACTGGGCGTTGCTGCGGGCAATCGGTATTGCGTGGGTCACGCCGGACATTGCAGCCTTGCGGACCGCGGCTCAGCAGACCCCCAGTGGGGATTGGGCGCGGCGGGCGCAGGCCCACGGCATCGGCTTATGGCTTGATGGGATTGGCTGTCAGGCGGCGATCACGCGCGCCCATGCCCTCGGCGCCGATTTGATCGAGGGCGTTCTGTGCGAATCGGTCCACGGTCCGGTAACCGCGGACTGGTTCGATCGCCGAACAGCAGATTCGCCATGAACCGCCCGACCGACAGGTCACCGCTCGCGGCCGGCACCACGCTGATCGTCCCAGGTTACCGCGGCAGCGATGGAGGCCACTGGCAGACCTGGATGGAGTCTAGGATACCGGGTGCCCGACGGGTATCCGGGATCGATTGGGACACCCCGGCGGTGGCCGTTTGGGCGGCGGCGATCCGCCGGGAGATCACCGCGGCGTCCGCGCCGGTCTGGCTGGTCGCCCATAGTTTCGGCTGCCTGGCGGCGGTCCTTGCCGGAACTGATCGGTCCGAGCGCGTCGCTGGTGCGCTCCTGGTGGCGCCAGCCGATCCGGAGTGCTTCTCGCCAGTGGGACTGCGCCAGGGAGCAGGGCTTGCCGCCGGGTCTCCTGTCAGTCTGACCCCTTTCATGCCCAAGCACGCACTCGATTTTCCGTCGCTGGTGGTGGCGAGTCGGAATGATCCCTGGATGCCCTGGCCGCGAGTTCGGCGCTGGGCGCGGCTGTGGAACAGCAAACTGATCGAGATTGGCGAAGCCGGGCACATCAATCCGGACTCGGGATTCGGTTCATGGCCGGAGGGGATTGACCTGTTCCGGACCTTGCAGACGTCGCGGGACCACTGAGATGGCTTTGGCCGCCCACTGGCGTTGGGTCTCGACGCACAGATGGCGACGCACCTCGGCGCGGGTGACCGCGATCGACCCGCGCCAGACGAGCCGGACGCCGAAGCCTGTGGGCGGGACGCCCGAGCCCCAAGACCTTGATACCGAGCCTGGCTCGGTCGAGTGATGAATTGGGAGCGTCGCGACGAGGACCAGCCGCAGGCCTCCGTAACTCAATAACCCTGTTCCATCATCACACGGTTACGTCCCGCTTTCTTGGCCAGGTACAGCGCCCGATCACCGCGTTTGAGGAGGGTATCGACCGAGTCATCGCCACTCGCCAAGCCGGCGATGCCCGCGCTGATGTTGAGCGTAACGGACCCCATGCCGAAATTGAGTGGCTGCGATGCCAGCGCGAGCGACAGCCGTCGGAGGACGTCGTAGGCTTGTTGACAGTTGGTCTGCGGTAACAGCAGTATAAACTCATCCCCACCGATGCGTGCGAACACGTCAATTGCTCGGATGCTCGCCTGGCAGATCTGGGTCAGCCTCATCAGCGCCTGATCGCCGGCCGCATGTCCATGCGCATCGTTGATCTGCTTGAGACGGTCCATATCGATTACGGCAATCGCTAGCGGATGATTGAGGCGCTGGGCGCGCTTGATTTCGGTGCTTGCTAACTCCAGGAATCGGCGTCGGTTCGTGATGCCGGTGAGTTCGTCCGTTCCAGCTTGTTGTTGCAGCGTTGTTTGGAGGCGTATGAGTTCGGTGATATCGATCGTGTAACCTGCGACCAGTGTGCGCGCCTTGTGAGCAATCGGGAACTTGATTGAGGTATAGTTTCGGCCATTCAGATCCTCGTCCTGCTTCAATACTTCTCCCTTGCTAACGACTGACCAGTCGTCAGCGCTCATTTTGGCGGCTATTTCGGCTGGGAACAACTGCGACATCGTCTTGCCCACCATGTCCTGAGCCGAAATGCCGATCAAGTCCTGGAAATTGTCGCTTGCTTGCAGCACCCGGCTTTCGGTGGGCGTCACCTCCTTGATATAGACGTAAATTGGGGAGTGGCGTAGAAGCAACGTCAATAACTCTTGGCTATCGCGTAGCGCTTCTTCCACCTGGGCTTGCAACGGGGTTTGCAGCGTCTGTAAGCGCTGGTGCAGTGAGGCATTCTCTGACTCGAGTTCGGCCTGTCGAGCCTGCATTTCCTGGATCAACCACCGGGTTCGCGCAGTTCCAAATGTCTCTGGGTTTGGTTGATTCATGGTCGGAGTGTTGGCCTCGGCAGTTGGCGCTGGTGCGTCCTCATGTGCTGCTGTGTCATGGTGAGTCGCACGTCAGGCGTCCAGCCCGGTCTGGTGCAGACGCGAGAAAACCACACGCCGCTCATCTTTTTACCATCGGTCAGTGACCCGATGTTGTCAAGTAAGAGATTGCCGCGTTGCTTCGCAGCTTTTCTTTGTTCGGGTTCATGCCTCGCGCGGCTAAGCTCACTCCAGTACTAGTTCAAACTACGCAGTCTACACAAGTCGCGGCGTAGCCGGCCCGCGCAGGGCGGTCGCCGCCAGGAGACCCAAGATGTCCCATTGGTTTACCGATAACTCCCTGTCCAT
>JACDZG010000004.1 GCA_013426805.1 Chromatiaceae bacterium
CGTTAAGCAAGCCGCGTGACAGTTCCGGCAACCACATCAGTTTGGATCGCACCCAAACGCAAGCCGGCGCAGGTCTTTGGCCGCGGTCTTAGCTATACTAGCCAAATTAGCTAAGTGGGAGAGTCGACCGTGAAGACCATCACATCAGCCGAAGCCCAGAATCGGTTTGGGGAACTCCTGGATAACGCCCAGCGCGAACCCATCACGATCACCCGACGGGGGCGCCCGGTGGCCGTGCTCCTGTCGCCTCGGGACTTGAGTGAGCTGACCGACATCCGCCAACGGCAGACAGCGGCATTGGCAACCTTCGATGCCTACTTCCAAAAAGCCGATGCCACCTTGACCGATGCCGCCAAGGCCCTCACCGATGCCGACATCGAGCGGCTGGTGCATGATCTTCGCTAAGCGCTTCGTGTTTGATACCAGTACGCTCCTCGGTGCGGTGCCGCGTCCTGCGTCCGTACCTCGGCAGGCCTTTCGGGCCGCGCTGTCGCAGGGGCCGGCATCGTCTTCGAGACCGCGAGTCCACCCGCGCGTATGGCCGAGCTGGTCGTCCGGCACGATGAGACCGTGCAGTTCTGGGCCTTAATCATCGTTTCGGCCAGCGACGGCCTGTCCGCAACTGGAGGCCGAGGCTTTAGCCGGTGGCGATTCCCGAGATCTCAAGTAAAATCAGTGTTGTCTGCGCGCCGAACCGGCTAAAGCCTCGACCTCCAATGGCCGGAACGATGACCAAAGCCGTCGTCAGCGCCTGCCGCGCCTTGGCCAGCAGCCGCGCGATCACAACACCAGGCCTTCACGCCGGATGGCCGCGACGAGATGAGCGGCGCGCTGCGGCGCCGCATTCGTCAGACTGGCCTGCTCGAAGACCCAGGGCTGAATGTTCACGCCGGTCTCCAGCAGGATCGGGTAGCCCTGATCGATCAGGTCGAGTTGTTCCGCCAGCGGGTCGGTCACCTGATCGAGAAAGACCGCTACATCCGCATCGCTGTCCGGACGATGGTCGCCGCGCGCCCGCGAACCGAAGAGATAGAGCGTTTTCAAGTGCGCCCCGTAACGCGCGCTCAGAATCGCCTTGAACGACGTGAGGGCGGATCGGGTCACCGGATCGATGGCGGTTTGCTTTGGCACGATTGGCGATCTCCCGGAGTGGTCGGACGCGCGGCAGGCGTCAGCCGCCGGCGCTGCGGCTTGGTTTGCCGTCAAACCTTTAGGTATTGGTAAACGGTTTCGCGACTGATCCCGAGTGCGCGGGCCAACGTCGCCTTCGGCTCCCCGGCCGCGGCCCGCTGCCGCAGTTCGGCCACCTGCGCGGGGCCGAGCGATTTCTTGCGGCCCCGGTAGACGCCGCGCTGTTTGGCCAATGCGATCCCCTCGCGTTGCCGCTCGCGCAGCAGTGCCCTTTCGAACTCGGCGAACGCGCCCATCACCGACAGCATCAGATTCGCCAGCGGCGAATCCTCGCCGGTGAAGGTCAGCTGCTCTTTGACGAACTCGACCCGCACGCCCCGTTTGGTCAACGTCTGCACCAGGCGGCGCAAATCGTCGAGGTTGCGTGCCAGCCGATCCATGCTGTGCACCAGCACCGTGTCACCTTCGCGCACGAAGCCCAGCAAGGCATCGAGTTGTGGTCGCTGGGTGTCCTTGCCGGACGCCTTGTCGGTGAACGTCTTGTCCACCGGCACGTCCTCAAGCTGCCGATCCGGATTCTGATCGAAGCTGCTGACCCGAACATAGCCGATACGCTGACCCTGCATGATGCCTCCGCTGCCAAAAGTGTCAGGAAAAGATCTATGATCTTTCAATGCAGGTGTCAAGAAACATCACGGCCGCAATCGGCCCACCGTCCGCGGGCCGCTCAGCACGGATGACCATCTGTGCCTTCGCAAGCAGTGGTTACCGTCGTGGGTCAGCGAGCGACACATGGCGTCGCAGGCCATTGAGAAAGGCGACCAGCGTGCGCCGCGCCCGCTCGGGGTTCGCCGCCTGAATCTCGCCGATGAGGCGCAACGGCCCATCGGGGTCGGTCTGGCGCTCGAGAATGGTCGTGGCGCGGGCGATCATCGCGTGGCGATGCTCGCCATAACGGTCAATCGCCTCACGGGCGTGTGAGCCGAGTAGCCAGGCACCAGCCAAGTCCACATCGAAGAATGGAATCAGGTCAAGCGGCGTGCCGATCCGATGGTGCAGGCGATGCGTGATGCGCCCCGAGGTGAAGCGCCCCGACCCAACCAGTGCCGCCTTCAGCTGCTCGAACCGCGACCAGTCCGGCACGCAGAAAGCGAAATCCACGTCGGTCGTGCGGCGCGGCGGTGTAATGCCATGCCGATACAGCAGCAGGAGATCCCGCGCCGCGGCGCCGACCAGCAGAAAGTCTGCGACCGCAGCGGCGCGAATATCGGCGACGATGGCCGCCAGGTGGCGTAGTGCGTCGCTATCCCGCAAATCGATCAAGGATCCCGCCCTCCAGTGCCTGCGCCGCTTCCAGACAGCGGGCATCCCCGGTTGCCAGCAGATCGGCATAGATCAGCAGGCGCGGCGCCAACTCCGGCGGATCCGGCGCGAAGTGCCAAAACTGCTCAAGGATCTCCACGTTGCCGCGCGGGTCCTCCGGCAACGGGCGCTGGACCATGAAGCGCCGCAGGTCCGCTTTGGCGCCGTAGAGGGTGAGTACCTCGGGTTCGATCGTCCGGTGCAGCCGTGCGGCGGCGGCCTCCCCGCCGAGCACGAGTGCGCAGTCGCGCAGGTCCAGCGCGCGCCACCACGCGATCGTCGGGGCGCGCAAGGTCTTCAGCAGTCGTTTGGGCCGCAAGGTCCGTGCGTAGGCCTCCACCCACTGTCGCAGCAGCCGTTCGGGCTGGAGCACGCGCCGCCGACCGCCAATCGCGCCGAGGAACCCGAGTTGGGGGAGCTCCGCCATGACCCAACCCACGGTGCCATGAGCCACCCCGGCCTGTTCGGCGATGACCCGATACGGTGCATGGACCAGTCCGGGTACCGCGAGCAGCGTGAATAGCACACGCAGTCCGCTGGCCTGAAAGGCCCGACCCACCGCCGGGGCCGCCAACGCCTGGGTGGGCCGTTCGCCCTTGACCCAGACCAGGAGCGGCGGATGGCTTAGAAACGCATTGCCGGCGGTATCGATGAACTGGAGCCCCAGTTCGCGGAGCCGTTCGGCCAGGGGAGGGGAGACATGATCCGCGACCAGCAAGGCATCGGGGCCACGGCGTCGAAGCTGGTGCGCGACCGCCCCGAGCAGCGCCGGCCGCAGTCCGCGTTTGGTCTCCACCTGGTAGTACGCCTCACCGCCGTGCCAGCGCAAGTGCAGTCGTGCGTCCTGGTCGCTGTCGATGGGGGTGGCCGCGTCGTCCACCGCCACGGCGAGGCCGAGCCGCGCGAGTTGCTGGGCGGCGGCGGCGAGCAACGCGTAGTCGGGTGTCTGGACCATGTACAATATTCTATGTTGTCCATGTTGCATGGATAGGCTGCGATTATGGACGCAACAGCGCGGGCGTGGAAGTCCGTTTGTTCCGGGGATGCCTCGATCTCTGCAACAAGGACATCGTCGCGGCGGGCGGCGGCGGGAATCGTGCGCCTGCGGGCCGGAGCGAAGTCAGCCCGGTCGGCTGCGCGCACAAGGCGTTGGCCGTAGAGGTGGGCAAGGGCGCGGTGGAGTCTTTGTTCATCTATCGCTGTCAGGATAGGATCTTAGACCGTACGGGGCAGGTGTCATGAAACGCTCAATAGTGACCCTAAACTGACACCTTTTGCGGGCATGTCGTACGTTAAGCTAGGGTATACCCCAGCGAGACGACAGCCCGGAAGCCTCCGGAAATCTGGGACATCCGCAACTTACGCTGCTTTCGGGCGCGATCATAGGGCCACTTTCTTCCTGCGCGCCCGCTCTCTCTCTGTTTTTATGGATTTTTTCCCCCTACAGAAATCCCCGAGAGCAGGGCAGCTTCGCCCTCGCTAAGACCAGCCGCGTCGTTACCTTGCGGAGCGTGCTCCCGCGGGCTAACATCATGCGGCCAACGTGCTCGCGGCGGTTCATTTTTTCCCTTAGTAACGGTTCAATAACAAGGTGAACAGGCATTTTTTCGCAAGCGGCTGTTTTATATGGCATGTCGTTAATTGATGCGTATAGCCTGTTCTTGAACCGTCACTTAGCTGTCTCCGAATAGAATATGAAACGTACACCCATAATTCTACTGTTAGTGATTGTCTCAATTATGACGATTGCTGTCTTATTCTGGGTTACCGGAAACGAGACAACGGAGAACCAGACCAAGAGTGCAATGGTCAGATTAAAGGTCGGCTACATACCGATAGTGGACTGTTCCCAGTTGTATGTTGCGTCGCAACGCGGGTATTTTACAGCGGCGGGTCTTGATGTCGAACTCGTGGCGCTTGCTGGGGGGCCGCCGATCATTCAGGCCCTATCTACGGGAGCCATAGATATTGGGTTTGCGAATTTAGCAACGATTGTGTTTTATGAACAAACAGCGCCACGCTTGATCCGTCTTTCCGGCGGAACACGCATGGATAAAGATCACTCAGAAGCAGGATTAGTGGTCCTCGCTGACTCAGGTATTGAGCAGATTAGCGATATAAAAGGAAAGATCGTTGCAGTTAATAGTCGACGCAACATCGTTGACCTCGCAATATTGCGAGCGATTAGGCTTTCCGGCCTAACCGCGAAAGACATTACCTTTGTTGAGCTGCCGTTTAAGGACATGGAGACAGCTCTCCGCTCCAAGAGGGTTGATGTTACACCTCTACCAGAACCCTTCCTCTCGGTTGCGCTTAGGAATGGCGGTCTTCGCAATCTCGGTGACCATTTTGCTCTCGCTTTCGGAGAGTTATTTTCGACCGGCTATTTTTCCATGGCGAATTCCGCAACGGTGACGCCAGATGTCATTCGGAAATTTAACGCCGCGATATCTAATGCAACGAGAGACTTGAAGAGCCCTGATGACAATACCTTTGGAGCTATTTCCGCGGTCACAAAGATTCCTAAGGACGTTTTGATGTTGGCTGGCAGACCGGACTTCGTGAGCGAGATTCCCGAGTCTGCTTTCATTAAAATGCAATCTTGGCTTGAGGACGAGTCGCTATTAAAAAAGAAATCTGACTAGTGTCAACATTCTGTCGCAGTCATGGGCGTCTCCTCGTCATGAAATTTCAGGTCTCAGACGTACTTTCGCGCACCACCTGGGAATAATTGCATTGTTAGCTCTTTCGTATTCAACAGTGATGTTCTTGCGGTCACAAATCTTAACCCCGCCACGGGCTCATCGCCCTAATTACGAAAAGAAATGGGTGTTCTGCTGTGATCCTGGCATTTGAAGGCGTCTCCTTTGGATATGCTAATTCTGGGGCCATCATAATGGACGGTAGTTTTTCCATTGCCTCTAATGGAGAAAGACTCTTTCTTGTTGGGCCATCGGGAACTGGAAAGTCGACACTGATGAGCCTCGCCCTCGGACTGCTTGAGCCGACGGCAGGGATCGTTAAGAATCGGTCTGCTAGACCAATCCCCGTCATGCAGAATTTCGCCGCATCGTTGTTGCCATGGTTTAGCGTTAAATCCAACATGACTTTTGGTCAACGAAAGGTAGATGACGCGCTGCTCCAAAGAGTAGCTATGATTTTCGAGATAGAAGATCTACTGGAATCAGCATCATCGGAGCTTTCTGGCGGTCAGGCACAAAGAGTATTATTCGCTCGCGCTCTCTACCAACAGCCAGATTTACTCCTTTTAGACGAGCCGTTATCTAATCTTGATTTGCCACTGACCAGCCGAATTTTGTTGCGTCTTCAGCACTACCTGGATGAATGTCACATAAGCGTGTTCTGGATTACACATCGTCATTTTGAAGCACGCTTTCTTGCTCATAGAGTCGTTCACCTAGAAAATAGGACGCTGCGTCCTGTGAAAATACAAGAATTAGCTGATGCCCCGGCATTCACAACATGATTGAGACATCCAAGCTCACTAATGCTCGTCGACTCGTTCTCCCTTGGGTCGGCGTTCTTTTATTTATTGGCATTTGGGAGGCTAACTCACATTTCCGGCTCTATAATCTCATTGCGCCGAGCTTGCTACCATCCGCCTTTCCATCTTTTTTCAAGATTGTCAGTCAGCTTAGTGTGCTGGTACTTTCCGAGAGCTTTTGGCAGGCGCTCGGTACAACGACTATTCGAACCATATCAGCATTCGGAATCGCTGCTTTTATCGGCACTTTATTGGGGCTGATTGCAGGGCGCTCCCGTTTCATAGATGCTATTGTGAGCATTCCTGTAGAGTTTTTCAGGAACCTTCCGGCAGTGGCAATAATGCCGATTCTAATGCTCTTTCTCGGCATTGGGACAGCAATGAAGATTGCCCTCTGCGTCTTTGGCGCCGTTTTTCCAATATTCATTGCTGCTCGACAAGGAATAATGAATATTGCAGAAGAAATTCACATTGCCGCTCGCTTTTATGACTGGCGGGGATGGCGACTTATTATTCTGGTTCTTTTGCCCGCTGCACTACCCGAAATCGCCGCTGCCAGTCAGACTGCATTAGCAATATCTCTCATATTAGCAATTATGGGCGAAATGCTTATTGGCAGCGACGGCCTTGGAAGCCAAATTGTGGACGCCGAGCGTACCTTTAACAACCTAGAACTCTATGCGCTCGTTTTGGCACTCGGAGTTCTTGGCAGCGTATTAGCTATTGCTTTTCGTTTGGTCATGTCCCGCATAATATATTGGAAATCTTCTGTCAACTGGCACCAAATCTGAAGCTATGAATAAAATTTTTCCAGAGCAATGGCAAGTTCGCAGAGCAGTTTCTGCTGATGCTCCGCGTATTTGTGAAATGTTATTCATGCTGAAGACGCTATATGCCAGCACTCCGGCCAATACTCTTCAAGAGTTCCTGCCGCTTCATCTTCCGTTAGTGGAGCAAGCTCTTGACCTACAGCAGAATGTACTTATTGTTGCATCCGCTACAGATGCCGAAATAGTCGGCTTCATAAGCTTGACGGTCCGTACTGTGCTACGCGTTCCCTCCCCATTAGGTTCAATAGAAGAAATATTCGTCTATCCAGAATACAGGAAACGTGGGATAGGAACCGCGCTATGGATCGAGGCGGCGAAAAATTTGCGCAATAGAGGCGTAACTCGAGTAGAAGTAATATCATCGCTCGCCCATCCCGGTCAAAGGCAATTTGCGAAAAGCATTGGCATGGAATGGTATTCTTCAGTACAGGTTCTAGCAGTGTGACAAAAGAAATTCAAGACCTATTTGATGGCGCACTCCTTGGCGATGTCGTAGAGTCCATAACGGGTCACGATGTGAGCATTACGCGCTATCTGGTGCATCGCGGAAACTCCGCGGAATGCAATCCGAGGCAATGGTGTCATAGTACACATGCCTATGCGGGTAAAACGTTGCTTGGAACAGCGAATGTCGTTTGGGAAGGGACTAGAGATTCTTATGCGGAACTTCTGACGACGCGCATGAAAACTTATCTTAAGAGCCATCGTGCGCGTCCCATCATCGGTTCCTATGACCCTGGCAGTGGTATTCTTGCTCGCGCCTTTTCGGTAGTGTCGAAGAAGGGCTTATTGAAAATAGACGAAAAATTATTTGTGAATGACATTGAATCTCTAATTAAAAATGTTGTAGATGGAGGCACAAATAGCGTCGATCATACTTCCGGTCATGGTCATCCGGTCACGGGCGCCGGCCTTGATCACGGTTCCGGCCACGCGGCCTCGTAGGGTAGACAAGCGCAGCGCAGTCCACCAGCGACGGCGTGGGATTCGGTGGACTGCGCTGCGCTTGTCCACCCTACGGCCGGAACGATGATCAAGCCCAGGACGCCCGTCCGCTGTCGGTCGGTTTTCAGGCTGACCGGGCTCCCCGCAGCACCGGGCGGCCGGAAAGATGATTAAGGCCCAAAAAATCGGGAGAAAGCAGCCAGCCATATACAATCTTAGTCGTACTGTAAATGTTATTATTCACGACACACCTACTGAGACAGGAGTAAAGCAGCCGTGCCGGTTACTGTTCATCAATGGCGACGTTTTATTAGTGAAATTGCGAATAAGAATAGCGATGCGGATGGCCTTAACACGGCCGCACCACCGCAAGCGGGGATTGATCGACTGAGAGCGTTTATCGCGATCCAGGCTCTTTTGCGAGGCGGCATTTTTGACGAAAGTTACCCCATAGGAAAGTTACACCAAAAAACGATAAAAAAAATAAGAAGCGTACCTGTGTCGGATAAAATAGAAAAGTTCCTGCGTATTATGCGCTCCGCGAATTTGAGATCTATCGGCGTCCATATTGTCGACCCTATTGAGGGGCGCCACTCCACTATCTGGGCTAAGCCAAATATTGATGAATCTCGAATAGACGAAAGCATCTTGTCGCGATTTGAGCTTTATGCTAACGCTTGGAATCGCATTTATCGTCGCTTGTTTCGTCCTAGCGCTACTTTAATAAATGCCGTCGAAAGCGGCGTATTGCCATGGCAGTGGGCGACAGTTCAATTGCCGACAGGTCGGGACACTGCCGCAGGGAATGCGGAGATGGAAAAGCTATTTGCTGAACCGGCCTTTGAATATATGGAAAAATTCTTTAGGGACTCAGCTTCTCTTGCGGAAACTCTTTCTAAGCGTATAAATAGCTTCTTGCCAAGCAACCCCAATGCAGAAGAATTAAGCGACATTGAAGAAGTCTTTCAGAAAACGTGGAACGGTCTTGAAGAAATCGAATTTATTCCGCAGCTAACCCGAGTCGCTGGACGTTTTCGCGATTCAATTATCGATAGTGACGGTGAAGATCCTCAAAAAAATAGCAAGAAAATACTCTCCGAGTATCTTAAGTTATGTAGTGGGCATACAGACCCGCTTGCTTGGATTGAATCTGCTTCCCCGTCTAACACAGAACAATGGCCGGAGTTATTAGATGCTATCGAAGCGATTCAAAGCAGCGTTCTAAGCCAGCCCGAGTTTTGCGACGCGAGTGGTTTGTGGTTTCATCGGATCGACTTTGCGAACCCTCCCCTACGAAACGCTACTAGCATATACATAATTTTTGGGCTGAGTAGAGGGTCGATATTGTGTGAAGAAACTAAGGAACTTATAAAAAATTGCCTCAATAATCTCGGAAAGGCAATTGGCGATATCGTAAAGGTTAGGGTGCCCAAAACACGCTCGGCTGAGCTATTCAATTTGGGTGACTCTCTATGCAATCGAATATGGGACAATGACCCTTCTGCATCATATTACCGTGAAGGTGTTAAGAAATGGCTGTTCGCGATAGATAAGCTCGCCAAGGAAGCGAGGCATGAAGGGTATTCAATTTATTATAATGTTGGTTATGGATCATTGGCATATGCCCAGGCCCATCTTCATCGATTTGAGGCCGTTCCTGATGATCTAAGCAAGCATGACATTCCGATAGAAAAAATCTCAAGCTATATCAAGGGTTTTTATAGTATTTTCGGAAACCATAAGGATCGCGGGCTATGGTTTGACGAGCTTGGCCAATATCGTGGCGTATTTGAAATCAAGGATGGCGAGTTTGAGAAAGTTTCTTCTGGTCGTGTTGGTCGTTCGCAGCACCAAGATACAATCCTTTATGCAAAAATAGATGGCGGTGGGTGCTTCGACGTTCTTCATAGAGACAATAACCAAATCGCGCGGATTAGGAATGGCGAATTAATTGATATGGCTCGGGGCGACATAAAGCGGTCTAAAGCGATAGAGGATCTGTTAAGAACAAGAAAGATTCCTGAAGAATTCGGAGAAATCACCAAGTGGTTGGTTAACGAACTGGTGGAAGTGCTCCAAGCGGCAACTCACGGAACGTGTTTTGTTATTTCCTTTGATGGCATTGGGGCGCCCTGGGATTCCAGTTGGCGAACAAAAATTACAAAACAAGTGAAAACGCTTGTGAAACATTTTAGCCAACTGGATGCGCCGAAGGCCGATCTTGCGCAGTTGACGGAATATGCGCGAGCTTGGAATCAATTAGTCAAGATCGGAGGCGACGCAAGGTCAAATTACAAAAGACCGTCCCATCTCTTCGATTCGTTAGCGGAGTTAGCGAATCTCGACGGGGGTCTATGGCTGAGTCTAGTACCTAGCAGTGGAGATAATCGTGGTGGGTTGATGGTACGTGCCGCGCAACAATTTATTCCTTTGGTAAGGATGGAAGAGGACGTGCAGCCTCTCGATTTACAAATGAACCGAGGTCGCGGGAAAGACGAGAGTCTCGATGAGAATGCGTTGCCAATGGATGCTTATCAAGAAGTTAAAGACCTTAGGGTATTATTTGCGGCAATCAATGGCGAGTTTGAGGTGGAGGATTCTAAGAAAAGCCAATACATCAATGCGTTATCATTTCTTCATCATTCGGGAACGAAGACCCATTCACTGTGGGGCCTCAGTCTTACTGCCGAGGAACATTGTCTTTGCGTCGTCCTTTCTTCCGACGGAAATGTATATCTATTTCACGATGGTAGGGAGTTTACTGGGCTCGTTAAGGACGTATAGAAATACTGATCTCACCGTATTTGATGATGACTGAAACCGTCGGTGTTACCGAACCGTTTTCGGAAGTGAATGCGTACTGGCAGGCTTCGGCCGATAGGAGTAATGGCTCCTTGCTCTTCGGCATCCACGGTACGAGTCATTGCGGGTGCCGAGCGATCGGAAACAAGCAGGATATTGGGACACGCGCCAGCCAGGGACGAGGGTCGCCGTCATTTCCGATGGGCGGGTGAACACACAGTTATGTTAAACCACCGTGGTCACGAGCGCCTGCCGCTCCCTTCCCCATTGGCCCCCACTTCACATAAATTGCGTTATCGGCCATCACGGAGGCCGCCTGACGGCGCACAGGGCTCGGGCTCATACACCAGACTTGACCATAGCTTGAACATTGAATAATGTACCGATGGTTAATTCTACTTTGTCACAGCAGTTCCCGGTGAACGCCAACTTACTGAAAAGTAAGGTGTCTTTCTTGCTAATTTTGTTGCGAAAAAATTCAGAATCTTTTTAAATCAATTGGTTGGGAACCCTTCGCCGGGAATTGCTGACTTTGTCACCTTAATTCGGTAGCGCTGAGCGCAAGGATACGGATATTTCGGTCAAGCCAGCATAAAGCATGATATATAGTTGCAATTAATACGACGAGTCGAACGCTAGATTCTATTTTGAATAGGGGATATTTTTCACTCTCGATAATCTCAATATAATCAGAGTGTTGATTAAGGTGACAAAGTAGAATTAACATCATGCCGTTTGGGATGTGCACCAGCCTCGCCAACCCGACGGCGGCCTCAGCAACCTCCGCGGCTATGGGCGTCCTTACCCCTATACCCTGCGTACCGATGACGGCCGCCGCCCCCCTGGACACCCGCGGCCGCCACAGTCATGATCGCCAACATGACCGCCCTGGACGATGTCTCCAAGCTCATGTGCAACTGGGGCGGGGTCATCTCCGTCATCGTTCCGGGACAGTCACAGGAACAGATCCCGTGAGCCCGCCGCCCGCCGTCGACCGACGGGGGTGGACATGCTGGTAATCCGCCGGGAACAGATGGATGTCTTCCGCGCGGCGGTCCGCCGCGCCTTCGAGGACGCTATGGTCACGCACCTCGCGGACTTCTCGCCGCTGCTGTTCCAGGCGGTCGGGGAGGCCCAGGTGCGTACTGCGGTCCAACAGGGGATGACGCAGGCGGTCGCCTACGGCTTCGACCAGCGCGGCCCGGTGCGGCTCTATCTGGAACTCATGCTGCTCTTCGGCAGCCGCTTCGACACCGACCCCCAGTACCCCTGGGCCACGGCCGCGCTGACCGACCGCGAGGCGGGCTCGCAGATGCAGCGCGCCGAGTACCTCTACGAGCAGGCGCAGGCCTACCGGCAGGCCGTAGCCGGTCCGGCGGGCGCCTATGAGCGGCGCGCCCTGAAGGCCCTGCGCGCCTGGACCGCGAGCCTCCCACCGCTGCCCCCGGGCGACCTGGGGGCGGCCCTGCTGGGCGAGATCGCCGCCATCTATCCCGAGAAGGCCGACTATGTTGGCACCGAGGCGCTCGCGACTCTGCTGCGTAAGGCCCACGACGGCGCGCGCAATCAGCGCTTTCGCACACCGCGGGCACTCACCCTGGTGGCCACCCTGATGGTCGCCCTCGGCCACGGCTGCGGCGCCGACCCGCTCTATCCCTGGATCGGCCGGACCCTGCGGGACTCAGGGCTCACCGACCCGGAGGCCAAGGCCAAACGGCTCGAGGAGCTGGCGCTGGCCTGGCTGGATCACGTCCTGGCCGAGCTCCCACCGGGGGCACCGACATGAGTAACGGTTCCGGACTGTCCTCCCCGGCATCCGGGCCCGGCGCCGGCGACACCTGCGACAGCACGGTCCAGTCCGGCCCCCTGGGCGACCTCATCGTCCATGTCCGGGAGGACTCCGCGGGCGGTCCCGTCATCCAGGGCGCGGCAGTCTCCATCAGCGGCTGATGGACATGCAAATGCCCAACATGGACGGGCTCGAAGCGACGCGGCGGATACGGCAGCAGCCGGATTGACCCGGATACGCTGTTCGCAACGCTATTAAAGTGGCTGGCGCGTCCTCGCGACTGAGGCTTTCCTCATCGCCGAGGTGATTAGCGTCGAAACTCAGCGCTCGCCTGCTCGATTGCCCTCCCTGGCCTGGATTCCGGCATCCGGGGTCTGACGATGATTGTCAGACCCCGCGAACACCACTGACAGCAGGGATGGTGTCGCGCATGGTCCGCGGAGCTGGACCTCACAAAGGCACGCCGGTCGCGAGTTCCACGGGCAGGCGCCAGCCGCGGCGCAGTTCCCGGCGCAGGTGCCGACGCAGGAGCTCGGGATCTAAGTCCTGCAAGGTCCCGCCCGACTCGAAATGGTCGATTATGACGGCGCCGACAGCATGGGTGATGGCCGCGGCGAGGGTTGACAGGGTGCCGGCTCCGGCCAGCGAGCCGAAGACGGGCACGACCTTCAGCAAGCTCAGTCCAAGCCCGGTGGCGAGCACCGGCAGCGCCCCGGCGACCGCCGCGATGGCGAGCTTGCGACCGCGCTCGTTGATGACCACGCCATAGTGGTCGGCCAGCCGCCCGATCAGGCGGCGTTGGACATCGGTCAGCGCCACGGTATCGAGCAGCGGCAGGGGCAGGAGGCTGATGCCCATGCCGGCGATGACATGGCTCTTGACGATCCCCTCGGCCTGGGCGCGCTTGACCTCGGCGCTGTCCATGCGCCCGTCGGTCGCGGCGCTCGGGCCAGGGGCCTTGGGCGACGGCGCTTGGCTCGTCGGCATGGCTCTTCTCCTGCGGCTGGCGACCGCGCACCTGCCGCACGGCCGCTCGGTAGTGCGGATCGAATTTTTCGCCTTAAGGCGCGCCCTGATCCTCACAAGGGCGCGGCGGCATCGTCAGACGCTTGAGCTGCGCCAGCAGCAAGCCGGCGACTGATCCCAGCGCCAGGGCTGCGGCGAGACCGACCAACTGCACTGTCAGTGAGCCGCCAGGCCCCAGGAGGGAGGGCGCCAAGGTGCCGCAGACCCCCGCGACGGCGAAGCCGGCGGCCAACTGCGCGCTCGCGCCGAGGCGACGCTCGACGGCCTGGTGCACGACGTTGTAGAGAGCGCCGGTGGCGAGCCCGAGCAGCAGCAACCCCAAGGCGCTGGCGGTGGCGTAGCCGGCCGAGCCGACGACTGCGCCGACCAGCAACCCCGTCGGCAGACGCCGCTCCCAACCGATCGGCGGGTGCGCCAGGGTACCGGGGATCAGGAGCGCCAACGCCACGCCGGTCGCCCCGGCGGTCGTGCCCAGGACCAGCGCCGGCAGGGTGGCCGCATCCGGCGCCCCGGTCATGGTCAGGGCGATGCCGAGCCAGGCGAGCCACAGGAGCAGGGCGCCAATGGCGGCGCCGGTGTTTGCTCCGGTGTTTGCTCCGGCGGCGCCGCCGCCCGGATGCGGAGCGTCCGCCGCCAGGCCCGTGCCCAGTCGTGCCGCCAGCGCCAGGGCCGTGGCCCCGGCCAGGGCGGCGATACCGGCGCAGCCGCCGGGGTCGGCAAACCCCAATGCGGAGAGCCATCCCCGATGGTCCGCACCGATGACGTGCGCACCGGCCCAGTGGCCGAACAGCGGATAGACCAGCGCGCCGAGCGTGATCGCCGCGAGCAGCAGGCTCAGGTGGGACAGTCGGCCCGGCACGGCCGAGCAGACGATGACGCCGAGCGCACCGGCCAGCGGCAGCTCCAGCGCCAGGCGGGTCAGCGGCCCGCCCAAACCCTGCCCCTGCCCCGCCTGCAACAGCTCCGGCAGGAGCAATGAAGACGGCGCGCCGAGCCAGTCGCCTTGCAGCGCGCCGAACATCAAACCGCAGCCGATGACCGCATAGCCGAGTCCGGCGCCGAGCCAGGCCAGCAGGTATTGGATGGCCGGGTCGCCGGCCGGTGCGCCCTGCCCGGCCGCGGCGGCGGGCGCCCCAAGCGCACGGGCGCAGCCGGGGGCGAGCAGGAGCGCGCCGATCGGCATCAACATTCCCAAGATCAGGGCCAGCGCCGCGCCCAGGCCCTCTGCCCCCGGCGGCGTCGGCTCGCCGCGGTCCGCCTGGGCGTGGGCGACGGAGGGGCGCAGCCGCTGCTCGGTCTGCTCGAGGTCCTGCGCACGCATCAGGGTCTCGAACAACTTGGCCGAGAGCGCCTCGATGCGCGCCTCCTGGCGCTCGAGCGCGCCGTCGTTGCGCTCGATGCGCGTCGCCAGCGCATCGAGCCGCAACCCATCCCCCGGGGTCGGCAGTGCGGCCTCTTGGGCCGCCCTTCCCCACGACGGCAGCCACAGCAGCAGGGCGCAGGTCAGCGCCATCGCGAGCATCGAATGCGGCATCAGCGGTCGCTCCCGATCGTCTTGGTCGGCAGCCGCGGCGGCCAGGTTGGTTGCGGCTCGTCGGGCTCCAGCACCCGCGACACCGCTGTCAGCACCCGCGGGTCCGGGCGCCGATCGAGAACGGCCAGGGCCTCCAAGTCCAGGCCCAGCTCCGGCAGGTTCGCCAGCTTGCGGTTCAGCTCCCCCACGCGCACGCCGCGCAGCAGTCCGCCGAAACGGCCCGCGATGCGCGGGTCGTCAAGGTCCGCCCCGGAGGCGGCCAGGGTCAGGCCGTAGTCCGCATCGGGCGTCGGCGACAGCGCGAAGGCCGGCACCCCGTAAGTCAGCAAGGTTCGATTCAACTGCCGCAGCCAGCGTGGCTCCAGGCTGCCGTCCGTCACCGTGAGCATGGCATCGACCTCGATGGCCAGACGGCCGTAGCAGACGAGCGCCGCGCGCTCCAACGGACCCTGGGGGGCCGCGGCAAGGATAGGGTCGGGTTGGGTGGGCGGCGGTGGCGCCGGCGCGTTCGGCAACGCTGTCGCGCGGTCCTTGTCGGTCTGCGCCGCGGCCGCCGTGGGCCTTGCGGGGGCGGGTGGCAAGTTGCAGGTCGCGACCTCGAACCCCAGGCGAGCGGCCAGGTCGCGAGCCAAACCGACCGCCGCGAGGCCCTGCTCGCTGTCCGGGGCCACCACGCCGAGTCGCTTGAAGTCGAGGATCTCTTTCGCCTGGGCAAGCCAGATCAGGTCGCGCCGACGGGGGCTCAGATCCGGATCGGATAGGGCCGCGAGGTCCAGGCCGGTTGGCGGCGGGACGCTCCGCACGTCCCTGGTGTCCGCGGTGCCGGGTGCGTCGGCCGGGCGCGGCTGTCCCGGGGGTCGCGGCGCCTCGTCGCGGTCGGACCGCGACCCAAGCACGGCGGCCGCGGTCGCATTCCCCGCGACGGCGTCGACGGCGGCGTCCAGCGCCCGCTCGTCCCGCAAGGCCGCGAGCGTCGACCACCGGTAAGGTGCGTCGATCCCCGGCAGTGGCCACCAGCGGCCCGACCGCAGGACCTGAAAACGATAACGCTTGCCGAACAGGTTACCGCTGGCGTCGAAGGCATAGATGCCGGTCAGGCCTGCCCAGGGGCGACCGAAGCGGGCGGCCGCGCTCAGCAGCCGCGGGTCGGTGCTCGCCGTCCGCTCGATCAGGGCCGCCAGCAGGCCGACCGCGTCGCCGCCCTGGGCCGCCGCCGCGTCCGGTACCCGACCGTAGGCGCTCACGAATGCTTCGACGAAGCGGCGCGTGCCGACGCCGGGAGCGTCCGGATCAAACGCCGTCGGCACCAGGGTCCGCTCGCCAGCCTCCGCGGCGAAGCGTTCGAAACCGGCCGCGTTCAGCCGGTCGGACCCGATCGTCGGCTGACGCAGGCCGAGCGCGCGCAGTTGTCCAAGCACGCGGGCGCCGGCCGCGGTCGCGGCGGACAGATACAGCGCGTCGTAAGGGATGCCCGAGAGCTCTCCGAACAGATTCCGGTCGCCGCGGCGATCGGCAACGAAGGCGCCGCGGAACACGATGTCGATCCCCTCCTTGCGGGCCGCGTCCTCGAATAGAAAGGCCAAGTCCCGACTGTCGTCGTCGCGGGCGTGCAGCACCGCCATACGCCGGTAGCCGAGCACCGCGGCGACGCTCGCGGACTGGGCCGCCAGGGCAGCGGCGTCGGGATTCATGCGCAGGACCATATCGAACCCGTGCCGGGTCAGCGCCGACGCGGTGGCGACGGACGGCATGAACAGCACCCCGGCGGCCTGATAGATCGCCGAGGCCGGCACCGCGACCCGCGAGTCGCGATGACCCAGCACCGCCACGATGCGCGGATCGGCTGCAATGCGCTCGACCGTCGGGCGTACCGGGGCGAAGTCGTTCCCGCCCGGATAGACCCGGACCTCCAACAGCCGCCCGCCGAGCACCCCGCCGGCGGCATTGATGCGCGCTGCCGCCAGACGCGCCCCTTGCACATAAGCCGGCATGCCGGGATCGTCGATCACCGCGAACGATACGCTGCCGACGACTCGCCGGGCCAGCTCAGCGCGCGCCGCCGCCAGGTGCTCGTAAGAGCGGCCGCAACCGACCGCGGACAGCGCCAGCACGAGGAGCAAGAGTTTGACCCCGCCTGGTCCGGTGCCTACCGGGCATCTGGCCCCTGGCGCACGCACCGCTGCTGCACGTCGTCCGCTCATTGCCCGCCGGGGACCAGCGGCAGCCCCCCCTGTTGTTGATTGCCCAGCACGATGACCTTGGCATTCGGCGAGGTCGCCAGCTCGCGGGTCGCCGCAATGCCCTCGTGATGCAGCATCCGCTCGTTCAGGGTGGAATCGACGGTCGCCTGGTAGTCGCGCACGCCACGCGCCTCAGCACGCTTGCGCTTGGCCTCCTCGTGCGCGGTTTCCAGTCGGAATGCGTAGGACTGCATCAACTGCTCCTGTGCCACCTTGTCTTCGATGGCTGCCTTGATCGGCTCCGGCAGCGCGATCGAGCGGATCAGGATCTCGTCGATCGAGACGAAATTGCGCCCCGCCTCCTCGCGCGCCCGGGTGATCGCGGCGCCGAGCAGCCCGCCCGCGTTGGTGTAAATCTGCTCGGCCGTAGAGTGGCTGAGCTCGCGGCGCAGCACTGATTCGGTTTGTGGCACCACGACCCGCAGTGGGTAGTCGGGGCCGATCCGCTGGTGCAGCAACGCCAGCCGATCGCGCTCCGGCGCGAAGCGAATCGCCAGCTCCAGATGCAACGGCAGTCCGGGGGCCGACAGCACGTCGAATTCGTGCATGATCACCTGACGGCGTGTCTCGTAGAGAAAGATCTGGTTCCACGGGGCGACGACCTGCAGCCCTTCCCCATAGACCCGGGTGACTTGCGTGCCGCCGAAGAGCTGAAACAGCACGCCGGCCTGCCCGGGGGGCACGGAGATGAAGATGCGCCTCCAGAGCAGCAGCGCGAGCAACAGTGACACCAACGCGGCCAGGATCAGGATCAGGAGCGGTAGCTTGCGTCGCAGCTGGCGCGCCAACGGTGAGCGTGCCGACGCGGCGGCTGCCGCCCCGGCGGACGCACACCCTGACGTACCCATGCCCGAACGGTCCAGCGCCGCCGGATCAGGGCTGGACGGCCTCGGGTTTGGCCTGCCCCAGGACCTCGGCCGCAACCACTTTACCGTTGCGCACCTCTTGCTTGAACAGCGCGCGCATCTTGGCGGGATCGAGCTCCAGCAAGGAACCGCCCGACTCGAAATGGGCGATAAAGACCTGGCCCACCCCATAGGTCACGGCACCGCCGGTGACGGCAACGGCGCCGCTGCCGAACAGCGAGCCGATGCCCGGGATCAGCTTGGCGCCCGAACTCAATCCGATCACGCCGAGCACCGGCAAGGCGCTGCTGACCAGGGCGATGACGATCGACTGGACCTTTTGCTTTTCGAAGGGAACGCCGTAGAGCCCCGATAACGCGCTGGCCATCGCCACCTGATTGCCGCTGAGCAGTGCCAGGTCGAACAGCGGCACCGGCACCAGCCCGAACGACATCGCCACCATGACATGATTCTTAACGATATTATCGGCCTGGACTCGGCGCGTTACGCTCGCACAACCGGCCTCTGCGGTCACGTCGGACCCGGCGGCTGGGGGCATCTCGGCGGCCGCGTTGGGGGAAGCCTTGCGATCGGTCACGGTCATGGTGTCGTCTCCCGCTAGTTACAGTGTCGAAGTTTCGCGCTTTGATCGTCGTTCCGGCCACAAGAAAACCGGAGGTCGAGGCTTTAGCCGGTCGACAGCGCGGCCGCGCGGCACTTCAAGGTTTGCCCCGCCGCCGGGTCCGGGAGCGATGCGCCATCAAGCGTGCGTCCCGGTAAACGGATCAATTGCATGGTAGGCAGCCGTCTCGACTGCGGCAAGGGCGCGTCGACGGTGCCCGCGCGACCCGAGTCCCTTCACATCCGGCACGAAAAGCGCTATTGCTTCATCGCTTTGCGCGGGCGCAACCGACGCGGCGAGGCCCCGATTGCGCCCGTGCGGGGGGGCTGGCGCTTGGCTGGCGCAACGATCGGTTTGGCTGATCTTGTGCAAGGGTCGGACCGCCGGATCCCCACGCGGTGTCGCTTATGGCCGCAGTCCCGCGAAATTCTTTCTTGCCGAGTGCATAGGTGGAAGCCGCACCCAGCACCGCGACGCTCGCCCCGCCGACCGCCCAGCCAATCCCGGAATGCCCTTGGCCAGACTGCCCAGATTGGCGGACAGCGACACGGTGCCGATCTGCTTCTCAAAGCGCTCCCAGGACTCCTCGATCATGATTTGATTGAGCGCCTGAGTGGAGGGCCTCGGCGGGCTGTCGTTGACCTCGTAGCCCGCGGGCACCCGATAGCTTTGTCCGGTCTCTTTGGACGGGTAGATTCGGTAATTTTCCTGGCGGAACAGCATCTCCTTAAGCTCAAAGGTCTGCTGCGGCCGAATATAGATGCCGCGTCCGACCATATCCAGGCCCGGGATCGTGGGGAGTTCGTTGGCGGTGTCAGTCATCGTCGGGGTCCCTTCGATTTCTAGGCGTGATGTTGGGCGCTGAGTTTGTCCGGCCGCGGACCGGTCGTTCATGGTGCGAGCCTCGTTCGTTTAAGAGGTCAATTCGGCTGGCAATGGGCGGCGTCGCGCTTGACCCGTGCCGACGCCTGCCTGCGCTTCGCCGGGCACCGTGAGCAACCCGGCAAGCGGAGCAGGTGTGGGCCAAGCGCCCAGACCTGCGGCCAGGCACCCGGGGATCGGCAAGGCTTGGGCGAGCGGTCCGCCGGATACCGCGGCAGCCCCCGACCCGGCCATATCCAGACTAGCGGGGGACGCCGATTCGTCGTATGCGAACCATCAACGCGTTTATCGATTCAGCGGCCGTGAAGGCCAGCGGCGAGATGCGTTGTACTCCAACAACCGACAGGGTCCACCAATCCACCTTGCTGCCGTCTGTCGGACGCAATGCACTGCTTGTCAGACACAACGGAAAGTTCGGATGGCGCCAGCAAAGCGCTTTACTCAGTCGCCGGAGACTGGCGCTTACCGGTAAGCGACGTTCGGCAACCGTTAGACGTCGATATCTTAGGATGATAAATCACATTTTGGAAGTTCTGCAAGCAATACCATAAGAAGGGTAAATTAATGATGAACGATTGTTTATTGCTCATTTTTATTTTATTTTCGACATCTGACGGGGGTCCTGCGCCCCGCATCGGCCACGCTCCAGCGCATATTTTTCTCGGCAAGGCCGCGCTATGACACAAACCCGGCAAGGACCAACTGGTTGATCGACCGAATGCGCTAGGTTTGGACCAGGTCGCGAGCATGGCAACCGGTAACCGGAATTACACGATAATGAGCCGCATCGCCGTACCCAAGGCGGTCGCACTGCTGCTGGCGCTCTTGGTCGTCGGCATCGAGGTCCCGCTGCTGATGGGCTCGGGCGTGCGGCAGGTCGGCGAGGACCAGCGCTTGCAGAGCGATCCGGGCGCGGGCAGCCACCGCGGACCGACGCATCAACTGCGGCCGCAGAGCCGCGAGCGGCTCGCCCAGTTGGTCCTGATCCCGGTGCTGCAGCTCGGTATCCTGCTCGGCGCCTGGCGCTATGTTGGCCGCGCCCGGCAAGGTCCGATCCGGGAACTGCGCATCGCTATCGACGCTGCACTCCAAGGCCGTGAGGCGCAGCCGCCGCGTCCGCTAGGCGACGAGATGGACGCCATCCTGCGGGCCGTGCAACGATTCGGCGCAACATTGCGCGAGCGCGAGCGCGAGCGTGAGCTGTTGGTCGCCAAGTCTGCTGCGGAGCGGGCCAACCGCGCCAAGAGCCTGTTTCTGGCTCAAATGAGCCATGAGCTGCGCACGCCGCTCAATGCCATCCTGGGCTATGCGGACCTGCTACGTCAGGACTTGGGGATGGGCCGGGAGGCCCGCGAGCGCTGCGCCATCATCCGCGGCAGCGGCGCCCATCTGCTGCACCTGATCAACGATCTGATGGACATCGCCGCCATCGAGGCCGGGCACCTCGCACCGGTGGCGCGGGACCTGGACCTCGGGGATCTGCTGCACGAGGTCGAGGAGACGGCACGCCCCGCGGCGCACCGCAAGGGGTTGGCGCTGCATATCGATCTGGACCCGCGTGTGCCCGCGCACCTATGCGGCGACGGCCGGCGTTTGCGCCAAATCCTGCTGAACCTGCTCGACAACGCGATCAAGTACACCGACGTCGGCGCGGTGACATTGCGGGCGCACCGCGCCGCGGGGACAGGCGCGCGGGATGGGGCCGGCGACGGCGCTCAAGGCCGGCTCGCGCTGTGCTTCGCCGTCGAAGACACCGGCCCCGGTATCGCCCCTGGTGATCACGCCCGGCTGTTCGAACCATTCGAGCAGCTTCATCCGGGCCAACCCGGCACCGGACTGGGGCTCGCCATCAGTCGCGAACTGGTGACCCTGCTGGGGGGTACGCTGACGCTCGACAGCGCCTCCGGCCAAGGCTGCCGGTTCCGGTTCGAGATCCCGATGCTGGCGGGTTTTGACCAGCCTGCCGCCGCCAGGGTCATCGCCGGCTACCGCGGTGCGCCCCGGCGCATCCTGGTGGTGGACGACGAGCCGCTCAACCGTCGACTGTGCGACGATGTGCTGACGCGCGCCGGTTTTGTCGTCGATCTGGCAGACAGCGCCACGGCCGCGTTCGAGCGCGTCGCCCGGGCGATTCCGGACTTGGTGCTGATGGACCTGGTCATGCCCGACTGGTGCGGCTACGCGGCCACTTGGGCGCTGCGCGAGCGCACCGGGCAGACGCTACCGGTGATCGCGGTCTCGGCAACCGTGCTGGAGTCGCCCGGCGATGCGCACGCGCTGGGCTTCGACGATCTGGTGCCCAAGCCGATCGAGCAGGAGCGACTGTTCGAGGCAATCGGCACCTGCCTGGACCTGCATTGGGTCTATGCGCCGCCGGACCAGGACGCGGAGCGAGCCGGAGTGCGCGACGGCCGGTCCGATGGGGCGACCGTATTGGCTGAGCCGACGCCGCGGCCGCCTGCCTGGTCCGCCGAGGACTCGGAGACCCCCGCGCGGCTGGAGATCGAGACCGCCTGCGAGCTGGTCCGACTCGGCGAGTGGGCGCGGGTCCTGGAATGGTGCGACGACCTGGCCGCGGGAAGCCGCGAGCACACCGCCTTCGCCGCGCGGGTCCGCTCGCTCGCCGCTACTCGGGAGTCCGGGCGGCTGCTCGACTGGCTCGGCACCCACCTCTAAGACGATTGCCGGAGTTTGACAGCAAGCGCCCAAGCCGCGGTAGCGGCGATCCGCGGCGCCTGCCCATACCCCGCGGGTACGGGACAGGCAGCGGAGCGCGACTTAGGCCGCGGCCGCGGCTGGGTCCGTGGCCGGCACCGCGTCCGTACCGCGTTTGCGTGTCAGCGTGTAGTAGACGCCGGCACCGAGCAGCGCACCGCCGACAACCGCCACGCTCACGGGATGGCTGAGGACCAGGACCTTGACGGCCGTACCCAATCCCGCGAGGGACGAGCCGATGCCGGGCGCACCGGCTGACGCGCCCGCCGCGTGCGTGATCGCGTAGGGGACTTCGACTGCTGCTGGCATGACAGGGCTCCCAATGGTGAAGTGACAAGCCGATAAGGCATTGATGACGACGTTCGCGTGCGCCGCCTGGCGCCGCGGTCAGCGACGCAAGAATAGCAACGCGGCCGCTCGCCGATCCGACCCGCTTTGCCAGACATAACATTCGATCTGTTTGACACAATCTTCGCCGGACGGTCCGGTGCGGCCGGCCCGATAGACTAATGCGAGTCGTGCCGCTGGCCGTCGACCCGACAACAGGTTGACATTCGATGAATCATAGTCTCCAGCATTGAGAACCTGATCGCAATCCCCGATGCCATTATTCAACCATCACCACCACGACGCCCGCCGCCGGCGCGTGCGCCAATGGCCCGCACCGGCGCACTGATGCCGACCGGTGCCGTCCCTCGGCAAGCGCGGCCCAAGGCCGTTGATCCGGCCCCCGGTGCCGACCCGCGCGCGCGCGCGGCGCCGGGTCGCGGGCCACGGCTCCCGTGGCTGTGGATCGGCGTGCAGATACTGGCCCTGATCCTCGTCTTCTTCTGGAACCGGATCTTTATCGTGATCCATTCCGGGGAGGCGGGCGTCCTGTGGAACCGCTTCGCCGGTACCCAGATCGGCCGGGTCTATGGCGAGGGTTTGCATATCGTGAGCCCGCTGGATCGGATGTCGGTCTACGAGGTCCGCAAACAGGTGGCGTTCCATGCGCTCGATGTACTGTCGATCGATGGCTTGAGCCTGCACCTGGATCTGGCCATCCGTTACCGGCCCGAGGTCGATCTGCTCGGGATGCTGCACGAGCGGATCGGCCCCGCTTACCTCATGCGGGTCGTGATCCCGCAAACCGAATCGGCGCTACGCAAGGCGCTCGGCAACGCCACCGCCCTGCAGATCTACACCGACGACCACGGCGTGCTGACCCGCGCGCGCACGAGGGCGAGGGAAGAGGCCGGGAGTAACTTCGTGGAGCTGGAAGACGTCGTCGTTCGCCGTATCCGGCTGCCGGAGACGGTGCGCACCGCAATCGAGCAGAAGCTGACCCAGCAGCAGCTGCTCCAATCCTATCGGTACCGCCTGGGCACCGCCGAGCAGGAGGCCGAGCGCCGGCGCATCGAGGCCGGCGGCATCCGCGATTATCAACAGATCGTCGGTGAGACTTTGACCGATCGGCTGCTGACCTACCAGGGCATCATAGCGACCCGCGAGATCGCCGGGTCGCAAAATGCCAAGACCGTGGTGGTTGGCGCCGCCGAGGCCGGCGTGCCGCTGCTCCTCGGCACCGAGACCGGACGGGCCTTGACTCAGCCCGCTGCAGCGGGGCATTGACGATGTTGGCGAGCACCCTCCACGCGGAGCGGGACGTGCACCTGTATCTCGCGGTCGGGGACGCCGACCTAGCCGCGTTAGCGGCCACCGATCAGGTGCTGGACACGCAGGAGCGCGAACGGGCATCGCGCTTCATCCGCCCGGCCGACCGCGAGCTATACCAGGCCGCCCATGTCCTGCTGCGCCGCGCGCTGTCGCGCCATGAGCCGGTCGATCCGGCCGCCTGGCGCTTTTCCCGCGGCGCCTACGGTCGGCCCGAAATCGCCGCGCCGGCGCCCCCGACCGGCGAGCGGCTGCTTTTCAGCCTGGCCCATACCCGCGGTCTGGTGTGCTGTGCGGTGACCGACGCAACGGCGGTCGGCATCGACGCCGAGTGCGAGCGCCCGCTGAGTGACGCGCTGGACCTGGCCCGGCGTTTCTTCGCCCCGGTCGAGGCCGCAGCGCTGGCCGCGCTGTCGCCCGCGGAGCGGACCGCGGGTTTTTACGCCTTTTGGACCCTAAAGGAAAGCTTCGTCAAGGCGCTCGGCGTGGGATTGACAATGGACCTGGATCGCTTCGCGTTCCGCCTCGCGCCTGGTCGGCCAGGCACCATCGACCTAACGCTGGCCCCCCCGCTCGCCGACAGCGATTGGCGATTCGTGCTGTTACGCATCGACCGCGAGCACACAGTGGCGGCGAGCGTGCGCGCCCAGGCCGGCGCGCGATTCTGTGTCCATCCGATCGCGCCGGCCGGTCGGTTGCCGCGATCGGTGCTGACCGCGCGCAGCGCCGGCGTCTGTTTCGAAGACCCTTCGTGCAGTTGCGGAAAACCTGACAGCGACGGCTGATACGCCCTCCTGTGCACTGCGCGCCCGAGCGCCACAGCGTTCTGGCCGGCGGCGCGCTCGGTGCCGTCGCCGAGCGCCCGCGCCTCGCCCGCGCCGACGCGCAGTACCAAGCGGCGGTCCAGCGCCATCTCGACTCGCTGCTGAAACGACTGCGCACACCCGCACGACGCCCCGACGCGCGCACGTCTCGACGGTGCCTGGGTGAGCGTGGTCGCGGACGATACGGATACCTTCCCCCGCTATTTCGGTCTGGCATTGCTGGCCCCGTAGGCCGGGATGGCTGTCCGGTCGACCTCTGGGGTCTCTTCGGCGCGGAATCAGAGGCAGCCTTAGAAACTGCCCATCAATTGTTTCCGGCGGTGAACGCCAACCGGTGAACCATCGCGAAGGATGCGTTGATCATCCGCGACGGGCGGGACCCGTGACGGGGGTTGGGTGATGCGGTTCGAGTACTCACCGCATCCTACGCGGTCGCCGGAACGAGGGCTTGGAAGCGCATGGCGAGAGCGGGTAAACTCGCCCGCGAATGCGGGTTCTTGAGTTGGTCATCAACGGTTCAAACACCTTCGATTAGATCCTGAACAGCGTCCGCCTGCGCCGTTAAGTCGCTGCAATGTAATCACAACAGGCCGCTGTTCCGCCAACGAGATAGGGGCCGGAGCCGGCCCCGCGACTGCTGCCGATCGTCTTGGAGTGGAGGGTTTGAAGTGGCAAAGTGTTACACGCATCGCGAGCAAACCTCAGGCTGGTTGCGCTGCCCGCGTCCGAACCCCGAGGCCCGCGGCCGGGTGATCTGCTGCCACCACGCGGGCGGCACCGCGGCGGCCTTTCAGCACTGGCCGGAGGCGCTGCCGACGCGGGTGGAGATGCATGCGCTCCAGTTGCCCGGCCGCCAGGACCGGCTCGGCGAGTCGCCGGTGACGACCATGGCGGGTCTGCTGCCGCCGTTACTGGCGCGACTGCGGGTCCTGGCTGATCGCCCCTATATTCT
Source organism: Chromatiaceae bacterium (assembly GCA_013426805.1). Taxonomy (GTDB): domain Bacteria; phylum Pseudomonadota; class Gammaproteobacteria; order Chromatiales; family Chromatiaceae; genus Thiodictyon. Next base: position 25,661 of record JACDZG010000004.1, read on the forward strand.
GTTCGGCCACAGCCTGGGTGCGCTGATCGCCTACGAGCTGGCGAGTGCCTTGGACCGCGAGGGGGTCGGACCCATGCATTTGCTCGTCTCGGGCAAGGGTGCCCCGCACCGGCCCAGTCTGTTTCCGGCCATCAGCCATCTGCCGACCGCACAGTTCCGCGCCCGCGCCCCGGATGTGTTCGAGGCGATGCCCGCCGAACTGTGGGGGCACGACGAGGCGATGGAACTGCTGCTGCCGATGCTCCAGGGGGATCTGGCCCTGGCGGATCGCTATCGCTGGCTGCCGCGCCCGCCTTTGACCCTGCCGATCACCGCCCTCGGCGGCGATCGGGATAGCCGGGTGCCGCATGAGGACCTGGCGGCCTGGGCCGACTACACCGACGCGGGTTTCGAGCAACAGATGTTCGTCGGCGGCCACTTTTATCTCGATGCCCATGTCGGCGTGATCGCCCGACTGATCGCCGCCCGGCTGGGCGCCGCGGCGGCCTAGCGTCGCGGACGACCGCGGACGACCGCGGGCGCTGTCGGCGCGTCACCCGAGCACCGCCGCGGCCGTCCCCGGCGCTGGATTGCCGCCGGACCTGGGAAACGACCGCGCGGCCGGGCATGGCATCGGCACGCGCCCGGCCCGGCCGACCTGCCCCAGCGAGTAGCATGACGCCACCAACCCCCGATACGAATCGACCATGACCATCGAAACAACCCTGGCCCTGACCCTGGCCATGCTGGTGCTGGCCGCAACCCCAGGGCCAGGCGTGTTCGCGACCGTCGCCCAAGCCCTGGGTGCCGGCTTTCGCTCGGCGCTGGATGTGGTCGCCGGGATCGTCGTCGGCGACTTGCTGTTTCTGATCCTGGCCCTGCTTGGGCTGGCCTCCGTCGCGACCGCGTTCGGGGAGCTGTTCTTCGCGATCAAGCTTATCGGTGGGGCCTACCTGGTATGGCTCGGCGTTGCACTCTGGCGCAGCGTCCCACGGCGCTTCGAGGACGCGGCGCAGCTGGCCCGGCGCACCCCCCGGCAGCGTTTCCTGGCCGGGCTGGCGCTCACCCTGAGCAATCCGAAGGTGATCGTTTTCTACCTGGGCTTTCTGCCCAGCTTCATGGATGTCGCGGATCTTGCGGCGGCCGATATCGCGGCGGTCGTCGGCATCGTGACCGGGGTGCTGGCCCTGGTGCTGACGGCTTATGCCTGGTCCGCCGCCCGCGCCCGCCGTCTGTTTGCCGATACCGCCTCGACACGGCTGCTCAACCGCGGCGCGGGAGCGGTGATGATCGGCGCCGGGCTGGTGATCGCCACCCGCTGAGCGGTGCGCGCCGGGCCTGGCCGGCGCGTTGGTTCGCCCGCGTTTGCCGGACACTACGGTTCATTTGACCAACACCACATCTGCGCGTGCCCCAACCGCCGCGTGATCCCTAAAATCCAGGGCCGCGGGCGACTCAAAGTGCTCGCACGTTGATTGCCCCGATCCGCCGACGAAGCAACCCAGACCTCGAATCCTTCGGAGAGTGCAATGGCCGTTTGGCAAGAAACCTATCAACAGGCGCGTCTTGAAGAGCAGCTGGCGGACGGGAGCGTGCGCTGCCATCTGTCGCCGCGCAACTGTGTCATCAAGGAGGGGCAGTTCGGCTTTTGCGGGGTTCGCGGCAACCGTGATGGGCACCTGGTCACTTATAGTTACGGCAAGGGCGTGCATGCCACCGAGGAGCGGATCGAGACCGAGGCGGTGTTCCACTTCGAACCCGGGGCGCGCATCCTGTCCCTCGGCAACATCGGCTGCATGCTCAACTGCACCTACTGCCAAAACTGGAAGACCTCTCAGGCGCGCTTCGTCGAGGACCACGACGTCCATTCCTATACCCCCGAGGGGATCATCGAAACGGCCTTGCGTCACGGCATCCGGGTGCTGTCCTGGACCTACAACGACCCGGTGGTCTGGCACGAGTTCGTCCGCGATACGGCCCGGCTCGCCAAAGAGGCGGGGCTGATCAACCTATTCAAATCCGCCTTCTACATCACCATCGAGGCAGTCGACGAATTGCTGCCCTACATCGATATCTTCTCGATCTCATTGAAGTCCCTCGACGAGAAATATTATCCCAAGGTTACCGCCGGTGAGATGCAACCGGTGCTCGATGCCACCAAGCACGTCTACAACGCCGGCAAGCATGTGGAGGTCAGTACGCTGATGATCACAGATCTCAGCGACGACGAGGATACCGCCCGCAAGATCACCGACTGGGTGCTGCGCGAGCTCGACGCCACGGTGCCGATGCACTTCGTGCGTTTTCACCCGGACTACCGCCTGCGCAATACCATCCGCACGCCGATCCCGCGGCTGCTGCGCGCCCAGGCAATCGCCCGCGAGATGGGGGTCGAGCACGTCTATGTCGGCAATGTCAACGACCCCGAAGTGGCGAAGAGCTGCTGTGCGGGCTGCGGTGCGACGCTGGTCACCCGCTTTGGCCTCAATGCCCGCAATGTCGGTCTCGACGAGCGCGGCCACTGTGCCGCCTGCGGACGCGACGCTCACTTCAAGCTGCGCGGGGCCCTCGGCACCGATCAGCTCACGGTGCCCGCGCTGCCCGCGGCGGATTTCAAGCTGCACGACCTCGACTGGCACGGCGATATCGCGTTGATGCACATCGAGGCCCGCAATCCCACCGCGCAACCGGCCAGTCTTTACTATCGCCGCCGCGACGGCAACGGCGCCAATGACCCCTGGCAGGTCCTGACTCTGACCCCCGGCGAGAGCTACCGTTTCGCCCTGGCGAAGGCCAGCCCGGGGGAAATCGGCCCGGAACTGGCCATCGACCGCGCCCTGGAGACCAACCTGCACGAGGTCTACGACCGCGCCCATTTCCCGACGGTGACCATCGATGAGGGCGTTGCGGACAACGACGTGACCCCGCTGCCCCACTATGAAGGCAAGCAGAACTCGGTGGAAAACCTGCACCGGTTCATCAGCGGCGCTGCCTGACCCCCGCTGCCCCGGGAGCGGCCGCACGTCGGCCGTCCCGGCCCCGTTCGCCGACGAGTCCGCGCATCGGAGCACGCATGAAGGTCGCGACCCAGATCCTGCACACCCGCATCGACAACGACGGCACCCTCCCGGCGGTGACGCCGATCTATTGCTCCAGCGCCTTCAGTGCCGACTCACCCTATTTCTATACACGCAAGAACAATCCCAACGTGGCCGAACTCGAGCAGGTCCTGGCCACCTACGAAAATGCCCGGCACGCCCTCGCGGTGACCTGCGGCATGTCGGCCATTTACATGACGCTCGACCTGCTGCGCCCCGGCCAGACGCTGGTGGTCAACCGCTATATCTACGGCTGCAGCTACAAGCTCTTCCAGCGCATGGCCGAGCGGCGCGGCTTCACGCTGGTGGTCCTGGATCTCAGCGAGCCGGAGAATCTGGCGCTGATCCCGCCCACGACCGCGCTGGTGCTGTTTGAGACGCCGACCAATCCGTTCCTCAAGACCATCGACATTCGGCGGGTGGCCGAGCACGTCAAGGCCGCCAATCCACAGGCCCTGATCGTCGTCGACAATACCTGGGCCACACCCCTGTATCAGCACCCGCTGGAGCACGGTGCCGACCTCTCGCTGCACAGCGGCACCAAGTATTTCTCGGGTCACAGCGATGTCATGAACGGGGTGCTGTTGAGCGACCGCGACGAGCTCGCCGAGGAGTTGCGCCAGACCCGCTTTTACGGCGGTATGCTGCTGGCCCCGGAGAGCGCCTGGCTGGTGCGGCGCAGCATGCAGACGTTCGAGATCCGCATGCGCGCGCACCGCGCCACCACCGAAGCGATGCTCGACCTGCTGAAGACCCTGCCACAGGTGGCGCGGGTCTATTACCCACGGATCGACGGGCGTCAGCTCACGGGCTACGGCGGCATCCTGTTTTTTTCGCTGCGCCGCGACCTGACCCCCTATTACCAGCGCTTCGCGCGTTCCCTGCGCTGGTTCGGCACCGGTACCGGCATGGCCTGTGTCACCTCAATGGTGGCGCAACCCTACACCGGCAGTCATGCCTCCATGTCCCCCGCGGAAAAGGCCGAGATGGGCCTGGGGGAAGACCTGGTGCGCCTGTGCTTCGGTCTCGAGGACCCGGCAGACCTCGAAGCCGACTTGCGCGCGGCCTTCGCGGCTATTGAGGCCGAGGCCGGCGCCGAAACACCTGCCGAGCCATAGCCCACCCACCTGGAGGATCAGCCCATGAGAATGCAGACGACCTCGGCCGGCAATACGGCGGGTTCGCTGACCAAGCAGCGAACCCCGATGACCTCGATGCCGGCCGCGGCGGGTCGTGCGGTGGCCAACACCCGTGCCCTGCTCGTCGGGATCGGCCTGGCGCTCGCGGCCGGCGGCGCCGTCGCCGAGGTCAATCGCTGCGACGACGCCCTCAAGCCTATCTGCGGGAAAATGGACGAGCTGATTCAGCCGAGCAACGTCCTGGGCGCGTCGATTGCCCTGATGGGGCGCGACGGCAAGCCCGCCTTCGCCACCTTCAACAAGACCCCGGAGGGCGAGCCGATCACGCCGCAGATGCGTTTCGAGATCGGCAGTATCAGCAAGACTTTTACCGCGGCGCGGATCATGCAGTTGATCGAGCAGGGGGCCTTCACGCTGGATACCGCCATCGCGGAGATCGTCCCGTCTACCGAGATCGCCTACTCCGACAAGGTGCCGGGCAACCTGACCATCCGCAACCTGCTGGCGATGACCAGCGGTCTCTACGACTATGTGCACGCCTACCGGGTCATCGGCAAGGACCTGTCGGCCTTCTGGCCGATGCGCCGCATGACCAGCAGCGGCTACTTCCCCGACGAATACCAGCCGAAGGTCGGCGAACTCTGCTACGGCTCCACCAACACCCTGCTGCTGGGTCTGGTCATCGACCGGCAAAACGGCGGCAACGGCCTGGGCAAGGAGCCGCTGCTGAAGTCCCTGCGCCAGGGGCTGCTCGCTCCGGCGGAACTGACGAACACCTTCATGGGCGGCTACGAGGGCGTCTATCCGATCAGCAGCTGCACCAACGTCAACTACTTCGATACCGAGAGGAACGTCCCGCCGAAGCGCTGCGCCAACCCCGAGTCGTTCCTGTACACGGGCGACGGCAAAGCGCCGAACGATTCCAAGACCGCCTACCTGTCGTTCGCCGGTCCCGCCGGCGGCATGATCTCCACCGCCGGCGACATGGCCAGCTGGTTCCACTGGCTATTTACCAAGGGTCCGGGCAATCAGATGGTCAAGGAGACCGGGCTGATCGGCGAGCGCCAGGGCGATGCCGATCCACCCATCACCTGGTCGAAGTGCAATCAGAGTCCCTGGCCCTATGGCGATCCGAAGTTGCGTCGGCTGGAGTACGGTTTCACCATGGAGATCGCCACCTACCAATATGGCGCCAAGCCGGTCAAGGTCTACGGCTTCCTGGGAGGCTCGCTGACCTTCAACAGCTATGTGCTGTACCTGCCTGAGTACGGCGTCAGCGCGGCGATTCTGCTGAATAATTTCAATAACTTCACTGACACCTTCAAATACATGACAACGCTCCAGTTGGGGCAGTTGACGACGACGATCGTCGAGCAAGTGATTGCCGGGAAGGGCAGCGAACCGGCGCCGCCCCGCGGCGCAAAGCACCGCGCCCAGTGACGGGAGCGGCGTCGCTAGGCCCGCTTCGGCGGTCGTTGGGAACCCCGTCCCAGCCGCCAGCGGACCCACAGCGTCGCCGCTACGGCGGCGGCGACCAGCACCCAGAGGACGTCGACCAGGCGCAGGGCGCGGCGCACGGCGGACTCCGGCCCGGCGGCAGCATAGCGGTACATGGCCGGCTCCGCGGGCTGGCCGCCGTCCGCGGCGCGCGCGTAGAGATAGAGATCGGTGGTGGCGGGGTCGAAGACCATCGACTGCAGCGTTTCGCGGTTGAAGATCGCGTCGCCGCCGTTAGCGCGGTCGAGCATGATGGCGCGCAGTTCGGGTAGCCCGGCGCGCGGGCCCGCGGGTGTGAACCGGGCCAGTTCCCGCAGCCGCATCCACCGATAGTGATCCTTCATGTTCCAGCAATTGGATGGGCTCGCCCGTAGCACGAAGCAATTGACGACCGCGATCTGTTCGGCGCGTCCCCAGGCCATCTCCGCGCGGTTGGCGCTCTGCGCATTGCGCAGGCTGCCGGGGAGCCCCGCCGGCTGCTCCAGCACCTGCACCTGCGTGCGATCCGCCATCAGGATGTTGTGGCTGAAGCCGTAGCGACTGCGGCGCAGCAGATCGGCCGCGGCGAGGATCTGCCCGCGGGTCTCCAGTGCTCGCAGCAGGTCGAATCCGATGGCCCGCTGGCGGGGATACTCCCGGTAAGGCTGATGGAGGGGCGAGTCCAGATGGGCCAGGAACAGCCCGCGGTCGTTGAAGCCGGTCACCACCCCGACCAGCCCGGCGAAGCCGATGGAGACGACGCTGCCGCTGTCCGAAACCCAGCGGGTAATGGCCTGCAAACCCAGCAGGGCGTCGTCGGCCGGCCAGTCCAGATTGCGCGCGACCAAGGGCCCGCCGGTCGCCGACTGCCGGCCGTAGACCCCGAAACCCGAACAGTTGGAGGCGCGGCCGACATCCGGGATCAACTGGATCATCCACAACTCGTTTACGGAGAGCAGGCCGTCGCCAAGCCGGTCCTGGTCGACCGGCGCCAGCGCGGTGGCCAGGCCGTCCACCAGGGCACGATGGTTCGGATCGATGCCCCCGGTGCGCAGCGGCGCGACGCGCTCGTCGCGCCAGCGATCGAACTGTGCTTGCGAGGCGAAGCCGGATAAGTAGCGGTCCCAGCGCTGCTCCAGGTCCGGAAACCGGAGCTTGGCGAGCCGCCCAAGCGCGGCGCCGGCCTGGCCCGGTGAGCGCCCGTCGGTGCGGACCTCCAGCACCTGGAGCAGACCCGTCGGCAGCGGCTCAGGAACCGGCGCGGCCGCCGCCGCCCACGGCAGCAGCCCCAGCGCCCCGCGCAACAGCCACCGCCGGGCGGCGCCGGACGGCGGCGCCCCGCGCGGGTTGGTCGGAAGGCGGGCGGGCGGCGGCGCACCGGCCGCGTTCGGAGTTGGGTTCATCGTATAGATCCGTCAGCGGCAAGGCTCGGCGGCGCCGATCGCGACCGCGGCCCCAGGCCGAAGAGTGCGGTGGCGAGCGGGGCACCGGGTGCTGGACCGGGGCCGCCTACAGTCTACCGAATTGGTGGCGGCAGGACGCCGCGGGGCCGCCGTTGTTTGCCGAATACAACATAAGGTTTGGATCGCAACCCGACGCCCGGACCGCGACCCAGGGACGCGCCCGTTATGATAGTGGCTCACCGGACGCCGGGCCCGCGTCGCTGCTGCGGCGCTTCCTGCTGGAACGGGATCGACCAATATCACGTGCACGCCAACGAGACCGGGGCCGCTTCATGAAGAAATCCGATCTTCAAGATATCTATCCCCTCTCGCCGCTCCAAGAAGGCTTACTGTTCCAACACCTCTATGCCCCCGACAGCGGCGCCTATTTCGAGCAGATCAGCTTCCGGGTCGTCGGCGACCTGGACCTCGGCGCCTTCGCGGCCAGCTGGAATCAGCTGCTCGAGCGCCACGACATCCTGCGCAGCGCCTTCGCCTACGAGAAGGCCGAGCGGCCGGTGCAGATCGTCCCGCGGCAACGCGCGATCGAATTGGCCGTCACCGACCTCCGCCACCTGACCGACGCGACCCGGGAGCACGAGATCGCGGCATTTCGGGAGCGCGACCGCGCCCGCTCCTTCGACCTGCGCCGAGACGTCTTGATGCGCGTCCAGGTCTTCAGGGCCGGCGAGCGGGACCACCGGGTCGTCTGGAGCCACCACCATATCCTGCTTGACGGCTGGTCCGTCGGCATCCTCTACCAGGAGCTCATGCAGATCTACGCGGCCCGCAGCCGGGGCCTGGCACCCGAACTGCCGACGCCCGTACCCTATGTCCGCTACATCGAGTGGCTGCGCAAGCAGGATGTGGACGGCTCCGCCGCCTACTGGCGTGCCCGGCTCGCCGGCTTCACGCAGCCGACCGGCATCCCGCCCCTGGCAGCGGCGGGAAGCGCCGCCGGGCGGGCCGTCGCCTGCGACTTTACCCTCGCGACCGCCCAGACCGAGGCACTCAAGCACCTCGCCAGCGGGGCGCGGGCCACCCTCAGCACCCTGGTCCAGTGCCTCTGGGCGCTGTTGCTGGCCCGCTACAACTGCAGCGACGACCTGGTATTCGGCGTCACGGTCTCGATCCGGCCGGAGGACCTGCCCGGCAGCGGTGACATGGTCGGGCTGCTGATCAATACGGTCCCGGTGCGCCTGCGGGCGGCCGCGGATCAGCCCTTTCTGGACTTCTTGCAGCAGACCCAGGAGGAGGCCCTGGCCCGCCGCCCCCACGAGCACTATCCGTTATACCGCATCCAGGGCGAAGCCCAGCTCCGCACGCTGTTCGACCACCTCCTGGTGTTCGAGAACTATCCGCTGGGCCGGCCGCCGCAGACCCCCGCGGGGCTCGCGATCGAGGACATTAGGCTCTCCGAGCAGGCTCATTACCCGCTCTGTGTGGTCGTGGTGCCCGGCACGGACGGCCTGCGCCTGCGCCTCGCCTACGACCCGGCACGCTACCTGCCGGAGCAGCTGCAGCGCCTGGAGGGGCATCTGCGCCGACTTATCGGCACCGTGCTCGATGATCCGCGGCTGCCGCTGCGCGCGATCGGCATCCTGTCCCCGGCGGAGCGACTCTTCCTGACGGCCGGGCTGAACGCGACCGCGCGTCCCTACCCCCGCGAGCAGACCGTCGTGGAGCTGTTCGAGGCCCAGGCGGCGGCGCGGCCGGCCGACCCGGCGGTGGTGTGCGGCCAGGTCCGGCTCAGCTACGCCGACCTCGAGGCCCGCGCCAACCGGCTCGCCCACCGGCTGCGCGACGACCATGGCATCGGTCCCGACGCCTGCGTGGGCCTGCTGCTGGGCCGCTCGGAGCTGGCGATCGTCGCCATGCTGGCGGTGCTCAAGGCCGGCGGGGCCTATGTGCCCATCGATCCTGGGTACCCGCGGCGGCGCATCGACTTCATGCTCGCCGATGCGCACTGCCGGGTGGTCGTCACGCAGCCCGAGCACGGGCGGCTGGCCGGGGCGCGGCCGCTCCTGATGGCGGCCGACGCCGCAGCGGCGTTCGACCCGGCCAAGGCCCGCAATCCGCGGCCCCTGGCGGGCCCCACCAACCTCGCCTATGTGATGTATACCTCCGGCACGACCGGCGAGCCCAAGGGCGTCATGGTGCCGCACCGGGCCATCGTGCGCCTGGTCAAGGACACCAACTACATCGTTCTGACCCCCGAGACGCGCATCCTGCAGACCGGTCCGCTGACCTTCGACGCCGCGACCTTCGAGATCTGGGGGGCCCTGCTCAACGGCGGCACCATCGTGACCACCGCCGCGCACGAGATCCTCGACATCGAGGCCCTGGGCCGCGCCTTGCGCGACCATGCCATCACCACCATGTGGCTCACGGCGAGCCTGTGCAATCAACTGGTGGAGCAGGACTTGAGCCTGTTCGCCGGGCTGCGGGAACTGCTGGTCGGCGGCGAGCGGCTGTCTCCGGTCCATATCGAGCGGCTGCGCGCGGCCCACTCGGGCCTGGTTGTCATCAACGGCTACGGCCCGACCGAGAACACCACCTTTACCACCTGCTGCCGCCTGGATGGACGCTACGACGGCGACCTTCCGATCGGCCGCCCGGTGGCCAACACCCGGGTCTATCTGCTCGACGAGCGCTTGGAGCCCGTGCCCATCGGCGTCCCGGGCCGGCTCTACACCAGCGGCGACGGGCTGGCGCTGGGCTACCTGAACCAGCCGGAGTTGACCGCGCAGCGGTTCGTCGACTGCCCCTTCGAGCCCGGCGAGCGGATGTATGACACCGGCGATCTGGCGCGCCGACTGCCGGACGGCAACCTGGCGTTCAGCGGGCGCCGGGACGACCAGGTGAAGATCCGCGGCCATCGCATCGAGTGCGGGGAGATCGCGCAGCACCTGCTGCAACACCCGGCGATCCGTCAGGCCGCGGTGATCCCGCGGGAGTGCGCCGACGGCACCCGGGAGTTGATCGCCTACGTGGTGGTCGGAACGGGGCTCACCACCACCGCCCTGCGGGACTTCCTGGCCGAACGGCTGCCGGAGTACATGATCCCCGCCCGCTTCGCCGCCCTCGCGGCCCTGCCTCTGACACCCAACGGCAAGATCGACCAGTGCGCCCTGCCTGCGGCGGACCTGGCCGGGCTGGACCAGGGCACGGTGTTCGCGGCACCGCGGGAGGGCTTGGAGGCAACCCTCGCGGCGATCTGGGCCGAAGTGCTGGGTCGCGGCAACATCGGTGCCGAGGACAATTTTTTCGACCTCGGCGGCGACTCCATCAAGGCGATCCAGATCATGGCGCGCCTGCATCGGCTGGACCTGCGGCTCGCCATTCGCGACTTCTTTGCCCACCCGAGCATCCGCGCCCTGGCCCCGCGGCTGGTCTCGGCGACCCGGGCCATCCCCCAGGGCCAGGTCGGCGGGACGCTGCCGCTGACCCCGATTCAGCACTGGCTGCTCCAGACCGTCCAGGGGCCGAAGCACCATTTCAACCACGCCCTGCTGCTGCGCCCATTGGCACCCCTGGACGCGGCGGCCCTGGAACAGGCACTGGGCCTGCTGATGCGCCACCACGACGCCCTGCGCCTGACCCTGCGCGTCGGCGCCGACGGCCCGATCCAGGAGCACCACGACACCCTGGACCTGACCCTGGAGCGGGTGAGCATTGGCGGTGCCGACCCGGCGGCGCGGCTGACCGCGCACGCCGCCGGCGTGCAGCGGGGCTTCGACCTCGCCGCCGGGCCGCTCGTGCGGGCCGTGCTGTACCGGCTGGAGGACGGCAGCGAGCGCCTGCTCCTGGTCATCCATCACCTGGTCGTCGACGGCGTCTCCTGGCGTATCCTGCTCGCCGACCTCGCCGCCGCCTATGCGTCGGCGCGCCGGGGCGAGGTTGCGCGCCTGCCGCCGAAAACCCATTCGTTCAAGGCGTGGGCCGAATTCCTGGCGGACTGGGCCGGCAGCGCGGCGCTGGCGCGGGAGCTGCCCTATTGGCGGGCCGCCGAGCGGCAGCTCGCCGGGCAGCGGCTTCCCTACCGGGGCGGCGGGATCCCGGCGGCGCGGCGGCCGCGCACCCTGAGCGTCGTCCTGGAGCCGGCGGAAACGGCCGAGCTGCTGGGCAGCGCCCACCAGGCCTACCGCACCCGCGGCAACGACCTGCTGCTGACGGCACTGGCCATCGCCGGGGAGCAATGGCACGGGAGCGACAGAACCGTCATCGCCCTGGAATCCCACGGCCGCGACCACGCGGGATCGCTGGATCTCAGCCGCACCATCGGCTGGTTCACGGCGATCTTTCCGGTGGTGCTCGATCTCGGCGGCGCCCCGACGCTCGGGGCGCGCATCCGGCTGGTCAAGGAGACCCTGCGGGCGGTACCGGGCAACGGCGTCGGCTACGGTCTGCTGCGCTACCTGCGCCCGGGCACCGGGCTCGGGACCGCCGAGCCGGCGCTCGCGTTCAATTACCTGGGGGACTTCGATCAGGACCTACCGACGGCCTTGTTCGCGGCCGCGCCCGAAGCCCCCGGCGCCAGTGTCTCCCCCGACGTTCGGCTGCCCGAGGACCTGTTGCTGGCCGGCATGGTCCGCGAGCGGCAACTGACGCTGGCGCTGACCTTCGACAGCGGCCGTCTGGAGGAGCCCTGCGCGGCGGCCCTGCTCGCCGCCTATGTCCGTGCCCTGCGCGAGCTCCTGGCCCACTGCCGGGCCAAGTCCGCGGGCGAGATCACGCCCGCGGACCTGACGCTGACGGGCCTGGGTCTGGCCGACTTCGACCGGCTGCTCGCGCAGCTCGGGCGCGCTCCCACCGAGATCGAGGACATCTACCCGCTCTCGCCGATGCAGGAGGGGCTGCTGTTCCATTCACTCTACGACACCGGCTCCACGGCCTTCTTCCAGCAGATGCACTACCGCATCGCGGGGGAGCTCGACCCGGCCGCCTTCCAGGCCGCCTGGGATCTGCTCGCCCAGCGCCATGCCGTGCTGCGCACCCTGTTCGCCCACGAGCGCCTGGAACGGCCCCTGCAAGTGGTGCTGAAGTACCGACCGATGGCGTTCGCCTATGAAGATCGCCGAGCCACGGGCGACGCCGCGGACTATGTTGACCGGCTGATGACCACCGAGCGGCGGCAGCCCTTCGATCTCGCCCGCGACCAGCTGATGCGCGTCGCGCTGGTGCGCGCCGGTGCCGACCGGTGGCATCTGCTGTGGACCTTCCACCACATCCTGCTCGACGGCTGGTGCCTCGGCATCCTCTATCGGGAGTTGCTGGAAACCTACCGGGCACTGCGCGCGGGTCAGGCCCCGGCGTTGGCGCCCGCTCCCTCCTATGCGACTTATCTCGCGTGGCTGGGCCGGCAGGACGCGGCGGCGGCGGCGCGCTGCTGGCGCGAGGACCTGGCCGGCTTTTACACTCCCACCGGCGTCCCGCCCTGCCCCGCGGCGAGCGCCGGGGCGGCGGCGGGGCCGGTCGCCACCGACCGCTTCCACCTGTCGGCCGACCTGACCCGCGCCCTGCGGGCCACGGCCGCCGCCGACAACGTCACACTGAGCACCGTCGTCCAGGCGCTGTGGGCGGTCCTGCTGTCGCGGCTCACCGGACGCGACGACCTGGTTTTCGGCGCCGCCGTGGCCGGCCGACCGGAATCCGTCGCGGGCGTCGAGGGCATGGTCGGCCTGTTCATGAATACCGTCCCGGTGCGCGTGCGCACCCCGCCCCGGCTGCGGTTTCGGGATCTGCTGCGGCGCATCCAGGCGCGCGCCCTCGCGCTGCGGCCCCACGAGTGGTATCCGCTCGCACGCATCCAGGCGGTCAGCCCGCTCAAGCAGCAACTGTTCGATCACCTCCTGGTCTACGAGAATTACCCGCTGGAGACCGCGTCGGCCGCCACCGCCGACCAGGCGGGGCTGCGCCTGTCGCCGGTCGAACACTACCGGGAGATCAACTATGCCCTCGGCCTGCTGATCGACCCCGGGGAGCGGCTCGGCTGCCATGTGCTCTACGCCCCGGCCCGCTACGGACCGGGCCAGATCGCCGATCTCGGGCGTCGGCTCGTCCACTTGGCCGAGGCCGTCACCGCCGGCACCGATCCGCTGCTCGGCGCGCTCGCGGCACTGTCGGACGAGGCCCCCGAGGCGGCACGGACCGCACGGTTGGTGCCCAATGCGCTCGCGCAGGCCTGCGAGCAGCTGCGGCGGGTCGTGCCGGGACACCGGGCCGGGGCCGCGGTCCCGGCGACGATTCGTGATCGGCGGGGGCATCGGGTTCCCGACTGCGCCCGCGGCATCATCCACTTTGCCCATGACCTGCCGAGCGGCTTCAGCGGCCGCCGGATCGAGGACGATCTTATGGAAATCACCGAAGAACCCGCAGACCTACTGGTGACCGACGGCACCCCGCTGCCGCTCGCCGGACTGAGTGCCGCACTGCATCGGCACCCGGACCTCGAAGACCATGCCCTGCTCAAGCTCCAGGCCAAGCGCGGCCCTCGCTTCGTGCTGGTGCTGGCCGTCGGCCGCCGGCCGCTGGAGGCGCAACAACTGGCCGCGGACCTCGACAATCAGGTCGATGCAGCCCTGCGGGGGCGACTCGCGGTCATGGTCGTGCCGGCCCTGCCCCTGGACGCCGAGGGTCGGCTGGACCGGGCACGGGTCCTGGCCGCCATCCCGGTCTGCGAGCCCGGCTTCGCGACGGCGGCCCTGGAGGCGCAGATTCTCGCCGAGCTGCCGCAACTGGCGGACGCCGCCATCATGCTCGAGACCGGCATCGCGCCGGTGCCGCGGCTGCATATCCACGATCTGCTGCGCTCTCACCGGGCCTACGCCGCGGTATCCCCACCCGAAGCGGACGACCCCCAGACCCGGGACGACCAGGACGAGCCGACGGCAGGGCGCGCCGCTCTCCCCCCGGCCTTCGCCGACGGCGGTCCGGTCGAGCTCGATCCCGACGAGCCCCGCACCATGGTGGATGCCCTGTATCGGGCGGCTCGGGATTACGGGCACCGCGGCACCCTGTATGTGAATGCCCGGGGCGAAGAGCACTATCAATCCTATGCCGACCTGCTCTATGAGGCCCGCTGCCTGCTCGGCGGGCTGCAGGCCCAGGGGCTGCAGGCCGGCGATACCGTCATCTTGCAGCAAGGCAGCCTGCACGGCCACCTGACCGGCTTCTGGGCCTGCATCCTCGGCGGCATCCGTCCGGTGACCGTGGCCACTTCCCCCACCTATGCCCAGAAAACCAGCGTCGTCAATAAGCTGTACAACGCCTGGCGGCTGCTGGAGCAGCCGCCGATCTTCGCCAGCCCCGACCTGGTGGAGCCGATCGAGGGCCTCAACGCGCTGTTCGGCACCACCGGCATCCGCGCCATCGCCGCGGTGGGTTACCCGCCCGTCGACAGCGATTACCGGGCCGCGCCCGACGACATCGCCTTCTACCAGCTCACCTCCGGCAGTACGGGGATTCCCAAGTGCATCCAAGAACGGCACCGGGGCATCTATTACCACGTCTACGGCGCCGCCCAATGCAACGCCTACACCCGCGACGACGTCTACCTGACCTGGCCTCCCAGCGATCATGTGGGCGCCCTGATCACGCTCTACATCAAAGCGGTCTACCTGGGGGTCAAGCAGTTGGCCGTGGAGACCGACCTGATCCTGCGCGACCCGCTCAAGTGGCTCGACCTGCTCGAAGCGCATCAGGTGACCTTCACCTGGAGCCCGAACTTCGGCTATAAGCTGCTCGCCGAGCAGCTCAAGACCACGGAGCGGCGCTGGGACCTCGCGCACGTGCGCTTCTTCATGAACGCCGCCGAGCAGGTGACGCTGCCGGTGGTGGAGGAATTTCTGCGCCTGGTGCGGCCCTTCGGGGTGCCGGAGCGGGCGATGCAGCCGGCCTACGGCATGGCGGAGACCTGCACCGCCATGCAGTACAAGAACGACTTCTCGGTTGCCGACGGTTTCCACTGGATCGACAAGTCGAGCCTCAAGGGCCAGCTGCGCACCAGCGCCGATCGCGGCCGGGATGCCGTCTCCTTCGTCAAGCTCGGCCCGCCGATGCCGGGGGTGCAGATCCGCATCGTCGATGCCCGGCAGCGGGTGTTGCCGGAAGGTCGGATCGGCGCACTGCACATCCGTGGCGAGGTCATCACCCCGGGCTATCTGAACAACCCCCAGGCCAACGCCGAGACCCGCGTCGGCGAGGGTTGGCTCAACACCGGCGACCTCGGCTTCATCCTCGACGGCGAGTTGTCGATCACCGGCCGGCAGAAGGAGATCATCATCGTCCGGGCGGCCAATTTTTACTGCTACGAGATCGAGGACATCGTCAACCGCGTACCGGGGGTCGAGCCGACCTTCGCCGGGGCGACCGCCATCGCCGACCCGGCCTCCGGCTCGGAGGGTCTGGCCATCGTCTTCTCGCCGCGGCCGGACGCCGATCTCATCGCGGTCAACCGGGCCATCCGCGCCCAGATCGCCATGGAGTGCGGCATCAACCCGAGCTTTGTGGTCCCGCTCGACCGCGATAGCTTTCCGAAGACCACCAGCGGCAAGATTCAGCGCCTCGAGCTGCGGGAGGCACTCGAGCAGGGCCGCTTCGACGCTACGATCCGCGAGATCGACCTGGCCCTGGCCAACGAACGCACCCTGCCCAGTTGGTTCTTCACCCCCCATTGGCGACGCCGACCGGTGGACGGGCAGCGCCCGGGGCGCCCCGCAACACCCGCCCCGGTGTGTCTGCTGATTGCGGACGACTCGGCCCTCCAGGCCGCGCTGGACCCCGCGGTCCTGGTGCAGAGCGGCACCGCTTTCGCCCGTGCGCAGCCCGGCCGCTACACCCTCGACCCCGAGTGCCCGGAGCATTACGCGCGGCTGTTCGAAGACCTGCGGGAGTCCGGCAGCGGCGTCGACACCGTTGTCTATGCACTCGGCTACGGCGGCGGCGCGGGGGCGCCCGCGCAGTGCCGCGGCCTGGATACCAAGACCTGGCAGCGCGACACCTTCGGGCTGCTCGCCCTGATTCGGGCAATCCCGGCGGCCGCGCCGCCGCTCAGGCAACTGCTGGTGCTTACCCGCGGGGCCGCACTGGTGGAACCGGACGACGCGCCGCAACGGGTCAACGGCAGCCTGCGCGGCATCGTGCGCACCCTGGCACAGGAGCGGCCGGGGCTCGCCTGTCGGCTGCTGGACCTGGCCGACGGTGCCGCCGGTGAGCACGCCGAGCTGATCCGCGCCGAGCTTGACGGCGCTGCCCCGCAGGTCGAGGTCGCCTACCGTTACGGCGAGCGCTTCGTGCCGTGCCTGCGCCGGGTGGACTTCAACGCACTGGAGCGTCGGCCGATCCCGTTCGCCGCCGACGCCCTGTATGTGCTCACCGGCGGCCTCGGCGGCATCGGCAGCGAGGTCGCCCGCGTGCTGCTGGTCCACTACGGCTGCCATCTGATCCTGACCGGGCGCAGCGCACTCGATGCCGCCCCGGAGAAGGCCGCGGCTTTCAACCGCCTGCGCCGACTCGGCTGCGGCACGGTCGAGTACCACGTGGTGGACGCCGCCGATCGTGCCCGGCTCGCGTCCCTGATCGGCGCCGCGCAGACCGCCGGCGACCGGCGCTTAGGCGGGATACTGCATCTGGCCGGCGAGTCCGGCGCCACCTCGGGGTCGGCGCCCGAGGCCGGGCATCTGGTCAACGCATCGCTCGCTGACGCCGAGCGCGTCTGCCATGCCAGGGTGGCCGGCACCACCGCCCTGCTCGAACTCATCGAAGATCATCCCGCGGCATTCTTCATCGGGGTCTCGTCGGTCAATGGGGTCTTCGGCGGCACCGGCGCCGGGGCCTATGCGGCCGCCAGCGGCTTCCTCGATGCCGCCATCGCGGCCTTCAACCGCCGCCACCCCGAGCGGCCGCGGGCCTACGGATTGTGCTTCAGCCTCTGGGACGGGGTTGGCATGAGCCGCGACCACGACGCCCATGCGGCGGCCCGCGCCAAGGGCTTCGAGGCGATCACCCTGGCCCGGGGCATCGCCTCCTTCCTGGTCGGCATCGAACTCGGCCTGCCGCAGCTCATCGTCGGCCTCGACCCCGACAACCGACTGATCCAGACCTGGCTGGAGCAGGCGCCGCTCCCGGAGCAGGAACTGACCGCCTATTACACGCTGCACGAAGGTGTCGAGGCCGACGACGCGGCGGTACTCGCGCGCATCGATGCCATCGCCCAGACCTGGCAAGCCGCCGCCCTCAACGACCCGACCTGAGCAACCGACTATGAAGAGCGTCAAGCTCGGCGGCCTGCCGCCGAACCGCAAGGGCAAGATCGACCGCGCCGAGCTCGGGGCCCGGCACGCCAGCGACCGCGACCAGCGCACGAGCGCCCCGACGGCCCCGCGCAATGAGATCGAGCGCACCTTGGCGCGGCTCTGGTGTGAAACCCTCGGCCTGAGCGGCGTCGGTATTCATGACAATTTCTTTGCCCTGGGCGGGGACTCGATCAAGGCGATCCAGGTCGTCTCCCGCCTCACGGCGTTCGGCTTGAGCGGAGAGGTCCGCCAACTGTTCGAGCACCCGAGCATCGCCGACCTGGCGCCGCGGCTGACGCCGGTTGCGGCGGGCGGCGCGGCCCCGGCCCAGGCCCCCCAGGGGCGGGTAGTCGGCCCGGTACCGCTGACGCCGATCCAGCACTGGCTGTTCCGGGACTTTGCGGGGCCGGTCCGGCACATGAATCAGGCGGTACTGCTCGCTGCCGAGCAGCGCCTCGACCCGCCGCGTCTGGCCGACGCACTCGCGGCGCTGCTGGAGCATCACGACGCCTTGCGCGCCACCTTCGTGCATGACGACGGGGGCATCCGCCAGGAATTCCAGGCCGAAAGCATCGTGAGTCTGGAAACCCTGGACCTCGGCGCGGCTGCGGGCGACCTCGCCGCCGCGATCACCGCGTGTGCCGAACAGGTGCAGGCGAGCTTCGACCTGGCGCGGGGGCCGCTGCTCAAGGCGGTGCTGTTGCGCTGTCCCGACGGTGACCGGCTGCTGCTGGTGATCCACCACCTGGTGGTGGACGGACTATCCTGGCGCATCCTGTTCGCGGACCTGACCGCGGCCTACACTGCCCTGATCCGCGGGGAAGCGCCGCGCCTGCCGCCGAAGACGGCCTCGTTCAAGGCCTGGGCCGAGGCCCTGACCGCGGCGGCCGCCGGGGCGGCATTGGACGGCGAGCGGGCCCATTGGCAGGCCGTGGCGGCGGCCAGGGTGCCGCCGCTGCCGACGGTTGGCGAAGGCACCGGCCGACACCGCGATAGCCGGACCCTCGAGGTCGCGCTGAGCGCCGAGGAGACCCGGGGCCTGCTCGCGGGCAGCCATCACGCCTACAACACCCGCATCAACGATCTGCTGCTCGCCGGTCTCGCCGCCGCCCTGTGCCGCTGGCACGGCGGCGAGCGCACACGCCTCCTGCTGGAGTCCCACGGGCGCGACTTCGCGTCGGCGGACCTGGACGTGGGCCGGACGGTGGGCTGGTTCACCAGCATGTACCCGGTGCTGCTGGACCTGACCGGCGTGGCACCCGGAGACCGCGGCCGACAGATCAAGACCGTCAAGGAGCAATTGCGCCACGTGCCCGGCCAGGGCCTCGGGTGGGGGCTGCTGCACTACCTCGCCGGCGGCCTCGGGGCTGCGGCCCCGGCACCGCGGATCACCTTCAACTACCTGGGGCAGTTCGACGCGGACCTGACGGGGACCCCGTGGCGCTTCGCCGCCGAGGCGACCGGCAATCCGGTGAGCCCGGACTCGCGGTTGCCCCACGAGCTGTCCTGCTACGGCATCGTGCGCGACGGCCGGCTCGCGCTCTACGTCAACTTCGACCCAGGGCGCTTCGCTCCGGCGTCGGTCCGCGGCTTGCTTGAGGACTACCGGGCCGGCTTGCTGGAGATCGTCGCCCACTGCCGGTCGCGCACCGCCGCCGAGCCGACGCCCGCGGACCTGACCTGGCCGCACCTGACGCTCGCGGAGCTCGAACGCCTCGCCGCGGCGGCCGGCCTGACCCCGGCGGACATCGCCGACGTGTATCCGTTGGCGCCGCTGCAAGCGGGCATCCTCTACGAACACCTGTACGCCGCCGACAGCCCTGCCTATTTCCTGCAACTCGACTACCGGATCCTCGGCCGCCTCGACCCCGAGCTGTTCGAACGCGCCTGGAATCTGCTGATCGAACGCCACGCGATCCTGCGCACCGTTTTTCCCAATGCGGGCCGGGACCGGCCGCTCCAAGTGGTGCGCCGACACCTCGGGCTGCGGGTCACGGTAGAGGACTGGCGCGGCCTCGATGCCGGGGAGCAGCAGACGCGGCTCGCCGCCTTCAAGCGGGCGGATCGGGCCCGCGGCTTCGACCTGGGCCGCGACACCCTGCTCCGGCTGGCCGTCATCCGGCTCGCCGACGAGATCTTCCAGGTCGTCTGGAGCTTCCACCATATCATTCTCGACGGCTGGTGCTCGGGCATCCTCTACCGGGAACTGCTGCAGCTCTATCAGGCCCTGGCCGAGGGGCAGGTCCCGGATCTGCCGCCGCCGACGCCCTACGCGACCTATATCCGGTGGCTCGGCGCGCGCGACGAGGCCGCCGCCGACCGGTGGTGGACCGACTACCTGGCAGGCTTCGAGACGCCCACCGGGGTGCCCCACCGCGGCGGCGCGCCGATCGCGGCAGCGGCCGCCGACCGCTCCCATGGCCAGCACTGCTTCAGCCTCGACGCCGAACTGACCGCGGCCCTGGGCCGGCTCGCCGCGCGTCATCAGGTCACCCTCTACAGCGTGCTCACGGCCTGCTGGGCGCTGCTGCTCGCGCGCTGCAACGACAGCGACGACGTGCTGTTCGGGGTCACCGTCTCCGGGCGGCCCGAGGCCATCCCCGGCATCGAGGACATGATCGGACTGTTCATCAATACCCTGCCGAGCCGGGTGCGCCTCGCGGCGCAGATGCGCGTCGGCGAACTGCTGCGGGAGGTCCAGGCCGACGGGGCGCGCTGCCAGGCCTATCGGGAACATCCGCTGCAGCGCATCCAGGCCTGCTCACCGCTGCGCCAAGGCCTGTTCGATCACCTGCTGGTGTTCGAAAACTATCCCGTCGGCCAGTCCCTGCGCGAGCGCCGCGCCGACTTCCCCTGGTTCCATGTCGCCGACAGCGGCGTCTTCGCCCGGATCAACTACGATCTGGGCCTGTTCATCAGCCCCGGGAAGACGGTGGAGTTGATCCTGGAACACGACCTGGATGCCTACCCGACGAGCGCTGCGCGGACCATCGAGGGCTACCTGCGTACCATCGTCGCCGCGGTGCTGGCCGACGACACGGCGCCGATCGCCGCCATCGGGCTGATCGACGAGACCGAGCGCCACCGTCTGCTCGTGGACTGGAACCGCACCCGCATGAACTATCCGGCGGATCTGTGTCTGCATCAGCTCGTCGAGGCGCAGGTCCGGCGCACCCCCGAAGCGACGGCGCTGATCGCCGGTGAGGAACGACTCGATTACCGCACGCTGGAAGCACGGGCGAACCGCCTGGCCCAGCGGTTGGCGGAACTCGGCATCGGCCCCGGCAGCCTGGTCGGCATCCTGCTGCCGCGCACCCCGGACCTGCCGGTGGCCATGCTCGGCATCCTGAAAGCCGGGGCCGCCTATCTGCCCCTGGACCCGGGTTATCCGCAGCCGCGCCTGCACTACATGCTGACCCAGTCCGCGGCGGGGCTGCTGGTGACGAGCACCGCGCTGGCGGCCCAGGCCGAGGCCCTGCGGGCCGCGACCGCCACCCTGCCGGTGCTCGACCTGACGGCCGAGCGGGAGCGGCTCGCCGCGCAGCCATGCACGGCGCCGCGATCGGGCGTCGGGCCGCAGGACCTGGCGTGCGTGCTCTACACCTCCGGCTCCACCGGCCAGCCCAAGGGCGTGGCCCTCGAACACCGGGGGCAGGTGGGGGCCATGGCCTGGGCGCAGCACCTGCACGCCCCCGCGGAACTGGCCGGGGTCCTGGCCGGGACCTCCTGCTCTTTCGACATGGCCCAGCACGAGATCTTCTTGCCGTGGTGCCGGGGCGGAGCGCTGATCCTCGCCGAGCATGTGCTGGAACTCCCGCGGCTGCCCCACGCCGGGCAGGTGACACTGATCAACACCGTCCCGTCGGTGGCCCGCGGGCTGCTCGCCGCGGGCGGCCTGCCGCCCGCGGTGCAGACCTTGATCCTGGGCGGCGAGCCGCTCAGCACCGCCCTGGTCGAAGCGCTTTACCGGGCGGCCCCGGGGCTGCGGCGCATTTACGATGTCTACGGCCCGGCCGAGACCGGTTACAGCACCTGCATGCTGCGCCGCCCGGGGGAACCAGCCAGCGTCGGGCGGCCCAACGCCAATTGGTGTGTCTACATCCTCGACCGCCAACGCCGGCCGGTGCCGCCGGGGATCGCCGGGGAGATTTATATCGGCGGCGTCGGCGTCGCCCGCGGTTATCACCAAGCCCCGGAAGAGACCGCACGGCGCTTCATCCCCAACCCCTTCCCGACCGCCGCGGGCCTGCCCCACTGTCCGCGGCTGTACCAGACCGGCGACTTGGCGCGGTTCCTGCCGGACGGCACCATCGAGCTGCTCGGACGACGCGATCACCAGATCAAGATCCGCGGCTTCCGCATTGAGCTCGGCGAGATCGAGAGCGTGCTGAGCGGTTTCCCGGGCGCCACCGAGGTGGCGGTGGTGGCCCGCGATAGCGGCGGGGAGCGGCGTCTGGTCGCCTATCTGGCCATGGCCCGCGGCACCGAGGAGGCGCGGGCGCTGGCCGATCGGCTGCGGGCCTACGCCGCCGAGCGCTTGCCGGACTATATGGTTCCGGGCCAGTTCGTGGTGATGCAGGCACTGCCGCACAACCCCAACGGCAAGCTCGACCGGTTGCGCCTGCCCGAGCCGACCCCCCTGGCGCGACCGCGGGTGGCGCCGCGCAACGCGCTCGAGGCGGCCCTGGCCGCGACCTGGACCCAGGTTCTCGGCATCCCCGAGCCGGGTGTGCATGACAATTTCTTCGAGCTCGGCGGCGACTCGATCAAGGCCATCCAGGTCATCGCCCGGCTCGCCGAGCGTGGTTTCTCCTGTCGGCTGCGCCACTTCATCGACCACCCGGACATCGCGACCTTGGCACCCCTGCTCGCCGGGGCCGCCGAGCAACCCCCGGTGCCGCAGGACACCGTCGCGGGGGTGGTGCCGGTGACGCCGATCCAACACTGGCTGTTGCGCGACCTGCGCACCCCGCGGCACTGGTTCAACAACGGCGTGCTGCTCAAGGCCGAGGAACGGCTCGACCCCGCGGCCCTGCGCACCGCCCTGCAGGCACTGTTCGAGCACCACGACGCCCTGCGCATCACCATCCGGGAGGGCGCGAACGGCACCCTCGAGCAGTACAACCAGCCGGCCATGGACTGCGCCTTGGAGGTGCTGACACTCGCCGACCCCACCGCGCTTGCGCCCGCCGCCGACCGGCTCCAGGCCAGTATCGACTTGGCCGCCGGCCCGCTGCTCAAGGCCCTGCTGCTGCGCCTGCCCGACGGCGACCGCGTGCTGCTGGTGGCCCATCACCTGATCATCGACGGGGTGTCGTGGCGCCTCCTGTTCGCCGACCTCAGCGCGGCCTACGCCGCGGCGCGGGCCGGCCAGCCGCCGCAGTTGCCGCCGAAGACCGCGGCCTTCAAGACCTGGGCCGAGCGGCTCGCGGCCATCGCCGCGACGGCGGCCCTGGACGGCGAACTGCCCTACTGGCGGCGGTTGCTCGCCACCCCCTGCCCGGTCCTCCCGCTGCGCCCGGCCGCCGGCCCGAGCCTGGTGCGCAACGCCATGACCGAGACCCTGGAGCTCACCGCGCAGGACACCGCGGCCCTGCTCGGGGAGATCCACCGCGTCTACAACACCCGCATCAACGACGTCCTGCTGACCGCCCTGGCCTTGACCCTGGCCCATTGGCACGGCGGTCGCCGGACCCTGGTGGCGCTGGAGTCCCACGGACGCGACTTCCCCGCGGTCGGGCTCGACCTCTCGCGCACGGTCGGCTGGCTGACCGCCCTGTACCCGGTGCTGCTGGAGCTGGCCGAGGGGCCGGATTTGGGCGAGCAACTCAACAAGATCAAGGAGGACCTGCGGGCCGTACCCGGCAACGGCGTTGGCTACGGCGTGCTGCGCTGGCTGACCGACCGGCTCGCGGACGGACCGTTACCGGAGGTGGCGTTCAACTACCTGGGGCGCTTCGACCAGGATCTGCCCGCCGCGGGGCCCTGGCGCTTCGCCCCGGAGTCCTCCGGTCAGGCCGCCGCCCCGGACGGCGAATTGCCTTACCAATTATTCTTCAGCGGCATCGTCAAGCAGTCACGGCTGCGCCTGATGCTGGTCTGCGACCCCGTCCGGGTGGATCGGACCACCGCCGCGGGACTGCTCGAATCCTTCCGCAACAATCTGCTCGGCATCGTCGATCTGTGCCGCTCGCGACCGGCCGCCGCGCGCGCGCAGCCGCCCGCGCCGATCGCCGGCCTGCCGCCGATCATCCCCCGGCCCGAAGAGCGCTACGAGCCCTTCCCGCTGTCGGAAATCCAGCAGGCCTACTGGGTCGGGCGCGGCAGCGGCTTCGAACTCGGCAACGTCTCGACCCACACCTACGTGGAGCTGGACTGCCCGGACCTGGATTTGGAGCGCTTCGAGCGCGCCTGGCAACGCCTGATCAAGCGCCACGAGATGCTGCGCATGATCGTGCTGCCGAGCGGCTTGCAGCAGTTCCTGCGGGAAGTCCCGGTGTTCCGGCTGCCGGTCCTGGATCTGCGGGGACAGCCCCCGGCCGCGGCGGCAACGGCGCTCGCCGAGGTCCGCGAAACCATGTCCCATCAGGTGCTCCCGGCGGCGCGCTGGCCCCTGTTCGACCTGCGCGCCACGCGACTTGCCGACGGGCGCATCGTCCTGCATGTGGGTCTCGACGCGCTGGTGGCCGACGCCTGGGGCATGCGCCTGCTCTCGCGGGAGCTGCTGACCCTCTATCACCGGCCGGACACCGAACTCGAGCCCCTGACCCTGTCGTTCCGCGACTACATCCTCGCCGAGCGCACCTGGCAGCAGACCGCCTGGTACCAGCACTCCCTGGAGTATTGGCGCGCGCGCTTGGACAGCTTGCCGCCACCCCCGGAGTTGCCGCTGGCCCGGCTGCCGGGGAGCCTGACCCAACCGCGCTTCGAGCGCCGCGAAAGCACCCTGGCGGCAGCACCCTGGCAGCGCCTGAAGGAACGCGCCGCCCGCGCCGGGCTGACGCCCTCGGGCCTGCTGCTCGCCGCCTTCGCCGAGGTCCTCGGGCGTTGGAGCAAGTCGCCGCGCTTCACGCTGAACCTGACCCTGTTCAACCGCATCCCGGTCCACCCTGAGGTCAATGCCCTGGTCGGGGATTTCACCTCGCTGATCCTGGTCGCGATCGACCAGGAGCCTACGGCGCAGTGCGCGCCGGAGGGCTTCCTCGGGCGCGCCAAGCGCGTCCAGCAGCAGCTCTGGCAAGATCTGGAGCACCGCCATGTCAACGGCGTGACCGTCCTGCGCGAGCTCGCCAGGCACCGCGGCAACCCCCAGGCGGCGGCGATGCCGGTGGTCTTCACCAGCACCCTGACCCTGGTGGACTTCGAGCAGCCGGTCGACCTGCCGCCCCTCGGGGAGACGCTCTACGGCATCGGCCAGACCCCCCAGGTCTGGCTCGACCACCAGGTCTCAGAGGAACAGGGACGGCTGAAATTCGACTGGGACGCCATCGCCGACCTGTTCCCGGACGGCCTGCTCGACGACCTGTTCGCCGCCTACTGCGGACTGCTCGAGCGCCTCGCCGCCCCGGATGCGCGCTGGCACGAGGGAGTGTGGCGCGAGGCGCCGGGCGGCCCCGACGACCTGCTGCCGGTGCGCCAGCACGAGCGGCTGCTGGCCGTCAACCGCACCGCCGCGCCGTGCTCCGAAGACTTGCTGGACCGCCTGTTCCTCGCGCAGGCGGCCCGCGACGGCGAGGCGCTCGCCGTCGTCGCCCCGGACCACGCGCTGACCTACCGGGAGCTGGCCGAGCGTGCCGCAGCACTCGCCGCGCGGCTGCGCGCGGCGGGCGCCGCGCCAAATACCCTGGTCGCCGTGATCATGACCAAGGGCTGGGCGCAGGTGGTCGCCGTCTATGGCGTGCTGCTCGCCGGCGCCGGCTATCTGCCGATCGACCCCGACCTGCCCGACCGGCGGCGGCAGGACTTGCTGGAGCAGGGTCAGGTGCGGCTCGCCGTCACCCAGCCCGAACTGCTCGCGACCCTCACGTGGCCGCCCGCGATCGAGCGTTTGGCGGTGACCTGGGACGATCCCGGCGCGGCGGCGCCGGTCGGCCTGCCGACGCTCCGGCGGGCGCCGACGGACATCGCCTACGTCATTTTCACATCCGGCTCCACCGGCCGTCCCAAGGGCGTGACGATCGACCACCGGGGCGCGGTCAACACCATCCTCGACGTCAACGAGCGCTACGGCGTCACGGCGCGGGACCGCCTGCTCGGGCTCTCGGCGCTGAGCTTCGACCTGTCGGTTTACGATATCTTCGGTGTGCTCGCCGCCGGTGCCACCCTGGTGCTGCCCGCGGCCGAGCGCGCCCGCGACCCATCTCATTGGGTCGAGCTGATGCAGCGCCACCGGGTCAGCCTGTGGAACAGCGTCCCGGCGCTGCTGCAGGTCCTCGCCGACCACCTCGCCGCGCGCCCGTCCCGGCCGCGCGGCGGGCACCTGCGCCTGTGCCTGCTCAGCGGCGACTGGATCCCGCTGGACCTGCCCACGACGATACGCGCACTCTGGCCGGACCTCGCCGTGCACAGCCTGGGCGGGGCCACCGAGGCCTCGATCTGGTCGATTTGCTTCCCTGTCGGCGCCATCGACCCCGCGTGGCGCAGCATTCCTTACGGCCGGCCCATGCGCAATCAGACCGTCCAGGTCCTCGACGCGCACCTGCGGCCCTGCCCGACCTGGGTCACGGGGCTGCTCTACATCGGCGGCATCGGTCTCGCCCAGGGCTACTGGGGAGACCCGGACAAGACCGCCGCGCGCTTCATCATCCATCCGTACACCGGCGAGCGCCTCTATCGCACCGGCGACCTCGGACGCCGACTGCCGGACGGCACTATCGAATTCCTCGGCCGTGAGGACTTCCAGGTCAAGCTGCGGGGCTACCGCATCGAACTCGGCGAGATCGAGTCCGCGCTCCGCGACCACCCGCAGGTGCGCGAAACCGTCGTGACGGTCGCGGACGGACAGCTCGTCGCCTATGTCGTCCCCCGCCGGCCGCAGACCGAGGACTACGGGTCGGCACCAACCGGGGACATCCTGATGGACCAGGTGGCGCGCCTGGAGCACAAGCTGCGCCAGCCCGGACTGCGCGGCGGCAGCGCAGCCCCAGGCAGCCAGGCACTACCGCGGCCCACGCTGGACGAGGCCCTGACCCAGACCTACCTGGCCCGCCAGAGCTATCGCGACTTCCGCGCCGAGCCCCTGCCGCTGGCGGCGCTCGCCGCCCTGCTGGCCGGTCTGATGGCGTTGCCGGTGGCGGGCGCCCCGCTGCCGAAGTACCGCTACCCGTCAGCGGGCAACGCCTATCCGGTGCAGACCTACCTGTCGGTGCGGCCGGGGCGGGTCGAGGGGCTTACCGCCGGCATCTACTATTATCATCCCGTCGCTCACCGCCTCGACCCGGTGGCCCCCGGGGACGGGGTCGCGGGGGCCGCCTATGCCGAGCACGGAGACTTCAACCGGCGCATCTTCGAGCAGTCCGCATTCGGTCTGTTCCTGATCGGCCGGCTGGACGCCATCCGCCCGCTGTACGGCGATTGGGCGCGGGACTTCTGTCTGCTGGAAGCCGGCTATATGAGCCAGTTGCTCATGGAGCTGGCACCGGCGCACGGCATCGGTCTGTGCCCGATCGGCAGCCTGGATTTTGCGAGCCGGCGGGAACTGTTCCGGCTCGAGTCCGACCAGATCCTGCTGCACAGCCACTTAGGCGGTCCGATCGCGCCGGAGCAGACGCGGCACTGGATGCAGAGCGGACATCAGGCCGCGGCGGACGGCACCGCGGCATTGCGCGAGCACCTGCGCGAGCGGCTGCCCGCGCACCTGCTGCCGAGCCGCATCCTGATGCTGGACGCCCTGCCCTTGAGCGCCAACGGCAAGGTGGACCGCGCGGCCCTGCCCGCGGCCGCGCGGCCGGCGGTGGCCGCCGCGACCGATCGTCAGGCTCTCGCAACGGACCTGGAACGGCAACTGGCCCGGCACTGGGAGGAGCTCCTCGGCGTCGCGGCGGTTCAGGCGCAGGACGACTTCTTCGCCCTCGGCGGGGACTCCCTGCTGGCCATCCGGCTGACCACGGTCCTGCGCGAGCAGCTCGCGCCGCCGCTGGCCCTGCGCGACCTCTACCAGACACCGGTGCTCGCCGACCTGGCCCTGCGGATCGGGGCGCTGCGGGTCGCCGGGACGGGCGCTGACAGCTGCGCGGACGACGACGAGGCGAGCATCCATGAACTATGACACCCCGGCGCCAGCCGCGTCGCCGACCTCGGTCGCGGCACTGCTCGGCGAGCTGCACGCCCGCGATATCCGCCTGTGGTGCGAAGGCGCGCACCTGCGCCTGCGGGTTCCCAAGGGCCAGGAGGACGCCATGGCCGCCCTGCGCCCCACGCTCGCCGCCCACAAGGCCGAGCTCATGGCCCTGCTGAGCGCGGGGGAGGCGGCCGCGGCCGGGCCGGGGGAGGAGCCATCCGGTGCGACGGACGGTGCGCGCCTGGTACCGGTCCCGCGGGATCGGGACCTGCCGCTGTCCTTCGCCCAGCAGCGGCTGTGGTTTCTGGCCCAGATCCAAGAGTCGGCGGTGGCCTACAACGAGTCGGCCGGGCTGATCCTGACCGGTGCCCTCGACGTCCCCGCCCTGGAGGCGAGCTTAACCGAGATCTGCCGCCGTCACGAGATCCTGCGCACCGGCTTCCCCCAGCGCGACGGCAGCCCGCTGCAGGTCGTCGCGCCGCCGGCCCCGTTGCGCCTGCCGCTGGAGGACCTGCGCGGGCTGCCGGAAGCCGAGCAGTCGGCGGCGGTGCAGCGGGTCGCCGCCGCCGACGCCGCCGCTGCGTTCGATCTGGCGCGGCCGCCGCTGCTGCGCCTGCGCCTGCTGCAGCTCGCCGATACGCCAGCCGGGGTACCCCGCCATGTGCTGCTCGCGACCCTGCACCACATCCTCGCCGACATGTGGTCCATGGGGATCCTGAACCGGGAGCTGTCGATCCTGTACCGGGCCTATCGGGAGGGTCGGCCCGCGCCGCTGCCCGAGTTGACGGTGCAGTACGCCGACTATGCCTGCCGACAGCGCGAGCGGCTGCGCGGCTCGACCCTCGAGCGGCACCTGGCCTATTGGCGGCGGCAGCTCGCCGACGCCCCCGCCCTGCTGGTGTTGCCGACCGACCATCCCCGCCCGCCGGTACAGGGCTTCGACGGGGCACGCGTGCCGATCGCCCTGGCCGCCGACCAGTTGGCGGCCGTGCGGCGGCTCTGCCGCGCGACCGGCACCACCCTGTTCATGGTTCTGCTGGCGGTCTTCGCCGTGCTGCTGCGTCGCTGGTCGGGGCAGACCTCGATCGTCATCGGCGCGCCGGTCGCCAACCGGGACGAGCCCCTGACCGAGCCCCTGATCGGCTTCTTCGTCAATACCCTGGCCTTGCGCATCGACCTGTCCGCAGATCCCGCCTTCGAGCGGTTGCTGGGACGGGTCAGGACCACGGTCCTGGACGCGCTGAGCCACCAGGAGCTGCCCTTCGAGAAGCTGGTCGAGGAGCTCAAGCCGCCGCGCAACCTCGCCTATGCTCCGCTGTTCCAGGTCATGCTGGCACTGCGCAACGTCCCCGTCGAGGCGCTCCGCCTGCCGGACCTGAGCCTCACCCCGCTGCCGCGGGCGGGCACGGTCGCCAAGTTCGATCTGACCCTCGAACTGAATGAGACCCCGGCCGGCGTCGCCGGCTTCCTCGAATACAACACGCGCCTGTTTACCTCCGAGCGCGCCGCCCGGCTCGCGGCCCAGTTCGGACAACTGGTCTCGACCCTGACGGAGCGCCCCGCGGAGTCCGTCGCGCGGGTCCCGCTGCTGACCCCGGACGAGCTGCGCGCGCTGCGGGACTGGAGCGTGAGCCCCAGGCCGCTTGAGGTCCCGTCCGCGCCCCTGTCGCGGCTTATCGCAGCGCAGGTCCGGCGCGCGCCGCAGGCGCTCGCTCTGAGTTGCGGTGACACCCACCTGAGCTTCGGCGCGCTCGACGCCCGGGCCAATCGGATCGCCCGCCTGCTGGCCGCGCGCGGGGTGCGCCCCGGGGCACTGGTCGCCTTGTACCTGGAGCGCTCGCCGGACCTGGTGGCCGCCCTGCTCGGCATCCTGAAGGCCGGCGCCGCCTACCTGCCGCTGGACCCCGCGGCGCCGGCCCAGCGGCTCGCTTTGATCATCGCCGACGCCGACGCCGACCTGCTGCTGACCCAGTCCCGGCTGGGGGAGACCCTGCCCGCCGCGCCGGTGCCGATCCTGTGCCTCGACCGGGAGGCCGAGACCCTCGCCGGCCTGAGCCCCGACGACCTGCCGGATACCCCGGCGGCCGCGGGACGGGCCTACACGATCTATACCTCCGGCTCCACCGGCCGGCCCAAAGGGGTCGAGATCGGGCAGCCGGCCCTGCTGAGCCTGCTCTGCGCGATGCAGCAGGAGCTAGCCCTGACGCCGGCGGACACCTGGCTTGCGGTCACCACCATCGCCTTCGACATCGCCGCCCTGGAGTTGTGGCTGCCGCTGCTGGTCGGGGCGCATATTGTGGTGATGCCCCAAGGACAGACCGGCGACGGCGAGCGCCTGGCCGCCCGCCTGGCCGACGGCGACATCACCGTCATGCAGGCAACGCCGGCCACCTGGCGGCTGCTGCTCGCCGCCGGCTGGACCGGGACCCCGGGCCTGACGATGGTGTGCGGCGGCGAGTCCCTGCCGACCGACCTGGCCCGCGCACTGCTGGAGAAGGGCCGGGTCCTGTACAACGTCTACGGCCCCACCGAGACCACCGTCTGGTCCACCTGCGCGCGCGTGACCGCGGCCCAGGTCGCGGCCGGCCGCATCCCCATCGGCCGGCCGTTGGCCAATACCCGGGTCTACGTCCTGGACCCCAACGGGCAGCAGGTTCCGATGGGGGTCGGCGGCGAGCTGTATCTGGCCGGCCTGGGCCTGGCCCGGGGCTATCCGAAGCGTCCCGAACTGACCGCGGAGCGATTCGTCGAGCTGACCTTGCCCGGCCCGGAACCGGAAGCGCCGCCGCCGCCGGTCCGCCTGTACCGAACGGGTGACCAGGTCCGTTTCCTGCCGGACGGCAGCCTGGAGTACCTCGGCCGGCTCGACCGCCAGCTCAAACTGCGGGGCTTCCGGCTGGAGCCGGGCGAGATCGAGGCCGTGCTCGCCGAGCACCCGGGCGTGGCCGCCGTGGCCGTGCTGCTGGAGGGGGACGCCCCCGAGGACCAGCGGCTGGTGGCCTATCTGTCCCCGCGCGCGGGCCAGACGCCGGCCGCCGCGGACCTGCGGGCCTTCCTGAAGCCGCGGCTGCCCGACTACATGATCCCGGCCGCCTTCGCCGTCCTCGCCGACCTGCCACTGACGCCGAACGGCAAGCTCGACCACGGCGCCCTGGCCGGGCGGGCGGGCAGCGCCGCCGTGTCGCCCGCGGGGGCGGGCTTCGTCCCCCCCCGCACCGAGCGCGAGCTGCGCCTCGCCCGGCTCTGGGAGGAGATCCTGGGCGTGCATCCGATCGGCGTGCACGACGATTTCTTTGCGCTAGGCGGACATTCGTTCCTGGCCGTCAAGCTGATCTCCCGCCTCAACCACAGCTTCGGCACCGCGTTGCCGATCGCCACGCTGTTCGGGGAGGCCACGGTCGCCCAACTGGCCCAGCGGATCGCCCGGGGTAGCGGCGGCGAAGCCTGGCGCTCGCTGGTCGCCTTACAGCCGCGCGGCGAGCGCACGCCGCTGTTCTGCATGCACCCCGCCGGCGGGACGGTCTTCCGCTACACCACCCTGGCCCACCGTTTGGGCGAGCAGCGTCCGTTCTACGGCCTGCAAGGCCGGGGTATCGAACCGGGCCAGACGCCCCATGCCGATGTCCCCGCGATGGCCGCCGCCTATATCGAAGAACTGCGCGGCGTCGCGCCACACGGCCCCTATCTACTCGCCGGCTGGTCCTCCGGCGGCACCACCGCCTTCGAGATGGCCGTGCAACTGGAGGCCGCGGGCGAGGAGGTGGCACTGGTCCTGATGTTCGACACCCCGGCGCCCATCGACATCAGCTACGAGACCGACGATATCGCCTTCCTGCTCGAGCGCCTGCCCGCCCAGGGCATCGCGCTGGCGGACCTGGACCAATACACGACCTACGACGACCAACTCGGCTACATCTTCGGGGAGATCAAGCGCGCCCGCCCGTTGATGGATTTCGACGTCGCCGAGGGCAAACGCTTCCTCGGCGTCTACAAGCACCACAACCAGATCATGTGCGAGTATCGGCCGCCGCGCCCGGCCCGCGCGCCGATCCTCTACCTCAAGGCCGCGGAGAGCCTGCCCTACGACCGCCGCATGGGTGAGCCGATCGCCGGCTGGCGGCCACTGACCCAAGGCGGACTGACGGTTGAGACCATCCCCGGCAACCACTTCAATATCCTTGAGGCCGCGGACGGTCAGGCGCTCGCCGACACCATCACCCGCCACCTCGATGGCCGCGGACTGTGAGCCGCGAGCGATTCCCAGCACCCACCGCCTTCGGAGCCAAGCGATGCCCCCCGATCTGCCACTGCCCGTTCTGCTGCTCCTGGCCCTGCACGGCCGGGCCATCGCCCGACTGATCGGCGACGCCGCGCGCCTGGGTTTCGCCGAGCACCTCGCCGCCGGCCCCCGGAGCGTCGGCGAGCTCGCCGCGGCGACCGCGACCAATGCCGATGCACTCTATCGGGTGCTGCGCGCCCTGAGCGCCCTGGGAATTTTTCGCGAGACCGAACCCCGCGTGTTCGCCAATACCGCGGCCAGCGAGTATCTGCGCCCCGCCACGCCGGGGACTATCCACGCCTTCCTGATCTGGCTCAATACCGCCACCTTCTGGGATACCCTGCGGGACTTCGACCATACCCTGCGCACCGGCCAATCCGCGTTCACCCAGGCCCATGGCGTGCCGCCGTTCGACTATCTCACGGCACATCCGCAGCCGGCGCGCCTGTTCGACGACGCGATGAGCCATGACAGCGCTACCATGGGACCGCTGATCGCCGCCGCCTACGACTTCGCGGACTGCGGCGAGATCGTCGACATCGGCGGCGGACACGGCGCACTGCTGAAGGCCATCCTGACGCGCTTCCCTGGACCCCGCGGCCGGGTGCTGGACCGGCCGGCGGTCGTCGCCGACGCCGAGTCCGGGGCGCTCGGTGAGCGCTTGTCATTTGTGAGCGGGGATTTCTTCACCGACGCGCCGGGCCGGGCCGATCTTTATGTGCTCAAGCACGTCCTGCACGACTGGGACGACGCCCAGTGCATCGGCCTGCTCGCGCGCTGCCGACAGGCCATGCCGCGGCAGGGACGGGTGTTGATCGTCGAGCAGTTGATCGGCGAGGACCCGGGAAGCGTGTTTGCCAAATTCTCCGACATCGAGATGCTCGCCCTCTACGGCGGCGGCCGCGAGCGCACGGCGGACGAATTCGCAGCGCTCTTGGCTGCGGCCGGACTGCGCCTGGCGCGCATCGTCCCGGTGGCCCACAGCCGGCTGTCGCTCATCGAGGCGGTGGCGGCGGATGAGGCCGGCGGGTCTTGAGCGCGACCCTGCCCCGGCAGATGGCGCTGGCGCCGCCGCACCGCCGAGCGCAATCCGTCATGCGCTCAGCGCATCGTCCCGGACGGCCCGGACGACCCGTGATCGGATTGGTATTCCACCAGCCCGCCCTCCTCCATCTTCAGGACCCGATCGGCGACCTGGAACCAGCGGTCGTCATGGGTCACGGCAACGATGGTACGGCCTTGGCGCTGAAGATCGGGCAGGATGCTCTCGTAGAAGAACCGGCGGAACTGCGGGTCCTGATCCGCGGCGAGTTCGTCGAAGAGATAGACCGCTTTATCCTCCAGGACCGCGGTCAGGAAGGCCAGCCGCTTCTTCTGACCGGTGGAGAGATTCAGGTGACTGAATTCTCCCTGGTGAAAGCGGGTCTTGGTCTCCAACTGCAGCAGCCGCAGCAATTCGGCGACCCGCCCGGCATCGACCTCGGGCAGGCCATAGAGCCGGTCGAACAGGTGAAAATCGGTGAAGACGATGGCAAACAACTCCCGATAGGCCGCATAGTCGGCAGGTGCCAGGGCCTTGCCATCGACGACGAGGGTGCCCTGGTCGGGCAGGTAGAGGCCCGCGAGCAGCTTGAGCAGCGTCGATTTGCCGCTACCATTGCCGCCGACCACGAACAGCAGTTCACCGCGCCGCAACGTCAGATTGAGCGGCCCGACCGAGAACAAGGGCCGGCCCTGGCGGTCCTGATAGGAGAAGCCGACACCGCACATCCCGAGGGTCTCGAAGGCGGGCGGCGGGTCCTTGGACTCGCCCAGCTCGCGGGCGGCGATGGCCTGGTCCAACTCACGCTCCAAGGCATCGAGATTGCCGAGCGCTACATTGCTCTGGGTGACCGCCGGCATCGCCGACAGGACCAGACCGATCGGGCCGATGATGAACAGCACGGTGGTGGCGATCTTGTAGATATCCTCGGATTGGCTCGGGTGGAGCACCGGCACCACGAAGACGATCAGGCCCAGCAGGACGTAGAACACCATCCGTCCGAAAATCAGCGTGACGACTTGACGAGACCCGACCTCGATGCGCAGGTCCTCGGTCTCGCGCGACAGCCGCGCGATGCCGCGAAACAGGTCGTCGCTTTTCGCACGATTGATCTTGAGTTCCTTGAAGCCATCGATCAGATGGCCGAAATAGCTGAAGAAGCGCGCCTCTTTCTGCGCCGCCGCCTGCATCCGCTCGCGGATGCCACCCTCGAATACGATATAGGTTTGGATGGCGAGTGCGAGGACGACCACGTTCAGCACGAAACTGAGCGGAGAGAGGAAAGCCAGATACATGAAGCTGAAGATCAGCACCATCAGCGACTGGGCGGCCGTGATGAGCAGCAGCGTGGACTGGGAGATGATGTTGCTCTCCTGAGTCAGGCGGGTATACATATCGCCGCGATCGGCGGCCTCGACGAAGTCGAGCTCCACCCGGCGGAGCTTGTCGGCGATACGCAGCCGCGTCTTATTGATCAGGGTCTCGACGGCGACAATGGTCTCGGACAGGGCGTATTTCTGCGTGTAGCCGTAGAGCACGAAGACCACCAGGTACATGGCCAGATAGCGGGTCTCGAGCGTGTGACTCCAGATCATTTCCGCGGACAGATTGACGATCGCCAGGAGCAGGGCATTGGCCAGGCCCGACACCGCGGTCATGATCACGATCCCCTTCACCGGGGCCTCGTCTTCTTCGAGATATTTGAAGATCTTCATCGGTATGGATCGATCGGCGGCGAATCGGTTTGCCCGGTCGGCAGGTCGGACGCGGGGACGGCACATTCCGCCGTCGGGCACCGCCAGGCCCCAACGGGGTGACAATACAGCATAACGCGTTCCGCGTCGTGAAGCATCCGGTTCTTCATCGCTCCGGCTGGCCCGACCGCCATTCGACCTTGTTGTGTACGGCGCCTCGCGGTATAATCGTGCACGCCAATGAATCCGGCTCGTGTTGCCACCACCATCGGCCTGGGTCGCGGCCACCAAAGGTATCGGCCAAGGCGCCGGCAAGCAATTCCGCCAGTGAGGAAAATCGCGTGTTTTTTCTTTCTGAATCAGATATTAACGCCGTCGTCTCTACCTATGGCGCGGATTACTTCATGGATCGCCTGATCGCCGGAATCGACGATGGCTTCAAGTCCCTGGCGCGCGGCGAGATGGTGCACAGCAGGCGCACCGGGTTTGTGCGAGAGGATAACCTGATCGAGTGGATGCCGGTGTGCGAGAGCGCTACCGACGTCGTGATCAAGGTCGTCAGTTATTTCCCGAGAAACCCTGAACATCATGCCCTTCCCACCATTGGCGCAGTGATCGCCCGCTGTGATTTTCGCACCGGGCAGATTGCGGAGATTGCCGACGGACGATTGCTGACCGCAATGCGGACCGGTGCCGCATCGGCGGTGGCCAGTCGGTATCTTGCCGCCGCGGATAGCGCGACCCTCGGACTCGTCGGCTGCGGATTGCAGTCAGTGACTCAGGCCCACGCGTTATCTCGCGTACTGCCGATCGAGCGGGTCCTGGCGTTCGATATCGATGCCGCAGCGCTGAAGAGCTTGACGGCAAGGCTCTCCTTCCTGGGCGTGCCGATACAGCTCGCGGGCCTGGACGAGATTGAGCGCCACTGCGATATTCTCTGTACCGCGACGACGGTGCCGGTGGGTGCGGCACCGGTCATCGGGGCACGTCATTTACGACACCATGTCCATATCAATGCGGTCGGCGCCGATTTGCCGGGCAAGCTCGAATTGGCGCCGGCGTTGACGAGAGCGGCCTTCGTTGCCACTGATTTATTGGATCAGGCGCGCGTCGAGGGCGAATGCCAGAGCTTGACCGAGGACCAAATCGCTTCTCCTCGTTGCGTCGAACTGCAGACCGTCGTCGAATGCCCGGGCGCCTTTGAGAGTCGGCGCGACGAACTGACCATATTTGACTCGACGGGCATTGCGATGGAGGATGCGATCGCGCTGGGACTGGTGTGCGAGCTCGCCCGCCAGGCCAATATCGGCCATCATTATTCCGACCCGGCACACCAGCGCGAGCCGAAGAATCCCTACGCTCAGATTCATTGGCCGCACCCCGCGCGAATACTCCGCGCAGCCGCCGCTCGCTAAGGTCGCTCGCGCCGATTGGCGATGGCGCGGCGTGCGTTCGCACTCATTCGCCGCGCGCGCAAGCGGCGCCGTTGTGACGATGACTCGACCCGAATCCTTACCGACCCGAGGCGCATCCCGATGTCGACTGCACCCGTTGAGCCCGCTGGGGCCTGCCTGCCGCTGTCATTGCCTCAGCAGGAGGTGTGGCTCGGCCAGACCCTCGAGCGCGGATGTCCCCGCTATAACATCGGCGGCTATCTGGAAATCGACGCCCCCCTTGACGCGCAGATGTTCACCGCGGCCGCGGCACGCGTCATCGCCCGGCACGAGGCCTTGCGCATCCGCCTGGTGGCCGACGGCGCCATGGCGCGGCAGGTCTTCATGGCGGCGGACCAGGCCGGGCCGGAGCCGGCGGAGCTGCTCGTCGAGCGGCCCTCGCGGGCCGCGGCCCTGGCCTGGATGCGCGAGGAGATGGCCCGCCCGTTCGACCTCTACGAGGCCCCGCTGCATCGCCTCGCCCTGGTGCGTACGCCCGACCGCCATTCCTTCTGCCTGCTGAAGTTCCATCACCTGATCGCGGATGGCTGGGCCATCTCCTTGATCGCCCAGGATCTGGCCGTGGCCTACAATACCCTGGCCGGGACCCTGCGCCCCTGGGTGGGCGGCGGCTCCTACCGCCACGTCATCGCCGCGGACGCGGCCTTTCGGGCGAGCGACCGCTTCGCCCGGGCGCGGGATCACTGGCTCGCGCAGTTCCCGGACATCCCGGAGGCGCCCCTGTCCCGGCGCTGCACCGGCGACGCGACGCCCCGCCGACCGACGAGCCGAACCCTTGCCATCGACCTCCCGTGGGCCGATGTCCGCCGCCTTGAAGCGCTGGCGGCGGCCGGCGGCGGCTCGCTCTTTCATGTCTTTCTCGCCCTGCTGTACGTCTACTTCGCCCGGGTGTCCGGGGTGCGGGAGCTGGTCGTCGGCCTGCCCCTGCGCAATCGGGCGACCGCCGAACAGCGGCGCGTCGTTGGTCTGTTCGCCGGCATCATGCCGGTGCGGCTGCGGCTCGACCTGGACCGGTCCTGGCCCGACCTGGTCACAACCATCGCCGCCCACCTGCGCCGCGACTACCGCCACCAGTGCTTCCCGCTCGGCGCCATCTACCAGGCACTCGGCCTGTCGCGCCAACACGGGCTGTTCGCCTTGGTCGTCTCCTACGAGCGCCACGACTACGATCTGGACTTCGCCGGCAGTCCGGCCGTCGCCCGCGCCCTGAGCCACGGCGCCAATCCCAATCCGTTGGAGGTCTACATCCGGCGGTACCATGACGGAGCGGACGTGCGGGTCGATCTGGAGCACAATCCGGCCTTCCTGGACGACCGGGATGCCGCGCTGCTGGCCCGGCGCCTGCGCTCGCTGATCGCGCAGGCCCTGGCCGCACCGCACCAGCCGGCACGGGCGCTCGCCATCCGGCCCCGCACCCTGGCCGCGGCTCCCGCGCGGACCGTCGCCCCCGCCAATCCTTGGGAGCCGTTGCCGCCCGACGCGCAGGACCTCGCCGAGTGCTTCGCGCGCCAAGCGCGGCGTTTTCCGCAACACCCGGCGGTCATCGTGGGCGACCGGGCCTGGACCTACCAGGAGTTGGACCGCCGAGCCAACGGGATCGCGCGGGCGCTGCTCGCCCATCCGTCGG
Source organism: Chromatiaceae bacterium (assembly GCA_013426805.1). GTDB lineage: Bacteria > Pseudomonadota > Gammaproteobacteria > Chromatiales > Chromatiaceae > Thiodictyon. The sequence continues at coordinate 63,465 of JACDZG010000004.1, forward strand.
CCGCGCGGGTGGTGCTGTTGTTCGGGCACGGGGCCGCGGCGATCACGGCCATCCTTGGAACGCTCAAGGCCGGCAAGACCTACGTCCCCCTGCCCCCGAACGTCCCGACGCCGCGGCTGCGCCGCATCATCGACGACGCCCGCCCCGGCATCGCGCTGACCGACGCCCGCCACCGGGCACTCATGCACGCGCTGGCCGGCGAGCGGCTGCCGGTCGTCGAGATCGACGCGCTCCCCGCCAGTGACGCCCCCCCGCCGCCCGCCCGCGACGGCGACCGCCCGGCCTATCTGCTTTATACCTCGGGCTCCACCGGCGAGCCGAAGGCCGTGGTGCAGACCCAGCGCAACGTCCTGCACTACATCCGCACCTACAGCAATCGGCTGCACCTCTCCCACGACGACCGGCTGACGCAGATTGCGCCCTACAACTACGACGCCGCGGTCATCGACATCTTCGGCGCGCTGCTCAACGGCGCGACCCTCTACCCCATCGACCTGCGGCTCAATGATCTCGGCGCGCTGGGCGAGCGCCTGCGCGGCGAGCGGATCACCGTCTACCATTCGACCCCGACCGTCTACCGCTATTGGACGCGGAGCCTGGACCCCGCGGAGCGCTTTGCGAGCGTGCGCCTGATCGTCCTGGGCGGCGAGGCGGTGGTGGCGGAAGACCTCACGCCCTACCGGCGCCACTTCGCCCCCGACTGCCTGTTCGTCAACGGCCTGGGCGCGACCGAGGCGAGCTTTGCGCTGCTCGGGGTGCTCGACCGGGACAGCGTCGTCGCGGCCGGACGGGTCCCGGTTGGCCTGCCGCTTGCGGAAACCCGGATCGCCTTGCTCGATGATGCCGGCGAAGACACCGGCGTTTACGGGGAGATTGCCGTCGCGAGCCCCTATGTCTGTCCCGGCTATTGGGGCCGCCCGGATCGCGATCGGGCGACGTTTTGGGAGCTGGGCGACGGCAACCGCGTCTGGCGTAGCGGCGACCTCGGGCGCCTGCTTGCCGATGGCACCCTGGAGGTGCTCGGCCGCACGGACTCTCAGGTGAAGGTGCGCGGCTTCCGGGTGGAGCTACGCGAGATCGAGCTGGAGCTGATGCGCCACCCGGCGCTGGCGCAGGCCACGGTCGTCAGGCACGACCCGCAGCCGGGGGGCGCGGCGGGCGACGATCCGCCGCTGGTGGCCTATGTGGTGCCGCGCGACGGCGCCGCGGAGCCGGGGGCCGAGGCGCTTCAGGAACAGTTGCGGCGCGACTTGCCGGACTACATGGTGCCGCCGTACGTCATCGCCCTGGAGTCGCTGCCGCTGACGGCCAACGGCAAGATCGACCGGCGCGTCCTGGCCGCCTGCCCGCTGCCGGGTCGCCGCGCGCACGTGCGGACCCCGCCCCAGACCCCGCAGGAACAGCTCTTGGCCGCGATCTGGACCGAGGTGTTGGGGGTCGATGGCATCGGCAGCGCAGACAGCTTTTTCGATCTGGGCGGCCACAGCCTGAAGGCGACCCAAGTGATCAACCGCTTCGCGGCCCTGACCGGCATCCGCCTGGAGCTCGCGGAGCTGTTCGATACGCCGACCATCGCCGCGCTCGCCCGCATCGCCGACCTGCGCGTCGCCCAGGCCCTGCCGCCGATCGTCCGGGCACCGCCGGCAGCGGACTACCCCTTGACCCACGCCCAGCGCCGGGTCTGGATCCTCTGCCAGCGCGCGGAGGCCGCCGGCGCCTACAACCTGGCCGCGGCCTACCGCATCGCCGGCCCGCTCGACGCCGACGCCCTCGCGCGCGCCCTGCGGGCGTTGGTGGAGCGCCACGAAATCCTGCGCACCGTGTTTTGCACACGCGACGGCGAGCCGCGCCAACGCATCCTGCCGGAACCGTCTGCGGACCTGCTGCGGATCGTCGAGGCCGTCCCCGAACCCCTGGCCTATTTCGAGGCCCGCGCCCGCCGGGACTTCGACCTGGAGCGGGGACCGCTGTTCACCGCCGAGCTGATGCGCACCGCCCCGGACGAGCACCTGCTGCTGCTGCGAGGTCATCACATCGTAGCCGATGGCTGGTCGGTGGAGCGGATGCTGCAGGAACTCGCCGCCCGCTATCGGCCGGGCGCCGAGCACGCGGACGCGGGACCGCCCCCGCTGTCGATCCACTACCGCGACTACGCCGTCTGGCAACAGGCCCTGCTGCACAGCGGCGCTTTGGCTGAGGCGCGGGATTACTGGCGCGCGCGATTCGCCGGGGAGTTGCCGGCTCTCGACCTGCCGCTGGACCAGAACCGGCCGCCGCGGCAGACCTTCGCCGGCCGGCGCCTGGCATTCGCCTTCGACTGCCCGCTGACTGCCCTCGCCCGCGTCGGCGGCGGCACCCCCTTCATGGTCCTGACCGCACTCGTCGCGGCCGTGCTGTATCGCTGGACTGGCCAAGACGACCTCGTCATCGGCACCCCGGTCGCCGGACGGCCCCGCGTCGAGCTGGAGGAGCAACTCGGCTTCTATGCCAACACCCTGGCCCTGCGTCTGCGCATTGACGGCGAACAGCCCTTCGCCGCGCTGCTGGCGCAGGTGCGCGAAGCGACCCTGGATGCCTATCGGCACCAGCTCTACCCCTTCGACCTCCTGGTCGAGGATGTGGCTCCGGCGCGCGACCGCAGCCGCTCGCCGTTGTTCGACGTCATGGTGGTGCTCGCACCCGACGGGGGTGAGACCCTCAGGCTGCCCGGCCTGTCGTGCCGCCCCGAGCCCCTGGCGTCCGTCCAGAGCCGTTTTGACCTGACCCTATTCTTCTGCGCGACCCCGACGGGGGTCGCCGGTCGGATCGAGTACAACACCCGGCTGTTCGAGGAGGCCCGCATACGGCGGCTGCTCGGTCACCTGGAGACCCTGCTGCGCGGCGCGGTCGCGCAGCCCGCAACGCCGCTCGCCCACCTGCCCCTGCTGACCCCCGCCGAGCGGCAAAGGATCCTGATCGATTTCAACCGCACGGCGGCGCCGCTGCCCGGGGAACGCACAGTCCTCGACGGCTTCGCCGCGGCGGCGCGGCGCACGCCGCAGCAGGTGGCCCTGGCCTGCGCCGGGCGCACGCTGAGCTACCGCGCGCTCGACGCCCACACCGACCGGCTCGCCCGGCGGCTGCGGGCCGACCATGGGATTGGCGCCGACGACCGGGTCGCGATCATGATCGAGCGCTCGGACGCGATGATCGTGGCCATCCTCGGGGTGCTCAAAGCCGGCGGCGCCTACCTGCCGATCGCCGCAGACTATCCGGCCCAACGCCGTGCCGAGATCCTGGCGGACGCCGACTGCCGCCTGGTCCTGACAGGGCCGCTGCTGGAGGGGCTGCTGCAAGCCCCCGAGTCCCCACCCGCGACTGCCGTCGGGGAGCCGCTGCCGCGGCCCCGCGGGGACCAACTCGCCTACGTGATCTACACCTCCGGCTCCACCGGCAGACCCAAGGGGTGTCAGATCGAGCACCGTCAGCTCATGAGCTACCTCCAGTGGGCACTGGACTTCTATTTCGACGGCCGCGTCGCCGGGGACTTCGGGCTGTTCACGCCGCTGGCTTTCGACTTTACGGTGACCTGCATTTTCCTCAGTCTGCTGCGCTCGCGCACCCTGTACATCTATCCGGAAACGCTGGGCATCGACGCCATCCTGCGGGATAACTTCAGCCCCGCAACACCGATCGACATCGTCAAGCTCACGCCGGCCCACCTCTCCATGCTCGCCCACCTCGACATCCGTGAAACCAATGTGCGCCGGGCGATCATCGGCGGCGAGGCCCTGACCCCCGAGCAGGTCAACATCCTCAAAGACCTCGACCCGGCCATCGACATCGTCAACGAGTACGGCCCCACCGAGACCACGGTGGGCTGCATCGTCACGCATGTCGAGCGCGGGGAACCGGTCTTGATCGGCCGGCCGATCGCCAACACCCGCTGCTATCTACTCGACCGGGCACTCAATCCGGTGCCGATCGGCGTGCCCGGGGAGATCTGCATCGGTGGGGCCGGCGTCGGGCGGGGTTACCTGAACCGCGAAGTGCTGACGCGCGAGCGCTTCATCCAGAGCCCCTTCGATCCGACCGATCGGCTCTACCGCACCGGCGACCTCGGGCGCTGGCGCGCCGACGGTGAGGTCGAATACCTCGGCCGGCTGGACCACCAGGTCAAGCTGCGCGGCTATCGGATCGAATGCGGTGAGATCGAGCAGGCCCTGCTCGGACATCCGGCGGTGCGGGAAGCCGTCGTCCTCCTGCGCGAGGATGGGGGGGAGCGCGCGCTGGCGGGCTATGTGCGCACCACTGCGGCGGCGCCCACGCCGACGGACCTGCGCGCCTACCTCCAGCAGCGGCTCCCGGACTATATGATCCCCGCCCACCTGGTCGTGCTCGAGCGGCTGCCGCTGACGCCCAACGGCAAGATCGACCGCCGGGCACTGCCGACCCCGTCCGGCGACGACGCCCCTGGACGACCCTACGCCCCGCCCCGCGATGCGCGGGAGCGGCAGCTCGCGGCGATCTGGGAAACCGTACTTGGGCGCGCGCCGATCGGCCTCGACGACGACTTCTTCGCCCTCGGGGGAGACTCGATCAAGGCGGTCCAGACGCTCGCGGCGCTGCATCGCGCGGGGCTCAAGTGCGACCTGCGCGCGGTCTTCCAGGCCCCGACCCTGGCCGCCCTGGCCCCGCTGCTCGTGCCGATCGACGCCGTCGACCGGCCGCCGACGGTCGGCCCGGTACCCCTGACGCCGATCCAGCGCTGGTTCTTCGAGACCTGCGACGGCAACCCGGCCCATTACAACCACGCCGTGCTGCTGCGGGCGCGACACCGGCTCGACCCCGCCCGGCTGGAGCGGGTTCTCGACGACCTCCTCGCCTGCCACGATATGCTCCGGGCGACCTACCACCGCGACGGCGGCCAACCGCCCCAGGACGTCCAGGCCCGGGCCGCCGTGACGATCGAGATGATCGACCTGAGTGCCGAGCCGCACCCCACGGAGGCACTGGAGCGGCACGCCGCGGGCCTCCAGTCCGGCTTCGACCTCGCCGTGCCCCCGCTGTGCCGGGCAGTGCTCTATCGGCTGAGCGACGCTGACCGGCTCCTGCTGATCGTCCACCACCTGATCGTCGACGGCGTCTCCTGGCGCATACTGCTCGCCGATCTGGGCGAGGGGTACCGCCGGGCAATGTCGGGGCAGCCGGCCGCACCGGCGGCTCGCACCGACGCCTACCGCGACTGGGCGGACGCGCTGCTGGCGCGGGCCGCGGCTGGACCGACGGCCGACGAATCTGCCTACTGGCAGGCCGTGGAACAGGCCCCGGCGACCGCCCTGCCGCTCGACGACCCGGCCGGCAGCCGCCGCCGAGGCGACAGCCGGACCATCGAGCTGACCCTGCCCGAAGACCTGACCGCCGAGCTGCTGACCGGGGTCCATCGCGCCTACAACACCCGCATCAACGATGTCTTGCTGACCGCCCTGGCCCAGGCGCTGGGACGCTGGACCGGCGGTCGCTGCCATCGCATCGACCTGGAGTCCCACGGGCGAGACGCCGGCGGCTTCGACCTCTCGCGAACCCTCGGCTGGTTCACCGTCATCTACCCGCTGCTGCTCGACCTGTCGGGCCTGGACAAGCCGGGCGACGGACTGCGGCACATCAAGGAGCAGCTTCGGCGCGTACCCGACAACGGCCTGGGCTACGGCATCCTGCGGTACCTGCCGGGACCCGGCGCGCCGCTGCCCTCGCCTGGGCAGCGGGCCGAGATCCTGTTCAACTACTTCGGCCAGATCGACACCGAACTGCCCGGTGGTCTGCTGGTCGTCGAGCGCACGACGATGCCCGACACTGTCGATCCGCACGCCAGTCTCAGCCACGAGCTGCTAATTGGTGTACGCGTCATCGGTGGGCGCTTGCACCTCGCGGCGACCTTCGCCCCGCGCCGCCTGAGTCCCGCCGCCATCGCGGGCTTGCTGGCGGATTACCGCACCGCGCTGGCAGCACTGGCGACACACTGCACGGGGTGCGCCGACCCGGAGCCGACCCCGAGCGATCTGGCCCACGGCGGCCTGGGGCCGGATGCGATCGAAGACCTCCTCGACGAGCTGGATTGGTAGCCCGCCGACCGCTCGGATTCCTCTGCCCCAAGGGGCGGCTGATCGCGCCGGCCGCCACCAGGCCGAGCCACACGGGGTCACCTCACAAAACGGAAAAAATCGTACGCTAAGCCTCAGCCCACACACGTAACGGCTGCAATTCGCCCTGCTCCACCTGCTTGCTCTGCCGCCAGATGTCATCGCCGGTCAGGTTGATGTGCTCCCAGCCCAGCGGCGAGAGGTGCGGCAGCAGGGCATCGTCCACCACCGTACCCGCATCGCGTAGCGTTTGGACCGCCCGTTCCGGGTAGACCGTGTTTCATTGCACGATGGCCGCCACCACGAGGTTGGGGTTTGAGGCGCAGTGGAACGCAAAACCGGGTTAAGCGCGGCGTCGTCCTTGATAGGCTTGATGGTGAATGATTTTCTTTGGCGACCCTCGCCGGTCGGCGTGGGCCTGTCCGCACAGGCCAAGATGGGTAGACCGAACGTGGCCGGCCCTAAAATAGACGGCCAACAACTCAAAAAGCGATCCAAATTGGCCATCTCCCACCTGGCTATCCAAGTTGGCCAGCCCAGAACCTCAAACCTCGTACACAAAAATAGGCTTAAACCGGTTCTCCGTTCCACTGCGCCTCGAACCCCAACCTGATGATCGAGTGGCACATCCGCTACGGTGGCCGCGGAGTCATGATCTACTGGCACGTCGAGCGGCGGGCCGCGTGCATCTACTCCCAACTCAAGCGCTGCTCCTCCTCCGAGGTGGCCGCCATGATCGAGGGGGTCCTGCGGCACTGCACCGACCTGGAGGTGCAGAAGAGCTATGTCGACAGCCACGGCCAGAGTGAGGTGGCGTTCGCCTTCTGCCATCTGCTCGGGTTTGCCCTGATGCCGCGGCTCAAGGGCATCGGCACGCAGCAGCTCTATCGGCCCGAGGCCGGTCGCGCCGGAGACTATCCCCACCTGCAGGCGATCCTCACGCGGCCCATCACCTGGGACGCGGTGCGTCAGCAGTACGACGAGACGATCAAATACACCACGGCGTTACGCTTGGGCACGGCCGCCCCTGAGGACATCCTGCGGCGCTTCACCCGGCACAACCTGCAGCATCCCACCTACCAGGCGTTGCAGGAGCTGGGCCGCGCCGTGAAGACGATCTTCCTGTGCCGTTACCTGGCCGACGAGGAGCTGCGCCGCGAGGTACAGGAGGGCCTCAATGTCGTGGAGAACTGGAACAGCGCCAACAACTTCATCTTCTACGGCAAGAGCGGGGAGATCGCCACCAACCGGCTCGAAGACCAGGCTAAGAAGCGGGAAGTCGAAGATCGACAGTTTCTCTGTGCCGCGAGCTGCTGTTGCCACGCGGGGCGCGTCGAGCACGCCGCGCGGCCATAACCGCGTAGGCCGGCGGCCGGTCCGACCGGGACAGACGGACCCGGGGCCGGGGGTCACCGCGAACCGCATACCATGGTACATACCGTTGTATTACATCGTTTTGTCGTGCGCGGGCGACAGCGCCGCGGGCGCTGCCTCACCCGTGATAATCCCCGCTTATCCCGTCCAGACCGAAAAACCGCCCCGTCCGGCGGGATGGGCCGGTACATCTCCCACCGCCAGGCCCAGGGCGTGCACCGCCTCGCGCTCCCGGATTGCGTCGCCGAGAGAGATCGCCGGCGCGGGGGCACCCCGGGCGGCGCGCAGCAGGTGCCGCTGCGCCGGTTTGCCATGGAGCGCCGCACCGCACGCCCGAGCGCGGACCGGACGCACCTGCTCCGGCCCTGGCCGCCGGCACACCGTGCGCTCCGCGTTGGCGCGCACGATCCCCAAGGCCAGACCGGCCTCGGGCACCTCGCGCCGCAGGGGGGGCGACCCCGGCAACGCGCCGGATGCCGCCCAGGTCCTCGGCCAGGCGCCGCCGCAGCGCGTGGGCGACCGCCGGCCATTTCCATCTGGTCACACCCAGATGAGGCAGGACCATGCGGGCGGGTCGGTCCCGCAGCCGGTCACGCTCGGCCGGTGCGATCCCGTTCAAAGCCTGGACTAACCAATCGAAGCGATCGGCCAAGGTCCCGTCGAAATCGAAGACGACCAGCCGATAGTCGCTCCGTGCGGACGCCTGGGGCAAGGGTTTGAGAATCATCGACGGGATGATGCAAAGTGTTTCATCATCGCGCCAATGCTCAGTGGACCCTGGGGCCACCGCAGACCGGGTGCGGCTGCGCTTCCTGGCGTGCTTCACCGTCGCCATCCGCAACTCCCGACAGCCCATCACAGCGGAGCACCCGCAGCTAACAACGGCCTGCGCGATGCGACAACGGCCGTTAACCAAACAGTATCCTTCTGTTTTTTGCAGTATGCACCCGACTGAAATCCCCGAGAGCCGAGCTTTTCACGCCCCCACGATGCTGCGGTCGAGGCGCGAAAGTCACGCGTGGCTGTCTGCGGCGCGGCGGGTGAGGAGCGGGCTGATTGCGTGGCCGGTGCTGCGATCCAGGGGCCACCGGCGCGCTTCAGTGTAGCCGACAACACCGAATTCTTAGCTTTTTGCTAGGTAATGACCATGGAGTGAACAGAGTATTCATTGAGCTTTGTCTAGCTGGTACCCATCCTCGGGACCGTAGGTAAGCTGATACCAAACACTGATCTGACCTGAGGTGACGACCATGAGCGAAGCAACTCTCCGTTCCAAGACCAACGTGGCACTGTGGCTGGCCCTTTCCATCATGCTGGTCCCGCTCGTTCCCTATGCCTTAAAGGGCACCGGCTTGTAGCCGTCAGTCACACCGCAACGAAGTCAGGACAGGGCTCAGCCAGCCGCTGTGCCCTGCTTTATCGTGGAATAAAATTCCCTTTACACTTCAATCGCTCGCTATGAAGCCGTCAGGGCACGCCCGGTTTCGGACGCCATCACCGCGACCACTGCCGATCGTCCCTCAGGGCGCGAAATAATAAGTAACTGTCCATCAATTACTTCCCGCTTTGAGCGCCAATGTCGGCCAACAATCGGGAAGTAGAAAATGGACACTTTCTAAGGGTTGCCGGGCGTCGCGGCGCTCCTGCACCCATGACGTTACATAAATAACGTTGGACGTCCCGCTGCGGTGCCGGCAGTTCCTGATCGTTCAAAACGGGCTGGAAAGCGGCAGCCTGGGAGGGCATCAGCGAGCCTAACTGGACTGGTCGCGGGGGAGTCGCCCGTCGGGGTCGTTGACGGTGACCGCGTTGCCATCCGTGAGCCGGTCGGAATACACCACGACGTTGGTTCCGCCCCCGCGCACCTGGCTCGGAAAAAGGATGCCGGTGTAGCCATGGGCCAGCACCAGGTCGGCGAGAACCCACGTTGGGGGTTCGATATGCCGCTCGAATTTCAGGTGGCGCCAGTCCTCGCGCCAGTCGTGCCATAGCGCGTCCCAGGGCGCCCCGTGGTGGAGTTGGCGCAGGTCGACCAGGTCGCGCAGCGCAACCGTGTACGAGCACATCGTGCAGGGTGGCAGGAAGGGTGAGGTCTGCTGGTACTCGCGCAAGGCGGTCACCTCATCCAACGACAGGTACAGCGCTGCGACGCCTTCTCGGTTGAAGCGCCCCCCGCGGGTGGCCGCGCCAGCGCCGCGGTGGGCCGGCTGGCCCACTGCGGGGTATGCGCCCGGAATAACGTGGTGCCGGGGGGTAGATCGAAGAGGATCAACCGACGAACCCGGTGCTGATTGACTCCAGGTAGCCGATCGCATCCTCGGTCCGGCCGTCCTGGACCAGTTGCAACAGGGTCTTGTGACGGAACACAGGAATCGGTTCGTTCTTGACCAGGAAGATGGCGCGTAGTGGGTCCGGCTGCACCGCCGCGGCGGCCGACAACACGCGCATCAGGTCACGCAGTGCGGATTGTAGTCGTGGCGATTCCGGGTGGGTGCGCAAGGTGTTGCGATGGACCCCCGCCAGCTCGGCCAAATCCTGCTGCTGCAGGCCAAGGACGTCGGCGACGCCCGATGCAGAGAATCGCGACGTCCCGGGTTCCCGCGTCGATTCGAGCACATCCGCGAAGATGGCGGCCATGGCGTTGCACCTGAGGGGGCATTGAGCAGATGCACATTTTACGCACAGTACAGGCACAAATCAAGTCCCCACCCGTCCCGCGGCCTGTCGCGACGGGTAAGTCGCCTGACAGCCTGCTCCCGCTACCCTCTAACTTGCGCGCAAGCGGGCATCTGAAACTTGCGTTGACAGGTGCAGATCCCTGACGCCTGGCTTATGATCAACCGCTGGCCCACGCTGCCTGAACACCCGCCCTGGGTGAAGATCGAGGCCCCGGCCGCAGCCGACCGATTAACAGAGCCCGGGACTCTGTCCTGGAGTACCCCAAGTGCCAGGATCAACCGCACGGCCAAGTCGCTGGGTTGATTTCCGCCAGAAAGGCGGACAAACATGAATACGAATATTACTACGACACTGGTTCAGTTCAAATCCTTGTCAGTGCGCTTATTTATCAGCGGGTTGCGGTGCGCCTTCGCACATTTTCCCCGACGCAATCCCTGTACCATCTTTGTAAAAACAATAGGATAGTTGATGATGACACGATAGCGAAATACGTGATCTCTTCCGTAACTAATTGATAAAAAAACTTTTAATCTAGAGTCGCACTGAACCAGTGCCGAAACAACCGGCTGACGCGCTGCTGGGTTTGGCTGAAGTCCAAGACCCCCGACACTGGGAAGCCTGGGCGGTCAAAGGCGCCGCGCTACTGGCCGAACGCCAGGCTAAAAAGGGCAGTAGGAAGAAAGAGGGTTCTGACGATGCCGAAGCTGACCGCACATGACGGAAGCGTTAAGGGCGCTCGCGCCGCGTTTGAGGAGTTGCCATGGCTACTCCGTTCCAGAAGACTGATTACAAAACTCTAGGCAACGGTAGGCGCTAGATTTTTCTCGATGTGTCAGGTGGTTGTGGCACTCAGATTGACATAGATGTCCGGTTCTCAAATGAATTTCGTAAGGTGACCCCTTAAAGGCCAGCCTCAAGGGTGGCAAGACGAATCCTTAAATCTCTTTTTCAAAAAAATGCGCGCTACGAACAGTTACGACAACGATGTGATCGCTTGGGCCAACGAACAGGCGCGGCTGCTCCGGGCCGGGTGTTTCGACGCCCTGGATATCGAACATATCGCCGATGAGATAGAAGACGTGGGCAAGAGCGAACAACGCGAACTTGAAAACCGCATGGCCGTGCTCCTAGCCCACTTACTCAAGTGGTGGCTTCAGCCGGAACGGCGCGGGAATAGCTGGCGAAACACGATCGGCGAACAACGCAAACGTCTAGCTAGACGCATCCAGAAAACCCCGAGCCTTAAGTCCGACTTACAAGACGCGGAATGGTGGCCCGCTATATGGGCCGATGCGCTGGAGATCGCGACTAAGGAAACGGGCTTGTGGTACGACGCGTTTCCCGAGTCTTGCCCCTGGACGTTCGATCAAATCATGAATCCGGAGTTTTGGCCGACGGAACTCTAGCTGTAGCGGCCTGCAAACATCCGGGGACCCAGTGACCCCATGATGCGTCGGCAGAGGGAGCAAGGCAGTTTGAACAGAGTCAGTGCGTTGACAGGACACGTGAAATAGGGGACGTACCACGAAATATATCGGTTACGGCACTTCCCGCCAGACTTCCGGAAGAAAGGGGAAATAGATGACGATGCGTTGGGGCGAGTTTGTCGTAACCCTCCCGTAGCAGGGCGTCGTCGCTGCGATCAGGACTATGTCGTCACGAGACGGCGTCGGCAGGGCCGCGGGACACTTATCGCCAGCCATCCAGGGCTTCGGGCCTGACAACCAAGACTACGGCAGGCCAGTCGGCCCTCATTTTCAGGAACGGCGCATTTTATGGTACACATCCATCATGGCAACCGCGAACCCCCTTATTCTATTCAAGTTCCGCGCCGCCCTTGATACGTTGTATGATAAGGCGTTTCCGCCGTTTCTTACCCAAGCCTACAATTTGAAAGCCGTTGCCGATTACGAAACAGGGCCGGATTCCGACATTCCTCCCGAACGCTCGGCGGCGGCTCTTGACACTGCCGCCCGTTTCGTAGATTGCATCGCCGGGTTACTCGGCGATGACGCATAACTTGCCTATCACTGATAAAGGACATTACCAGTGGTAGGCCACGCCGCCTCCAGCAGGCCCCCTGGTCCCCACCAGCGTCAGGGGCGATGTCCAACTTTGCTCATCCTTGACAGCCGCCAAGTCGCGGCTTAGAGCTTGCCCGATACAGAACGCAGCGGTTCATGCCCATGAATGTCAACCTGTCCCCCCAACTCGAAGACGACGACGGATCGGTGTCCTGAAGAGCTTACCTCCCCTACGGTCTCATGCCCGCCCTTGTCCCCCTCCTGTCAGTGCCGACTCTGCCTGTCGTGGTGGAGGCCACCGGGGACCGGGCGCGGCGGCGGGTGTGTCACATAGTGCGGGTTGGGTCTGGCGACGGTCATGGCCACATCCGCGTCCCGGCCCGTGTGCTACAATGTAACTCATCTCGCTGAGCAGAGGACCCCATGGCGACCACATCCATGATCCATGTGCGGATCGACGAGCAGGTCAAGGCCCAGGCGAACGCGACGCTGGCAGCGATGGGTCTGACCATGTCCGATGCCGTTCGCGTATTCCTGACGCGCGTCGCCGCCGAACAGCGGCTTCCATTCGCCCTGGAGGCGCCGAACGCCGAGACCCGCGCGGCGATGGCCGAGGCCGATGCGATCACCCGTCAGCACCACGCCCGTTTCACTACCGCTGCCGAACTGTTCGATGACATCGACAAGGCCAGCCGCGAGTAAGCGTGCGGTCCCGCCGCGTGCGGCGGACTATACGAAGTCGTTCCTCCAGGACTGGCAGCGACTGTCGCGATCCGGGCGGTTCGACATGCGGAGGCTCAAGGAAGCGATGTTGCTCCTGATCGCCAACGACGGCCCCCTGGGGCCGGAGTGGCTGGATCACCCCTTGGTCGGCGACTGGAAGGGACATCGGGAATGCCACATCGGCGGCGACTTTCTGCCGGCATACAAGCTCGACGATCGCCGGAGTACGGGGCTGGTGGTCTTCGTGCGAGCCGGGACCCACGCGGAATTGTTCGAGTAGTCGAGCTTGACATCAGCATTGCCGGCAAGTCGCTGACTCTGCTGGTCGAGACGAAGAAGACGGTCTATCCGCGTGATGTCCGGCAGGCGCTCTGGCGGATCAAGTCCCTGGCCAACCACCGCAGCGCGCGGCCAAACAGCGACAGCGTACCCGTGCTGGCCGCCGAGTCACTCTCCGCGGACAGGGGCCGAACAAGGAACGGCACCTGCGCGACTCACGCGCCCTGCTCGACGCCTGGGCTGCCCAGGTCGCGGGAAGCCGGCCGGCGATCCTGCGACGCTACTTCCTGCCTGGCACGAAAGCCGAAGCGCTGGTAGACCGTGCTGCGCCGGCCTTTGAAGACCGTGGAGTCAGCTATGCCATCAGCAACCCCGAAGTCGCCAAGATGCGTTGCATGTAACTTTTTTGTTGACTATACTGTTTGGGGTGACGGGACGATAGGAGATTTGCGTTGGCAACGATTCCCGGGAACGCCCGTGTTCAAAAGCATCGCGATGCCTTGCGTATGGCAGGACTTCGCCCGGTGCAAATCTGGGTGCCTGATACGCGCCGGCCAGACTTCGCGGAAGAATGCCGCCGCCAGTCTCTGATTGCCGCTCAGGCGGATCTGGCCGACACGGAGATGCAGCGATTCATGGATGCAGCCTTGGCGGATGTGAACGGTTGGACGGCATGATGCGGGGGGACTTTGTGACCATCGCCATGCAAGGCGACTTCGGCAAGCCGAGACCCGCGTTGGTGATTCAGGCCGATCATTTCGGCGAGCACGCCACCGTAACCGTCCTGCCGACAACAAGCACGCTGGTTGCCGCGCCGCTGTTTCGGATCACTGTTCAGCCGAACGCCGAGAACGGCTTGCAGAAGCCGTCACAAGTCATGGTTGATAAGGCGATGACCGTGAAGCGCGACAAGGTCGGGCAAGCCTTCGGGCGCATTGATGGGGATAAAATGGTAGAGATTGAGCGTTGTTTGGCCGTTTTCTTTGGCATTGCAAAATGATGGACAACACGATTGCCAAACTACATGACCAGTGGATGGCCGATTCCGAGAAGGTATTCGATCCTTCGGGCGCTACGCGGTGGCATTTCCTGGTACAAAGCGAGCTTAAACCCACCTCTTACTTTGGCCAATCGTCCGGTAAAGTCCTTCGTAGACCGCTTCATCAAGTGTAATCGTCATTCGTTTATGCATCGCAATTCCCCAAGATACGTTATGCGTATAACGTATTATAGTCCTGCCGGCGGGTGGGGGGCCTTCAGTCGGCCGCGTCCGTGGGAGCCTGACCCCGGCGCCGGGCTGCAGCCTTCAGCTTCGGCGCTGGCTCGTGTTCCCAGGGGCCTTGGACATAAACCCGGCCACCGCGCGATCTGCACCGTCGTCGGTCCGCACAGCGGACCCTACAGGTCACGGTGTACCGTAGGGTCCGCTGTGCGGACCGTCCGCAGCCGGCCAGCGACGGCCTTTCCGTAACTGGAGGTCGCGGCTTTAGCCGGTGGCGATTCCCGAGATCTCAAAGAAAATCGGTGGTGCCTGCGCGCCGGACCGGCTAAAGCCTCGACCTCCAATCGCCGAAACGATGACCAAGGCCCGCACTGACATGGCCTCCGCGGGGTCGGCCCGGGCGACCCAGGCGAACAGCCGGATGCCGCCCAGGTCGTCGGTCATGCGCTGACGCAGCGCCTGGGCGACCATCGGCAGCTTCCACCAGGTCACGCCCAGCTGACGCAGGACCTTGCGTGCGGGCAGGTCGCGCAACTGGTCGCGTGCAGGCGGTGCGATCACGTTCAGTGCCTCAGGGCCAGACCGCGCAGACGCTCCAGGCGCTGGATCCCGGACTTGAGCGCGGCGATGCCGGCCTTAAGGTGCCGTCCGCCATGAGGTCACCCTGTCGGATCGCTCACATCAGAATACCTGCAGCGTCTGCCAAGCCGGTAACCTAGCGCGGTACTAGGAAAATACCATTGACTAAAAGCAGGATTACTTGAGCCTCGATTTGCCGGACCCCATCCTCTCTCATGTCGGACAGTGAATACCAACAATCGGCCCTGAGGTGATTACCATGAGTGAAGCAACTCTCCGTTCCAAGACCAACGTGGCACTTTGGCTTGCCCTCTCCATCATGTTGGTCCCGCTCGTTCCCTATGCCTTGAAGGGCGCCGGATTATAGCCGTCAGTCACACCGCAACGCATTCAGGATAGGGCTCTGCAGGGCGCTGAGCCCTATTCTGTCATTTCACTGAATGCGTTCGGAAATCTTAGGTTGGTCAGAACCTAGCGGGGGGACGGATTCGGTCTGTTGCTAAAAAGCGACGCAAACACCCACTTGCCCCGTCTCACCAGTATCTATTCGTACGACTCTCCCATCTACGACACGTCCTTCGCTCCATGCATAGCGCTGCGCGCCAGGGTCGGGTGGACCGGCGGGTAATACAAGGGCAAAGCTGATTGGTTGATTCATAACAACCTTCTGGCGATCCGTCTCAAAATACGCGCCTGAACCACTGATGTTGCGCGTCATTGCTTCGCAGTCAGGCAGCAAGACCGGATAGCGCAACGCGTGGCGCGGGTCGCAACGACGGTTGTCGATGGCAAGCAGGGTCTTGGGGGGAGTAGCTATCATTGCTTGGCTCTCTGGAATTCATCGGTTGGGTACGATAGGCCGGGTATCGTGGAATGGTCTGTTCGCTTGATGTCGTTTTAGAACCAAACGAGACGGCGGACGGGCCAGCTTGGGTCTTCAGTTTTCGGCTCCGCTGTGGCGGGCCGCAGTTCCGCGATGATCTGTAAGGCTAACTGCCTGGCCGTCCTCCCCATGGTCAAACGCATCTTGCGGGAGACGGGATCCTCGTCGATGTCTTCGTCAGCTTGAGCCGCGTCGATGATGGACAGCAGCGTACCTGCTTCATCAATCATGGCGGTCCGCCAACTGTCTTCGTTCCCGTTCATGTTCCAGCCGATGGCGTTCATTGAGTGTTGGGGTTCTCTTGGAGTAAAGTATTCGTGCGATTGACTTGTGGCCTTTCTTCCCGCAAGCAGCGCAGTGTGCTCGGGCGCCTCGATTTGATCTCCCGGCATTAGGTCGTAATTTCACCCTTTGCGTACGAAATCTCGGTGCGGTGGCATACACTGCGCTCATTCTCTGACGAAGGCCTCATCGCCATGAAAAACCCCATGATCCACCAGGGTCACGGTCCCTTCCAGGCCGACCAGTTGCGTTCGGGCGATCCCTATGAACTCTCCAATGGTCATCCGATTCAGTGTCTGCCGACCGGAGGTCGCGGCTCCAAGGCCAATCTGATCGGCGGTCTCGTGCTCGGGACCGATCCCGATGTCGACTCCGCCGGCGTCGACACCGGCTACGCGCCCACACCGGGAACCTTGCGTGCGCCGGATGTCGCGGTCGGCAATGTGCCGGACGTGCCGGGCTGGGTCGCGGGCGCGCCGCCGCTGGCGCTGGAATATGCCGATACCGGCCAGGACGAAGACGATCTGGCGCTCAAGATCACCGAACTGTTGGCCGCCGGTACCCGCTTCGTGTGGGTGGTGCGGCTCACTGGGCCACGACGCGTCGAGGTCCATCAACCTGGTACGGCGATGCGCGTCTGCTATCCCGGCGACTGGCTCGAAGCCCCCGGCATTCTGCGTAACAAACTGCTGGTCGAGTCGCTCTACGATCCGCAAGCGGCGGCAACGGCGGCGTTCCGCAACTTGCTGCAACGTCAAGGTTACCGCGATCTGGACGACGTGCGCGGCGAGGGCAGGGCGGCGGGTCGAACCGAGGGCAAGGCCGAGGGGGCAGTCGAGTCACTGCGCGGCGCCGTGCTCGATGTGCTCGACGGTCGCGGGATGATTGCCGACGCCGCCACGTGCGCGCGTCTCGAACGCTGCGCCGATCCTGAGCAACTGCGGCACTGGTTGCGCCGGGCCGCGACCCTCGACGACGTGGCGGATCTGTTCGAGGCGTGATCGGGGTCGCGGGCGGGACGCTGGTCCGCCTCGGCGCGGAGCAGGATCTCGTCGACATCTGGTCAATAACCCCGCGAGGCTCAGTAACATCAGCCGGCCCATAGCTTTACATAATCTTTATTATCGGCCATTAAAATGTAAGCGCAGTTTAGTACGCGAAATGGAAAGACGGGCGCCGCGGCGCCCGTCGAAGGTGCTCTTGTGCTGCGATCTGCGATCAGGGTTGCAACGCGATTTCGCCCGGTCGCCAAGTCTTGTTGAACCAGGGCTCCAGCGGACCGTAGAGGCGAAGGATCATAAACCAGCCCTTGCCCGGAATCGTCTGCACCCAGTTGTTCTCAATTCCTATTGGTGCTTGGGGTCCGAAGTAGACATCCACCGAGCCGTCCGCATTGATCTTGACGCCCTTGTTCTGGCTACTGACGCTCGGGGCCTGCTGGTCGGTCTGCACCATCGAGCGGGTCTGGTTGTCGTAGACGATGACCGACCAGAAGTCCTTGACCGGGATGTTCGGCGGCAGGCGCAGCTTGTAGGTCTTGCCGCCATCAAAGGGACTGCCATGCGCATCCTGCACCGACCAGGGGTATTGCGATCCCCGGCCCACCATCTTCTCCTCCATGGCAGGCGTAACGCCGGTGGCAAAGTAATAGTAGAAGGCGGCACCATCCAAGTTGCCGACACCGGGTGCTACCTCGAACTTGTAGCCACCGAAGAACGGTAGGCGCCACGCGCTGTCGGGATAGAAATACGCCTCCTTTGAACGGATCTTGAAGGCGATGGTCCGGGCCGTCACCGCGCCGATGTGCGCGGCGTCGGTCAGGATCTTCTTCATCCGCTCATCGGGATTGAACGGCTGACCCTTGATGATCCCGATTGAGGCAAACAAGCCCAAGGTGGTGGGATCGGAACCCGCCGCCGGCTCCTCCTGGATGACTTGGTTCAACAGGCCCCAGAACGCATAGTCACCCGGTGCGACGAAGTTCGCTGGAATCCCCGAGGCATTGACGAATTTCATTGGCGGCGGGTTGGCGGCATCGGCCAAGGGATAGATCCGCAGGTTCTTCTTGACCGAGTCCACTCCGGGCCGGGTTGAACCGTCCACCAGGAAGGCGCGAAAGACGAGCCAGTTGCCGAAGGTATTCGGCCGCACGACGTGATACCCCGACGGGATGTGGCCCTTAAATCCAGGCGGCAATAGTAGGTATTTGCCGCCCTCGCCCTTGTCGGCCCCGGTGATGCCAACGTCGGCCACCCACTTGTACCAGAAGTCGTTGATCAGCCCCAGCACCTTGGGCGGAATCTCGACCACCAACGGCCCCTTGCTGGTGTCGGCCCAGATGAAGTTGTAGATCGTGTTGTCATTCGCCGTCAGTTCGACGGTCCTGGGATCGACCAGGTCTTCCCAGATCACGTCGGTCTGGTTGTCGGGGCCGAACTTGCGTATTGAGTCGCGCATGCCCGCCTGGTTGACGATCGGGAGCGCCAGCAGATAGGCTTGAAGCGCCCGCGAACGGTCCAGGTTGTCATAGATCTTGTCGACGGTAGCGGCTGACGGGTAACCATAATCGAGGTTCAAGGTCCCGATCGAGGACTCGATCGTGTCGGGCACGGCGACACCCGGCGCGAAGGGTGTCGTCATCTTGAAGCTCTCGGCCGACGCCGTAGCGGTGATAGCCACAGCGACAAGCGCGCCGAGCAGTGCTTGTTTCATCATCTTCGGACCTCTCACTCGTACCTTGTATACACCGGATGCTTCAGCAGCCGCGCAGAATGTGGGCGAGCAATAATATCCGAACTGTGCTGCAGCGAGTCCGAACCGTTGTCCCCGAGTAAAGGTGTCGCTACCACCGGCGTGAGGCAAGTACCTTGCGTTGACACACATCGGTCCCCCGCGCCGAAAAGCGGCGCGGGGATTGGTGTTGACGTCCATCGCTCAGGCGTGGTCTTGGGTCGCTCGCTGCTACTGAACCGGAGTGATCGTCGCCTTCTCAACCAACAGCGGGTATTTGTAGCCTGAACCGAAATCCAGGTCTACGGCCAGGGTGCCGGTGACCGTGACCTGGTCGTTGACCTGCGCCTTGTCCTGGGTGGTGATGGTGATATCGTTTGAACCATCGGCGGCGTCGCCCGATCCGTCCTGCAGATGCACCCAATTGCGGTCCATGATCAGGTTGTTGACCTTCACCACTGTGCCGCGCAGGGTCACCTGCTGGCCGTTGAGTGCGGCCCGCTGCTGGTAGATATCGCTGATGGTCTGTGCGGGCGTATCTTCAGCGAGCACGGGCGTGATCAGGAGTGCGGACAGGAGCGTTGCCAGGGACAGGGTGCGGGTCATCATGGGTCACCTCTTGGTGGAGATCAGGGAAACACAGCGGGTCAGGATGCCGTCAGGGCCGTGGGCGGCCCTGCCGACGGGAAGTCTCGCATAGCGGGACCGCCAACGCGCGGGCACCTGCATTGCTGTCCGATGGGCGTCGGCCAGGTTGCCCGCAGTTGAACGGGCAGTGTCGAAAGCGTTTAGATCGCAACAAGGGTGAGACCTGATGATCAAGCGATTGCGCCTTGTGCTCCCATTGCCCGCGGTGATCCGGACGTGACGCCGTCGGACCCGACGCGGGCATCCATCACCGGGGTGATCCTGGCCGGCGGTCAGGGACGGCGGATGGGCGGGGTCGACAAGGGGCTGGCGCTCTATGCCGGCCGGCCGCTGATCGAATGGGTCATCACGGCCTTGCGCCCGCAGGTCGATGCCCTGCTGATCAATGCCAACCGCAACCTGGAGCGCTATGCGCGTTATGGTGTGCCGGTGATCGCTGATCTGGCGCCGGGCTTCCAGGGACCTTTGGCCGGTATCCGCAGTGCCATGCGAGCGGCACGCACCCCATGGATCGTCACCCTGCCCTGCGACGGCCCCTACCCGGCGCCCGATCTGGTCGAGCGGCTGGTGCTGGCCGTGAGTGCCGGGGACGCCGAGTTGGCGGTGGCCAGCGACGGAGTGCGCAAGCAGCCGGTGTATGCGCTGCTGCCGGTGTGCCTCGCCGCCAGTTTGGATGACTATCTGGCCGGCGGTGAGCGCAAAGTGGCGCTGTGGTATGAGCGCCATCGGGTGGCGGCGGCGGATCTCAGCGACCGGCCGGAGTCTTTTATCAACATCAACACGCTGGATGCTTCAATGTCCGCGGTCACCGTCCCCAGCCGCGCGATCGGAGTACCACAGCAGGTGCTCCAGCAGATCCGTGGTGCGGGTGACCGATGACTGGATGCCCTCCAGCAGGTCGGGGACGCGGGTGAGATCCGGTCCGTCGGTAATTTCCAGGGCGGCGAGCTGCGCGTTGCCGACGATGCCGGCGAGCAGTTCGCGACGGACCAGATCGGTCTCGGATTCCAGCGGCTTGGAGGCGAGCCGATGACGCTCCACCACGCCGGTCTGGAACCGGCGGCGGGCTTCCTCGGCGGTCTTGCGTTCGCTGATATCGGTGAAGAGAAAGACGAATCCAAGAACTTGCTCGGGCGCGGACAGGACGGGGTCGGCGCGTACCATGAAGGGCTGGCGCTCGCCCTCGCTGGTGGTGAGTTCGACCTCGGCGCGCCAGGGTTGGTGGCGTTCCAGCAGGTCCAGAATGCGCTGATTGACTGCCGCGGGATCGCCGAACAGGGCCAGCAGTTCGCCCAGCGAATCCGGGCGGGTGCCGCCGGGTACCAGGCGATCGAAGGCGCCGTTGGTCAGGACGATGAGGCCCCGGGCGTCGGCGATGACCACGGGTTGTTCGGAGTGGCGGACCTTGCGGCTGATGTCCTCCAGTTGGTCGCGGGCGATCAGGACGCGCAGCGAGCGGAACTGCTGGATCACGTCGGCCACCGACTCCCCGATCAGGCGGGCCGTGGTGAGGTCGTCCGGGGTCCAGGGGTCGCTGGTGCCCTCCACCACTTGTTGCCAGCGGGCAAATGACCGACGCGGCGAGAGTTGGCCGGGGTCGTCCCCCGCGTGCTCCGCGCTCTGGTAGGGGTTGCCGCCCCAGGTGACGGTGTGCAGGCGCTCGGGTCGCAGCCATACCAAATATTCGCCCCCGCCGCGCGACAGCGGAACCGCGAGCAGGCCGCTGGCGACCGGAATGAGATCCGCCAGACCGGGGGCATCGCTGCCCAGCGAGGCGGTGGTGATCACCGGTGCGCGCGGCTGGGTGTCCAGCCAGGTCCTGAGCTTGCCGATCTGTTGGGTTCCAGGAACCGTGCCGGTCGTCACGACCTTGCCGTCGCACAGCAGGACGGCGCCGCCGGCGGCGAGCGGCTGCAGCAGGGACTGGGGATTGTCGAACAGCGCGTGCTCCCAGTCACCGCGGCGGGTGATCGCCTCGATCATGCGCTGTTCCAGGCGCCGCACCGCGTGCTCGGTCTGGGCCTGGGTAAAGCCCTGCAAGGCTGCGATGCGCGTGGCGACCGCTTCCGCCAGCAACTCGCAGGCGATCCGGGTCTGGTACTGGATGGCGCGCGGCGCTTGATGGTGGCAGGAAATCAGTCCCCAGAGGCGTCCGCCCACCATCAGGGAGGTGACCAGGGTGGCGGCCACCCCCATGTTCTTGAGGTACTGGATATGGATGGGTGACAGGCTGCGCAGGTAGCACAGCGACATATCGAGTGGTTCGCCGGTCAGCGGCGAGTGCTCGGGAATGAGCGGGACCGGGCAATAGGCGACATCCTCCAGGATGCGAATGCGGTTGCGCATGTAGAGACGGCGGGCGATCTGGGGAATATCGGTCGCCGGGTAGCGGTTACCGAGGAAGGGTTCGAGCCCCGACTCACGCGCCTCGGCGAAGACCTCGCCATGGCCGCGTTCGTCGAAGCGGTAGACCATCACCCGGTCATAGCCGGCCAACGCTTTGAAGATGCGGGCAGTCTCGTCGGACAGGACCTGCAGTGACGCGGCCGCGGAAACCCGGCGCAAGGCGTCGCGGACTAGGGGCGTCAGGTCGAGTGCGGGGCCCGCTGGGATGAGTTCGACAATGAGGCCGCCGCCCGGTGGGCGATGCAGCAGGCCGTCGAAGTCCGTCTCGGTCGCGGCGATCCGGCACCGCACGGCGGCCGGGAACTCCGTCAGTTGCTCCATGGTGCGGGTGCGTACCCGTTCAGCGAGATTGCCGCCCAGACCGCCCAGCGTCTCGCCCAGCAGGGGGTCCGCACGGCCGAGGAGTCGGCCGGCGTCGGCACTCTGCTGCAAGATGGTCAGATCCGGTTCACGCACCAGCAGGAATACGCCGCAGGGACGAATGGAACCCGCAAGATGGATCTGCTCCAGTTCGCAGTTGGAGAGGTCGGCTTGGCCGAAGCCCGGAACCTGGGCAGAGGTCAACATCACTTGAGTGGACCGTTTCGCTTCATCATGCAGCGTCATCCTGTCCGGGCGGGGGCGCCATGCCTGGTACCGGAGGGCGTGTGTCGCGGCTGTCGGGCAATCCGGCGCCGCGGCGGGAACGGCGTTTCCGCGCTGCTAGGCCGCGGATAACTGGTCTGGTCGGCCAGGTAATCTGGCGTCCTCCTCCAGACCATAGCGGCCCAATTTGACGTAGAGGCTTTGGCGGCTGAGACCGAGCAACTCGGCGGCGGCGGTACGATTGCCGCCGGTTTGGTCCAAGGCCGCCTCGATATAGCGCTGCTCCACCACGGCGATGGTGTCATCGACCAGCTTGCGCAGGGTGGTCTTGCCGATCTGCCGGGTCAGTGACTCCATCAGCCCGTTGATGCCCTTGCCCGGGGTCGCGGTCGACAGGCGCGGGCTCACGTCGCGGATGAAGACGCCGATGGTTCCGCCCTGCTTGCCGCCGTTGCGTCCGCCCTGGCCGGAGGCCGAGACCTCGGCCTCGACCTCGCGGCCCAGTTCAGCCCGCAGCACGGTCGAGAAGAGTCGCACCGCTCCCAAGCGCAGCACATTGGCCAGCAATACCGTCAGGTCCGCACCGGGGCGGCCCAGCCAGCGGCCCAGCGGCTCTCCCAACACCGCGGATTCGGAGCCGATCTGTACCAGGTCAAGGAAGGCCCGATTGGCGCGCAGGATGGCGCCCTGGTGGTCGATGACCACGAAACCGTCAGGCCCGCCTTCAATCAGGGCCTCGATGTGCATCGGGTCGGTGAGATCGACGATGGTCTGGGCCGCCGCCGAGGGAACCAACTGGACGAGCAAGACTTCTTCCTGATCCGCGGTAACCGATGAGGCGCGCACCAGCCAGGGGGTCTGGCCCTGACCCAGGCGCAGCAGCACACCGGGCGCCTTGCCGCGTTCGCGGATACGCCGGATCATGCCCTCGAAGAGGTCGCGCTCCTGCGGAATCAGGGTGTCAGGGAAGCGCGTGCTCAGCGTGCCCTTGACCTGCGGCATCGCGATCCCGAGGGCCTGTGCCGCTGACGGATTCAGGTCGATGATGGCGAGTGTGGACGCCCGCAGAACCAGCACCGCGTCGCGGGATGAATTGAACAGCAGGCGGTAGCGGGTCTCGACTTCGCGCAGCTTCCAGTAGTCGCGTTCCATGGCCTGTTGGGCTTCCACCAGACGGGACTGGAGTTCGGCCATGGCGCAGAGGTTCTTGCCGATGGCCAGTAATCCCGGCGGCCCGCCCAAGCGAATGGTGGTGTACTCGATCGGGAGTTCGAGACCGCTCGGAAAGTGCTGATTGACGTTGCGGAAGGTGCTGACGCCGCTCTCTCCGGCATCCTCGATCATGTGCCGCAGATACTCGCCGTCGGATGCGCTCACGGTGTCTGCCCAGGGGCGTCCGATCCAGGCCGCGACGCTCTCCGCGGCGAACACGTTGGACAGGGTGACGTCGCGGATGATGCCCTCGGTGTCGAGGACCAACATCACGTCCGGTAGGGCTGGGTTCTCCGTGTGCATCATGCGTGATCTCGGATTGCTTCGTTGTCCGGTGTGTTAATCGCGTGGTCCGTGGAAGACGTCCTCCAGTGGCGACCTAGAGTCTGAGCGCGGTTATCCAATACTCAACATTACAGTAACACAGGATTTTTGCCGCGCGACGAATGGCCACGGAAAAATCGTGGGATGACCCGCGTTAGCGGCGGCGGATCGGCCTGAACTGCGAGGAACGTCGCACATTTTAGTCGAATCACCGGGCGGCGAATGCCACGCGCATCTCGTTATGGGGTCTTGCTGTGCGCACGCTGCCAACGCTGCCGCAGATCCGCGAGATGCACCACCAAGGCGACCGTGACAAAGAGCCAGACCCAGACCCATCCGGCGTCCGTCAGGGCGGCGCGCACCGCCAGCAACAGACAGGCGCCGGAGGCGAGGATGAGGATCAACGCCGCCGGCGGGATGCCGCATGCCCGGACGCGCCACAGCAGGAACAGCCCGAGACCTTCCAGTGCCATCAACAGCAGGATCAAGTCGATGAACCGGCCGCTGGCGAAGAACTCAGCCATCAGCGACACCGGCGGTTGCGTGCGCGCTCATTTCGCCGAGACAATGCCGAGTAAGTGACCCAAATCCTTGAAGAAGACGCGGACGTGCGCGGCCGGTTTGGCGCGGACCAGACGCTTGTTCATGTAGGCTTCCCAGGTCAACTGCTGGACGTCCGGGTCGGCGCACATGCTGACGAAGCGCTCGCGCCGCTTGTCGCTGCTGTACCAGAAGCGCTGCATGATGCCCAGCACCCAGAAGACCCGGCCATGGGCTTTCATGAAGTGCTTGCGGGCCAGTTTGAGCGAACGCACATCGCCGGTGGCGCAGAAGGCGTCGGCGGCCTGGGCGGCGAAACGTCCTCCCGCTAAAGCATAGTAGATTCCCTCACCGGACGCCGGGGCGACCACGCCCGCGGCATCGCCCGCCAGGACGACATTGCGGCCGTCGTCCCACCGATCAAGCGGACGCAACGGGATGGGCGCACCTTCGCGCCGAATGGTTTCCGCGTCGGCCAGTCCGGCCGCTTTGCGCAGGTCATCGGTGGCCGTGCGCAGCGAGAAGCCGCTCAGCGCCGTGCCCACCCCGACGCTGGTGGTCTCGCCATGGGGGAAGACCCAGCCGTAGAAATCCGGGGAGATCTTGCCCTGATAGTAGACATCGCAACGGGTTGCATCGAATCCACCCTCGCCGTTCTGGGGTGAGCGGACGATCTCGTGATAGGCGCTGACGCAGGGCATTTTGTCCGCGCCGGGGATCCTCTGGCGGGCCACCTTGGAGCGTGCCCCGTCGGCCCCGATGACGCAGCGGGCGCGGACCTCCTGAATTTGGACCGGGCGGTCGTTGCCGCGCGTCTCATAGCGGACGATGACCTGACCCTGGTCGGTCGGGACCAGTTCGGTGAAGGTCCCGGTGCGGCGCACGGCACCGGCCTCGGCGGCGCGGGTGCGCAGCCACTCGTCGAATTCAGCCCGATTGACCATGCCGACGAAGCCGCCGTTGATCGGCATGTCCACCTGGCGGTCGGATGGCGAGATCATGCGGGCGGAGTTGATATGCGCGCACAGCAGGTGCGGCGGAATGTCGAACTCACGGATCGCCTGGGGCGGAATGGCTCCGCCGCAGGGTTTGATCCGCCCGGCGCGGTCGAGCAGCATGACCGAACGGCCGGTCCGGGCCAGCTCGGTCGCGGCCGTCGACCCGGCCGGCCCGCCCCCTACGACGACCACATCGAAACTCTCGATCTCGTTCATGCGAAACACCTTTTTCCAAACGCGACAGCGTTTGTCGGCTATGGGATAACAGAAAATTGTTGGCTCATCCGCGGCGCCCGGTCGAGCGCCGGTCAGGCTGTCTCCGCGGCGGCGGATGGATTGAGCATGACCGCGCCCGTGGCGGTCGTCTCCGCCCGGGTCACCCGCGCCGCCAAGCCCGCGGCGGCGAGGAACAGCAGTGCCTCGGCGGCGAACACGAACGCATAGGCCGGGCCGGGTGCCTCCATGAGGGCGCGGGTCAGATCGATGGCGGCGGTACCGAGGAAGCCGCCGATGGCGTAGGCAACGGCCTGCGCAGCACCCCAGAGGCCCATGCGCACTCCCTCGCGCTGCTCACGCCCCGCCCCCACCAGACCCATCATGGCCCCGATGGCGGCGACCGCAAAGACGCCGTTGGCGACCCCCAGGGCGAAGACCGCCGCGCGCAACGGGAAGTCCGCCCCGAGTAGGCCGCCCGCCGCGAGGTTGAACAGGGTCGCCGCGGAGGCGAGACAGCCGATGATGGTCCAAGTCTGCAGCGAGGCCAGGCGCCGCCCCCAGGCGGTGCTGCCCACGCCAGCCAACAGGAGCATGCCGACGAGAACGCCGCCGTGCTGGTCGGCGGCAAGCCGGGTCGATTCGCCTGGGGTGAAACCGAAGACGGCCCCGGCGAAGGGCTCCAGAATCAGGTCCTGGGCACTGTACGCGAGCATGGAGACGAAGATGAAGACGGTGAAACGGCGTGCGCGGACCTCGGACCAGACCTGGGCCAGGGCCTCGCGGAAGGGTGTGCGGGGGGGCGTCGCGGCGTCCGCGGTTGGGAGGCTGGCGCGGCCCTCGATCCGGTAGGTTGCCGCCACGGTCACGGCCAACGCAATGACGGACACGGTGGCGGTGACCAACACCAGGCGAGCGGGAGAAAAGGGATCCAGGTAATGACCGGCGATGCCCGCGGTGACCACGAATCCGACGATCATCATGATCCAGACGGTCGTGGCGGCCACCGCCCGGCGGCGTTCATCGACGCGTTTGGCCAGGAGCACCAGCAGATTGGTGCCGCAGGCACCGACCCCGCCGCCCACCAGGGTGAAGGCGACCACGGCCAGGGCCGTGCCCGGCAGCCGGTCGCTCGCCATCAGCGCGGTGGCCAGCGCCGCCAACACTCCGCCCAGGCCCAGTACCGCCATGCCGCCGATGATCCAGGGCGCCCGACGGCCGCCCAGGTCAGAGCCGTAGCCCAGGCGCGGACGCAGGATCTGCACCGCGTAATGCAGTGCGACCAGGGCGCCGGGGAGCATGGCGGGCAGGGCCAGTTCGACCACCATGACGCGATTGATCGTCGAGGTGGTCAAGACCACGATGGCACCCAGGGCGGCCTGCACCAGGCCGAGACGCAGAATGCCGAGCCAGCCGAAGGCGTCCTGGTCGGTTCGCGTCACGCGGCGAGCCCCCGCAGCGCCCAGGCGCTGATCATCATGCCGGTGACATAGACCATGACGCCGAAGGCGCTGAGCCACAGGGCACGGTTGATGGGGTCGCGCAGGAAGCGCGCCATCATGGCGACCTGCACCAGCACCACCACGGCGACCGCGGTGGCGTGGAGCGGCTGGCCCCAGTCGACCAACAGCCAGACCACCAGGACCTGGGGCAAGGCCATGAAGAGACAGGCGGCCCAGGCCGCTCCCTGGACCCCGAGCTGGACCGGCAGGGAGCGGACCCCCATCTGCTTGTCACCCGCGATGGCCTTGAAATCATTGAGTGTGAGTATCCCGTGGGCGCCCAGGCTGTAGAGCGCGGCGAGGGCCAGGATGCGCCACTCGGGCAGGTCGCCGCCGAGCATCACCGCGGCCCCGGTCACCCAGGCGAGCCCCTCGTAGGAAAATCCGACCGCGGTATTGCTCCACCAGCCGTTGCGCTTGAGCCGGACCGGCGGGGCGCTGTAGGCCCAGGCGAGCAGCAGGCCCAGCGCCGCGGACCAGAACACCCAGGTCCCCAGGGTGGCGGCCAGGGCGGCCGACAGCAGGGTCCAGAGGATGGCGATGTAGAGACCCCAGCGCCCCGGTATGCGTCCCGACGGGATCGGGCGGTGGGGTTCGTTGATGGCATCCACATGCCGGTCGAACCAGTCGTTCACGGCCTGGCTGGTGGCGCAGACCATGGGCCCGGCGAGCAGGATGCCGACACCGATGTAGAACCAGTGACCGCTGAACGTCACCCCGGAAGACACCACGCCGCAGGCGAAGGCCCACATCGGGGGGAACCAGGTGATCGGCTTGAGCAGCTCAAGCGCGGCAGCCGGCGAGGGGCGGCCGGATGAGGCCAGGGAGGGCGCGGAAGCATTCATGGGTGCAAATTATAACTGACAGTTTGCGCTGTCAACTACACTTGACAGTCTAGGGGATTGCCGGGTGGCTTCAGCCGTGCCTGGATCCTGGCGCAACACGCTCATGGGTTTGGTCGCGTCACGCGGATCAGTCCGCTTCGGTCACTTCGCCCCCGATCCCGTAGCGGGCGAGCTTGACGTAGAGACTCTGACGGCTCAGGCCCAGCAGTTCCGCCGCCGAGGCGCGATTGCCGTTGGTCAGTTTCAGGGCGGCCTCGATGCAGAGGCGCTCGATCAGGTCGGTCGACTCCCGGACCAGATCCTTGAGCGGCGCACTGCCGACCCGGTCGGTGAACTGCGCCACCCAGACCGGCAATCCGCCGGCGCTGGGGTCGCCGCTCAGCCGCCGACCGACGTCACGGATGAAAAAGCCGAAACAGGGCCGGTCCCCGTGCTCCACCGCGGCCCCCGAGATTTCGACCTCGGTCGTGGTCCCGTATTGGCCGCGCAGGGTAGTCTTGAAGAGTCGCAGCGTCCCGTGCTGGCGCAGGGTACTGATCAGGACATTGAGATCGATGCCCGCCCGGCCCAGCCAGCGGTCCAGTGACTGGCCGCGCAGCAGATGCTCGCTGGCCAGTTCGACCTGGTTGAGGAAGGCGCGATTGGCGGCCAGGATGCGCCCCTCGCTGTCGGTGATGAGGATCGAGTCCGGCGCCGCCGCGACGACCTTCAGCAACTTGGCGTCATTGTCCGGGAGCACTGCCGCGGCGGGATCGGTCGGCAGCGGGCAGAGGCGCACGACGAACAGCGGGGCGTCGTCCTGCCGCAGCAGGGTGGCCGATACCACCAATTCCCCGCCGCCGGCGAGGCGCTGCACGCTGACGCTGTCGACGCGCCCGCTGCTCAGCACGTTGGCGAGCAAGGTCTCGATGGCGCGGCTGCTCTCGGGCTCGAACCCCTCGGGAAACGGGCGGCCGACGCTATGGGTGGCGGTGTCGCCCAGTACCAGGGCGGCTGCCGGATTGGCCTCCACCACCCGCCGCAGGCCCGCATCGACGATCAGCACGGCCTCGGAGACACTCTGAAACAGCAGGCGGTAGCGGGTTTCCATCTGCCGGAAACGCCAATAGTCCCGCTCCAGCGCCTGTTGCGCGTCGACCAGTTGCTGTTGCAGCGAGGCGACGGCCTGCAATTCCCGGCCGATGGCCAGGATCTGCCCCCGTTTGCCGACGCGGATGGCGCGGTACTGGATCGGGATCTCTTTGCCTTGGCGGCCCAAGTGGCCGACCTGACGCCATTCATGCGCCCAATGGGGTTCCGCCTCGCGCAGGATGGCCTCCACCCGCGGGCGGCTGTCCTGGGAAACGGTGTCCAGCCAGGCTCGACCTCGCAAATCGTCGCAGATCTCACGTGACAGCGCCTCACTGCCGACCGAGCAGTCGATGATGGAGCCCTTGGCGTCCAGCACCAGGGCGATATCGGCGACGGTCCGCAGCAGGTCGGCGGCGACCTTGCCGTCGACGCGGTCAACCGCCTCGTGCGTGACGCTCAGCGGGCACACGGCAGCCCTCCGCGCGCACGGCGTCGGCCAGCACATGGGTCGGGTAAAAGCGGCATCAGCGCAGACAACGCGCGGCAGTCGGCGGCGAACAGTGAACAGTGGGCATTGCCGGAAACGACCCTCTTGTTGTGGATGGAAAACGGAGCAGCGACGCGTCGGATGCGCCCGGAATGGTCCAGGTCAGCGCTGCAATGACTCCAAGTCTGTCTGCTTGGCCGGGAATGTCAAGTTTCCGCTACGTCAACTTGCATTGACACTCCCGTCTCGCGAGGCTAGATTGTTCGTTGTGGGGCCGGCGTCGGCCGCGCTGGAACCCATCCGCTTGGGCCGGACCCGAGCCGAATCCGATGTCCAGCGGACCGGCTGCTGCGCGTCGGCGCCCGCCAGTCCGCTACATCATGCACAATTGACCTTGAAGGTACCGCCCGAGCATGCCTCTCTATACTCCGGAGGAGCGCAAGCGTCGCGACGCGACCCCATGGACCCTGGTCCAGGGTGTGCTTGCCCCAGTTCAGTTCCTCGTGTTCCTGGTGAGTCTGACGCTGGTGCTGCGCTATCTGTCGACCGGTGAGGGTTACCAGGCGGCGACGCTGTCGATCGTCGTCAAGACGCTGGTCCTGTACCTGATTATGGTCACGGGATCGATCTGGGAGAAAGTGGTCTTCGGGCGCTATCTGTTCGCTCGCCCCTTCTTTTGGGAAGATGTGTTCAGCATGCTGGTGCTGGCCTTGCATACGGCCTATCTGGTCGCGCTCTTCTTCAACCTGCTCTCCGACCGTGACCTGATGCTGCTGGCCTTGGCGGCCTACGCCTCCTACGTGATCAACGCCACGCAGTTCCTGCTCAAGCTGCGCGCGGCCCGCCTTGAACAGGCCCGCACGGCGGGTACGGCCGACGCCGGGTCGGTCGGGCCGGCGGAGTCGGCAGCGTGAGCGGCAGCGGGGCGGCCGCCGGCACGAATCTCGATCAGGGTTTCCCCGGCACGGCACCGGTCGTCCTGCGCGAGCGCGGCCAGTGCGAGGTCTTCTGCGGGCTCAGCAGCATCGTCTGGCTGCATCGCAAGATGCATGACGCGTTTTTTCTGGTGGTTGGCTCCCGTACCTGCGCCCATCTGCTGCAATCCGCCGCCGGCGTGATGATCTTCGCCGAGCCGCGCTTCGCCACCGCCATTTTGCAGGAGCGCGATCTGGCCGGCATGGCGGACTGCATGGAGGAACTCGATGGGGTCGTCACCCGCCTGCTGGCGCGCCGCGGGGACATCCGCACCCTGTTCCTGGTGGGCTCCTGTCCCTCCGAGGTGATCAAGCTCGATCTGCACAAGGCGGCCGAGCGGCTCACCCGCGCCCAGGCCAATGTTGCGGGTCACCAGGTCAAGGTCTTGGCGTTTTCCGGCAGCGGTCTGGAGACCACCTTCACCCAGGGCGAGGATCAGTGCGTGGCCGCCCTGGTGCCCGAGTTGCCGCGCGCGCCGGCCGGTGAGCGCAATCTGCTGGTGGTCGGGACCCTGGCCGATGTGGTTCAGGATCAGTTCGGCCGCTTGTTCGACGCCCTGGATATCGGCCCGGTGCAGTTTCTTCCGGGCACCGACACCCGCGCGTTTCCGCCCCTGGGTGACGGGACCAGCGTGCTGTTCGCCCAGCCGTTTTTCAACGAAACCGCCGGCCTGCTCGCGGCGCGCGGGGCGCGCCTGCTCAGTGCGCCCTTCCCCTTCGGCGTCGAAGGAACGCTGGGCTGGCTGGCCGCCGCGGCGCGCGCCTGGGGGGTCTCCGATGCGCGCTTCGATGCGGTCACGGCGGCCCCGGCGGCGCGCGCCCAGCGTGCCCTGATCCGCTATACCGAGGTGCTGGCGGGGCGGCGCATCACCTTTTTGCCGGACTCCCAGTTGGAGATTCCACTGGCGCGTTTTCTCGCCCGCGAGTGTGGCATGGAATTGGTCGAGGTCGGGACGCCCTACCTGGATCGACGCGCCATGCAGCCCGAACTGGACCTGCTCCCGGCCGGCGTGCGGCTGGTGGAGGGGCAGGATGTCGACCGCCAACTCGAACGCATCGCCGCCGACCGTCCGGATCTCACGGTCTGCGGTCTGGGCTTGGCCAATCCGCTGGAGGCGCTCGGTTTGCGGACCAAATGGTCCATCGAGCTGGTCTTCACCCCGATCCATGGCTTTGAACAGGCGGCCGATCTGGCCGAATTGTTCGCCCGGCCCCTGATCCGCAGCGCGCGCCTGAAGGTCTAGGACATGCAACTGACCGTCTGGACCTACGAAGGACCTCCGCACATCGGTGCCATGCGCATCGCCGCGTCCATGCGCGGGGTGCACTGCGTGTTGCATGCTCCCCAGGGCGACACCTACGCCGACCTGCTCTTCACCATGATCGAGCGCAGTGAGCGCCGCCCCCCGGTGACTTACACCACCTTCAAGGCCCGCGATCTGGGAACCGACACCGCCGAGTTGCTCAAGACCTGCGTCCAGGGCGTGCATGAGCGCTTCCGGCCGGACCTGCTGCTGGTCGGCGAGGCCTGCACCGCGGAACTGCTCCAGGATCAGGCGGGCACCCTGGCCAAATCCATGGGACTGCCGATCCCGGTGGTCCCGCTGGAACTCTCGGCCTATTCGCGGCAGGAGAACTGGGGCGCGAGTGAGACCTTTTATCAGGTCGTCCGCCGGTTGCTGCACTCACAGGTACCGCCACCCGGGTCTGCGCCGCGGGCGCGTGCCGGCGGGCACCGACCCACGGCCAACCTGCTCGGACCGACCGCGCTCGGCTTCCGTTGTCGGGACGACGTGACCGAGGTGACCCGACTCCTGAACGCGATCGGCGTGGACGTCAATCTGGTGGCGCCCTTGGGCGCCAGTCCCGCCGATATCGCCCGCATTCCTGAAGCGGACTTCAATTGCTGCCTCTACCCGGAGGTGGCGTTGTCGGTGTGCAGTTGGCTGGAGCGGATGTTCAAGCAGCCGACGGTGAAGACCATCCCGATCGGCGTCGGCGCGACCCGGGACTTTCTGCGTGAAGTCGGCGCCCTGACCGGGATCAATGTCACCGCGGCACGTGCGGCCCAGGCGTCGCGGCTGCCCTGGTACTCGCGCTCGGTGGACTCGACCTACCTCACCGGCAAGCGGGTCTACATCTTTGCCGATGCCACCCATGCCATCGCGGCGGCGCGGATCTGCGCCGAGGAACTGGGGTTCCAAGTGGTGGGCCTCGGCACCTATGGCCGCGAGTTGGCCCGCGACGTCCGCGCCGCGGCCGAGCGTTACGGCATCGAAGCGCTGATTACCGACGATTATCTCGAGGTCGAGGCGCAGGTCGCCGAACTGCATCCGGAGCTGGTGTTGGGCACCCAGATGGAGCGCCACATCGCCAAGCGTTTGGGGATTCCCTGCGCGGTCATCGGCGCGCCCTTCCATGTTCAGGACTGTCCGGCCCGGTACGCACCCCAGATGGGATTCGAGGGGACCAACGTGATCTTCGATACCTGGGTCCATCCGCTGATGATGGGCCTGGAAGAGCACCTCCTGACTATGTTCAGGGGTGATTTCGAGTTCCATGACGAGGCCGCACCCTCGCATCTGCCGACGTCGGCCACGGCCAAGGCGCAACCGGTGCAGACCGAGATTGCGCAGCAGCAGACCCCGCAAGCGTCTGCACCGAGCGTGTCACCCGCGCCGGGCGACCCCCTCGCCTGGGCGCTGGACGCCGAGCGGGAACTGAAAAAAATACCCTTTTTCGTCCGCGGCAAGGCCCGCCGTAACACCGAATTGTTCGCCGCGGAACGCGGCATACAACTGATTACCGTGGAGACGCTCTACGATGCAAAAGCGCACTTCGGTCGCTGACCGTTCGCCCAAGGCCATGCGGGATACGCCGATCCGGGTGGTCATCGTGTCCCTGGACGGGCACCTTGCGGGGACGCTCGACCGGGCCCGCCCTGGTTTGCACCGTGATATCCCGGGGCTGCACCTCTCGCTGCATGCCGCGGCCGAGTGGGCCGAGGACCCCGAGGCAATCGAGCGCTGTCGTGCGGACATTGCCCAGGGGGACATCATCATCAATACGATGCTGGTGATGGAGGAGCATATACAACCGGTGCTGCCCGCGCTGCAGGCCCGCCGGGATCACTGCGATGCCATGGTGTCCTGTATGTCCGCCGCGGAGGTCATGCGGCTGACCCGGATGGGCGGCTTCAGCATGGACGGCTCCAAGGGCGGCCCGCTGGCCCTGCTCAAGCGGCTGCGCGGCGGCGGCACCAAGAAAGAAGGGACCGAGGCCAACGCCGGCGCCCAGCAGATGAGCATGTTGCGCCGCATCCCCAAGCTGCTGCGCTTCATCCCCGGTACCGCGCAAGACGTGCGCGCGTATTTCCTCAGCCTGCAATACTGGTTGGCGGGTACCGAGGAGAATATCGCGAACATGGTCCGCTATCTGGTGGACCGTTACGCCGATGGTGAGCGTCGGTCATTGCGCGGCAGCCTCAAGGTGCCGGCGCCGCAGGAATATCCCGAGGTCGGTCTCTATCATCCGCGCATGAACGGGCGTATCAGCGATGACCTGGGCCGTCTGCCCGCCGCCGGACGCGACAGTAAAGGCACCGTGGGGCTGCTCTTGATGCGCTCCTATGTCCTGGCCGGGAACGCCAATCACTATGACGGCGTGATCGCGGCCCTGGAGTCACGGGGCTTGCGGGTGGTTCCCGCCTTCGCCAGCGGACTGGACGCCCGTCCCGCCTGCGAACGCTTTTTCATGCACAACGGCCGTGCCACGGTCGACGCGGTGGTCTCACTCACCGGTTTTTCTCTGGTAGGCGGGCCGGCCTATAACGATTCGAAGGCCGCTCAGGAACTGCTGACCCAACTCGATGTGCCTTATCTCTCCACCCTCGCGGTGGAGTTTCAGACGATGGAACAATGGGAGGGCTCGGATCAGGGACTGCTGCCGGTGGAGGCCACCATGATGGTGGCGATTCCGGAACTGGACGGCTCCACCGGCCCGATGGTCTTCGGTGGACGCTCCAACGCCGTCACCACCGAGCAGGCGCGGGACATGCAGTCTCACGGCGAGCGGACCGAGCGGCTGGCGGGACGCGTGGCACGGCTCGTGGCCCTGCGCCACACGGCGCGCAAGGACCGCAAGATCGCCATCGTGATTTTCAACTTTCCGCCCAACGCGGGCAACACCGGCACGGCCGCCTATCTCTCGGTGTTTTCCTCCCTGTTCAATACGCTGAAGTCGCTCAAGGCGGCCGGGTACGGGGTCGAGGTGCCGCCGGATGTGGATGCGCTGCGCGAGAGTATCTGTTCCGGCAATGCCGCCCGCTATGGCGCTCATGCGAATGTGCACACCCGCATTCCGGTGGATGACCATGTGCGGCGTGAGCCCTGGCTCAAGGAGCTTGAGAAACAATGGGGACCAGCGCCCGGCAAACAGCAGGCCGACGGCCGCTCCATCTTTGTCCTCGGTGAGCGCTTCGGCAATGTCTTCGTCGGCGTGCAGCCCGCTTTCGGCTATGAGGGCGACCCGATGCGGTTGCTGTTCGAAAAGGGCTTTACTCCGACCCATGCCTTCACGGCTTTCTATCGCTATCTCAACGAGGATTTCGGGGCGCACGCGGTACTGCACTTCGGGACCCACGGGGCACTGGAATTCATGCCGGGCAAACAGGCAGGGCTCTCGGCCGCCTGCTGGCCCGATCGGCTGATCGGCGATCTGCCGAATCTGTATCTCTATGCCTCGAACAACCCGTCGGAAGGTACCATCGCCAAGCGCCGCTCCGCCGCGACCCTGATCAGCTATCTGACACCGCCGATCGCCCACGCCGGATTGTATCGCGGGCTCATTGACCTGAAAGGTTCGATCGAGCGGTGGCGCAGTCTCCCGCCCAGCGAGGAGAACGAGCGCACGGGGCTTGCCGAGTTGATCCAGGCCCAAGGGGCCGAGCTCGACCTGTGCCCGGCCGAACCCGCCTGGGGTGACGCCAGCGAGGAACCCATCGGCCGCTTGAACAAGGCCGTGCTGGAGCTGGAATACACCCTGATTCCCGATGGGCTGCACATCGTCGGTACCATTCCGACGCCCGCGCAGCGCACCGATCTGCTGCTGGCTATCGCCGAGGCCAGCCATGACTCCCGCCCGGCGCGCGAAGCGGTGGCCGCGCTGGTCTCCGGGGCGGCGGCGCCGAAGGCGCTGGCGGCCGGCGGCATGGAAAAAAACGAGGTCAATCTCGGGCTCATGCAGCAACTCGGTGAGACCAACCGGTTGTTGACCGAGCAGCACGAGATTCCGTCCATTCTGCATGCGCTGGACGGCGGCTATGTGCGCCCGGCCCCGGGCGGCGATCTGCTGCGCACCCCGGAGATCCTGCCCACCGGGCGCAATCTCCACGGCTTCGATCCTTATCGCATCCCCAGCCAGTTCGCGTTGAAGGACGGTGCGCGTCAGACCGAGCGGCTCTTGGAGCGCTATGTGCTCGAGGGCAATCCGGTCCCCGAGTGCATCGCCCTGGTGCTCTGGGGGACGGACAACCTCAAGACCGAGGGTGGCCCCATCGCCCAGGCGCTGGCCCTGATGGGCGCGCGTCCGCGCTTCGACGGCTTTGGCCGGCTGGCCGGCGCCGATCTGATTCCCCTGGCCGAACTGGGCCGGCCGCGGATCGATGTGGTCATGACGCTCTCCGGCATCTTCCGTGACCTGCTGCCGCTCCAGACCCGGCTGCTCGCCGATGCGGCCTTCCAGGCGGCCAGTGCGGATGAACCGCTGGACCGGAATTTCGTGCGCAAGAACGCGTTGGCCTATCAGGCGGCCAATGACTGCGATCTGGAGACCGCGTCCCTGCGGGTCTTCAGTAACGCCGACGGGGCCTATGGCGCCAACGTCAACTATCTGGTGGACAGCAGCCGCTGGGACGAGGGCGACGAACTGGCGGAGACCTACACCCGCCGCAAGTCCTTTGCCTACGGCCGCTCCGGCAAACCGGTGCAGCAGGCCAAGCTGCTGACCAGCGTGCTCGGCAAGGTGGACCTGGCTTACCAGAACCTGGATTCGGTCGAACTCGGGGTCACCTCCATCGATCACTATTTCGATACCCTGGGCGGCATCAGCCGGGCCGTCGGCCGCGCCCGCGGGACC
This sequence comes from Chromatiaceae bacterium, assembly GCA_013426805.1. Taxonomy (GTDB): domain Bacteria; phylum Pseudomonadota; class Gammaproteobacteria; order Chromatiales; family Chromatiaceae; genus Thiodictyon. The sequence goes on from JACDZG010000004.1 coordinate 100,299, forward strand.
GAGATCCCGGTCTATATCGGTGATCAGACCACCGGCGAAGGGACGGTGCGCACCCTGGCCGAGCAGGTGGCCTTGGAGACTCGTACCCGGATGCTCAATCCCAAGTGGTACGAGGGCATGCTGGCGCATGGCTATGAAGGGGTCCGGCAGATCGAGACGCACGTCACCAACACCATGGGTTGGTCCGCCACCACCGGGCAGGTTGCCCCCTGGGTCTACCAGCGTCTGACCGAAACCTATGTCCTCGACGAGGAGATGCGCGAGCGGCTCGCCGCGCTCAATCCCACGGCGTCCGCCAAGGTCGCCAGCCGTCTGATCGAGGCCCACGAACGCAATTACTGGACCCCCGACCCCGAGACTCTGGAAGCCCTGCGCCGCGCCGGCGAGGAGCTCGAGGACCGGTTAGAGGGCGTCTTTCAGGAGGCCGCCGCTTGAATACTCTGGGCATCCCGATCGCGCTTGGTCGTAACCCCCCGGACGGTGACGGCAGCGTTCAGTTCCAGGAAGACGAGCGGATCGATGTCGGTACGGCCAAGATCTTTGCGGTCTATGGCAAGGGCGGCATCGGTAAGAGCACGACGTCATCCAACCTGTCCGCGGCCTTCTCCAAACTCGGCAAACGGGTGTTGCAGATCGGCTGCGACCCCAAGCATGACTCCACGTTTACGCTCACCAAGCGGCTGGTGCCGACGGTGATCGATATCCTGGAGTCGGTGCAATTCCATCCGGAAGAGTTACGCCCCGAAGATTATTGCTATGAAGGCTATAATGGCGTGATGTGCGTGGAAGCCGGCGGACCTCCGGCCGGGACCGGCTGCGGCGGTTACGTGGTCGGCCAGACGGTGAAACTCCTCAAGCAGCATCATCTGTTCGAGGACACCGACGTGGTGATCTTCGATGTGCTGGGCGATGTGGTGTGCGGCGGCTTTGCCACGCCCTTGCAACACGCGGAACGGGCGTTGATCGTCACCGCCAACGACTTCGATTCGATCTTCGCCATGAACCGGATCAGTGCCGCGATCATGGCGAAGGCCAAGAATTACGGGGTCCGGCTGGGTGGCATCATTGCGAACCGCAGCGCCCAGACCGACCAGATCGACCGTTTCGCCGCGGCCGTGGGTCTGAAGCGGCTTGCCCACCTCCCCGATCTGGATGTGATCCGCCGCAGCCGGCTCAAGAAAAGCACGCTGTTTGAGATGGAAGCCTGCCCGGAGGTGGAGTTGGCTCAGGCCGAATACCTCAAACTGGCCGCCGCACTCTGGGCCGGGACCGAGCCGCTGACGGTCTCACCGATGCGCGACCGGGATATTTTTGACTTTCTTGGGTTCGACTAATACCAATGATGTCTTCGTACGAAGAACGCCGCGTCGAGATCGAGACCTACTTCGATCGTACCGCCGCCGACGCCTGGTCCAGGCTCACCTCCGATGCTCCGGTCAGCCGCGTCCGCGCGACCGTGCGCGCGGGGCGGGACCGGATGCGCGCCACCCTGCTCAGTTGGCTGCCGGCGGAGCTGTCGGGTCGGCGGCTGCTGGACGCGGGCTGCGGCACCGGCGCACTTGCCGTGGAGGCCGCGCGCCGCGGCGCGCACGTGGTCGCCATCGACGTGGCGCCGACGCTGATTTCACTGGCGCAGGAGCGCAGCCCCAAGGACTTGGGCGTCGGCAGCATCGAGTTCCTGGTGGGCGACATGAGCGACCCGGCCCTGGGGCAGTTCGACCATGTGGTCGCGATGGATTCCGTCATCCATTATCAGGCCGCCGATGTGGTCACCTTGCTGGCGGGCGTGGCGGCACGCACGACCGGCTCGATCCTCTTCACCTATGCCCCGCGGACACCGGCCCTCGCGGTGATGCACGCGGTGGGCCGCTTCTTCCCCCGTGGTGACCGCTCCCCGGCCATCGAACCGGTGGCGGAGCAACGCCTGCACCGGCTGGTGGCGGAGCATCCGGGGTTGGCGGACTGGCGGATTGGCCGCACGCAACGGATCGCCCGCGGTTTCTACACCTCACAGGCACTGGAGCTGGTGCACCAGTGAAGTCGCTCACCGCCACCCTGACCCGTGAATGGCTACGGCTGGGGCCGCGGTTCCTGCCGTTTGCGGATGCCGGCACGCGCGAACTGCCGTTGTCGCGTCTGCTGCGGCTCGCGCTCTTCCAGGTCTCGGTCGGGATGGCGGTCGTGCTGTTGAACGGCACCCTGAATCGGGTCACCGTCGTCGAGCTCGGTGTCCCGATCTGGCTGGTCTCTCTGATGGTCTCGCTGCCGCTGGTGTTCGCTCCGCTGCGCGCCTTGATCGGCTTCCGTTCGGACTATCACCGTTCGGCCCTGGGCTGGCGGCGCGTGCCCTACATCTGGTTCGGTACCTTGCTGCAATTCGGCGGCCTGGCGCTGATGCCGTTTGCGCTGCTGTTGCTGTCCGGGAACCACGCGGCCCCGGGCTGGATCGGTCCCGCCGGTGCGGCCCTGGCCTTCCTGTTGCTGGGCGCTGGTCTGCATGTGACACAGACCGCGGGGTTGGCCCTGGCCACGGATCTGGCCCCGCCCGACGCGCGGCCGCGGGCCGTGGCGCTGCTCTATGTCATGCTGCTGCTGGGGATGGTCGGCAGTTCACTCATTTTTGGGCAGTTACTGGAGAACTTCAGCTATACCCGACTGGTCCAGGTCATCCAGGGTGCGGCCCTGGTCACCCTGTGTCTGAATGTGGTCGCCTTGTGGAAGCAGGAGGCCAGGAACCCCGCACTCACCGCCAAGCATCGGGTGCGGCCGAGTTTCAGTGCGTCGTGGGCCGATTTTCTGGCGAACGGGCGCTCCGGACGGCTGCTGGTCGCGGTGGCCCTGGGCACGGCCGGGTTCAGTATGCAGGATATCTTGCTGGAGCCCTACGGGGGTCAGGTGCTGCATCTCTCGGTCGGTCAGACGACCTCGCTCACCGCGCTGCTCGCGGGCGGCACCCTGATCGCCTTCGCGCTCGCCTCGCGCCTCCTTGCACGCGGCGCCGACCCCTATCGGGTCTCGGGATTCGGCGCGCTGGTGGGCGTGTGTGCCCTGGCCGCGGTGTTGCTGTCCTCGCCGCTGGATTCAGTGACCCTGTTTCGGGTCGGCACCTTCCTGATCGGATTCGGCAACGGCCTGTTCGGCGTCGGGACCCTGATCGCCGCGATGGGGTTGAGCCAGAAAGGCGAAAGCGGTCTTGCACTGGGTGCCTGGGGCGCCGTTCAGGCGACCGCGGCGGGGCTTTCCATCGCCTTCGGCGGTGCGCTTCGCGATCTGGTTGCCGCGCTCGCGACGCAAGGCGCCTTGGGCGAGGCCTTGAGTGGTCCGGCAATCGGCTACGGAGCCGTGTACCATATCGAAATTCTGTTACTCTTTGTGACCATGGTCGCCATTGGCCCGCTCGTCGGCTCGTCCGCGAGCGACCGGCGACCACCGTCATCCAGCTTTGGCTTGGCCGAATTTCCCGGCTAGCCCTTTGCCCTCGGGAGGAGAAACCATGCCCGCCGACGCTCTCGTTAGCACCCTTGATGTTGGCTCTATTGCCATCTGGGCCTTCTGGCTGTTCTTTGCAGGACTTGTCATCTATCTTCGCAAGGAGGACAAGCGGGAGGGATATCCGCTGGAGTCTGAGCGCTCCAAGCACATTAAAGTCGTTGGATGGCCGGCCATGCCTGAACCCAAGACCTTCCTGTTGCCTCACGGCCAGGGTACCCGCCAGGCACCGCGTCCGCAGGAGCCTGAAACCGTCAACGCCACGCCCACCGAGCCCTGGCCGGGTGCTCCGCTGCAGCCCAACGGCGACCCGATGCTCGCCCGGGTGGGTCCCGGCGCCTGTCCGAAGCGTGACGACGTGCCTGATCTGACCTTCGAAGGCGAGAACAAGATCGTGCCCTTGCGGGTGGCCGAAGGGTTCTCCATTGCGTCCGAGGACGGCAATCCGGTGGGAATGGAGGTCCTGGGTGCCGACGATCAGAAAGGCGGTGTCATCACCGATTGCTGGGTCGACCGCTCCGAGCCGCAGATCCGTTACCTGGAACTGTCGGTTTCCGGCGGCAAGAAGGTCCTGTTGCCGATCAACTTCGCGCGTATCAGTAAGGCCAACCGTAAGGTCAAGGTCGATGCCCTGCTCGGCAGCCAGTTCGCCAATGTCCCTGTCCTTGCCAACCCTGACCGCGTGACGCTCCGCGAGGAGGATCTGATCACCTCCTATTACGGCGGCGGCAAGCTCTACGCGACTCCCGATCGGACCGAGCCCTTCCTGTGAGTCAATCGAGGTGAGTCAACCGATGACCGAGTACGAGTTCGAACCCGTACCGGGCCTGCCAGAGGATCTCCCGCCCGGCGAGACGCTCCTCTGGCAGGGCGCGCCGCGCCGGCAAACGCTCGCGCGGCGCGCCTTCCACACCCGTAAGGTGATCGGCTATTTCGTAGTGGTATGGGTGCTGTATCTCGGGTGGGAGATCTCCTCGGGAGCGGCGCTTCTCAGCACCTTTTTGAATTCCCTGAAACTGGTGGTCCCGGCAGCCTTGGGAGTGGGTCTGCTGAGCCTGTTGGCCTGGGCGATGGCCCGCTCAACGCTCTATACCATCACCAGTAAGCGCGTCGTGCTGCGTTTTGGTGTCGCTTTGCCGATGACGATCAATCTGCCGTTCGCCAAGATCGCGAGCGCGGCCTTGCGTGAGAACGGCGACGGAACCGGTGATATTCCACTCACCTTGACCCGCGCGACGCGGGTGCCCTATTTCGCGTTGTGGCCCCATGCCCGGCCCTGGTATTTTTCACCGGCTCAGCCGATGCTGCGGGCCATTCCTGACGTGTCGTCCGTGGCACAAATCCTGGCCGGCGCGCTCCAGCGGGCAGCCGAGGAACAGCAATCCGCACCGGTCGGTGACACCGCATCAGCAACCGAGCCGGGGGAGCGTGAAAGATCCGCGGCATCGGGGCACCTGACCTGAACGCCGGCCGTACGAGCGGCGCCGCACTTCAAGATCCCGATTTTCGGTCGATGTGAGCCTCATGAGTGATCATTCCCATAACCTGATGCCGCGGAAGATGCTGATCGCCATCGCGTCCCTGATCGGATTCAGTCTGGTGCTGGTCATCACGGCGCGGCTCACCGGTCTCGGGATCAGTCATGTCCCGCCGGCGCCGGTGGTGCAGTCACTGGACCTGCGGTTCGAGGGCCAGGGCGACGCTGCGCTGACCGTGCGCGCCATGGCGGATGGCACTGTCATCAAGGTGCTTGAAGCAGGCAGCAACCAGTTTATTCGTGGTGTGTTGCGCTCTACGGCGCGCGCGCGCCGCAGCCGCGGGGTCGATGACGACACCCCGTTTCAGGTGGCGCGCCTCGCCGATGGACGCCTGATCCTGCGCGATCTGGGGACCGGGCAGGTCATCGAACTGCGCTCCTTCGGTCCGACCAATGAAGGGGCCTTCGCCGCGCTGCTGGACGCCCGCGGGACCGATCCCGCGCACGCGCCCCCGGTGACCGCGACTCAGACCCGGCAGCCGTTCTAGGGCGCGCCCGGTTTCCAGCCTGGAACACGACCGCATGTTCGATTACGCCGCACCCGCGCTTTATGCCCTATTCGTCTGGTGGCTCGGAACCGGGATCATCCTCTACCTCGATAGCCTGCCGACACGCACCTATCGCTGGAGTCTGACCGGTGGTGCGCTGGTATTGATTGGTGCCGCCTTCGGGGTCATCGTCTCCGGCAGCGGCACCTCGGTCGCGCACGCCTATCTCGGTTTCACCTGCGGTGTCCTGGTCTGGGGCGCGCTGGAGATGAGCTATTTCATGGGTCTGGTCAGCGGACCACATAAGACTCCCTGCCCGCCGGGCTGCGGAGCCTGGCGACGCTTCGGCCTGGCTATCGGCACCAGTCTTTACCATGAACTTTCTGTGGTAGCCATGGGCCTACTGCTGGCCGTACTCTGTTGGGATGCGGACAATCAAGTCGGCCTTTGGACCTATTGCGTGCTCTGGGTGATGCGCTGGAGTGCGAAGCTCAATATCTTCTTCGGGGTGCCGAACCTGCATATCGATTGGCTGCCGGAGCACCTGCGCTTTCTCCAGTCCTATATGGGCCAGCGCTCCATGAATTACCTGTTTCCGCTGTCGGTGAGTGGCGGAACCATCGGTTGTGTGCTGATGATCAGCGGGGCGCTTGATCTCGAGACCGGGCCCTTCGGCAGCACCGGTCAAATCCTGGTCGCGGCCTTGTTGGCGCTGGCGGTGCTCGAACACTGGTTCCTGGTGTTGCCCCTGCCGGACGAAGCACTCTGGGCCTGGGCCTTCAAGCCGCGGTCGCGGCGTTCGGTGTGGCGCTCCCGCGTGGGCTCGCAACGGGCAAGGGTCCGCGGGTCGGGCCGGTCAGCCCAACTGGTTGCGATCAGCGGACGCTGATTTTGGAGCATTCGATCGAGCGGGCAGAGGAACAGCCGCGGGGCGACGCCTGAGGGCGGGCCTGTGCCAGTGCAGGCAAGAACAAGACCGAAACGACCTGGTCCATCCGCGTGGCCGGGTTTGACGTACGACAGCAAGCGGTTAGCCACAGTCTTTCGGGAGTAGCACATGCGCATTTTGATGATTCAGCCGAACTATCACGCGGGCGGAGCAGAGATCGCCGGAAACTGGCCGCCCGGCTGGGTGGCCTATATCGGCGGCGCCCTGAAACAGGCGGGCTACAACAATGTCCGTTTCATTGATGCGATGTGCGAGGATATCCCGGACGACAAGCTCCGTGAGATCATTCGCGAGCACGCTCCGGACGTGGTGTTGGCGACCGCCATCACCCCGATGATCTACAAAGCCCAAAGCACCCTGCAACTCGCCAAGGAGGCGCTGCCCAAGTGCGTCACCGTGCTGGGCGGCATTCACCCCACGTTCATGTACACCCAGGTCCTGGGCGAGGCGCCCTGGATCGATTACATCGTGCGCGGTGAAGGCGAGGAGATCATCGTCAACCTGCTCAAGTCCGTTGAGAAGGGCACCGATAAGGCGGATCGGCGCCGGATTCTGGGTATTGCCTATCTCGACGATGACGGTCAGGTGGTGGCGACCCCGGCGAACCCGGTGATCCAGGATCTGGATGCGCTGGTTCCCGACTGGTCGCTGCTCAAATGGGACCTATACATCTATATTCCGCTGAACTGCCGCGTGGCGGTCCCCAACTTCGCGCGCGGCTGTCCCTTCACCTGCCGCTTCTGTTCGCAATGGAAATTCTGGCGCACCTACCGGCACCGCGACCCCAAGAAGTTCGTCGATGAAGTCGAGATTCTGGTGCGGGATTACAATGTCGGCTTCATGATTCTGGCCGATGAAGAGCCGACCATCTTCAAGCGCAAGTTCGTCGCACTCTGCGAGGAGTTGATTGCCCGCAAGGTGAACATTCACTGGGGCATCAATACCCGCGTGACCGACATCATGCGCGACCGCGACCTGTTGCCGCTGTACCGCAAGGCGGGTCTGGTGCACGTCTCGCTCGGTACCGAGGCGGCCGCCCAGTTGAATCTGGATGTGTTCCGTAAGCAGACCACGGTGGAGCAGAACAAGCTGGCCGTGAAGCTGCTGCGCGATGCCGGCATCGTGGCCGAGGTCCAGTTCATCATGGGCCTGGAAAACGAGACCCCGGAGACCATTGAGGAGACCTACCGTCTGGCCCAGGATTGGAAGCCGGATATGGTCAATTGGAACATGTATACCCCCTGGCCCTTCGCCGAATTGTTCGAGGACCTGGGGGATCGGGTCGAAGTGCGCGACTACTCCAAGTACAACTTCGTCACGCCGATCATGAAGCCGGAGGCGATGACCCGCGAGCAGGTTCTGAAGGGCGTGCTGAAAAACTACGCGCGTTTCTACATGCGCAAGAGTTTCTTCGAATACCCTTGGATCAGAGATAAGTTCAAGCGCCGCTATATGCTGGGGTGTCTCAAGGCGTTCGCCAAAACCACGATCACCAAGAAGTTCTACGATCTGGGACGGGTCAAGCGCAAGGGCTTCTCCACCGAGGTCGATCTGGGCTTCGATGAGACCAAAGTCCTGACATCCGAGCAGATTGCCGAGTTGAAACTCAGCCGGCCGGATCTGACCGCCGACGTCAATTTCAAGGGAACGCCGATCAAGGTGCTGGCGTGCGGCGGGCCAAGCGACGAGGTGTATGACGAGCAGATCGGCACGCCTGGAATGCCCCCGGCGGTGCCGGCCGCGGGATTGGAGAAGGCTGCAACCGCCACGTCGACGACCTGAGCCGGGGGCCACCATGACCCCGACCCTCTTTGCCGATATTCCGCGGAATCTGCTAGAGCACTTTGCGCATCCTGCTGCCGAGGCGATCACCTTCACGCCCTCGGCCAACGCCGGACGACTGCCGTCAGCGGAGTACGCGAGTGCCCTGACCGCCGTCGGCGGTCGTTCGGATGAGGCGGTGGCGGTCTATGTGCACCTGCCCTTCTGTCCGGTGCGGTGTCTCTATTGCGCCTGTCATACCACGGTGACCCATGAAGCGGAGCGGATCGACCGCTATCTGGACACCTTGGAACAGGAAATGGATCTGGTGACCGAGCGTCTCGGTACGGGACGCGTCTTGTCTCAGCTGCATTTGGGCGGCGGTACGCCCAACTATCTCTCGGACTCGCAACTGATCCGACTGATGGAGATGCTGACCAGACGCTTCCGGTTCGGCGCCAACACGACCGCGGCGATCGAATGCAATCCGCGGCGCGCATCCGCCGGACAACTGGAATTGCTCAAAGGTTTGGGTTTCACCGGGGTGAGCTTCGGTATCCAGGATTTGGATGCCCGGGTCCAACACGCGATCGGTCGGATCAATTCGCTCGGTCTGATCCGCGATGTCTGCGCCATCGCGCGCGAGACCGGGTTCGAGAACGTCAGCCTGGATCTGATCTACGGGTTGCCGAACCAGACCGAACAGAGTTTCGAGTCGACCCTGGAGCGGGTCATCGAAATCAATCCGGATCGGGTGCGCTGCTTCAGCTATTCCCATCTCCCGACCGCGCGTCCGCATCAATACGCGATCGAGACGGGTTGCTTGCCTGGCACCGGGGAAAAGCTCGGTTTATTACAAAGCGCCGTACGCGGCTTCACCGACGCCGGTTACCATTGGATCGGGGTTGATTGGTTTGCGCGCGATGGCGATGAACTCGCTGATGCGCAGTTGGCGGGAACACTGCGACACACCTGTCTTGGTTACACCAGTTCACCGACCCGGCATCTGATTGCGCTTGGCAGCAGCAGTTTAGGCGAAGTCGATCGGGTCCTGATTCAGAACCAACCGGGAATCGACGCCTGGCGCAGTGAGATCGAGGCCGGGCATTTCCCCATTCACTGGGGTCACACGATGACCGATGCGGACCTGCGCCGGCGACAGGCCGTCGCGCGACTCATGTGCAATCTGGACGTACCGGCCGGTCTGGCCACCGACTTCGATCGGGACTATGAACGTCTGACGCAATGGGTCGACCACGGTCTGGTCGAGTTCAGTGGTGACACTATGCGGGTCACCCAGCGTGGGCGCTATTTCCTGCGCAGCCTCTGTGCCCCACACGAGATCTCCATCTCTTGGAGCAATGGTCAGTCGAACATGGCGCGAGTCTGTTGAAGATGGGTGCACAGGAAACACCAGAAGTCGCCGGGGACGCCGGTTCGGCACCCGCGCGCATCGGGCCGAACGCCATCTGGCGGGTCGCCGAGGCGCTGCGGGACGGTCCGGGCCCGGAGACCCTGACCCGCGTATTCGAGCGCGCCGGGCTTGCCGGTTATCTCGATTCACTGCCGCAGGAGATGGTCGACGAACGCGAGGTCACCGCGCTGCATCAAGCTCTGCGCGACATACTGGGCCTCAAGGAGGCCCGCCAGATCGGTGCCGATGCCGGGCGGCGCACCGGCGATTATCTGCTGGCCAAGCGCATTCCCCGCCCGGCGCAGGTCGTGCTGAAATTCCTGCCGGGTTTCCTCGCCAGCCGCGTCCTGCTCAAAGCGATCGAGCGCAACGCCTGGACCTTCGCCGGCAGCGCCCGTTTCAGTACCCAGGCCGGAACGCCGACCCGCTTCATCATCGAGGGCTCACGCGTGTGTCTCGGTGTTCAAGCCCCGGTCCCCTTATGCGACTTCTATGGCGCAACCTTCGAGCGGCTCTTCAGGGAGTTGGTCGACGCCAAGGTGCGGGTCATCGAGGTGCAGTGCCAGGCGATGGGTGACCCGGCCTGCGTGTTTGAGGTTCGCAGCGACGGGCGTTAGCGCGGCGCGTTGTTGCCGGCGCAAGAGCGACTGGTCAAGCGCGATGCTCATCACGCCTGCCGTGTTGCTCAATAGGGTGAGTTCACCACGACATACTGCACGCTGGTGCCGGCATAGCGCGGCTGGTACCAGGTCGAGCCGCAGCGCTGGTAGGTGACTCCGCCGACCTCCACCATGGAACACGAGGGCGGCAGCGAATAGACGATGGAGCCGATGATCGCGGCGGTCGCCCCGATCGCCACCGCGGTTCCGACGGGGTTGTTCCAGCGGCGATGTACGTCGACATCAATGTCGTTGTAACGATGGACGTCGACATTGCGATTGATGTTACGGTTGACATTGCGGTCGACGTTCACATTCGCGCTACGGTTGATATTGGTATTGCGGTTCAGTCTCACCTTGCGCAATCCAGATCTGCCAGTCGATGTCGTCCTGGCGGAAAGCGTAATGCTCTGCCGCCTGGCCGGCGATCGTGCTGGTACCCACCACGGTTGCCTGTGTGACTTCCGTTGCCGCGTCCGCGTTCTCACCCCAATGAAAGAGATCCACCAGCGGAAGCTCGATACCGAACTTGGTTTCGATTTCGGTGAGCAGTTCGCGGATGCTGGCTGGGGCCGGGACGGTCGCGTAGTAGCCGGTCTCCGGCGCCAACAAAGTGAATTGCTTGCCGTCGTAGAAGATCTCGCGCGCCTTGCGGTCCGTTATTACTTCGGCATGCAGGTGGTCGGGCTTGCGCACCTGGAGCGCGACTGTTTTCAACAGTTGAATCTTTTGTCCGGACTCCAGCACCTCGTCGGTCGCGTCATTCGCTTCGAGGTTGAACGCGGGCAGGCCGCGCAGGTAGGCACCCATGCGGTCCAACGCCTGCATGGCCGCGGGATCGACGGCCTGACTGACCGCTGGGGCCGGTGCTGTCTGGGGTTCTGCTGCCATTGCGACGCCCGCCAGGGCGAGGCCGGAAAGCAGCAACAGGGTCGGATACTCCGGCTTCATCTTCATGACCTCGGTCCTCGTCGTCAGTCGGTTGCAACAGGTGACCTGCGTCGCTGACGTGCGGCGCAGCGCAAGGGAAGGCCCCATCATGCTGCCACAGACGGATGGTTGTCGAAATAGAGGGGTTGCCCGCCCATCAGGCCGGCGCGGCCGAACGCGGCAGCAGTGACTCGGCATACATGGGTCGGACCCCGGTGTAACGCACCGCGGTGTAATGGGCGATGACGACCGCGAGCATCAGCGGCAGGACGATCTGATAATCCATGGTCATCTCCAGGATCATCAGAATCGACATCAGTGGCGCGTGGGTGGTCCCCGCCAGCATGGCCCCCATGCCGACCACCGCATAAGCGCTGACCGGTCCGGTGCCGACGGGCAGGACGGTATGGACCAGCGTACCGAACAGGGCGCCGAGCATGGCGCCGACGAAGAGTGTCGGCGTGAAAGCGCCGCCGATGCCGCCCGAACCGAGCGTTACCGCGGTTGCGAGCATCTTCAGCACCAGGACGGTCACCAGCGCCTGCCAGGCCCAGGGTGCGAGCAACACCGAGTCCACCACGCTGTAACCCTTGCCCCAGACCTGCGGTTCGTAAACCGAAATAGCGCCGACGATGAGTCCGCCGATGGTCATCCGGCCAACCAGCGGAAGCGGCATCCGGGTGAATAGCTGCGCGGTGCGCTCCAGCAGCCGCAGGAAGAGCGGCGCGAGATGACCGGCGACCAGGCCGAGCACGAGAAAGAGCCCCAGTTCCCAGTCGCTCACCAGAGTGAACTCGGGGATGGCATAGGCCGGTGCATAGCCGAAAATCTCGTGAACCGTGACGCTGGCGATTACCGCGGCAACGATCACCGGCCCGATATACTCCAGGGCGATGGAGCCGAGGACGATCTCGGCGACAAAGATGGTCGCGGCGAGCGGCGCGTTGTAGGCGGCGGCAAGTCCGGCCGCCGCGCCGGCGGCGACCAGCAAACGCAAGCGGTCGGTCGGTAAGCGGCTGATCCGCCCCAGGACCGAGGCGACCATTGCCGCCAATTGCACCATCGCCCCCTCGCGTCCGATCGAGCCGCCGGAAGCCACCGTGAACAGGGACGAGGTCGCCCGCACCAGACTTTGACGGACACTGATCCAGCCGTCCCCGACCGCCACGGCCTCCATATAATCGGTGGTGGTGCGGCCCCGTAGCCGGGTGCCGATCTCCTGCAGGATCAGGCCGGCGATCAGGCCGCCGAGTGCGGGGATCAGCAGCCGTTGCCAGGCCGGCAGAGCCACGGCCATGGCCGCCAAGCTGCTGCCGTGGCCTCCGTAGAGCGACGCCAGCCCGTCGATCGCCTCGCGAAACAGCACGGTCACCAGGGCACCGAGCACACCGATCACGGCGGCCAGCAACAACAGCAGGTGCAGATCGCGCGGTCCGAGCACCAGCAGCAACACGGCACGTCTTGGCAGGTTGATCGCCGCCGCGAGCGCCGCGGTTGGGGTCAGGCGCGCGGTCCGGCCCAAGTGGACCTGCTCCCAGCGGATCAACGCGATCCCCAGCAGACCGATGGTCAAGGCCGTGAGGAGCCATGCAGGGGCGCGTGCACCGGGCGGCAACAGGGTTCTTGGTTGTTCCGGCGCGTCCGGGGTCGTCGGCTGGATCGAGATCGATGCGTCCGGGTAGACCTTGGCCAACTGCGGCTGGTCGGGGTCGGGCGATGTGCTTGCCGGAACCGGCTGCGGGACGGACGTGCTCGCCGGTGCCGGGGGCGGCAGGTCGACAGCGGTTGATGCGGTCGCGTCGGGCGTCTCCGCGACCTCTTCCGGGGCACTTGGAGCGACGGGCGCACAGTCCAGCGGTCCGCCGCTCCGGCGATGATCGGCCCATTCCCGTGCCTGTTGCGCAATTGTCGCTCGCGCGGTTTGCCGATCCACTGCGGCGATCACGTCCGGCGTCGGCACCCGCAGTCGAGCGCCGCGGCGCAAGGTTCCGTTGACATTGCAGGACGGTGTGAAGGCATCCGGATTGGCCCGCAGCAGGGCCAGCATGATCTGATTCCGATCGAGCCCGACACCGGGGTGGACCCGGCCCGCCACTTGCCACAGGGTCTCCCCGGAGCGGATCGGACCATACTCCTGTTCCGTCGCCGCGTTCGCGAACGCAACCCAGACGGCCAGCAGCATCAAGGCGCCCTGCCCGGCCGCGGCCCAGTGCTTACCGCGTCTCACGTCTTGTCCGCCAGGCGTCACGTGTTTCCCCGGTTGTCGGTTCTATGCCGGCTGATTCAGCGGCCGGTCTGGTCGTTTCGTAGTGTATACCGGGAAACCTGGGCTGCCCCAAGGCCCACGCCTTGCGATTTGACCGTCTTCCCGATCCTGTCAGGTTTGGCGAACAGGACGAGACGATCGTCGACCTGGGGTATCCTGTTCGCCGCCGACGGTCCGCACAGCGGACCCTACGGGAAAACCGCGATCTGTAGGGTCCGCTGTGCGGACCGACGACCGCGCAGATCGCGCGGCGGCCAGGTTTATGACCAAGGTTCAACCGGGAGAGAACCGCTGACCTGAGCACCACCAAACGACGGGCTACACGCTATCCAGGAGGCAAACCGATTGTTATCGGCCGTTGAAGAGACCCGATTAAGCCTATCCAGAAACACCGCGGCGAAGCGGAAATCGCAGTTTGGTCAGTTTCTCACGCCGGCCACTACCGCTCGCTTTATGGCCGGACTATTCAGCCCGATGCTGAAATGCCCGTGCCGGCTGCTTGATCCGGGCGCGGGTATTGGCTCTCTTTCAAGCGCATTCCTCGCTAGGTGTCAATCCGGTGATCTGGCTTTTTCGGAAATCACGGTGACGGCTTTTGAACTGGACAACCTGCTTCAGCACGAGCTCAATCATACGCTTTCCAGCCATGCGACTGAAGTCTCATTAACATACGAAGTGCTTGGTGGTGACTTCATCGAACAGGCTGTCAATCGGATGCAGTTCGGGCAGTGCGATTTTACTCACGCGATCCTGAATCCGCCTTACAAGAAAATCAATAGCGACTCCCATCACCGTCTGTTGCTGAGGCAAGTCGGGATTGAGACAGTCAACTTGTACTCGGCGTTTCTCGCATTGACAGTGGCCCTGCTGGCGCCTGGCGGACAGCTTGTCGCGATCATCCCACGCAGCTTCTGCAACGGACCTTATTACCGGCCATTCCGCGACTTTTTGCTGGAGCGTACCGCGATCCATCAGTTGCACCTGTTTGACTCGCGCAACAAGCAGTTCAAAGACGATGCGGTACTACAGGAGAACATCATTCTCGTACTTGAACGCGGCGGCCGACAAGGCGAGGTCACCGTCTCCACCTCCACCGATGACAGTTTCGTTGATCTCAGCATCAACACGCATCCCTTTGAGCGTATTGTGTTTCCTGATGATGCAGCGCGCTTTATTCACGTACCGACCACGAGTGAGCCGAGTCCTATTGAGCGATCAGGTGCCATCCGCTATTCATTGGAGGATCTTGGCGTCCATGTATCAACCGGACCAGTTGTCGATTTCAGACTCAAAGAACATCTGCGTCCTATGCCGGAACCAGGCGCGGTCCCGCTACTCTACCCCGCGCATTTCAGGTGCCTGAAGACACAGTGGCCGCAACCAGGACTGAATAAAGCGAACGCGATTCGGCGCAACCCGGAAACCGAGAAGTGGCTTTACCCGGTAGGCTGTTATTGCGTGGTACGCCGCTTCTCAGCGAAAGAGGAAAAGCGGCGCGTTGTTGCCGGCGTGGTGAATCCGGACGCGTTCGACGGTGTCGAGGCTTTTGGCTTTGAGAACCACTTGAATGTATTTCATCAAAGCAGAAAAGGTTTGCCGGAGGCTTTGGCTCACGGTTTAGCCGTCTTTCTCAGCACAACGGCGGTGGATGAGAATTTTCGACGTTTTAGCGGACATACGCAGGTGAACGCAACGGATCTTAAGCTCATGAAATATCCAAGCCGCGAAGTGTTGATTGCCCTTGGGGCTTGGGCAATGGAGCAAGATTGCGTGTTGACCCAGGCGATGATCGATAATAAATTTGAGATGTCTTTGGCATGACGCAACATAACGGTCATACCGAGGGCGCGTACCAGATCCTGATCTCGCTCGGTCTGCCTCGTGCCCAGCACAACGAGCGCTCCGCTCTGTGTTTGCTGGCTCTGTTGAACCTCACGCCGGATAAAACTTGGGCGCAGGCCGAGAATCCGCTCATCGGCATCACACCGATTATGGACTGGGCGCGTGAGCACTACGGAAAAGACTACGCACCCAACACGCGCGAGACTGTTCGGCGCCAGACCATGCATCAGTTTGTCGATGCGGGTATTGCGCTCTACAATCCAGACAACCTGCTGCGACCGGTCAATAGCCCGAAGGCTGTTTACCAGATAGAGCCTGCTGCGTTGACACTGTTGCGCAGCTTCGGTACTCCAAGCTGGCATGATTATCTGGTGGCTTATTTGGCTGAACGTGAGACCCTGGCTAATCGATATGCAATGGTCCGTGAGCAGAGCCGAATCCCGGTGCAGATCGCACCGGGTAAAGTGATTACGCTCAGCCCTGGTTCTCATAGTGAACTTATCCGAGAAATCATCGAGGACTTCGCTCAGCGTTTCGCGCCTGGAAGCGTTCTGGTCTATGCCGGAGACACCGGCGAAAAATGGGGATATTTCGACGCTCCGTTATTAGCGAGTCTCGGAGTGAGTATCGATCTTCACGGCAAGATGCCCGATGTCGTGCTTCATTATGTTCGCGAGAATTGGCTGCTCTTGATAGAGTCTGTCACCAGTCACGGTCCTGTCGATGGAAAGCGGCGAGCGGAGCTGGCCTATCTGTTCAAGAATGCCAAGGCTGGGCTGGTATATGTGACGGCCTTCCCGAATCGTATGATCATGGGGCGCTATCTCGCTGAGATCGCTTGGGAAACTGAGGTATGGGTCGCGGACGCACCTTCTCATGTCATCCATTTCAATGGCGAGCGCTTTCTTGGGCCATACGGTTCATAGTTGGTATCGGCCGCCGCGGCCGCTTCGACAACATCGGTCAGTCCTTCAGTCCTTCAGTCCTTCAGTCCGAAGAATGACCTGAAGCCGGTCGTGCGACGCTTCTTCGCGGTCACCTGTGCGACCCGGGCCTTGGCGTTGGCGAGCATCCGCTCGTCCAGTTCGTTTTCCACCAGCCGCTCGAGGGTGGCGATGAGTCCGTCGGCAGACGCACCTTGGCCTGATGCCTGATTCAGCATCGCCATGACACTGTAAAGTGAAAATGCCTCCTGAACGTGCAGCCGCGGCCGCTGCACGAGGCCATCAAGTAATGCTTTGGCCGCGTCCAGATGACCCGCCTCGATTTCGATGGCGGCCAAGTTGCACCGGGCGAACAGGTAGTCGGGGTGGGCGGCGATGATCCGGCGCAGGATCGCCTCGACTTCCTGATACCGGCCCTGGCCTGAGCGGATTCCTGCCAGATTACCTAAGGCGATGGGGTGTTCGGGGACGCGTTCCAGGATCGTATTGAGGCAGGCCTCTGCAGCTTCGATCCGGCCTTCCAGCAGCAGCTTCAGGGCTTGTTCGAGAACAGGCCGGAGGTCGTCCGGCAGATCGATCGGCCCCGGTTCACGATCGATCTGGGTCGCGAGCATCTGGATCCGCTGCAGTGATGTGCCGTCCCAATATTCGATGATCTCGTCGGTTCCAAGCAGATTGTGTTCGCGCAGGGCGGTGAAGAACCCGAGGTGTTCCTCCTTCGTACCAATGGGCAGGCGTGCCAGTTCCCGGAGGATGAGCGGTGCATGCCGCGCGCTCGGGTCGGCCGTGGCGGAGACCGGATGGGGGAATTTCAGCCGATGTCTCAGCAGGAGCCCGACGATGCTGCGTACGCGGTCATCGCCGCCACGGTAGATGGCGTCCAGGTAGCCATCGGTGGCAGTCAGCGCGCTGAGGTGTGACTCGAGCGTCTTTGGCGTGGTCTTGCTGGTGACAATGCCATTGACCCAGGCGACGGGCAATACCACGCCCAGGTCAAAGATCATCGGGTAGGTGGGCGGCTTGCCGTCCGCTTTCAGGGCCGCGAGGTTGGCGGTCGCGGCCGGGAGTCCCGGACTCTGCTTCAGTGCCTGTTCCCACAACGTCTTGGCCTGCTCACGACGCCCGAGTCGACTGGCCGCCCCGGCGCCCTGTAAGAGTCGCAAGGCCTCCAGGAGACCGGTCTGCTCAGCCGTCCAGTCCGCTCGACTGGTGCGCTCGAAGGCCTTCCACGCGGCTTGGTTCTCCTGAAGCAGCAGCAACGCGGCGACCTGGGCCTGGGCATCTTCGGCACGCCGCGCATGGGCCTGAGCCAAGGGAACCGCGAGCCCGCGGGCACCAGTCTCATCGCCGCGATACAGCCGCAGCTGCAGGGCGAAACTCAGGGCGAAAAGATTGTCCGGGTCGCGCGCCCAGGCATCCAGGAAGGCTGTCAAGGCGGCGTCGGCGCGATCCAGGTGAAACAGGGCGAGGGCCCGGTTGTTGCGCGCCGGGGTCGTGTCGACACCCTCCAGGACACGCGCGGCGCCGACGAAATCGTGAGCCTCCAGGTGCACCTTGCCGATCTCGAACCGCTCCTGTTCCTCTCTGGTTGCGCGGGAGCCGTCGGGTTGTTCCAGTAATTCATCGATCATCTCGTCGGTGCGGGGGCCATCGCCGGTGATCACTCCCAGCTGCTGCATTCGAGACTCGACCCGCAGCGCAAGCAGGAAATACCGGCCCTCGACCGCGAGTTGGAAGAGTGCCTCCGCAGCGGCCAGACTATTCGGCCGCCGTTCCGCCCACTGATAGGCGGCCAGGGTGGCGGCGGCCCGACCCTCGCCCTGATACAGCGCATCGACCAGTAACCGATTGGCGCCGCCGTGATCGGGGTAGCGCGCCACCAGCGCGCGTGCCCGCGCAATCGCGTGCGGATAGTCTTCCGTCCCGAGCAAACGCTCGATGGCCTTGATCTGGGCCGGGTCGGGTTGCGGCCTGTGCGCTGATGATCGTTTCGTCGGCGTCTTTGCCACCGTGGGTCCTGCTGGATCTGGTTGGAGTCGAAACTTGATTTTACCGAACCCCGGTCCGCTCAGCGGCTGGATTTCACGGCGGCGGATGGAATCGATCCGCAAGGCAAGCTCCCGCGGTCTTCCTGTGGGACCATGACGCGTCGCTCTGACGCCCCACTTCACCGCTGCCATCGACCGGACCATGCGAATCGAGACTGACCACAGGACCACCTATACCTACAGCGAACCGGTGCGGCTGGGACCCCAAACGGTCCGCTTACGGCCGCGCCCCGGCGGGCCCCTGAGCGAGATCCACTACCGGCTTGAGGTGGACCCGGCCCCGTCGGTTCGACTGGAGTGTCTGGACCCGGCCGGTAACCGCGTCGTGCGGCTGCAATTCATGGGCGAAACCCGGCATCTGTATCTCACCACCCACCTGGTGGTGGAGACCGGTTCCGCCGCGGAGTACGTGCCGGTGTTGGACGCGGCGCATAGCCGGTTGCCCCTGCGCTATCCAATCGCGGAGGCCGATCCGCTCGCCCCATATCTGTCCGGACCGCCGGCCCCACCCGTCGTGACCCAATTGGCGACACGCCTCCAGGAGCGGGCGGGCGGCGATCTCCTGGCGTATCTGGAGTGCCTGAATCAGTGGATTTACGCATCGATCGTCCGCGAAATCCGCCCCACCGGCGCCCCGCAGACCCCAGCGGAAACACTCGACCGAGGTCGCGGCGCCTGTCGTGATCAGACCGTGCTGTTCGTGGCGCTCTGTCGCGTCGCGGGCCTGGCGGCCCGCTTCGTCAGCGGCTATCAGGACCGTTCGGCCATGGAGACCGACCGGCGCTACCTCCATGCCTGGCCCGAGGTCTATCTGCCGGGGGCCGGCTGGTACGGTTACGATCCCACGCGAGGGATTGCCGTCACGGACGGGCATCTCCCGCTCGCCGCGGCCCTGGACCCGGCCGGCACCTTGCCGGTGGAAGGGAGCTATTTCGGCACTGCCGAGTCGCGCATGGAGTTTCTGCTGACCATTCAGACCGATGCTCACCAGGCCGGGGCCACCCGCACCCGCTCCGGCGCCTGATTCGGGCTGGTGGGCAGGAAGTAAAGTCGAGCGAACAGCAGCGCGGCTTTGACGCTCAGCCCCGCGCGTTTGAGCGAACCGATGACGCCGCCCTGCGCCTTGGCGGCAGCGCTGGCCTGCGCCACCACGAGCAGATCAGCCAGACCGGCCCGGAAGCGCGGGTCGTCCGTCTCCAGCGTCAGCGGGAACACCTGCCGGCTGATCTCGGTGGTGATGGCGAACACCTGATAGTCGAACGTGGTCGGATCGATACCCAGGGCCTCGTAGAGCACGGGGCGGGTGTGGTCGCGGACATACATGGTGGCGTAGACGGCGAGCACGAAAAACCGAATCCAATAGCGGTTGAGTCCGCGCAGCAGCTGCGGCTGGGCACGCATCAGCAGGGCGAAGGCTTCGCCATGGCGGTATTCGTCATTGCACCATTCCCAATCCTCCCGCCTGCTCGGCGTGTCGTGTGACGGGCCAGCCGCGCGGCTGGCCGCGGGGTGCGCGGCCCCGACCCGTAAGCCGGGCGGGGCCGTCGCCGCTGAACGTTCGCGTTCGATGGGGACGCGCGGGTTGGCCGTCAGTTCTGCCCGGCCCAAAAGCCCTCGATGGCGGTCGCGGTCTCGGGGAGGCGCTCCCAATGCGGCACGCCGAGCGACGGCGTGACGCGCTGGGCCTGCCAGTTCGCCCGGCCGGGCAGGAACGCCGGCAAGAGATCGAAGTTGATGTTCGGGTCTCGATCGTAGAGCACCAGGGCGCGCTGTGTAACCTTGGAATAAATCTGGTTGGTCGCGTCCTGGGTGAAGATCTGACCGGCCAGGAAGTAGAGCGGCGCAAAGCGCGCGCCCGGCTGATGGGTTGTCGCATAGGCGTACTCGACCATCGCCTCCGGCACCGGACCGACGAATGAGCGCCGCAGGAAATAGCGGATGCTGGGCCGCGAGGTCAGCGCGGTATAGGCGCCCTGACCCAGACCGGGCAGGCTGATGACACGATGCAGGCGCATACCCTTCTCACCGCCGGGCATGGTGCGGGAACTGAACCCGGTGGGTGAGATCAGCACCAGCGAGTTGACCAGTTCCGGCACCTCGATGGCCACCCGCGCGGCGAATTCGCCGCCCAGTGAGAGTGATACCAGGTCGGCGGGCTGGACGACGACCCGGCGCATGAATTCGACCAGGGCCTTGACGAAGACATCCGGCGTGTAGGCGATGTCCGGCCGATCGGAGAAGCCGAAGCCCGGCAGATCGGGCACGAGTACCGGACGCTCGGAACGGTAGCGGTCGAACAGCGGCTTCATCTCATAGGCGCTGGGGGCGGCATTGATGCTGTGAATCAACACCAGCGGGCGACCCTGGCCGGGGCCGGCGCTGTAATAGCTCAGTTGACCGAATTCGGGGACGCGGATGCGGGTACGCGCGGCATCCAGGGCATCGGGCAGGGCCACACGGCGGACGATACCGGCGTCGTTGGGATGATTCAATGGATGTACGGTCGTGGCGTTCATGGGAATCCTGTCGCGGTTGCGCGATGAGCGGTGAAAGATCCGGCCCGGGTGACGCACCCAAGTGTCAAGCCGGCCTGACATTATAGCAGCGTCGGCGACCCGGAAAGCGCGCATCCGGGCGGTTTCAGCCGACCCTGCCGCGGGTGTTTATCCTCGGAAACCGCGGATTGCCCCCACCTTTGAGCGCATGAAACCGCCATCGCCATCCGCCACACGCACCCGGCTCGGCGCCGGTCTGCTGGCCGCTCTGGCGCTGACCTTCGCGCTGGTCGGCTGTCCCGGCATGGGCCGACGCGCGTCGGGCACCCTCCTCCCACCAAACGCAGCCAGCCCCTTGACGGCCCCCGGCACGGCCGGCGGTCTCGTCATTCAAGCGGGCATCCTGCAGTCCGCCACCGGTTGCCGGATCGAGACCCGGCGGTTTGCGCCGCGTCAACCGCGCACGCAGACTCCGGTCATCCTCGCCCACGGCTTTCTGCGCGACCAACGCCGCCTGGAGGGCCTGGCCATCGCGCTGGCCGAACGGGGTATCCCCGCCGTGACCCTGAACCTCTGCAACAGCCGCCCCTGGGATGGCCGGCACGTCCAGAACGGCCGCGACATGATCGCCGTCGCCCGCGACCTGGGGGCGCGGCAGGTGGTCTATGCGGGTTTCTCGGCCGGCGGGTTGGCCGCCCTGGTCGCCGGACGGCTGGATCCGACGGCCGTCGGCGTCCTGGTGCTGGATTTGGTCGATACGCAAGGCATTGGGGTCGGGATGGCGCGCGCCCTGGACAAGCCGCTGATTGGACTGGCCGGGGAGCCGGCCGGCTGCAATGCCGGCAACAATGGCCGCGCGGTCTTCGCCGTCAGCCCGAAGGCGCGGCTCATACCGGTCGCGGGGGCCAGTCACTGCGATTTCGAGTCGCCGACGGATTGGCTGTGTGAAGCGGTCTGTACCGGCGTGGATGCCGGCTCGCCGGCCCGCCGTCAGGTCATCATCGAGCAATCGGTCGCTGCCGTATCGGACCTGCTGGGTCTGCCGCGGACCGTGAC
Organism: Chromatiaceae bacterium; assembly: GCA_013426805.1. Classification (GTDB taxonomy): domain Bacteria; phylum Pseudomonadota; class Gammaproteobacteria; order Chromatiales; family Chromatiaceae; genus Thiodictyon. Next base: position 122,177 of record JACDZG010000004.1, read on the forward strand.
GCCTGAAGCCTGAAGCCTGAAGCCTGAAGCCTGAAGCCTGAAGCCTGACCCGCGGCGGCGCGGACGCCCCGCGCCGTCGCCTGACTATTGAGCCGCTGGTTGCGCCGGCAGCGTCGCGGTGTTCTTGACCTTGGCGGGCGGTGCCTCCATAGCGCCCGTACTTGCAGCCGGTGCAGGCGGCGCCTTCTCCTTGACAACCATCGGCGCCGGTTTTTCCTTGGCGGCGGGGGTGGTCTCCTTGGCTGCCGCGGCCCCATCCCGCTTACCGACGGCCTTACAATGGCCGGACACATTGATGCCGTCCTTACGGGTGTACCCATCGACCCAGGTGCAGTCCGTCTTGCCCGCGCAGGGACCCTGACCGAGCCCCTTGCAGGCGGACTCGGCCAGGACTGGACCAGCAGACAGTGCAATCAGGGCGGCGGACAACCAAGCGGTGTGCGACAAGCGGGAGCAAGACGTTTTCATTGAGGATCTCCATGTGCGTTTATTCGATCGCGCTGCCTTTGTGTACCTGGCGCGCTTGGTGAGCGTAAATTCAGTCTGCCCGCGAAGCAAGTGGACGGCTGCCCATTCGTCGGTTGTTTCGGCCGTTCGGTCTGTCCATTGCGTTGTTTCGGCGGCGGCGCCCGGTCCGTAGTGCGGATCAGCACACTCTACGCTTGGCCCGCATCCGGGTGCGATCCAAACTGATGTGGTTGCCGGAACTGTCACGCGGCTTGCTTAAC
>JACDZG010000182.1 GCA_013426805.1 Chromatiaceae bacterium
CGTTAAGCAAGCTGCGTGACAGTTCCGGCAACCACATCAGTTTGGATCGCACCCGGCCCCAGGCGCGTCTTATCGAACCAGGGCGCCAGGGTTGCGCGCAGATCGCCCCAGAAGGCGTCGGCCTGATAGATCGGCGGGTAGCCGAGGGGGATGGCGATGACGACACAACCAATGGCCAGCGCAATCAGCCAGCCCCTGGCCGGAGGGGCCTTGATCCAGCCGCTGCCGAACGCGAATCCGAGAAAAAAGAGGAGCTGCCAGCCGAACGGATTGAAGAACCAGGGGCGATCACCGAGCGGGTCGGCCGGGAGTTCGATGTGCAACCACCACATGGCTAGGTAGACGCCGAGCGAGGCCCCCAGGGCCGCGCCGACCTGCAGCCGCGACAGCGCCCAAAACAACGGCAGCCAGAGCAAGACCACCAGGTACATCGGCAGGATGTCGAAATAATTGGGAACATAGGTCAGGGTCACGAGACCCAGCAGGGCGGCGGGCGTGTGATCGAAGAAATAGCCCAGATTCAGGCGGCTGATATAGTCCGGCTCCGTCCACCAGACATTGCCGATGACGCAGATGGCGGCCAGCGCGAAGAACAGCCCCAAGTGGGCCGCATAAATCTGTCCACCGCGCACCAAGACGGGCGCGCTGCCGATCACGAGCCCGGCTGACCGAAAGTTGCGGCCGTAAGCCAGGGCCGCAGCGAAGCCGGAGAGGAACACGAAGATCTCGGAGGCATCGCTGAATCCGAAACGCGACGGCGTGAATAAGGACAGTCCGTTGACCGGGATGTGGTTGACGAAAATGACCAGCAGCGCCCACCCCCGAAAAAAGTCGAGCAGCAGATTGCGTCCGGGTGACGGCAGCGCGAGCGGTGCGGTTTGGCGCACCGGCTTGACGCCGCCGCCGGGTCCCAGATCCAGGGTCGCCGCGGCAGCGGGTGATTCGGGGGCCTGCGTGGTACTGCTCATGAACGGACTCTGTTACGACTGGATGATCGCCGTTTAAGTGTACCCCATAGAAACCACAGGCGCGCTGTCCCTAACGCTGCCCCTTGCCCCAGGTGTCCTTGAGACCGACGGTCAGGTTGAACACCGGGCGCTGCGCAGTGCTGTCCGGGTCGGTGACGAAGTAGCCCTCGCGCTCGAACTGGAAACGCTCGCCGGGGGCGACACCCGCGAGCGCCGGCTCCACCACGCTGTCGGTGAGCACCACGAGTGAATCATGGTTGATATCATCCAAGAAACCGGCACCGCCCGCGCCTGGTACCGGGACGCGGAACAGCCGGTCATAGAGCCGCAGCTCGGCCGTAAGACCATGGGCAACGCTGACCCAGTGGATGACGCCGCCGACCTTGCGGCCTTCCGGGTTGCGGCCCAGGGTGTCGAGATCCGCGGTGGCGCGCAACTCGATGACGGTCCCGTCGGCATCCTTGATCACTTGATCGCAACGGATCACATAGGCGTTGCGCAGCCGGACCTCGGTGCCCGGCATCAGGCGCTTGAAGCCCTTGGGCGGCTGTTCGGAAAAATCGTTGCGGTCGATGTAGATCTCGCGGTCGAAGGGCAGGGTGCGGGTACCCAGCGCGGCGTCCTTGGGGTGGTTGCCGGCCGGCAGTTGCTCCACCTGAGCCGCCGGGATGTTCTCGATGACGACTTTGAGCGGGCGCAGTACGGCCATTCGCCGCGGGGCGGCGGCGTCCAGGTCCTCGCGGATGGCGCTCTCCAGCATGGCCATCTCGACCATGTTGTCCGACTTGGTGACACCGATGCGCTCGCAGAAGGCGCGGATGGCCGCGGGCGTGTAGCCGCGGCGACGCAGTCCGGCGATCGTCGGCATCCGCGGATCGTCCCAACCCGTGACATGCCCCTCGGCAACCAGTTGGGTGAGCAGCCGCTTGCTCATCACCGTGTATTCCAGATTGAGCCTGGAGAACTCGATCTGCCGCGGCTTGCAGGGCACCGAGACGTTGGCGACGCACCAATCGTAGAAGGGCCGATGGTCCTCGAACTCCAGGGTACAGATGGAGTGGGTGATGCACTCCAGCGCATCCGAGAGCGGATGGGTGTAGTCGTAGGTCGGATACAGACACCAGGCGGTGCCGGTCTGGTGGTGGATCACGCCGTGGCGGATGCGGTAGAGCACCGGATCGCGCAGGTTGATGTTCGGCGAAGCCATGTCGATGCGGGCCCGCAGGCTGCGGGTGCCGTCCGGGAATTCGCCGGCCCGCATGCGGGCGAAGAGGTCCAGGTTCTCCTCCACCGAACGGTTGCGGTAGGGACTCTCGCGGCCGGGCTCGGTGAGCGTGCCGCGATAGGCGCGGACCTCGTCGGCACTGAGATCACAGACATAGGCCAGCCCCTTGCCGATCAGTTCGATGGCGAAGCCGTACAGTTGCTCGAAATAATCCGACGCGAAATAGAGCCGGTCGGCCCAGTCGAACCCGAGCCACCGCACATCCGCCTGGATGGCGTCCACGAACTCCACATCCTCCTTGTTCGGGTTGGTGTCGTCGAAGCGCAGGTTGCAGGTCCCCGGATAATCCAGAGCGAGCCCGAAGTTGAGCACGATCGACTTGGCGTGGCCGATATGCAGATAGCCGTTGGGCTCCGGCGGGAAGCGCGTGGCGATGCGCTGGTGGCGCCCGGCCGCCAGGTCGTCCTCGATGATCTGACGGATGAAATTGGAACGGGGCGAATCTGTGGGGTCGGTCATGGTGTTCGGGGTCGACAAGGAAAAAACGACAGGGAAAGGCGTTAGACCGCATTCTAGCAGCCTGTCGGGCTTTCCCGCTGCGCGCCGGCCGGCATCGCGATCGACTGCTGGAAGGCTGAAGCCTTGAACTCCAGCCGGCCGGTACCTCGGCTGGCCGGACCCATGACCGAGGTCGGTGTAGGGGCGACTTTAGTCGCCCCCTTCAGCCCTACGGAATCGTGCAGACATGCGCAGTCGGGATGTCTAATCCGAGGAGCGAGTCGGCCTCGATCGTTCCGGCCAGTGCCCCGGCCTCGCGCACAAGGAGGTTTACCGCGAAAGTCGCGCAGCGACCCCGTGGGAGCGGCGTCCCGCCGCGATGGGGCCGGGCCGTGCAGCCGCAGCGTTCGAGATCACCGCGGCACCGCGGCGCGGCGGGACGCCGCTGCCACGGGGGGAATATCCTTGGCGCGGCGACCTGCCAGGCCGCACGCCTTTACCGAAATCAATCCTCAAATCGCTTCAACAGCAAGCCGAATCTACCAATGACCTGCAAGGATTCAAGCACTGCATACGCCGCGGAAATCCTTTTGCCGGTAATCCAGTGCGACGGAAGAGCCGTTGCCCATCCGACCTCGCTGGAGTCCGCGACATTGACGAGCAGCACTGGCTGTTTTTCTGCCGCGAGGACGGCGAGTCGGTCATGGTTGCGACTCCGCCGCCTGAACAGCAGGAGCGGTGAGAGGAAAATCAGGAAAGGGTAAGAGTCGCAAAGTGTTAAGGTCAAAGGTCCTGGGCGAGGCGGAAACCGAGGGTGCCGAGCCGGTCCGACGGCCAGGACCCGGAGCGGTTCGCGGACCGCAGCCACGCAGGCAGGTCGAGCCACGCGCCGCCGCGGATCACCCGGTCAGCGGTACGGCACGATTCGCTTCGCTTTGCGCCATCGGCCGGGGCGCCGGCATAGTTGCCATGGTAACTGTCCTGCACCCAGTCCCAGACGTTTCCGTGTATGTCATAGAGCCCCCAGGGATTGGGCTGCTTCTCTCCTACAGGGTGAGTCTTCGAGTCCGAGTTGCCACAGAACCAGGCGTAGTCCCCCAGCGCGCTCTCATCGTTGCCGAATGACCAGCGGGTTGCGGTCCCGGCACGGGCGGCATATTCCCACTCGGCTTCGGTCGGCAGACGGTAGTGTCGGCCGGTCTGCTCCGACAGCCAGGCGGCGCAGGCCACGGCGTCGTCCCAGGAAACATTGATTGCCGGGCGTCGACCACGACCCCATCCCTCATCGCCCGGCTTCTCGCGACGAGTAGCGGCACAGAAGCGATCATACTCATCGAAGGTCACCGCATAGCGTCCGATGGCGAATGGCCGGGCGATGCTGACCCGGTGCTGGGGCTTCTCGTCGTTAGAGGCTTGGCTGTCGCTTTCCGAGGCACCCATGAGGAAGGACCCGGGCGGAATCAAGACCATCTCCGGCCCTTCGCTGCCGTCCTTGAGCGGATCGCGAAAGACCGGTCCCAGCCCCAGCGATTCAGCCACCGACCGCTGTAGCCCCTGAACCCGCTCGGTGGACAAGCCGTGGATGTCTTGCGGCACCGTTGTCGCCCAACGATCAGCCTGAACTCGCTGGTTCTCCCGCTGCAACGCTGCTGACGTTCGCGCTCCTGTCGCTCCTGCTCCAACCACTCCTGCGCCTGGTGCTCCTGTTCCAGCCGCACGCGTTCCTCGCGCTCGCGCTCCATCTGCTTCCGCTCTTGGCGGGCCGCCGCCGCGCTCGCCGCGCTTCCCAATCGTTCCGCCAAGTCGGGCCGGTTCAGATGGCCAATCGCATTGCGCAGCCTGGCGAGGAAATCCGGGTCCACCAGAACTGCCGGACTAACCGGACCATCGGCCGCTCCGACCTGGGCGCAAAAACCATCGATTACAGCGGCGCCAGTCCCCGCAACGGACGGAAGCCCGCGCAAAGCCAGCCAATCCTGGATCGCCTGTCCGACCTGCCCGATGGCCCATACCGGATCGGGCAATGCGGCCAGCGGGGCCGCCAATTGCAGCGCCAGCTCCGGCCCCCAAGCCGGCCGCTCCGCGGCCACCGCCCGGTAGCTGCGGCAATAGTGATCAATGAAGGCGTGGGCGATCTCAGGTGGGAAGTCAGGATGCAGCAGATCAGGCAACAGCTTCGGCAGGAGCGGCCGGGTCTCCCAATAGGCGAAGTGGTAGAGGTCGCCGATCCAACCCATGACCAGGCAATGCCAGGTGATCAGGAACTGGTGTATGGCGCGCCAATCGTCCTTGACGCGTTGGAAAGGCGGCAGGTCCACCTGGTCGAGCGCGATACCGGCGGCACTCAGGGCTTCCTCCTGCTCCAGTCGCTTGAGGTTGACAGCGCGGACGCCGCCGAAGCGCTGGTCGGCATCCAGGCTGTCCTTGGCGAGGCCTTGTTCGATCAGGCGTTCGCGCGCCTGCCGCCATTGTCGCGCCGCAGCGCGGGCGCAATCCTCCACCAGGGGGCGATAGGCGATTTTCTCCAGCGTTTGATAGAGGTACTGATCCTGGGCGAGTCCCCAGTAGGCCAGATTGACGTAGAGGTGGTCGTCACCCTCCGGCATCTGGGTCTCCAGTACCAGGGTCGGCTCGGAGCGCAACCGCTCGTGCAGGGTCTTGATGCTGGCCGCACCCTGGAACTGGCCGTCTTTCCACGCCCCGTCCAGGAGTTCGATGGGGCGCACCCCAAGATTGAAGTTGTAGTGGGTGGAGAGGAATTGCTGGAGTGCCTGGCGCACCGGTCCTTCCAGGTCGCGCGGACCATTGGCGGGGAGCGAGAGGAAAACCCGCAGCGGGGTCGGTCCGTCGCAGCGGTGCGATTGAAGGATTTGGGAGGGGAAGAGCCGCAGCGGCCAGTGGTCCAGGACTTTCTGGTTCTCCTGTAGCTCCAGGGCGGTCTGACGTTGCCGGGTCGCCATGGCCCATTCCTGTTCCCGTCGCTCCTTGGCCTGTCGGCGTTGTTCCTCGCGCTGCGCCTCGAATTGCTGCCGCTGGAAGGCGCGTTGCTGGTCGCCTTCCTGGGTTGCGGTCCGCTGTTGCGAGAAGCGGGCAAAGTGGCTGGTGATCGCGTTGAAGGCAAGCAGGGCAGTGTAGGAGGGGTCCATGGCAGGGTTGATTCCTTGGCTGATCCGGATTGCGATTATAGTCCGGTCGCCGTTGCAGGACGATCCGCAACACCGATGGCACCGGGACGCTCGCGTCAATGTCTCCAGCTAACCGATACAAAACAGTAGGTTGCGAAATGTGTTGTGCTCGATCATGACGTCACGGACGATGCGGGCTTCCAGCGAACCACGCCGGGCGGCCCTGACCGGCCAAGGTGCACCGCGCGCACCCGTGGCCATACGAACCTGATACCATTCCGGGAGAAACCTAGGAATCGATGCCGAATCCGGAAGCCGACTTATGAGCCAAGTGACACTCAGCGCGAAACGATTTCGAGTCCTCGAAAACCTGAATTGGTCCCCGGATGGTCTCTGCCTCCTCGTGGGCGCCAATGGCTCGGGCAAGACGACGACGCTGTATCTACTGCGCTTCCTGCGTAATTTCTTCGAGGGAGGGCAGGAGAAAGCCTTCCTCAGTATCGACGGCGGCCATATCCGCACCCGTGGCCTGGTTGAAGACGGGCCGGTCGAACTTGAACTCGCGGTCGGCGAGATCCGCTGGCGCTTGCGTCTGCCGCTGTCTGACTCTGGCATCACGGGCACTTACGGCGAAACCCTACAGCGCGGCGACGAGACCATATTGCATGCTGAAATGTTCGCCGATCATTGGTTTATTGGTCAGACGCGCATTCCACGCGACGGGCAGCGTTGCGGCGCCGCTGTGTATTGGGATCGTCACGAGCCGGAGTCGCAATGGATGTATCCGTTGTTCTCCGCATTGGCAAGCATTCGTGTCTATCAGTCATTTTATCTCAATCAGGTACAGTATCCGGACGGTCGGGACCGTCCGATGCACTTCCTGCACGGAACAGGCAATAATCTTTGGCCTGTATTGAATAACTGGAAAAGCGCACCCATGACGTACGCAGGACAATACGAGTGGGTATTGAAGCAAGCACGCAAGGCGTTTCCTGACCTGATCGGCAGCATCGAGTTTGTTCGCGGATTCCCCTCTCTCGTCCCGCCCGACTCCACCGACCCGGCGGATGGGTTACCACCAGCCCGTGCCGCCGATGGCCTGCTGACCGGACTGCTCCAATTGACCGCGGTCGCGGGGGCGCAACGGGGTGCGCTCATTGCATTCGACGAGATCGAGAACCAACTGCACCCGCACGCGATTCGTACAATCCTGAACGCGATGCGCGAACGCGCCGAACAGCAGGACTTGACGATCATTGTCACTTCGCACTCGCCGGTGGTCATGAACGCCTTTCGACGTGAGCCAGACCAGTTCTACGTCTTCGAGCCGGGCGCGGCGCGGATGCCGGTTGCACTGACCGATCTGCACGACGAAGATTGGCTGGCGGCCTTTATGTTGGGTGACCTTTATGACCGGCTGGAGTTCGCCGCACCGGCGACTCTACACGCCGGAGACGAGTGAGCGTGCGCATTGGGATACTACCGACCGGCCGCATGGAGTGGCAGGCCCTCCCGGACGCCTTGGGTCGGCTATTCTCCGAGCACGACTTCTACAGTCTGCCGAGGCAAGAGGAAGTTGACTCGAATTCGACAATCGACTTTCCGGTGCCGTCTTTTACCTCCTGCGACGTGCTGCGCCTCGCCGGTAAGCCTTGCGCAGCAGATAAGCTGATCGAACGTGCGGTTGCCGAGGCGATTGGCGACCGGCGATCCAAACCCGCCGATCTGGTCCTGATCATCGACGACCTTGAACTCGACAATATCCACCAACCCGCCGCGGTGGTCGGCATCATTCGCGAAGCCGCTCAGTAACGAGGCATAAATTATTTATACATGTTTATTAAGAGAAACCGTTGGGATCA
>JACDZG010000044.1 GCA_013426805.1 Chromatiaceae bacterium
CCGCAGCACCAGCGCCCCGACGCGGCGCGGACAGCGGCGGCTGGCCGAAGAACGCCTCCGTCAAACCAATCCCGCCGTCCTGCAAGGACTGCCCGACCTGCCCGGCGCGTGAGCGGGAGCCGGCGGACCACCGGCGGGCCAACCCGGCCGGCGCGCGATGGAGCTACCGACAGGATCGAGACCATCGGTTCCGACCCGTAAGGTCCGCGGTGCTCCCGCCGTCGCACGGGCAGTAGGAAAGGAAGCCGGGCCGCGCCTGATCGCGCACGTCGCCGCCAGGATTCGGGCCGACGGCGGATGTTTTACGCCAAAAGGGACAGATACCGGACATTTCTAACTTGCGCGGAAGCGGACATTTGAATCTTGCGTTGACAGGTCGTTCCGCTCTCGACGGAGCACGACCGTTCGACCTTCGCCATTCACCACGGGTTTATCCCCCTGCCTGACTCGCCGATGACGCTCTTTCTGCCATTGGCGGTGGGCGCCAAGCAGCCGCGGTGATGAGCACTCGCCGCTTCAGCCCCTCCACTTCACATAAACGATCTTTCGGCCGTTGACCTGACAGACATGACACCGGTCCTTGCGGACGTGTCGATCGAGCGGGGGAGCGCGGCCGTCGGGAAAGCCGGCCGGAGAAAACCGGTTGCCGCGTGTGTGGGTGGTCCTTACAATCCCGACCAACATTATATGACCTGAAAATCCGGATGAAGATGATCGGCTCGGTCCCCAAGGGCCGGGTGGCCGGGCGCTACCTGCGCGAATCCTCCTATCAGCCCTAGCCCGCTGTTCAGACGCGTCCTGGCCAGCGACCCATTACAGTTCCCCACTCGGAGCGAATCCACGATGCATCAGACTCATGGCTTCCCAGCCCGCGCCAACCTTCTGCTGGTACTCGCACTGGCTGTCCCCGGCGCCGCACTGGCCTACGACGAAAAAGACGCGATCCGCGATTGCGAGAGCCGCATCCGCAGCGAATATAAGCTCAGCGACCTGCGCGATGCCACTGCAGAGCGCCTCAACGACACGGCGCTGCATTTCAAGGTGCAGGGTCTGACCAAGGTGGACGGGGATAAGCACCCCTGGACCTGCGAGGTCAAGAATCGCCATGTGACCGCCGCCGAGTACAGCGGTCCCAAGCCCAAGGGGCTGGGGACGGCCGAGAAGCTCGCCATCGGCACAGCCGCCGCGGTCGCTGGCGGAATCGCCATCAACGAGATGAGCAAGCACGGCAGCGCCAGCCAGGCCAGCGCGGGGGCGGGCGGTGCGCAGGAGCTTCAGGACTTGGTCGGAGCCAGGGCCGCCGGCGGTGAGTCCGAACTGCAAGCCCGCGGCTACACCTACGCGTCCGGCAGCAAAGGGGGTGACAGCTCCTATACGAATTGGAAAAAGGGCTCACATTGCGTCACGGTGCGCACCACGAACGGGCATTACAAATCCATCGTCGACGTGACCATGCTCGATTGCAAGTAGCGCCGCTTCATGGGCCGGGGCGGTCAACTGCACCCCGGCCGTCCTGCCGTCTTTCAAGGATTTCCCATGATCAAGCATCTCTCGCGACCCAAGCAAGGCATCCGCTCGCTCGCCTTGGCAACGCTCTTTGTCCTTTCGCCGGCGTCGGTCTTCGCCGCTCCGTCCTGGGGCGACCCGACACCGCGGGCCGCAGAAACGCCCCCACAGGATCTGAAACCCGGTCAATTCAAGTGGCAGGGCGGTGCGATCCCGTCAGGCCCCATCGTGGTCGTCGTCAGTCTCGCCGAGCAGCGGGCCTATGTTTACCGCAACGGAGTTCGGATCGGCGTATCGAGCGTGAGCACCGGGAAGCCCGGCTATGGGACGCCCACCGGTGTTTTCACCGTCCTGGAGAAGGATGCCGACCACCGCTCCAAGACCTATAACAACCAGCAGTTCCCGGTGAACGCCAACTTACTGAAAAGTAAGGTGTCTTTCTTGCTAATTTTGTTGCGAAAAAATTCAGAATCTTTTTAAATCAATTGGTTGGGAACCCTTCGCCGGGAATTGCTGTATAACAACGCGCCCATGCCCTATACGCACCGGCTGACCTGGAGCGGCGTGGCGCTGCATGCCGGCGGGCTGCCGGGCTACCCGTCGTCCCACGGCTGCGTGCATCTCCCCACCGAGTTTGCGCGCCGCCTGTTCGCCGTATCGCCCAAGGGCATGACCGTCGTCATCGCCGATCAGCGCGCGGACCCGACCGAGGTGGTGCACCCGGCGGGTCTGGCCCCAGTGGATGCCCACACCGGGCAGCCGGTAAAGCTGCCGCGGTTGGGCTTCTTGGAGTCGTATCGCTGGCGACCCGAGGCCGCCCCCACGGGACCCGTGTCCATCGTCATGAGCCGGGCGGACCAGCGCGTGTTGGTCTATCGCAACGGGGTCGAGATCGGTCGCGCGAAGCTCACCATCGATCAGTCCGGCGTCGCACCCGGCACCCATGCGTTCATCATGCAGGACGGTTGGGGCGAGGGTAAGAGCGCGATCGCTAAGAACGCCCCCGCCCATCGCTGGACCGCGGTCGGCATTCCCGGCCACACCGACGAGCGCGGGCAGTCGCTGTCCGCGACTCATCGGCTCGACCGGATCCATCTGCCGCCGCAATTCGCCAAAGCCCTCTACGCGCTCCTCACGCCCGGCACGACGCTCCTGCTCACCGATGCACCCGTCTTGCCCAAACGGACCACGGGAGTGGCATTGAGCATCATGACTGCCGACAAACCTCAATCCTGAAGCGGCCCCAGGGAGCCGATGCCCATGAACTGACGCCAGTTCCTCGCCACCGGCACCGCCGGTCTTGCGAGTGTTGCTCTTCCCAGGTTCCTGGGCGCCACACCCAACGCCACGGACCTCACCCAGCCGGCGCCCGCCAATCCTGGTCCGCGGTCGGGCTCGACCAGAAGCTGCCGCTGATCCAGAAAGTCGAGGCCATGGCACGGGCCGCCGATCCGGCCATCGACAAGGTCACGGTGCAATTGACCGATACCGACGAACGGGTGCTGATCGCGACCCTCGACGGGCGCCTGCTCGTCGACCGGCGGCCCAGCGTCCTGCTGGGGCTCATGGTCACGGCCAAGCGCGGCGCCCAGACCCAAAGCAACCTGGGTTCGCTCGGGGCGCGGGACGGCCTGACTTTCTACACCAATCAGCGTCTCAAAGCGCAGGTGGACGAAGTGGTCGCGCGCACCCTGGTGCTGTTCGATGCCAAGCGGCCGCCGGCCGGCGAGATGCCCGTCATGCTGGCCGCGGGCGCGAGCAGCGTGCTGCTGCACGAGGCGATCGGGCATGGCATGGAGGCCGACTTCAACCGCATCGGCACCAGCATCTACTCCGACATGATCGGCAAGCCGGTGGCCGCGCCCTTCGTCAACGTGGTCGATCAGGGCAACCTGCCGCACGAGCTTGGCACGCTCAACATGGACGACGAGGGCAACGCCACGGGCCGGGCGGCCCTAGTGGAGCAGGGCATCCTCAAGTCCTGTCTGCACGACACCATCTCGGCCCGCCATTACGGCCTCGATCGCGACGGCCTCGCGCACGTCGGCTCCGGTCGGCGCGAATCCTATCGCTTCCCCATCATGCCGCGCATGACGACGACCTTCATGGAGAACGGCCCCCATACGCGCGAGGAGATCGTCGCCGCCATCGACCGCGGCATCATCGCCGAGTCCTTCACCGGCGGTCAGGTCGCCATCGGGGCCGGCGATTTCACCTTCTACGTCAAGAACGGCTGGCTGGTGGAGGGCGGCAAGATCACCGCCCCGATCAAGGATGTGAACCTCATCGGCAACGGCCCCGAGGCGCTCAAGCGCATCACCATGGTCGCCAACGACTTCAAGCTCGACCCCGGCGGCTGGACCTGCGGCAAGGGCGGTCAGAACGTGCCGGTCTCCATCGGGATGCCATCCGCCCTGGTCTCGCGCATGACCGTGGGAGGCGAGAATGTCTGAGCAGAACACCCAAACCCAGAGCGCGGGGCTTGCTCCCGAGACGCTGCCGGCGCGTGCGCGACAGGCGGTGGAGATGGCCCGCGCGGCGGGGGCCGACGACGCCTGGGCGACGGCCGTCGAGAAGCGCGGCGTGAGCTTACAGTTCCGCGACGGTAAACCGGAGACGGTCTCGGAGGCGACCACGCGCGCACTCGAGATCAAGCGCTATGTCGGCGGACGCTATGGGGTCTATTCCACCACCGACCTGCGCGAACCCCGGCTGCGCGACTTCATCCGCGAGGCCGTGCCGCTGACCCGCCAACTCCAGGCGGACCCCGACCGGCACATCACGCCGCCGACCTTGTTGTCCACCGCCGACAGGGGCGACGCCCTGCAACTACAAGACCCGGCGATCGCTCGCCTGGACAGCGCGCAGCGACTCGCGTGGTGTCGCGAGATAGACGCCCTGGTCCATGCCGAGCCGCGCCTGATCTCCGCCACCAGCTCCGCCGAGGACAGCCAGGTCCAGATCGCGAGCGCCAGCTCCAATGGCTTCGGCAGCAGCTACGCCAAGACCACCGTGACGCTGGGCGTCAATCTGTCCCGGCGTGACGCGGGCACGGACGCGCAGCAGAGCGAGCGCCGCGCGGAGGGCGGCGATGGTGCCGGCTGTCTGCTCCTGGGCGATCTGCCGAGCGCGCAGCGCATCGCCGACGGGGCGCTCGCACGGGCGCGAGCGCGCCTGGGGAGTCGCCAGGGGCCGACGATCAAGACCACGATGGTGGTCGAGTCGCGGGCGGCGATCACGCTGATCCGGGACCTGCTCGCGCCCGCCACGGCGGCCAACATCCAGCAGGGCCAGTCCTTCTGGCCGGCGCTGATCGATACACCGGCTTTCAGCGACACACTCACCATCGTCGACGACCCGTTGCGCCCGCGCGGACTGGCATCGCGCCCCTACGACCGGGAGGGCATCGCGGCCCGCCGCCTGGTCCTGGTTGAACAGGGTCGCCCCAAAGCCGTCTATGCCGACACCTATTACGGCGCCAAGGCCCGGCTTCCCATCACCACCGGCGAGCCCTCCAATCAAATCGTCCAGCCCGGCACACGCGGTCTGGCCGAGCTGGTGCGCGCGGTCGGCGACGGCATCCTGGTCACCGGCTGGGCCGGCGGCAACGCCGACCCGACCACCGGCGCGTTTTCGCAGGGACTCAACGGCCATATCATCCGCGGCGGCGAGATCGCCGAGCCCGTGGTCGGTATGATCGTCACCGGCAGCCTGCCGGGACTGTTCGCGAGCCTGGTCGAGGTGGGCAACGACCCCTTCCCCTATGCCTCGCTGCTGACGCCCTCGCTGGTGTTTGAGAACGTACAGTTCAGTGGGGCCTGAGACGGTCGCCTTTGATGCGTTAGGCGATTGCCGGATAAGGAAGCCACCTTTAGCGTTGGCGAGAACTTACCGGGGGCGATTGAACACGAATGCGCAACCGTGCCAGTGTCCGACCGCACCTGTCAACCGTCCCCGAAGGAAAGAAATACAGATGATTCCCGAACTGCTCCGTCGGCATCCGGGGCCGCGCGGTCAACGCGCGGCGCTTTTTACCTTGTGTTTGCTGCTGGTTCTGAGTCTGGCCCAGGGCCAGGCCGCGGCCGGGCTGACGGCGCCCGGCGACGCGGCGGCAACCAATGCCGCTGCCCTGCGCGAGCAGGTGACCGCGGCGGGCTGGCTGGCCGTGCGGGTGGATTTGCGCGCGCCGACGACGGTCGCGACGGCGGATGAGTTGCAGCAAACGGCCCAAGATTTGCTGTTTGTCTTGCCGGCCGGGTCCTATGAGGCGGTCGAGCGCGCCGCGGGTTCAGCCAGCTTGACCCTGCGGGTCGATGCCGCCGGGCTGACGTGATAGTCGGACGTAAGGGCGGGTTTTAAACCCGCCCCTACACGAGTGTCTGTCCGGATATCAGGTACGAAGGCTATATGCTCCGCAAGAGCCGTCGATTGCGAGGTGCTCCATGCGCTTTTTCAATACCGAAGGTCCGATCCGGCCCGAAGACCACTACAGCCTGCCGCCGCTCGGTCGCTGGGACATGGACGCGGTGCTGACGCTGATCGACCAGAAAAAATACTTCCTGCTCCACGCTCCGCGTCAGACCGGCAAGACCACCTGTTTGCTGGCCCTGATGGAGTATCTGAACCAGGCTGGCCGCTATCGGGCCTTGTATGTGAACATTGAGGCGGCGCGAGCGGGTCGAGGCCGGGATGGCCGCGGTGGTGCAGGCCATTGCCAACAGTGCCGCCTGGCGCCTGGGGGATACCGCGGCCGCGCCCCTGGCCCGTGAAATTCTGCTGGGACCGGGCGTCCTGGTCGGCCTGGAGTCCTTTCTGACGCGCTGGTGTGCCCAATCCACTCAACCGCTGGTGCTGCTGCTCGATGAGGTGGATGCCCTGGTCGGCGACACCCTGATCTCATTGCTGCGGCAGTTGCGTGCCGACTATGAGCAACGGCCGCACCATTTTCCCCAGACCGTCATCCTGTGCGGGGTGCGCGACCTGCGCGATTACCGCATCCACTCCAGTGCCGAGGCGGCGGTCATTACCGGCGGCAGCGCCTTCAACATCAAGGCCAAGTCGCTGCGTCTGGGCGATTTCACAGCCGCCGAGGTCAATACACTGCTGCAGGAGCACACCACCGAGACCGGGCAGGTCTTCACCCCCGCGGCCGTGGCGCGAGTCTGGGAGCTGACCCGGGGACAGCCCTGGCTGGTCAATGCCCTGGCCTATGAAGCCTGTTTCGATCGGCCCGCCGGGCGCGACCGGGGCCGACCGATCACCCTGGAACTGATCGACGAGGCCAAGGAATGTCTGATCGTCAACCGCGTGACCCACCTGGATCAGTTGGCCGACAAGCTGCGCGAACCGCGGGTACGGCAGGTGATTGAGCCGATGCTGGCGGGTACCGTTGGGTTATCCGCAAGCGGCACTATTCGGATTCTGCCTGGGATTGGTCGCTTTCAATCTCTATGCCGTCATCATGGCCGCGCTACGTGCCACTCATCCCACCCTGGACATCGATCAAACGATCTCGGAATACTACATGACGGGCGAGATTGCCGCGACCATGACCGGAATGAACCTGTTCGTTCCCGAGCACGAATGGCAACCGTTCGCCCACGCCACGCCGGATCAGTTTTGCGTGGCGCTGCTGTGGCTCGCCAGCTGCATTGATCTGCGTATCTTCTCGAAGACGACGCGAGGTCCGAAGAAACCGCCAACCGCGCGCACTAAATTCAAAGGGAAACCACATGTCTCGACCGCAAAGTTGCTCGCCGCCGCCGTGGTAGACCGAAAGTGACACGTTAAAAGGGCTGGGGCGACGACTTCGGCCGGACCGACATCGCGGCCTCACGCCGGCGGGCGACCTGATCCCCGGCGCGGCCGGTGACCACCCACCATCGGATTGGATGTCGGTGCGACTGAAGTCGCACCGAGATTGGCGGTTTTCCGCGGCGCTGGCGACGATACACCCACCTCACCGGCCGCCATTGCCCCGCGTCCCTTGCGCCAAGCGCAGGCCGACGAGTTGCGCGACGACGACGGCGATATAAAACTGGCCAAACACGGTTTCGAGCATGGCGAAGGCGGTCATGGGTCCGCGTGCCGGCGCAATGTCGCCATAGCCGACCGAGGTAATGGTCGCGAGGCTGAAGTAGGTGAACAGGGCCAGGCGCCCCCGCAGGTCGCTGAACTGGGCCTTCAGGTCGGGGCTGATGGTGAAGGAGCCGGGGAACAGGATCTCAAAGACGGCATAGAGGTTCGCCCAGGCGGCGGCGGCCAGAAGATAGCCGCTCACGGCTCCGAGCACGTCGTCCGTACGAATCCGCTCCTGCTGGAAGACGTCGCGCAGAATCAGCGCCGCGGCCCAGCCGTGAAAACACATCAACAGCACCTGCTGCAGCACTTCGAGTCCGGGATGGGAAACCGCCGGCAAGAGATAGCGCGCCCCGCCCAGGGCGGCCACCATGACCCCGGACCACAGGGCCGCGAGCCGACCCCGGCGTCCCTCGAACACCACCAGCACCATGGCGGCCAGCGAGATCATCACGAGCAACTCCGCGATGGCGGTCACGCCGACCAGACGCCGATCAACCGACTGCACAATCAGGACGCAGACCAGCACCAGGAGCAGGATCAGATATCTGTGACGTTTCAGCGGTTCGGTCCAGCGCCCGTAGGAACCACCCGCGGGTCCAGGATTGATCCTGGACCGAGCGCCATGGACCGCCCCCGGCCGCGGCGCCAGGGAGCCCCCCGTCGGCGGTATCGCGCCGGAATGCTCAGGATGTATGGCCATGGGCGCGCAGCCACTGCTCCAGCATGACCAGCACCCACAGCATGACGCCGTAATAGCCCGCGTGCTCGCCCGCGTGCCGGGCGCGCAGCCAGTCGATATAGGAGGGATTGATGATGCCGCGCTCACGCAAGGTACCCAGGCTGTCCACTGCCAGGGCCTTGAGCGGCGGGTACTCGGCCAGCCACAAACCGATCGGCACGCCGAAGCCGTGCTTTTTCTTGGTGAGAATCGCGGGCGGGAGGAAATCGGCCAACGCCTCCTTGAAAAACCAGCGCAACTGGTTGTCCTTGAGTTGGATCTGGGGCGGTACCCCGGCCGCGAAGGTCATCAGACGCTCATCGAGCAGCGGATAACGGACGTCGATCCCCGCCAGTTCGCAGGCCTGGCTGACCTTACGCAGATCGTTGTCCGCCAGGGTGATCTTGAGGTCGAGATGCATCATCCGGTTGACGATGGCACAAGAGGCGGTGCGCTCGTAACAGGCGCGCTGACTCGCCAAGGGCGCGTCCGGATCGACCCGCGCGAGGAAGCCGGGGTCGAAGATTTCGGCAAGCGGCGTACGGTGCAGGAAGTTGTAAGTCTCCAGACGATCCGGCAAGGGGATGCGGGCCTGCTCCACGTAGCGCTTGAACTTGCGCAGTCCGGGAACGGCACTCAGACCCGGAATGCCGGCGAGCGGGTCGACCAGCCCGCGACGCAGCCAGCCGGGTACATTGGCGTAGATCTCGAAAAGCTGTTGGGTGGCATAGCGGGTATTGCCGCCGAAAATCTCGTCACCGCCGTCACCGCCCAACAAGCGCTCCATGCCGTCGGCCCGGGCATAGCGGGCGCACAAATAGGCCGGCACGATGGATGCGTTGGCGAAGGGCTCATCGCAATAGGCGGCCACCAGCGCAATGGCCTCGAGCAACTCCTGCGGCTGGACCTGGTATTCACGCGCGTGCGTTGCGAAGTGGCGAGCCGCAAGACGCGCATCATCGCGCTCGTTGAAACCCGCCGCGGCAAATCCCATCGAGTAGGTGCGCACCGGTGCACCGCGCAATTGGCGCAGCGTACCGGCGACGGTGGAACTATCGGTACCGCCGCTCAGGAAACAGCCGACCGCGGTCGGGTCGGGTCCGGGAGCCGCCGCGGCCCGCTCCACCACCAGGGGCAGCAGCCCGCGAAATTCGCGCTTGAGATCGGTCAGCGCGGCCGGGTTGTCGTCCCGATACGGCATCTGCCAATAAAAAAACGCATGTCGACCCAGCGGACCGAGATCGATGGCCTGGGCCGGCAGCAGCTTCTCAACGCCTTGGTAGATGGTGCCCGGACTCGGGACGACATGACAGTACAGATAATCGAACAGGGCCTGGTCACTCAGGTTCGCCTGAAAATCGGGGAGCTCGCGCAGCGCGGACAGTCGGCTGGCGAAGACCACGCCCGCACCGCTGCGCCGGAAATAGAGCGGCCTGATGCCGGCCCGATCCACGGCCATCAGGATCTTCCGGCGGCGCAAATCCATGACCACCAGACCGAAGCTGCCGTGACAGTGGCGCAGCAGCGCATCGCCCTGGGCGTGATAGCGTCGGGCCACCGCCTCCGCGTCTGCCGGCACGGTCGGCGCGGAATCAGCCGACAGCATGACCGGCTCGGTGAGACAGACCACCAGCGCCCCGTCCGCATGGACCTGCCCAGCTCCGCCCAGGGTTGCCGCATGTCCGCTCAGGTCGCGGATCAGACCAGCACCCTTGATGTCAGGTGCACCGCCGCGGCAGCGGCTGAGCATCCGCTCGAGGATGCGATCCGAGGCCGGAGCGTCGGCGATCTGCCCTATCCAACCGCATATGGCGTGCATCGCTACTCCCGTGGGGTGGCGGCAACTTCCGGGCGGGGACTGAAGCGCATCCCGCCGCGGCGAAGCCGTGAGCGGATTATACCCCTGGGACCTGGTGTCCAGACCTGACCTTGGTGTAGGGGCGGGTTTGCAACCCGCCCCGACGCGATGACCACGTGCAGCCGCGACACCCGCCGCATGAGATTCCGCAAAGCCCCGGTAGCCAGAACCAGTCACACTCCACCGCTGTCTCAAACTACCTTGATCAACCCTATCGACACAATGGAGTTTTCTCATGACCCACACCCTGCTCAGCGTGATCGCCACCCTGTTTGCCGCCGGGGCACTCGCCGCGGAGTCCCCCGCGGCGCCAATGGCGCCGACGGCTGCCGCGCCCGCCGCAAACCCGTTGGCCGAGGAAGCCAAGTCACTTGTCAAGGAGTTCGCCGGCACCCTGAAAGGTGAGCTGGAGGCCGCCATGAAGGCCGGCGGGCCGACCAAAGCGGTCAGCGTCTGCCAGGCCCGCGCACCGGCCATCGCGGCCGACATCGCCGCCCGGTCCGGCTGGGCGGTCGGACGCGTCAGTCTCAAGACGCGCAATCCGCAGCTCGACACACCGGACGCCTGGGAACAGCAGGCCCTGACCCGTTTCGATCAACGCCAGGCGGCGGGCGAGCCGGTC
Organism: Chromatiaceae bacterium; assembly: GCA_013426805.1. Taxonomy (GTDB): domain Bacteria; phylum Pseudomonadota; class Gammaproteobacteria; order Chromatiales; family Chromatiaceae; genus Thiodictyon. The sequence continues at coordinate 10,786 of JACDZG010000044.1, forward strand.
GATACCATGGCCTTCGCTGAAGTGGTACAAAGCGACGGGGTCAAGCAGTTCCGCTTCATGAAAGCGATTCCAACCGGTGAACCCTGTCTGGCCTGTCACGGCAGTTCAATCACCCCGGAAGTCGTCGCCGCACTGGATCAAGCCTATCCAGAAGACCGGGCGCGCGGTTATGCTGTCGGTGATGTCCGCGGGGCCGTCAGCCTGAGCAAAACGATCGAGTAAGCGCGTTCCGCGTCGATCCGCCCCAGCGGGCCCTATCCCAGGCTGCCGATGCGCACCTTCGGTATGGCCCGTTGGCGCGATGACGGCAGGGGCGCGCTGCCAAGAGCGAGTGGAACCATGTCCGACGAACGCTTCGATCTCAGTTACCTGGGTCTGATCGCACCAGGCGCCGACCCTGAGCAAGTCCGGCGGCGCCTGCGCGCGGTCTTCAAGCTGACCGACAAGGGCACGGAGCGTCTGTTCACCGGCCGGCCCGTCATCGTCAAGCGCGCCGTTGATTTCGCCACCGCAACCCGCTTCGAGAAGATTTTTGCTCACGCCGGGGCCACGCTGACCATCGCCCGAGTGGAGGGTCCGAGTGGACCGGACAGCGACGACGCGATGACCGCGGCGGACGCACCCGCACGGGTGCGCACCATCGACACCGAGCATTTGTCCCTGACTCCACAAGGCGGTCATCTGGAGGAACCACCGGTCGGCGGCGGACCGGACCTCGACATCAGTTATCTCAGCCTAGTGCCGGGTGATCAGTGGACCCTGGCGGACTGCGCGCCTCCACCCACGCCCACCCCGGAACCGGACATCAGTTACCTCAGCCTGGCACCTGTCGAACCACGGGTCGAAGGCAATACCGATCCACAGTTGGATTAGCAATCGAGATGACCAAGGACTTCGACCATATCGTGATCGGCGCCGGCATCAGCGGGCTGGGTGCCGCCCATTTTTCGGCCCGGCGCGGACTCGGCACCCTGGTGCTGGAGTCGTCTCAACGCGTCGGCGGCTGCATCAAGACTCACCCGTTCGCGGGACTCGATGGGTTCTGGACCGAGGCCGGCAGCCACACCTGCTTCAACAGTTACGGCAACCTGCTCGGCATCATGGACGATCTGGGTCTGACCGCCGCGGTCCAGACCAAGACCAAGGTCGGCTACCGGCTCTGGCAAGACGGCAAGCGCCGCACCATCGGCTCCGCCCTGCATCCACTGGAGGCCGCGGTCTCGCTGCCGCGCCTCTTTACCACCCCCAAGGAGGGACAGCGGGTCGCCGACTATTACAGTCGGGTCCTGGGTCGACGCAACTATCGTGACCTGCTGCGCCACGCCTTCCAGGCGGTGATCTGCCAGGACGCGGACGACTATCCCGCGGAGGCCCTGTTCCGGCGCAAGCCGCGCCGCAAGGACGTCATCAAGGCCTTCACCTTCGCGAATGGACTGTCCAGCATTCCCCGGGCGATTGCGGCCCAGGAGCGCATTGAGGTGCGCACCGGGGTGAACGTCGCCGCCGTCACCCCCACTGCGGACGGTTTCCGGATCGACCTGGGCGATGGCACCGCGCTCACCTGCGCCTATTTGACGCTGGCGGTCCCGCCGGACCAGGCCGCCCGACTGCTGCCGGCCGGTTTCGCCGCCGCACGGCAGACGATCGCCGCCATCGCCATGGCGGAAATCGAGACACTGACCCTCGCCTTCCGCGTCAGCGACCTGCAACTGCCGCCCCTGGCAGGCCTGATTGCGGTCGGCGGCAGCTTCTACTCGGCGGTGTCGCGCGACTTCCTTCCGGACAGCACTTATCGCGGGTTTGCCTTTCATTTCCGTCCCGGCGAACTGTGTCCGAAGGAACAGGTGACTGTCGCCTGCGCGGCACTCGGCGTCGATCCGCGGCACATCGCCGCACAGGGGGAAACCCACAACCGCCTGCCGGCCCTGCGGGCCGGTCACGCTTGCGTGGTGGCCCGGATCGATCAGGCGCTGGCCGGCAGTCGGCTCGCAATCACCGGTAACTGGTTCCTCGGGGTCTCCATCGAGGACGCCTTGACGCGCAGCCGTCGGGAATTCGATCGGCTGTTCGGCCCCGAACCCAACGCCAGTCGCTGACCGGATCGGATCGAACAAGGCGGCGAGACCCGAAGACGCAGCAGAGGATTGGTCCGCAAATGCACTCGTCAACACTCGTACATGGCGCGCGCTTCGGGCTCATCGCCCTGATCGCCCTGATCGCGATGGTGCTCGCCCATTCAGCCGCGGCGGACATCATCGGCAGCGTGGGGACCAAGTTCAAGTTCATGGGACCGAACGACAAGATCGTCGTCGAGGTCTTTCTGGACGAGGATCTCCCCGGGGTCGCCTGCTATCTGAGCCGGGCCAAGACGGGCGGGATCTCCGGGGCCGTCGGGGTGGCGGAAGACACCTCGGATGCGGATATCGAGTGCACTCAGATCGGCCCCATCACCTTGCCGGAGGACATCCGTAGCGGGAAGCGCAACGGCGAGGAGGTCTTCAGGAAGCGCACGTCACTGCTCTTCAAGACGCTTCAGGTCGTCCGGTTCTACGACGCCCCGCGCAATGTCCTGGTCTATCTGACCTACAGCGACCGGATCATTGAGGGCTCACCCAAGAACAGCGTGACGGTGGTGGCCATTGCGCCCTGGCAAACACCGATCCCGGCACCCACGGCACCCCAGAACACCAAATGAACGGGGCGCTGGATCAGGACGGTTTGTCCGAAGCCGCGGCCTTCCGTCCCTGGGTCAACGCGCGAATACAGCGCTGCGTCCTGCCGGAGGCCGCTGCCGTCAATGCCGCTATCCTGACCGCTTTCCAAGCGTTGACACCGGAGTCTTTCGACCGGCGCAGCCATCTCGTCGGCGGGCGCTATGAGAACCTCTACCTCGAGCGGGCGCGGATGCCGGCTCTCGCGCCCGTACTCGAGCACGCGCTGCATTGCGCCGCGATCATCCTCGACGAACCGGTGCGCGGACTGCGCTGCGGCTTCTGGTTCAACGCCGCGGGACCCGGCCACCACACCAGCGAACACACGCACGACGAGTGCGATGAGCAACTCTCGGCAGTCTATTATGTTGACGCGCCGGCCGACTGCGGCGATCTGATCCTTTATGACGGCCCACTCACCGTGCGTGTCAGGCCCGTCGCCGGCGCGCTGCTCTGCTTCCCCCCCAACCTTCCGCATGCGGTGGAGCCCAATCGCAGCGGCCAATTGAGGCTCTCGATCGGCATCAACGTCGGACCATTACCCGCGGACCCATGAACCCGGCGGCTGGCCTCCTCACCCCGCCACACGACATAAGGCCCACGATGTCTTATCGCCTCCCTCTCGACGCCTGGCTACTGCTCCCGATCCTGCTGATCGTCGCGCCCGGTCCGTGCACCGCGGCGGACACCAGCCCGATCGTTCTGGAAGCGCCGGCCGCCGACCAACCAATGACCACCGGACCCGCGCCAGGTAAAGCCGACGCCGGCGCGGATCTGTGGCAGCGCACCCGCACCACCGCCGAACATTGGTGGCAGCGCTCCCGCGACGTTGCGGGGCAAGCGGCCCAAGACGCCCGCGGCATTCTCAGTCCGCAACCGATGGGATTCCCGCAGGTTTGGGAGCAAGTGGTCCCCAAGCTCGAAGACACGCTCGTCCTCGAGGACCGCCACGCGGACTTGCCCGACAGTGCCTGGATCGGCAAAGACAAGGCATCCAATCAGGCCGAGATCGATGACCTGCTCGATGATGCTGTCGCCATTCTTTCCAGCTCACCGGTGCAGCAATTCCGCGAGCGCATCCGCGCCATCCAGACCGAAATCGAAGCCGCCCGCGCGGCCATCGCCGGTTATCGTCAAAGCCGTGTTTCCGCGCCCAGCGAGTCGACCATCAAACGGACGGTCGCCGACTACGACCGGCTGATCGTCGACAAAGAACAGCAGATCGCGCAACTCACCAAGCGATTGGGCGAGGTGAAGCGCGAATTCGCAACGGCGGTGCGGGCATTGGGGGTGGAACTGACTGACGAACAGGTTGAGTTCCTGCTGTCCACCGTGGTCGGCGACAACATGGTCGACCTCGGCATCCTGTTTGATAACGTCAAATCCATCACCAATCAGCTGGAGACCCTGGTGGCACAGAGCGGCGAAGATCTCCAGAGCGCCCGCCGCTATTACGGCATGTACGTGGTCCTGCTGCGCGCGCTCGAACGGATGCACGTGAAGATCGAAGAGGCCATCGGCGAACAGTACATTCCACAGATTGATTCGATCATCACCCGCGCGCAGCAACTCAGCGGCGAGACCCGCGAACTGCTGCGCACCTCACCGACCAAGGGCGATCTGCTTGCCGCCAACCTCGAGGCCCAGCGACTCACCAGTGATGCGGCCGGCATCTATCGCCAATACCTGAGCGATCAGGCGAATCAGGTCGGCAAGGCCCGGCGTGAATTGGCAAAGGATATCGCGGCGGCCTGGAACACCTATGAAACGGTGCGCGTCTCCGGAGAATTGGTCGGGCTGGTGAAATCCAGCCGGCGGCTGCTGGAAGGGCTGATGAACCGCCAGGTCCCGGCACTGCGACCATTCGAGAACCTGGAGATGCGCCGCGAATTTGAAAAACTCACCGACCAGCTCAGAGTTAGCGCGCCAGGCTGATCCGCAAACAGGCCCTGGGGCCGCGAGGTCGACGCGGTGGACGCGCCATCGCGTCACCGCCGAGATTCCCGACCCAACTGCCGGGGCGGCGATGCACTCCAGCCTCACAGCAGCGGGCGGACCTAGCTCTCATTTTCCGAAATATCCCGGAAAACGTGCGTCGCAATAGAATAAATAATTGATTTCTATTAGCTTCACCAAGACTCGGCAGGTTGCTTAATCCGTCTCATGCGGCTATCGTTGGAAGGGCACGTGCGGCAAAGATCGGCCGCTGTCGGGCGACGCGCAAGCGCACAAAGACGTCAGGCTACGACACAAGGCACCGTACCCCATGGACCGCCAAGAAGCAGCAAAATTCATGCTCGACTGCCTTCGCACCATGCTGGCCCGCAAAGGGTCCGATCTGTTCATTTCCGCGGAGTTTCCCCCGGCGTGCAAGATCGACGGGCGGATGACACCGCTGAGTGATCACGCCCTGACCGGGTTACAGACCAGTGTGCTGGTGCGCGCCATTATGAACGACCGTCAGGTGCGGGATTACGAGGCCCATAAGGAGTGCAACTTCGCAATCAGTCCGCAAGGGATCGGGCGCTTCCGTGTCAATGCCTTCATCCAGCAGGGACTCGCGGGTGCGGTGCTGCGCACCATTACCAGCCGCATCCCGGAACTGGATGAGCTGAACCTGCCGCCGATCCTGAAAGACCTGATCATGACCAAGCGCGGGCTGATCCTGGTCGTCGGCGGCACCGGCTCGGGTAAGTCCACCAGCCTGGCGGCCATGCTCGGCCACCGCAACGCCAACAGCTTTGGTCACATCATCACGATCGAAGACCCGGTGGAGTATGTCCACCCGCACCGTAACTGCCTGATCACCCAACGCGAGGTCGGAGTCGACACCGAGAGCTGGGACGCCGCCCTGATCAACACCCTGCGCCAGGCCCCGGACGTCATTCTGATCGGTGAGATCCGCCAACGCGAGACCATGGAGCACGCCATCAACTTCGCGGAGACCGGCCATCTGTGTCTCTCCACCCTGCACGCCAACAGCGCCAATCAGGCATTGGACCGCATCATCAATCTTTTTCCGGAAGAGCGGCGGGTGCAACTGCTGATGGATCTCTCGCTCAACCTCAAGGCGGTGATCTCCCAGCGCCTGCTGCCCTGCACGAACGGCGGGCGCATCGCGGCGATCGAAATCATGATCAACTCGCCGCTGATTCAGGACCTGATCTTCAAGGGCGACGTGCACGGTATCAAGGGAATCATGAAGAAATCACGGGAACTCGGGATGCAGACCTTCGATATGGCGCTGTTCGACCTTTACGAATCCGGCAAGATCAGCTATGAGGATGCGATCCGCAGCGCCGACTCGATGAACGAGCTGCGACTGGCCATCAAGCTGGAGGGTCACGAGTCCCGCGGCAAGGATCACTTCGCGGACATGGATGCCTTCTCGATTGTGCCGGAAGGTGACGAGGGCATCACCGACCCCGTACTGTTCGGTGCGCCGCCGGCTCAGCCGGCGGGATCCGAAAGCGACAGGGTATCCTACGCGCCAGGCGAGACGACCGCCGGACACGCGGCGGAGACGGCCCATCAGGCGGCGATCCATCAGCCCGGCATCGCCAAGGTACAGGGCACCTGAGCCCGCGTGAGACGCCGCGTTGGACATTACGCCCTATCTCGAAATGATGATCCGACATCAGGCGTCGGATCTCTTTTTCACGCCTGGCACTCCGGTCCGCATCAAGATCGAGGGTGTCATTCGCCCGATCGGTGAGTCGGAAACCACCGCGGAATTCTGCCGGGACGCGGTGCTCTCGATTCTCGATCGGGACAAAGCGCAGCAATTCGCAAGCGAATTGGAGGTGGACTTCGCGATCGCACTGGAGGAGCGGGCACGCTTCCGCGTCAATGCCTTCCATCAGCGCGGCCAGGCCGCCATGGTATTGCGCTATATCCGGGCCACCATCCCCACCGCCGAGGAACTGGGGCTGCCGCCGGTGCTGACCCGGCTGATCATGCAGAAGCGCGGCATCATCCTGATGGTCGGGTCCACCGGGTCCGGCAAATCCACGACGCTCGCGGCCATGATCGACTCACGCAACGCCGTAGCGCCGGGTCACATTCTCACCATTGAGGATCCGGTCGAGTTCGTCCACCCCCACAAACAGTGTATCATCAACCAACGTGAGGTTGGGGTCGACACCAAGAGCTATGCCGCCGCCTTGAAAAGCTCATTGCGCGAGGCACCGGACATCATCCTCATCGGCGAGATCCGCAGCCGCGAGACCATGGAGGCCGCCATCGAATTGGCCGGGACCGGACACCTGGCCATTTCGACCCTGCATGCCAACAATGCCCATCAGGCGCTGGAACGGGTCATCAATCTGTTTCCTCAGGAACTGCACAAGACCCTGTTCCTCGATCTTTCCATCAACATGCGCGCCATCATCTCCCAGCGCCTGGTGAAAACAGTCAGCGGCAAGCGCACCGCCGCCATCGAGGTGCTGGTCAACACGCCGCACATTGCCGACCTGATTCGCGACGGTCGCGTCGACGAGGTGAGCGAGGCCATGCAGGCAAGTAATGAAGACGGCATGAAGACCTTCGACGATGCCCTGCTCGACCTCTTTCGCGCCGGGACCATCAGCTTCAACGAGGCGCTGGCCAATGCCGATTCGGCCCCGAATCTGGAGGCCAGGATCAACTTCGGCTGAAGCGGCAAACCGACGGAAATCGCCTAGGTTTCCTCCAGGGCACAGGTCTCGCCGCTGCCGATCCAAAAACCCAGGCTCTTGTGCAGAAACTCCTGCCACGGCATGTAATGTGATCCGTCGCACGAGAAATTCAGACCGACGATGCCGTTGAATACGTTGAGCGAACCGGAGCGCAGGTAGATCGTCTCATCCATGAAACGCAGGGCGCGGAAGGTCTTGAAGACCTCGCCGACCTGATCCAGGGGAATCGCCGCATCCACCGGATAGGGCCGCCTGGGGTAGGCCAGACAAATCCCCGGATCGGTCAGATCCTCGAAATCGAGGAGGCGGAAACGATAGGGGTCGTCGATCAACCACAGGGTGGCACGCGAACTGGAAAAGTGCAGCTTGCCGTGGAAGACCCCATGCACCGCGATCAACTCCCGCAGCAAGTCCAGCACCGCGTCGATACGCGTGTCCATGAGACTCTCCACCCGTTCCTGAAGAAAGAGCCCGCCGCGGATCGCCGGGTCTCCCTTGAGCTGTACCCATTGCTGCGGCGGCCGATAGATCTCGCGGGTCAGCGGCAGTTCGCGCAGATCGAAGTCCGCCCCCAAATAGCCCAGCGGCGGCCCCGCCGGGGAGGCGATGCGCTGCACCGCCGTGAGCGAGGGGCGGCGCTGATTGCGGCTGATGTAAGCCTGGGACAGGGAAAAACGCTCCCCTGCCAGGGCGTCGGCCAGATAGGGCCGGTCGCTGCGGTCGCGCCCGTAATACTCGGGCAGCAGCCCGCTAGGGGTGCAGTTGGCGGTCAACTGGCGTGCCTGTGCATCCAACACATAAAGATACTTGCAGGATGGCAAGCCCGGCAACGCCTCCAGCAAGTGCTGCTCCAGCGCCACCCGTTCGGGCCAAACCCCGGCGCAGACCTGCGCCAACCGCTCCAGAAGCGAGGCCAGCCGACCCCGCAACAACATCCGCTGCCGCGCGACCGCGGCCCGTAATGGTTCGCTCATTGACTGATCCACTCGTGTTCGTGTTTGATTTGCTCTTGACCCTCCGGTGTTCCGGAAATCACCTAAGGGTACGCATCCCCAGCGGCCCAATTCACCCGTGCATCCAGGCCGTTGTCCCGACGAAAACGCATCGCCTCGCGGATCAGCGCGAGACGCGACCGGTCCTTGCCCCACACCGCCACGATCGCGGGGTCGGGGGTCTTGTCGTTGGTCCAAATCCGCCACAGCAAGGCCGCGTTTTCCCAATAGGCCGCCGCGACGCTGTTGCCGTCGGGGCTGAAACGGGCGTAGGCCACACCACCCAGATCGGCCTCCAGCACGAGATAGGACCCCGCGGTGCGGGGCTGCCTGTCCGTCCGGCGGGCCGGCCCGGGACGCTGCCACAGACGTAGCGCACCGTCACGGGACGCGGTGATGATCCAGCGGCCATCCGGGCTGAATTCGGCCGAATAGATACGGTCCTTGTGTCCTTTGAGTTCCGCCATCAGCGCGCCGCCGTGGCTATCCCAAACCTGGGCGCGGGCAGCCATGGAGGCGGTGACCAGCACGGCGCCGTCCGGCGAGAAACGGACACTATAGAGTGCCTCGGTCTGCGCCTCGAGAAACCGGGGCGCCCCGCAGACGCCGTCCGCCAACGGGACCAGGACGCCCCGTCCATCCTCGCCGACACTGGCAATGGCACGCCCATCCGGGGCAAATGCCAGATCGGCGATGGGAGCCTCATGCGGGTCGAGTCGACACACCAGGGTCCAGGCTCCGCCGGGCTCGGAGCGCAGCACCCGCAGGGTCCCGGCATCGTCGCCGGTGGCGAACCATTGGGTGCTGCCCGACCCGGCGACGACGGCCGCGGCCTGGACCCGGGCCGGCCCGTGCTCCAGAACCGGGGACAGCGGCAGTTCGGCGCAGGTGACAGGGTCCCACAGACGCACCGGTCGCGCGGCCTCATTGGAGGTGGTCAGCAGCCAACGCTCGTCCGGGGTGAAGAGCACGCGATAGAACTCGACGCGCGCCGTCCGTTTGACGGCGGCGGCAGACGCAGGCGCGGCGGCGGACCCCGCTTCCAGCGCGCACCCGCCGCCGGTGATCAGGTTCCAGACCCGCGCGCTGCCATCGAAGGCCGCGCCGGCAAGCCGCCGCCCGGTCGGCGAAAAGGCGACACGCCGCACCCGGCCGCGGTGTCCCCGCAGGTTCCAGATCTCCACCGGCGCCGCCGTGGGGGCCTGGCTGTCATAGCGCCAGACCCGCACGGCACCGTCGAACGAACCTGTGGCGATCAGGAAGGCCCCGGGATCGGTGTCCAGTTCCGGCGGCGGCCGGGCGATATCCAGATGCCAGACGTGATCTGCATGGAGGAGCGGAAAGGACAAGGCGCTGACCGGGTCCACGGACCAGAGCCGCGCCGAGCCGTCCTCATCGGAATAGGTCAGGACCCGACTGCCATCCGCGCTGAACCGGGCATTGGTCACGGCGGCATCGTGACTGAACGCGGCCACCTCGCGCCCGCCCTGAAGCCCCCACAGACGCGCGGTCTTATCCAGTGAGGCGGTCAGTACCAGGTCTTCCGCCTCACGGGGATCGCTGACCGGGGACGCCCGCACATGCTCCACACTGAGCCGATGCTGGCCCAACACCTCGGCGTCGCCGGTGCGCAGATCCCAGCGCACCAATTGGCCGGCATCGTCACCAGCCAGCAGATAGCGATCCGCGGCCGCGAACGCGATATCACGCACCGCGGTCTTATGGATCTGGATCTTGCGTCCCTGGCGGGTCACCTCGCCGAGCACCGCGAGCTCTCGCCCGTCGCGATCATAGAGCCGCACCCGTTCGTCCGCCGCGGCGACCGCGATGCGTTCACCCCGGCTGTCGAAGATAGCGCGGTTCACCGGACGGTCCAGGGGGCCGCCCGGCGGCAGGCTTACGAGCGTGGCACCGGTGGCGGACTCGACCACCAGCGCGGTGCCGTCGCGGGAGGCGGTGACCAACCGAGTGCCGTCGGGTGAGAAGGCAACCCCGCGGACCTCCTTGTCGTGGAGTGCGCGGTCCCACCGGGGTTGGCCCAGGTGTTGCGTATCGATGACGCAGAGTCCGAAACGCCCACTCGCGACGGGATGGGAGAGCGCGAGATAGCGATGGCTGCCATCTAGCGCGATGGCACCCCCGGGCCGCGCCCCGCAGGTCCAATCCGGCACCGCCCCATCCGCGGCCGGCAGCTGCCATACCCCGGTCTCACCGATGCCCAAGATCAGCGGGTCGTCGGCCCCATCGGCCAGGCGCACCGCGTGGATGGGCACGGCAGGCGTGGACAGCCGCCGGGCGAGAACGAGACGGTTCTCCTCCAGACGCCATAGGGTCGCCCCCTCCCGCACCGACAGGGTGACCAATTGCCGACCGTCGTCACTGAAGCTGGGTGAGAGCGCCCGCTCCGGACTAGGCCCGCCGGCCTGCGCCATCGCGATCAGCCGATTGGCGCTGAACGCGCGACTCAGGGTATCGGTGGCGGCCTGCGGCAGGTTCCGACCCGCATCCAGCGCCAAGCGGATTGCCGCCGGCGTGTTGCCCTGATTAATCGCCAGGTCCGCCGCATTGAGTTGACTGCGGTGCAGGTTCAGGGTAGCCGCCCGCGAGGCCTCCCAGGCCCACCAGGCGGTAGCGGTCGCAAAGACCAGGAGCACCGCCAGGGTGAGTCCGATCAGACGCATCGAGCGATTGCGACGACGCTGATTGCGCAGATTGAGCAACGAACGTTCCAGAAACTCCTGCTCGACGGGTTCCAATTCCTGGGCGAACGCGTCAGCGAACCGGCGCGCCCCGGCGTGACCAACCTCACCCAGCAGGTACTCGCGATTGCAGTCGGTGCGCTTCCAGAGCCGCGCCTGACGGGTGATCTGTACACGTAGTTGCAGGTCGCGCCGGTTGGCTGGATCGGCCAGCCAGTCACGGACCGGCGCCCAGCGGTCGATCAGCACCGGGTGGACGAAGCTCACCGCCGGGCGGTAGTCATGCCAGTCGCGGCGCTGCGGGTCGGACTCGGCGGAAGCGGCGGCGGTCACCGCCGCCGCTGCGTCGGTCAGCGCCGCGATGGAACGGCCCGGCAACAGGCGGGCGCGCAACTCCTCCGCGGTTTCCCGGGCGATGCGCGCGACGGCCCCGAAAAGCGCGTCATCGGTCCGGGCGCAGGGCAGATGCTCCGCGGGGTCGAAAATCCCCTCGGTCACCACCAGGCGCGCCGCGATCAGTGCCTGCACCAGCCCGACGCAGCCAGAGTCCCCGAACAGAGGCCGCAGGTCACCGACGCGCGGTACCGGACGGGAAGCGGAGCCGCCCTCCAGGGCGATCAAAGCCCGGCACAGCATCGGCAGAGCGGCCCGCGCCGCGGCGTCGAGCCCATCCCAGCAGGCCTGTGCCCGCCGCAGCACGCTACCGGCCACCCCGCCCGCGGCACGGTAATCCGCGATCCGCAGCATGAGCCCTGCCTCGCCCCCGTCGACGGCGCCCGCGCGGGCCCGCGTGTAAAGATCTTCCAGCACCGGTTGCAGCAGCACCGGCCAGTGCGTCAGCTCGCTCACCTCGGCTTCGAGCAGGTCCGCCAGGCCGTGCCCCGGTCCGCCGTCCATGTCCTCGTAATCGATCCCGGCGACCCGGGCGGGAATCTCGATGACTTGCCGGATGCGGGCAGAGGGCGGCGGCTCGAGTGGGTACCAGGCCCCCTCATCCACCGCGGCCGCCAAGGCAGGCAGGCGCGGGAGCCGACGCAGGAGATCGCTCCGCAGGGTGGCGATGATCCAGACACCGTCCTGGGCGGCCAGGGCCGCGAGGGCCGCAACAAAGGTCTGGGTGCCGGGGGCGGCGAGTGCCTCCTCGGACAACAGCCCGTCGAGCGGGTCGAGGATCAAGGCCAATTGCCGGTGTCCGTCCGGATCGCCCGTGCGGCCTCCGACCTCGATGTCCAGACGGGCGAGCGCGGCCCGGACCTGGCCCGCGGCCACCGCCGGCTCGGCCTCCAACAGGCGCGCCAGCCCCGCCGCGTCGAGTCCGAATCCGCTCAAGGCAGCGCCCAGCAGGTCGGGTGACAGGAGCGACTCGGCCAGTGCCGCCAGCGGATCGCTCCGATGAGCGGGCAGCAGCGCCCAGCGACAGGCCGCAATCCCGGCGAACAGGAAGGGCCGCACCAACCGCGGCAGCAGCCCGGCCCGCACCAGCGAACTCTTACCCACCCCTGAGGACCCGCTGATCAACACCAGACCGCGGCCTGGACCGCGCAGACGATCCAGGCACGCCACCAACTCACGGGTCTCAGTCTCGCGTCCGACAAAGACCGGCTCATCGCGCAGCTCATAACGGGCGTGGGCTCGGAAGGGACTGTCACGCCACTCGCCGGCGCCGGGACGCCGGCCACGCTCCGCGCTGATACGCCGATTCAGCAGCTTACGCAACTGCACCTGCACCAGCTCGCGCAGCACGCGGTCGTTGTCGAACTGGCGGAAGGCACGACTGAAGCTGCCGTCCGCATTGAAAAAATGAGTGCGGAAGAACCGGTCCAGCCGCTCCCGGTCGGCAATCGCCACGCGGGCGGTCTCGGCATCCGTAATATCGATCAGGCGCGGCGTCGTTTTCTTATAGACCAACACCTCGGGCGGGTTACCGCGGGCCGACGCCGCCACCGCATCGACGAACTCCCATTCGGTTCCGGTCATGCCGCCGTAAGGGTCATCGGCGAGCGGCGTACCCAGCCGGGTCCACAGCATCACCAGGACAATCTCGCATTCCGACGGACGCGACAGACCGGCCTGGAAGCTCTGCGCCGCGGTCAGGACTTCCTCCTCCCACAGCACCGACTGGAGTTTGAAATAGGGAAGATACTCAGCGGCAAGCTGCGTGATCAGCTCCTTGACCAGGGCGCGCTCATGGTCCAGGTCGGCCGGCGACGAGACGAAGATTCTGACCCGTGATTCTGCCATCGCGTACGCCTGGGAGGATTGAACGGTGAGCAATCGGAAGCAAACGCCCCCACTATAGCGAGCCGGGAAGGAGACCGGGAGTGGCCCTGTTGAACGCCTCCCTCAACCTGAGATACTGGATCAACCAAGAATCGCAAAACCGGGTTAGAATCCGGTAGCGCAGGGCGGACGACCAGTCCGGTCCGACCAAAGCGATACCCGATCGCCGTTTGAGCAGGAGGAACGCATCATGTTCCACCATGAAACCGCAGATACCGAACGCTTCGAGCAGGTGATCCTGTTCGCGGTGCGGCAAATCATCCAAGACCCGGATCCGGCGCGCTTTCTGGCCTGGGCCAAGAACGAGGTCCCGCGCATTTTGGGCCTTTTCGAGTATGGGCTCGAAGACGTGGAAATCCGGCGTCTGACGAACATGCTGGCCACCGCCATCTGGAACGCTACCCCGCAACCGAGTCTGGGATACCGCACCCAGCCGCTGGAACCCCCATCCGCTCAGGCCCCCTGCCCCTGCGGGTCCGGGGAGCGTTATGACATGTGCTGCGGCGACCTCGACGAGGTGCCTGAACTCTCGGCCGAACTGATTTGGGAATTGCTGCTCGACGAACTCCCGGAGCGCGCCCTCAGGGACGCCCTCGATGCGGATGCCGTGCCCCGTCCGCTGCTCGCCCGCGTGGCGGACCGCTGGCTGGAACAAGACCGCCCCGGCCGCGCCGTCGCCCTATTGGAGCCGGTCTTCGCCGATCCGCTCGAGGCCTTGGACGGGGCCTATGAACCGGCCTTCGACGTCCTCTGCGATGCCTATGATCGGCTCGATCACTGGCGCAAGAAACAAGCCTTTCTGGAGCGTCTGTGCAGCGCGGGCAGCCGGGCACTCCAGGCCGCCGCCTGGCAGCGGATCAGCACCATCCACATCGACGAGGGTGACTTCGAACAGGCACGGGGAGCCTTCGCGGCCGCGCTGCGTAGCGATCCGGACAACCCCAGTAACGCACTCCTGGAAATCACCCTGCTGGCCGCCCAGCACCAGGACGACCTGGCCAGCGCGCGGGCCCGGTTCTGGCTGCATCGACTGCGTAAGATCGGAGCCCAGGAACAGGGGTTTCTGGATTTCCTCGCCCAAGCCGTCAAGAATCCGCAACAGGCCTTGGTCGATAGCCATGCGGACGCCCTCGACCCGCTGCTGGTCGATCTGCAGGACTGGATCACGACCGCCGCCGACCGGCCGCTGCCGGACTATGGCGTCATCGCGCTGAAACCGCCCCAGCGCGATGCCCCAGCGCGCGCCCTGGCAAGCGTCGGCGACGCGGGCAGTACCCGACGCGCACTCATGCTTGGCGGTAACTCCGCCGACCTGCGCGCACCCGCGCGGGTGCGGCGCCTGGAGTTGGTCTGGCGCACGCTCTTCCCCGGCGGCAAGCCCACCGCCACCGACCTGACCCTGGGTGACGCCGGACAGGTCTGGCTATCCGTGGAGTGGATCGAGTATCTGCTGGCGACCCCGGAGGCGGCCGACAGTCTCGACATCCTGGACGATCTGGCCACCGCGCTTTACGAACATCCCGAGAGCACGCTGCCGTGGATCTCCCACGCACTGTTGCGCCCACTGGTAGACCGCGCCTGGGGAATCCTCAACCAGGCACTGCCCGGCTCGGCGGCCTATCATTGCCCGTGGACCCGGGAAGCCAATCGACCCGCGTTGCGGCTGCTGTTCCGCCGCTACCTGTGTCAGATCGACGAGGGCCAACCCCAGGCGGCGGCCGTCACCCTCGAGACCTTGCTGCGGCTCAACCCCCAGGATCACCATGGGGTGCGGGCCGAACTCATGAATCACTACCTGCGCGGCGGCGAAGACGCGCGCGCGCTGACCCTGGCCCGCCGGTTTCCGGATGACCTGCTTGCCGATCTGGCCTACGGCGAGGTGCTGGCGCTGTATCGACTGGGTGAACAAGAACGCGCCCGCGCGGTACTGCGCACGGCGGTGGATCGCCTCCCGCGCATCCCGCGGTATCTGACCCGCAAGCGTATCAAGCGACCGCGCCCGAGCCCCTTAGGCGTAACCCCAGGCGGCGAGGACCAGGCGTGGATGTATCGGGAGGCGATGCGCGACGTGTGGGAAGCCGAGCCGGGCCTCCTGCGGTGGATGAAGCGGGTCACCGCCTAAGCGAGATTCAGAGCCAAATCGACCGGGAACACCTGATGGACACCCGCTACCGTATCGTTTTCTCCGGGGAACTGGTCCCCGGGGAACCCGCGCGCAAGATCATCGAGGCCTTTGCGACGCGTTTTCGGGTCCGCGAGGAAACCGCCCAAGACATTATCCTCGGCGGCGCCCGTACCGTGCTCAAGCGCAACCTGAACGAATCGCGGGCGCAACGTTACAGCACTGCACTCAAGGAGGTCGGCCTCCTGGTTGTCCTGGAGCCGCAAGGGCTTGACCCAGGTTCCGAGTTCCGGGTGGAGCAGGCTCCAAGCATCGACCTGCGCCACACCGAGTCGATGTTCTCCCAATCCGATCCGGTATCGGAGGTTGCCGTCGCCAAGGCGCGGCCGGCCGGCGCAACACGTTGCCCCAAATGTGGCGCCGAGGCCGTGGCCCCGCTCACGGGAGTCTGCCAGGCCTGCGGTGTCGTCGCGGAGCGTTACATTGCACGTCAGAACGGCCGGCCAACCGGGAGCGCACCAGACGACCCCTATGCGCCGCCGGCAGCGGACCTCACACCCCCCTTACCGGACAACCGCAGCGAGCACCTGTATCCACCCCGAGCGGTCGCGGCCGGGCGCGGCTGGGGCTGGATCACCGCAGCCTGGCGGCTGTTCAAGGACAACCCCTTAACCTGGGTCGGCGCTATCGTGCTCTATCTCCTGATCATCACCGCACTGGGATTCATCCCCTTCGTTGGCGGGCTCATCACGGCCATTCTTGGTCCGATGTTCACCGGCGGCCTGATCATCGGTGCCCATCACCAGCACTTCGGCGGACGTTTCGAACTCAAGCACCTGTTCGCCGGGTTCTCCCACAAGTCAGGTCCGCTGGCGTTGGTTGGCGTGGCGTACCTGGGGTTTACCACCCTGATCGGGCTGGTCGTGGTGCTGGGTCTGGTTGCGGTCTTCGCCCTGGCGGGGCCAGGATGGTCGACCGACGTCGATCTCAGCCAATTCGACCCGGCGCAATTGAGCCCACTCATGGCCATACCGTTCCTCGTCGGCCTGCTCCTGGTCATCCACCTGGCCATGGCCATGCTGTTCGCCCCGGCGCTGGTCGTTCTCAATGAGGTGCCGATACTGCGCGCCCTCAACCTGAGCCTCAAGGGCTGCTGGCGCAATGTCCTGCCCTTCCTCGTCTTCAGTCTGGCCGCCCTCGGCCTGGTCCTGGCCAGCGTACTGACCCTGGGCCTGACCCTGCTGGTGGTCATGCCGGTACTGACGATCGCACTCTATATCGCGTACCGGGAGATTTATTACCGCTGATGCCACACATCTACCTACCAGCCCGTTCCGCCGACGATTGGGCGCAGCTCTTGGCCGATCCAGAGAAACACTGGAGAACCGGATACTCCGCGCGCACGCTTGCCCACTCTTGGCAGGATGCCGACGGCTTCCCTAGTGAAATCCAGGAGGCACTGGCATCTAATGAGCATCTTGCAGGAGTTCAATTACTTCTAGCACTACCGGAACATCAGGTACATCTCGTTGGGGGGGCGAGGCCTTCACAAAATGACATCTGGGCACTTGCACGTACGAGCACTGACCTTGTTTCGATTGCCGTCGAGGGCAAGGTCAAAGAACCCTTCGGTCCAACGATGTCGGATTGGCTCGCTGAAGGATCAAAGGGTAAATCAGCCCGACTTGCCTTTCTTCGCAAAGAACTCAATCTAAACGAAGAACTCGCAGGCACTATTAGATATCAGCTTCTTCATAGGACAGCCTCCGCGATCATCGAGGCTAAGCGCTTCGGCGCACCACACGCAGTTATGATTGTTCACTCCTTCAGCCCATCACGCGATTGGCTTCATGATTTTGAACAGTTTGCATCCTTGCTCCGTGTTCAATCCGCAGTAAACAAGATCGTGTCGGCGGGTATTCGGGGTGGCGTTCATCTCCACATTGGCTGGGTCTGCGGCAATGAAAAATACCTCTTGGAATAATTGCGCGTTGGAGCCTAACTCCGCCAACAGCAGCCGCGGAACAGGCTGCCAGGCCGCCGCCCGAACCATCCGTGGTCCTGGCATCCGGCACTGACGAACCTGCAACCTGAAGTGGAACTGGGGATCTGTGGCAAACGCCGACACGCGCGGACGCTGTGCTTCGGCATCTACCCCGCCGCCAACGCCTGCTCCAGATCGGCAATGATATCGTCCACATGCTCGATGCCGATGGACAGCCGGATCAGGTCCGCTGAGACCCCGGCGCGGGCCAGCTCCGCGGGTGAGAGCTGACGATGGGTGGTGGTGGCCGGGTGGCAGGCGAGCGTCTTGGCGTCGCCGATGTTGACCAGACGCACCGTGAGTTTGAGCGCGTCGATAAAGCGTGCACCGGCCTCGAGCCCGCCCTTGATGCCAAACGAGAGAATGGAACTGGCTTTGCCGCCGTCCATATAGCGCTGGATCAATGGGTAATCCGGGCTGTCGGGCAGACCGGCATAACGGACCCATGCGACTTTCGGATGGCCCTGCAGATAGTCGGCCACCTTGACTGCATTCTCACAGTGCCGGTCCATACGCACATGCAGGGATTCGATTCCTTGCAGAATCAGGAAGCTGTTAAAAGGCGAGATGGCCGCGCCCATGTTGCGCAACGGTACCACGCGGGCACGGCCGATAAAGGCCGCCGCGCCCAGGGCCTGGGTATAGACTACGCCGTGATAAGACACGTCCGGTTCGTTGAGCATGGGGAAGCGCCCGGCGTGCGCGGCCCAGGGGAACTTGCCCGAGTCCACCAGCACCCCGGCGATGGTGGTGCCGTGTCCGCCCATGTATTTGGTGGCGGCATGAACCACGATGTCGGCACCATGCTCGAAGGGGCGGCACAAATAGGGGGTCGGCACCGTGTTGTCGACGATCAGCGGCACCCCATGGGCATGCGCCATGTCGGCGATGGGGGTGATATCCGCGACGTTGCCGGCCGGGTTGCCGATGGACTCGCAGAAGATCGCCTTGGTCTTGCCGTCGATCTGCGCCTGCATCGCCGCGATGTCATTGGGTGCGACCAGTCGGACCTGGATGCCGAGATGCGGCAAGGTGTGGGCGAACAGGTTATAGGAGCCGCCATAGAGGGTGGAGGCGGCGATGATGTTGTCTCCGGCCTGGGCGATGGTGAAGATCGCGTAGGTCACCGCCGCCATTCCGGAAGCCAAGGCCAGGGCGCCGACACCGCCCTCCATCGCCGCCACCCGCTGCTCCAGCACGTCGCTCGTGGGGTTCATCATGCGGGTATAGATATTGCCCGCGACCTTCAGGTCGAAGAGGTCCGCCCCGTGCTGGGTGTCGTCGAAGGCGTAGCTGGTGGTCTGGTAGATGGGCGTGGCGACCGACTTGGTGGTCGGGTCGGGGGCGAAGCCGGCGTGGATGGCCAGGGTTTCGATCTTCATGGGATCTCCGTCGATGCTGGTACGGCTTGTTGGTATCGGTCTGAGCAGAGGGGATGGTCCGCTGGGATGGTATCCACCGCGGCGCGGGCTGTCGATGGACGCTTGCCCAACCTGCCGAGCGGGGTCCGGCGCTCTGGACAACCGCGATCGGCTTCAAGGCCAGCGAACAAACATGGTAGATTCGCCTCGCAACCCTACGAGCATCCGGAGACAACCATGATCGAGATCAAACACCGGGAGACGGGCGAAGTTCTGGAGACCATCGCGGGAGACGTGCTGGCCGGCGCGGACCTGCGCGATATGCGTCTTAACCATGCCGATCTGCGGGGCCTGGATCTGGCCGGGGCCAACCTGGAATCGAGCGATCTGGTCGGGGCGGATCTGGCCGGGGCCGACCTGACGGATGCGATCCTGGTGGGTACCGACCTCAGGGACGCCAATCTGCGCGGCGCCAATCTGACCCGCGCCCGGCTCGGGTCGGAACAACCGTCGATGGCGGCCGTGCTCAACGGCGCCGTGCTCAGCCGGGCGAATCTCACCCGCGCGGACCTGCGCAATGTCGAGGCGCATGACGCTGACCTGCAACACGCGAATCTGAGCCACGCCGACCTGCGCGGCACCGACTTCTTCCGCAGCAACCTGACGCAGGTGAGCGCACCCAAGGCGCTGTTCATCCGAGCCAACCTGCGCGAGGCCAACCTGTCCGCTGCCGACCTGCGCGATGCGCACCTGAACGACGCCAATCTGGCGCGCGCCAACCTGCGCAACGCCGACCTGACCAGCGTGCATGCGGACGGCTTTACCGTCATCAATCTGGCAAACCTGGAGGGTGCCGATCTCAGCGGTGCGCGTCTGCGCAACTGTTCGGCCCAGGATGCGAATTTCAGAAATGCCACGCTTGTCGGGGTAGATTTCACCGATGCCGTGCTCGGCGGCGCCATCCTGCGCCGGGCGGACGTCACCGACGCGGATTTCACCAGGGTCGAACTGGCGAGCGTGACGATGGAGTTCGCCAATTTCTCCAAGGCGCACAACGCCGCGATCCCGTCCTACAAGAAGAACTTGCGTTGACGACGACCCGGCGCCTCGCGCTCATTGGCCGGCCGCGGCACCCTTGGCGGCCAGCTCACGGGCGACCAGGGTATTCATGACCTCAATGAAGCGGTCCTGATCACCGGCCTGGCTCGGACTGGTGCGATATTTGCCGTTTACGATCACGGCCGGCACCCCGTCGATCCCATAGCGTCGACTCATGTCCTGCGCCTTGCGGACCTTGGCGTCGACCGCGAACGAATTGAAGGCCTCGCGGAATTCCCGCTCATCCAGCCCGATCTGACCCGCGAACTCCACCAGCGCATCCTCGGTCCACAGCGCCCGCTTGTCCTCGTGAATTGCCTTGAACAACGCCGGGTGCAGCACGTTCAGTTTGCCCATCAGTTCCGCCGCATAATGGGCGCGGGCATGCGGTTCAAGACGCCCCTCGGCGCCGGGCAGACGCCGAAAGGCCGCGCCCGCCGGCAGGGTGGCGACCCAGGATTGCATCATCGGTTCCAGGTGCCAACAGTGAGGGCAGCTATACCAGAAGACCTCCAGAACCTCGACCTGATCGCCGGTCTCGGTGGGCTGCGCCACCTTCAGTGTCGAATAGTCGATCCCCTCGTCGACGGCCCAAAGTTGGAGCGGGATGAACAGCACGACGGCCAGGAGACACACCAGAACAGACGCACGTAACGGGCGGAGCATTTCGTGATTTCCCATGATTGACTGTGGTACAAAGCGAAAGCGTTTCGCTCTCAATGGATTCAGGTCGCGGCCGACCAAGGATCAGCCGCCGACCGCGTAATCGAGCACCAGGCCGACAAACACGGCCATCCCGAAATAGTTGTTGTTGAGGAATGCTTCGAAGCAGGCGCGCGGACTGCGGTTGCGGGTCAGCCACTGCTGGTAGACGGAAAACCCGGCCGCGACCGCCAACCCGCCATAAAACCAGACCCCGCGCGCGGCGAGCAGCCCGACCCAGGTGAGCAGCCCGAGCATCAACACCTGGAGCAGCCCGATCACCAGCCGGTCCTGATTCCCGAACAGGATCGCGGTGGACTTGATGCCGATCCGCAGATCGTCCTCCCGGTCAACCATCGCGTACTGGGTGTCGTAGATCAGCGCCCAGATGAGGGTGGCGCCGAAAAGTATCCAGGCGATGGCCGGGATCGCGCCGCCGACCGCCATGTAAGCCATCGGGATCGCCCACCCGAACGCGGCCCCGAGAAAGAGCTGGGGCACATGGGTGAAGCGCTTCATGAACGGATAGACCAGGGTTAATCCCAGGGCGACGACCGAGAGTGCCACGGTCTGCCAGTTGAGCAGCAACACGAGAGCGAAGGCCACCAGTGACAGCACCATGAATACCGCCACCGCCTCCCCTGGGCTGACCGCCCCGGTCGCCAGCGGACGCTGATTGGTGCGGGCCACGTGCCCGTCGAAGTCACGATCCGCATAATCATTGATGGCACAACCCGCAGAGCGCATCAGCACCACCCCGGAGACGAAGATCAGCACGATCGGCCAGGGCGGATGCCCCTCCCCCGCCAGCCAGAGCGCCCACAGGGCCGGCCACATCAGCAGAAAGATGCCGATGGGGCGGTGCAGGCGCACCAGGTAGGCGTAGTCACGCAGGCGTTCGAACCAGCGGGAGGGTCCCTGGGCAGGTCCGGAGCGACCGATCTTTACCTGGGGTAGTGCCATAGCGGTGAGACTGCAAGAGGTGTTGACGACCGAGTAAAAACGGGGGCGATTATGGCACAGCGGCGCGACCGGGGAAGGGGTCGCGGCATCCTGCCGCCGCCCCGGCGTCAGATTTGCCCGTACTCCTCCCGCTGACCGAGCCAGCGGTGCATCAGGGGCTCCACCACATGCGCATACCGCGCGAGGATCAGGTCGGCCGTCCGCTGGGCCACCGCGGTCAGGTGCTGGTCGCGCAACGGGTCGGCCACGCGAAATTCGATGGTCCCGGTCTGCCGGGTGCCCAGGACCTCGCCGGCCCCGCGCATCCGCAGGTCTTCCTCGGCGATGCGGAAGCCGTCCTGGGTCTCGCGGATCAAGCCCAGTCGATCACGGGCCGCGGCGGAGAGCGGCGCGCGATAGAGCAGTACGCAGTGGCTCGCCACCGCCCCGCGGCCAACCCGACCGCGCAACTGGTGAAGTTGCGAAAGTCCGAGCCGCTCCGGGTTTTCGATGATCATCAGGCTGGCGTTCGGTACATCCACGCCCACCTCGATGACCGTGGTGGCCACCAGCAGATCGAGTGCGCCGGCGGCGAAGGCATTCATCACGGTTTCCCGCTCGGCCGCCCGCTGACGGCCGTGCACCAACCCGACCCGCACCCCGGGCAAGACCGCGGTCAGCGCGAGCGCGGTCTCCTCGGCAGCCTGCGCCTGCAACGCCTCCGATTCGTCGATCAGGGTACAGACCCAATAGGCCTGACGCCCGGCGCCGCACGCCTCATGGATACGGGCGATCACCGCGTCGCGGCGGGTATCCGGCACGACCGCGGTGGCGATCGGGGTGCGTCCCGGCGGCGGCCGCGCAATCACCGACAGGTCCAGGTCCGCGTAGACGGTCATCGCCAGCGACCGCGGGATAGGGGTCGCCGTCATGATGAGCTGATGCGGCGCACCGCCCACTCCGACACCTTTGTCGCGCAGACGCATCCGCTGATGGACACCGAAGCGGTGCTGCTCGTCAATGATGATCAGGCCCAACCGGCCGAACCGCACGTCATCCTGAATGAGCGCATGGGTCCCCACCACCAGGGGTGCCCGCCCCTCGGCAATGGCCGCGAGCAATCCGGCACGCTCGCGCCCTTTGTGGCGGCCGGCGAGCCAGACGGGGTTCAGACCCAAGGGCTGGAGCCAGGCGCGGAGCCCCTTCCAGTGCTGCTCGGACAGCAGCTCGGTGGGCGCCATCAGCGCCGCCTGGTAACCACTCTCGATCGCCTGGAGCACGGCGAACGCCGCCACCACTGTCTTGCCCGACCCGACATCCCCTTGCAGCAGCCGCTGCATCGGCACGGCGCGCGTCAGGTCGGCGGCAATCTCGCCGACCACCTGCTCCTGATCCGGCGTCAACCGGAACGGCAGCACCGCGCGCAGGCCCCGACCCAGACCGCCGTCACCCCGCAAGGCCGGGGCCGCGACCCGCGCATGGGATTGACGCAGCCGCCGCAGGCTGACCTGATGCGCCACCAACTCCTCGAAGGCCAGACGCAGAAAGGCCGGATGGCGACGCTCCAGCAGGTCGTCGAGGTGAGCCTCCAGGGGCGGCCGATGCAGGTAGCGCAGGGCCGCGCGCAGATCCGGGAAGGGCATCCCGGCGAGGCTTTCCGCGGGCAGGTACTCGGCCGGGGCCGACTGCTCCAGGAGCGCGAGTGCCTGATCGGTGAGTCCCCGCCAGGCGGACTGCTGCATCCCCTCGGTGGACGGATAAATGGGGGTCAGGCGCGGCGTCGGCTCCGGCGCTGCCGCCGCCTCGCACAGGCGATACTCGGGGTGAATGATCTCCAGGCTGTTCGGCCCTTGACGCACCTCCCCGTAGCAACGCAGGTGCGCCCTGGGCCGCAAGGCCGCCAGCTGCTGGGGTGAGAAATGAAAAAAGCGCAGCAGCAGCCCGCCCCCGGCCAGCCGGTCCTCCGTGTCGGCCGGATCGGCCGGATCGGCCGCATCGGTCAGCCAGACCTTGAGCGACCGCCGCCGGCCGTAGCTGATCTGAGCGTCGCTCACCTGCCCCTCCACCTGCACCTCGGCCCCCGGACGCACCTCCGCCAGGGGCACCACGCGGGTGCGGTCCTGGTAGCGGACCGGGAGATGAAACAGCAGATCCTGGACCGTGTGGATACCCAGTCGCGCCAGCCGTTCCTGCACGCGCGGACCCACGCGATCCAACGTCTGAACCGGTTGGCACTCCAACGGACGCCGCGGATCGACTGGAACCGGCTCTGAGTCTGGCTTGGTAGACACGGCGCTCGCTACCCGACTGGCGGGGCTGGTGATTCGGGGGGCCGGAGCCCTGGCATTTCCCGTCCGCGGGCCGGACAATCCGGATGCCGATTCCGCTGGAGTCGGTCGACCGAATTTCCGACACACGGACCCAACAGATGATCCTCCAACGCACCCTGCCAGTCAGCACCCGCGGTCGCGGCACCTACGATATCACCACGGAGATTGCGCGGCTGGTGCGCGGCAGTGGTCTGCACACCGGGCTCTGTCACTGCTTCTTACAGCACACCAGTGCCTCGTTGATCCTCTGCGAGAACGCGGACCCCAGTGTCCGTCGCGACCTGGAGTCCTTCCTGCGGCGCCTGGTTCCGGACGGAGACCCGCGCTTCGAGCACGCCGACGAGGGTCCGGACGACATGCCCGCTCATCTGCGCACCATCCTGACCAAGACCGACCTGACCTTGCCCATCAGTGACGGCCGTTTGGCCCTGGGTACCTGGCAGGGTGTCTATCTCTACGAGCACCGCACCCAGGGCCATGGTCGGCGCGTCCTGCTGACCCTGATGGGCGAATGAAATGGCCCGTTCGGGTGTGAATGCCTGGTCAAAGCGTCGACTCCACAACCTGCTCCACAACCTGAGCAACGCGCGCCCCACCCATGCGCGCCTTCACCGCATTGCCGAGCTGATAGACCGCCATCGCGTAATAGGTGCTGTGATTGTAACGGGTGATGACATAGAAATTGTGCAGTCCGAGCCAATACTCGTAGCCGCCGCCCACGTCGAGCTTGAGCAGGCTGACCTGATCGGCCCCGCCCAGACTCCCCGTCGGAGTGATCCCGCTACGCGCCAGGGTGCCAGGTGAATACCAGATATCGAATCCGCTTTTCAGGGACCCGGCCGCGGCACCGCTCGCGGTAGCCCGCACCGCCACCGGCTGACCCGTGCGCCAACCGTGGCCCTTGAAATAGTTGGCGACACTGCCGATCGCGTCCACGGGATTCCACAGATTGCGGTGGCCGTCGCCGTTGTGATCCACCGCGTACTTACGGATGCTCGACGGCATGAACTGACCGTAACCCATGGCCCCGGCGAAGGACCCCTTGGGCTTGAAGGGGTCGAGCCCCTCGTCGCGGGTCATGAGGAAGAACGACTCCAATTCACCGGTGAAATACTCGGAGCGCCGCGGATAGGCGAAAGAGAGGGTGGCAAGCGCGTCGATAATGCGCGTCTTGCCCATGATCCGCCCCCAGCGAGTCTCCACACCGATGATGCCGACGATGATCTCGGGCGGTACCCCGTAGGTGGCGGAGGCGCGTTTCAGTTCACCGGCGTACTGCTGCCAGAAGGCAACGCCCTTGTCGATGTTGTCGTCGGTGATGAACTTGGCCCGGTAGCGCTTCCAGGCCCCCGTGGGTACGGAAGGACCGCGGCTCTTGCGGACCGGCTTGTCCATCTGCTCGATGATCCATGACTCACGCTTGGCCCGCGCCAGCACCGCGGTAACAGCCTTGGCATCGAACCCGTGCTGTTTCTGCATATGGTTGGCGAAGCGCAGGGCGGCCGGGCTGCGGGCGAAGCCTCCGCCGCCGACAGGACCGGAAGCACTGCCGCCGGAGCCCTCGGGTCGGGTCGCCGAGCCGTCGTCTCTTGGCGTGTTTGAACCGCAACCGGCCAAGGCGACCGCCAGCAGAATGGTCAGCAATACGAACACGCGACGCATGAAAAACCCCGGAGACGACACCAGATAAAGCCAAGCCAAATGGTAAGACATCCTCTCAAGAATGCAAGCCAAGATCTAAATTTATCGAGCTTTCCGGCGCGGGAGGTGCTATCCGCCAAACACCATTACGGCATCCATCTCCACCGCCGCACCCCGCGGCAAGGCTGCCACTCCGACCGCGGCACGCGCCGGATAGGGCGCGGTGAAAAACTCGGCCATGACCTGATTGACCACCGCAAAGTCGCCGAGATCGGTCAGAAACACATTGAGTTTGACGACATCGGCGAGACTGCCCCCGGCGGCCTCGGCCACCGCCGACAGATTGCCGAAGACCTGCCGGATCTGAGCCTCCCGATCACCCTCCACCACGGCCATGGTCTCGGGCACCAGCGGGATTTGCCCGGAGAGGTACACCGTGTCTCCCGCCCGCACGGCCTGAGAGTAGGTGCCGATCGCGCGCGGCGCCCGGTCGGTGCTGATGATTGTTCTCGCCATGGGAACTCCTGGAACGATCTGTCAAGGATGGAGGATGCGGTTGAACGGGGAACCACCCGCCTCAGAAAACGTTAAACATGCCGAAAACGCGCGGTCGCACGCCTGCCGACGGGCATCTCGCCGCGTTGCTGCCTGCCGAACGCCGCCCCGCCACCGTCCGCGAGCCGATATACTGTCAGCCCAAGCGACCCGGGAGCAAGCCATGACCGCACTCTTCGAATCCAACCTCCGCAGCCTGCCTCTCATTGGACGGGGCAAGGTCCGGGATATCTACGCTGTCGGCGATGACCACCTGCTGGTGGTGGCGAGCGACCGGCTGTCCGCCTTCGATGTGGTGCTGCCCCAGCCCATCCCCGGCAAGGGCGAGGTCCTGACCCGGGTGTCGAACTTCTGGTTCGCCCGGACCGCGGCCCTGATCCCCAACCATCTCAGCGGCATCCCCGTCGCCGAGATCGTCACCGATCCGGCCGAACGCGCCCAACTCGGCGAGCGCGCCGTGGTCGTGCGCCGACTCAAACCACTGCCGGTCGAGGCGATCGTGCGCGGTTACCTGATCGGCTCCGGCTGGAAAGACTACCAGACCAGCGGCGCCGTTTGCGGCATCGCGCTGCCGCCGGGTCTGGTCCAGGCCGACCAACTGCCCGCGCCCATCTTTACCCCTTCCACCAAGGCCGAGGCCGGCACCCATGACGAAAACATAGACTTCGCCCACACGGTTGACCTCTTGGGCGCCGAGCTCGCCATCCAGGTGCGGGACGCCAGCCTGCGCATCTACAGCGAATGCGCCGCCTATGCCCTGGAACGGGGGATCATCATCGCCGATACCAAGTTCGAATTCGGCCTGGACGCCGCTGGCCGCCTGCACCTGATCGACGAGGTCCTGACCCCGGACTCATCGCGCTTCTGGCCGGCCGACGAGTACCACCCGGGCATCAGCCCCCCGAGCTTCGACAAACAATTCGTGCGCGATTATCTCGAAACACTGGACTGGGGCAAGACCGCCCCCGGTCCCGACCTGCCCGCGGCGATCATCGAACGCACCGCTGCCAAGTACCGCGAGGCGGAACAGCGCCTCACTCAGCCCCAGGACCGCAACGTCGACCAAATCGTCTGACCGAGTGTCACCAACACGAGCACGACAGCCCCGGTCAGCACGCCGGCCAGGGCGTTGATCAAGAGCGGCGTCAGGGCCGCCAGGACGCCACCGATGGTCGGCACGGTGTGCGCCGCCTGGGTGGCCCACTCGATCAGGTGATGGGCGGCCGGAATGCCGTGGACGATGATGCCGCCGCCCACCAGGAACATAGCCGCGGTGCCGACGACCGCCAACACCTTCATCAGCTTGGGTGCGGCGGACAGCAGGCTCCGACCAAATCCCCGCACCAGCCGCGCCCCGCCGCCGGCCCCCGATACCCGACTGAGCCAGAGTCCGGCGTCGTCCAGCTTGACGATCCCGGCCACCAGTCCGTAAACACCGAGGGTCATGATCAGTGCGATGCCGACCAGCACCACGACCTGATTCTGGAAGGACGCGGCGGCCACGGTCCCCAGGGTGATCACGATGATCTCGGCGGAGAGGACGAAATCGGTGCGCACCGCGCCCTTGATCTTGTCCCGCTCCAGACTCACCAGGTCGACCGCCGGGTCCTCAAGGGCTTGCGTGAGCGCGTCATGGTGGCCCTGACTCTCGGCCTTGGAATGCAGCAGCCGGTGAGCCAGCTTCTCGAACCCCTCGAAGCACAGGTAAGCCCCGCCGAGCATCAGCAGCGGGAGGATGGCCCAGGGGGCGACCGCGCTGATGGCGAGCGCTGCCGGAACCAAAATCATCTTGTTGACCAGTGACCCCTTGGCCACCGCCCAGACCACCGGGATTTCCCGCTCCGCCCGCACCCCCGCGACCTGCTGGGCGTTGAGTGCCAGGTCGTCCCCCAGGACCCCGGCGGTCTTCTTCGCCGCCATCTTGGTCATCACGGAGATGTCGTCCAGGACGGTGGCGATGTCGTCGATCAGTGCGAGTAAGCTGCTGCCGGCCATGCGTCGATTCCTGCGTCGGTAACCTGGCCGCGATGATACCGGGGGCGGGCGGAACTTGCCTGCGCAGCGGCGTTCGTCCCGGCGCCTGACAGGGCATTACCAGCGTTTCGGTTCAAACCCCGACCGGTTCTTGACCTCCATCACCTGATCGCCCACGGCGAGGACCAAAAAGCCGAGTCGCTCGGCGTAGTTGAGCACACTGTCGTTGACGGCGAGGGTGGCCAGGATGCCAACCACCGGTAATCGGGCACGTTCGGGCAGGAATTCCCGAAAAGCGGCGATCTCATCAATCATGTGATCCACGTCGGCACTGCGCAGGGTGGCCTTGGTACTGTTCACCGCGGCCAGATCGGACGCGATGGCATAGGCATCGAATTCCCGCACCCGGCCGTCGGGCAGACGCAATCGCACCCGTGCCTGGATACTGTCGAACTCGCGGCCCAGGGTCTCGCGCAAGACGCGCGGCAGGCTCGGATAGACCAGATCCTCCACCATGGAACCGAGTTTGTTGGCGAGGTCACCCCACTTGCGGTTCATCTCGCGCCGTTCGGCGGCGGACTCGGCCTTGAAACACTGCATCTCGTCCTTGAATTCCCCCATCTCGTCCTTGAACTGCCCCATCTCATCCTTGAACGCCCCCATCTCATCCTTGAACGCCCCCATCTCATCCTTGAACGCCCCCATCTCGTCCTTGAACGCCCCCATCTCGTCCTTGAATGCGGCCATCTCGTCCTTGAACGCGGCCATTTCGTCCTTGAGCTCCCGCAACTGCGCCTGGGTACGCAGCTGCGACTCGTACAGCCGGCTGAACTGGAGATCCGCGTTGGCAACGAAACGATCGATCGAGGCTTCGAGCCGATCGACGCGTTCCTGGGTGGCGGGCAACGGGGCAGAAGACATCCTGGCGGCTCCAGTCGGGCAGTAGGGAAAAGTATAGTCCTTGCAGCGATCTAAGCCCAGAGACCGCGGCGCACGGACGGCCGCGGCGCGCCCGACGCAACAGCTTAACGCACGCAGCGGCACAAGGCCCTATACTTCCGCGTTTTCCTCGCCGCACCAGGAGGCTTCCCCCCATGCACTTCCGTTTCCCCGTAGTGATCGTCGACGAGGACTTCCGCTCCGAGAACGCCAGCGGCACCGGGGTACGGGTGCTGGCCAAGGCGATCGAAGAGGAAGGCATCGAGGCCTTGGGCGTCACCAATTTCGGCGACGTGGCCTCCTTCGCCCAGCAACAATCCCGCGCGTCAGCCTTTATCCTGTCGATCGACGACGAGCAATTCTCCTCCCCCGAGGAGGCGGCGGCAGCGGTCGCTCAGTTGCGCGCCTTCGTGGAAGAAATCCGCTTTCGCAACACGGATATCCCGATCTTCCTCTATGGCGAGACCCGCACCTCCCGCCACATCCCGAACGACGTGCTGCGCGAACTGCACGGCTTCATCCACATGTTCGAGGACACCCCCGAGTTCGTCGCCCGCTACATCGTACGCGAGGCGCGCAATTATCTGGACTCACTGGCCCCGCCCTTCTTCCGCGCACTGACCCACTACGCGGCGGACAGCTCCTACTCATGGCACTGTCCAGGGCACTCCGGCGGTGTCGCCTTCCTCAAGAGTCCGGTGGGTCAGATGTTCCACCAGTTCTTCGGCGAGAACCTGCTGCGGGCCGACGTCTGCAACGCCGTGGAAGAGTTGGGCCAGTTGCTCGACCACACGGGTCCGGTAGCGGCGGCCGAGCGCAACGCGGCGCGCATCTTCCACGCCGATCACCTGTTCTTCGTCACCAACGGGACCTCCACCTCCAACAAGATCGTCTGGCATTCCACGGTCGCACCGGGCGATGTGGTCGTCGTGGACCGCAACTGCCACAAGTCGATTCTCCACGCCATTACCATCACCGGCGCCATCCCGGTGTTCCTGATGCCGACCCGCAACCACTACGGGATCATCGGGCCGATCCCGCTCTCCGAGTTCAGTTGGGAGAACATCGAGCGCAAGATCGCCGCCAACCCATTCGCTCAAACCGGCGTTCGCCCGCGCATCCTGACCATCACCCAGAGCACCTACGACGGCGTGCTCTATAACGTCGAAACCATCAAGGAGCAGTTGGACGGGCGCATCGACACGCTGCATTTCGACGAGGCCTGGCTGCCGCACGCGCCCTTCCATGAGTTCTACGCCGACTATCACGCCATCGGCGAGGGTCGCCCACTCTGCGTAGATTCCATGATCTTCTCCACCCAGTCCACCCACAAGCTCCTGGCCGGACTCTCCCAGGCGTCACAAATCCTGGTGCAGGAGAGCACGCACTGCAAGCTCGACCGCGACGTGTTCAACGAAGCCTTCCTCATGCACATGTCAACCAGTCCCCAATACGCCATCATCGCCTCGTGCGACGTGGCCGCCGCCATGATGGAACCACCGGGCGGGCATGCGCTGGTCGAGGAGTCTATCCTGGAGGCGCTCGACTTCCGCCGCGCTATGCGCAAGGTCGGTCTGGAACTGGAAGAATCCTGGTGGTTCAAAGTGTGGGGACCAGATGAACAGGCCGAGGAAGGCATCGGCGAACGCGAGGACTGGATCCTGCGTGCCGGCGAGCGCTGGCACGGCTTCGGCGAGCTGGCCCCCGGCTTCAACATGCTCGACCCCATTAAAGCAACCGTCATCAACCCGGGGGTCGACGTGGATGGTGACGTGGCGGATTGGGGCATCCCCGCCGCAATCGTCACGCGCTATCTGGTCGAACACGGCATCATCGTCGAGAAGACCGGGCTCTACTCCTTCTTCATCATGTTCACCATCGGCATCACCAAGGGCCGCTGGAATACGATGGTCACCGAGCTGCAGCAGTTCAAGGACGACTATGACCACAATCGCCCATTGTGGCGCGTCCTGCCGGAATTCGTCGCCAAGCAGCCGCGCTATGAACGGATCGGCCTGAAGGATTTGTGCGACCGGATCCACGCCGTCTACCGCGAATACGACATCCCGCGACTCACCACCGAGATGTACACCTCGGAGATGGCACCCGCCATGCGCCCCGCGGATGCCTTCGCCCGCATGGCCCACCGTGAGATCGAGCGGGTCGAGATCGACCATCTGGAAGGGCGGGTCACCGCCATCCTCCTCACCCCCTATCCGCCCGGCATCCCGTTGCTCATCCCCGGTGAGCGCTTCAATTCCACCATCGTGCGCTATCTCCAGTTCGCCCGGGCGTTCAATGATCAGTTTCCGGGCTTCGAGACCGACATTCACGGACTGGTCAAAGAGCAGGTCAATGGGCATGTGCGTTACTATGTGGATTGTGTGCGGTAAGTAACGACTCAAGAATCAAGCCGATGACCAACACAATCATGGTCGTAATCGCAGACGCGATGGGGTCTTGATCACGTGACGGCCCGCGGCCGGGCGTTGCGCACTGGAGGTCGATGCTTCAGGTAGTTTGCGAGGAAGGATCTGCCGACGCGTGGACGTGTAGGGGCGACTTTAGTCGCCTCTACGGGCGCCCTGGACGCCTGATTAGTGAACCGTTTCCAGGCACAGCAAGATGAAAGGCAATCTATTATTCCTGTGTACAAGCCACTTCGATCTGTACAAGATTTTTCAACATGGCTTTGAACACTATTCCGGGCTTGGAAAGAAAGTAATAACGACCAATGCCGATATCGTGAACTATGACTTTTTCAGTCCCAGCAACATTTTCATATGGAATGAAAGCACCCTGGCCATACCGGATGAGTTCTTCACCAGCCACTACCAGGAGCCGAGTGACACCATTTACAAAAAATACAGCCGGGAGTACTGGGTGAAGACCGTATTGGGTCTACCCGGCAGGGCGGAGCATTCCTGCGGTCCGATCACTCGAACCGTCGCCGGCCAACGATCCGAACCGGCTTAGGCGACGCCCTGATTCGCGAACTCGGGCGAGATCCGGCGTTGTGCCGACATTCCGGCATCGCGGCTGTGCCGATCCGGAAGAAGCGCCCACAGACCGACGTGCAGCGCGACCTGGCCTTCCAAGGCTCTGAATCCACAAGCCACGCATCGAAGCATGAAGGACACGACCGGGCGTCAGGCACACCCGCCGCCGGCGCGTCTCGCCCCAGGGTGCCCGCGGAAGCCGCTACCGTGCAAATGTCTTCGAAAATGACAAGCTTCCGTTCCAAACGGATTCCTGTATACTTGCCCGTTTACCGCGAGGCACCCTAAGCGCCGCGCACTCCTAAAGTGCCCCCATCCGATGCTCCGCAGCCCGGAGCAGGGGCGATTCGATTTTCAGCCAGGACTGCACATGGTCACGATCCGTTTGACTCGCGGCGGTGCCAAGAAGCACCCCTTCTACCAGATCGTCGTTGCCGATATCCGCTCGCCGCGTGACGGGCGGTACATTGAGCGTATCGGCTTCTATAATCCCACCGCCAAGGGCGGCGAGGTGCCATTGCGGGTGGACCGCGCCCGAGCGGAGCACTGGCTCAAGAATGGCGCACAGCCGACTGATCGGGTGCGGCAGATCCTGAAGCAGGCCGCACGTGAGGCAGCCGCAGCCCTCCCGGCTGCCGCTGCCGCTGCCGCAGCCTGAGAACGCTCCGGAGGTCGCTCGCCCATCGCGCCCCGCGGGCTTGAGCACCATGTCGGGCGACGCTGATGGCCGGGCGACGCGGCGGGTCGTGCTCGGCCACGTCGCCGGTGTCTTCGGAGTGCATGGCTGGGTCAAGGTCTTTTCCGAGACCGAGCCGCGGGAAGGCATCCTGCGCTATTCCCCCTGGACAATCGGCGAAGCGGGTGAACCGCTGCGCGTGCTGGAGGGTCGGGCGCACGGCAAGGGTGTCGTGGCCCGCATCGAAGGATGCAACGACCGGGACCAGGCCGCTCTGCTGGTGGATCGGGAGATTGCGGTCACCCGTGACCAACTGCCCCCGCCGAGCGCGGATGAGTTTTACTGGATCGACTTGGAAGGACTGCCGGTCGAGACGCTGAGCGGCATTCCGCTCGGCCGCGTGAGCCACCTGTTCTCGACCGGATCCAATGATGTCCTGGTCGTCGTCGGAGAGCGCGAGCGCCTGCTGCCCTTCGTCTGGGATGATGTGATCCGATCGGTGGACTTCGCTCGACCCTTGATCCAGGTCGACTGGGACCCGGACTTCTGAGGACCGCGACGTCGTAGCGGATCACCGAGCGAACGACTGGCCGCCATGCGTTTCGACGTGATCACGCTGTTCCCGGACTTGTTCCGGATCTTGCTGGATCAAGGGGTCACCGGTCGCGCCATGACCCGCGGGATTGCGCGGTTGCACCTGTGGAACCCGCGCGATTTCACCCGTGACGTGCACCGTACGGTCGATGACCGCCCCTACGGCGGCGGTCCGGGTATGGTGATGAAGGTCGAGCCCCTGCGCGATGCGATTGTTGCCGCACGGGGGCAGGCACCGCAGAGCCGGGTGGCCTACCTCTCGCCGCAGGGGCGCCTGCTGGATCAGGCGGCCATGGGTGAACTGGCGCGATCGAGCGGGTGGATATTGGTCGCAGGTCGTTACGAGGGAATCGACGAACGCTTGATCCAGGGCTATGTCGACGAGGAATGGTCGATTGGTGATTACGTTCTGAGTGGCGGCGAGTTGGCAGCAATGGTTGTCATGGATGCGGTGATCCGGCTCTTGCCGGGAGCCTTGGGCCATGCCCAATCCGCGGAGCAGGATTCGCATTCCGATGGGCTCCTGGACCACCCGCACTATACGCGACCGGAGACAGTCGACGGCGCGGCGGTCCCGGCCGTGCTGGTCGGCGGCGACCATGCACAGATCGCCCGCTGGCGGCGGTGCCAGTCCCTCGGACGAACCTGGCTGCGACGGCCCGATTTGCTGCAGCGACGTGGTCTGACCCCGGCGGATCAGGCGCTGCTCGAAGAATTTATGCAGGCCCGTGACGACCCCGAGGCCTGATCACAGGGATCGGGAGAAGGGTCAGAACAAGGCTGAGAACAGGAGCTTAGGAAATCATGAGCAATATCATTCAACAGCTCGATCAAGAGCAGATGAACCGCGAAGTCCCGGACTTCGCAGCCGGCGATACCGTTGTCGTCCAGATCAAGGTGAAGGAGGGTGAACGCGAGCGTCTTCAAGCCTTCGAGGGTGTCGTGATCGCCAAGCGCAACCGCGGCCTCAACTCGGCCTTTACGGTTCGCAAGATCTCTCACGGCGAGGGTGTCGAGCGCGTCTTCCAGACCTACAGCCCGGCCGTCGCCGAGATCCAGGTCAAACGCCGGGGCGACGTGCGTCGCGCCAAGCTCTATTACCTGCGCGGACTCACCGGCAAGGCGGCCCGCATCAAGGAAAAGGTCTAGCCGAGCGGCTTCACAGACGATTGCGCCGGACCGGCGACGGTAACCCGGCGCCCGGCACGTCGTCTGCGGCCGCTGGCGTCTTGCGAAGGCCCGGTGGGTCACTGTCGTTGTTGGTTCCTCGTTTTTCGTCACCCGATAACGCACCCGGTCATCACACCGGCACCGCACCGTCCGAGCCATGACCACCACCTTCTACTGGCACGACTACGAGACCTGGGGCACCGATCCGCGCCGGGATCGTCCCTGTCAGTTCGCCGGTCTGCGCACCGATGCGCAGTTACGTCCGATCGGTGAGCCACTGGTCGTCTACTGCCGCCCGACGGCTGATCTGCTGCCCCAGCCGGATGCCTGTCTGATCACCGGCATCACGCCCCAGCTCGCCGACGAAAAAGGCCTGATCGAGGCCCAGTTTGCCGCCGCCATCGTCGCGGAACTGGGTGCCCCGAATACCTGCGGTGTCGGCTTCAACAGCATGCGGTTCGATGACGAGGTCACACGCAACCTCCTGTACCGCAATCTGTTGGACCCCTATGCCAGAGAGTGGCAGAACGGCAACTCCCGCTGGGACCTGATCGACACCCTGCGTTTGGCTCAAGCGCTGCGACCCGCGGGGATTCATTGGCCGTTGCGCGAGGACGGCACCGCCTCCTTCCGGCTCGAAGACCTCGCCCGCGCGAACGCCATTCCCCACGAGGGCGCTCACGACGCGCTGGCCGATGTGCAGGCCACGATCGCCCTGGCCAGACGCCTGCGCCAGGCCCAGCCGCGGCTCTTCGACTACGCCCTGAC
Organism: Chromatiaceae bacterium; assembly: GCA_013426805.1. Taxonomy (GTDB): domain Bacteria; phylum Pseudomonadota; class Gammaproteobacteria; order Chromatiales; family Chromatiaceae; genus Thiodictyon. Next base: position 46,059 of record JACDZG010000044.1, read on the forward strand.
GTTACGCGACAAAAAACAGGTGCGCGCGCTGCTCGACCAAGGCCTACCCTTGCTGCACGCCTCGTCGCGTTTTCCGGCCGCTCAGGGATGTATCGCCCCGATCCTGGCGGTCGCGGCCCACCCCACCAACGCCAACGAGATCATCTGTTTCGATCTGCGCGCGGACCCGACGCTGTTGCTCGATCTGTCGGCGGACGAACTGCGGCGGCGCCTCTTCACCCCGCTGGCCGAGCTCCCCCAGGGGACGGCCCGGGTCCCGCTGAAATCGGTCCATCTGAACCGCGCGCCGGTCCTTGCGCCGATGAAGACCCTGAGCACGGAAGCGGCGGCGCGCTGGTCCATCGACCTGGACCAAGTGGCTCGCGGCACACAAATCGTTAAGAAACACGCGGCAGCCATCCGCGAGCGCGTTCAGGCGGTGCACCAGCGATCACCCGGTGGCGCCCAGGATCTGGCCGAGACGGACCCCGACCTGATGCTCTACACCGGCGGTTTCTTCACCGACGCCGATCGGCGGCGACTGGAGAATCTGCGTCGACTCACCCCTGACGAACTGGCACGGGGCGGGTTTCGCTTCGATGACCCACGACTGCCCGACATGGTCTTCCGCTACCGCGCCCGTAATTGGCCGCTGTCGCTGAACCCGGACGAGCGGGAGCAGTGGGCCGCGTGGCGCCTGACCCGACTCACCGATCCGGCCGGCGGCGGCAGTATCGACCTGGAGCGATACGAAGAACGCCTCGCCGTCCTTGCGCACACCCATGCGGCGGACCCGACCAAACGCCAGCTGATCGAGGCATTGACTGCTTGGGCTGAGATCCTGATGGACGCGGGGGACTGAGGCAGTTGTTCGTTCGGGTGAAAGACGTCGTCGTCTTTCGGCAGGCCGCCCGGGCCTCGTGCGAAAAGGTGGGGCTCCAGGCCGGCACCGCTCCACCCTAAATCCGCACCAATTCAGCCCCAGACCTGTCGAACCGCGCGATCCTGGGGCGCCGATCGGTCGTGCGATGCGCCCCGTTCAAGGCATCCGCCGGACCGCACACGCTGAGCACAGCCGGCCACTCGACCGTTAAACCGTAGCTTAGGTCACAATTTCAAAGATTCGACGAACGGACAAGCAAATGGCATGAATTTTGCGCTTCTTCCGCTAAGATCATCGATCGCACGGACATTCGCACCATGCTGAGGCAATTTCAATCCAGCGGCGCCGTCCAAGCCCAGGCCAACGGCGCCGGCCCCGCGATGGCCTATCACGAGTTCTACGGCGACAACTTCCGTCCCAGGGACCATTACCTCCCGATGTGGGAGCACATCCAGACCACCGGGCAGCAGATGCTGGGGACCAAGGCCCACGAGGCACACCTCGCGCTGCACACCGAAGGCGTGACTTTCACGGTCTACGCGAATGAAGACGAAGGCATCGAACGGGTCTGGCCCTTCGACATCCTGCCGCGCATTATCACGGCAACTGAATGGACCATGCTGGAGGCCGGGCTCAAGCAGCGCATCCGCGCGCTGAATCTCTTCCTCAAAGACCTGTACCACGGCCAGCGCATTCTGAAAGACGGGGTCGTGCCTCCGGAACTGATCTACCGCGGCAAAGACTTTCGCCGGGAGATCATGGACATCGACCCACCCCATGACATCTACACCCATATCAGCGGGGTCGACCTGATTCGCGATGAGGAGGGGCGCTATCTGGTTCTAGAGGACAATTTGCGCACGCCGTCCGGCGTCTCCTACATGATCGAGAATCGCATGGTGGAGCGGCGCATCCTCCCCGAGTTCTTCGCCCGTTATAAGGTCCGGCGGGTGGAACACTACCCAGCGCTGCTGCTGCAGGCGCTGCGCTTTCTCGCCCCCCGCGGCCCCGACAACGCCACCATCGTCCTGCTGACCCCGGGCATCTTCAACTCCGCCTATTTCGAGCACACCTTCCTGGCGAAGGAAATGGGTGTCGAACTCGCCGAAGGCCGGGACCTGGTCTGCAAGAACGACAAGGTCTACCTCAAGACCACCCACGGTCTGCGCCGGGTCGACGTGATCTATCGGCGGGTCGACGACGACTTTCTCGACCCCCTGGTGTTCCGCTCGGATTCGGCACTGGGTGTGGCCGGCGTCATCAATGCCTGGCGGGCCGGCAATGTCGCCTTGGTGAACGCCCCCGGCAGCGGCATTGCCGATGACAAGGCGGTCTATGCCTACGTCCCGGAGATCATCCGTTACTACTTGGGGGAGTCGCCGATCCTGCAAAACGTTCCGACTTACCAGATGACCGATCATCAGGACCGTGCCTATGTGCTCGACAATATGGAGCGCATGGTGATCAAGGCGGTCGCCGAATCGGGCGGCTACGGCATGCTCATGGGACCCGCCTCGACGGCGTCCCAACGGACCGAATTCGCCAAGAAGATCGCGGATAACCCGCGCAACTATATCGCTCAGCCGGTCGTCCAGTTGTCACGGCACATCTGCTACCTGGACGGTGAACTGGAGTCCCGTCACCTGGATCTGCGCCCCTTCATCATCTACGGCGACGACATTCAGGTGGTGCCCGGCGGCCTGACGCGGGTGGCCCTCACCAAGGGCTCACTGGTGGTCAACTCCTCCCAAGGCGGCGGGAGCAAAGACACCTGGGTGTTGGCCGATTGATGCGGTTCCAATCAAGAAGGCCGCGGTCGAGGCGACTGAACGCACCTGGTGATGCGCGTCCAGTTGCGTTGAGTTGCGGCTGACCGTCTTTCTTAGATACCTCCCGGAGCCCAGGGGATGTTGAGTCGTATCGGCGAATCGCTCTATTGGATGACGCGCAATCTGGAGCGCGTCGACGGCACTGCGCGCATCTTGGATATCAATGTCGTCTATATGCTGGAGGCGGATGAAGAGGCTACCGAGGAAATGCAGTGGCAACCGCTGCTGAACATCGTCGGCGCTGATGAGATCTACCCGATCCGTTACCCGGACAAACGGGTGACGGTGCAGCGCGTCATTCACCTGCTGACTCAAGGAAAAGACAATCCCGGCTCGCTCTACAACAGCCTGCGGCTGGCACGCGAGAACGCCCGGGTGGTGCGCGACCGCATCTCCAATGCCATGTGGGAGGCGATCAACGAGTTCTGGCTGTCGGCCGATAAGCACCTGAAAACCACGCTTCAGCCATGGCGGGCAGCCGAGTTCTATGCCTTTGTGCACCGCGAGGTCGCCACCTTCTTCGGCATCGCCCAGAGTACCATGATGCGCGGTGAGGCCTATGGCTTCACCGTACTCGGCAGCCTGCAGGAACGCGCGGACATGACCGCCCGCATTCTCGATGTGCGCTATCATTTGCTGCTCCCGGATGTGAGCATGGTCGGCTCCCCGCTCGACTATTATCAGTGGGGCGCCCTGCTCAAATCACTCTCCGGCTTCGAGTCCTACCGGCGCGAATACCACGGCGGCATCCGTCCCATCGAAGTCGTGGAATTCGTCGTTCTGAATCCTGACTTTCCGCGCTCGCTGACCTACTGTCTCCACGGTATGGAGCGCGCCGTCAAGCGCATCGGTTACGTGGACCAGGGGACCGTCCCGCAGGCCCTGGACGCGCTGCGCGGACACCTGACCGACGTCACCGCGAGCGACATCCTGGACCGCGGATTACACGAATATCTCGACCGGTTCCTGGAATTACTGGCTGACCTGACCACCGCCCTCCAAAGCGACTACTTCGAGGCGCACTTGGGGGATGAGCCGTGAACTATCGGATTGAGCGCGACTGTCGCATCCAATTCCCCGCCCCGGTGCGGGAGCATCATGTCCAGGTGCGCCTCGCGCCTTGGGAGGACAGCGCCCAAGCACTGGTCAGCCTGGACCTGAGCGTCTCACCGGACGCAATCCCCGTGGCCCGCTACGACGGTTTCGGCAATCTGTCGCATCATTTTTCCGTACTCGATCCCCATCGCGCGCTTGAGTTCAAGCTCACCGCGGAGGTCGAAACCCGACTGGCCAACCCCTTCGACTACGCGGCGGTCACCCCGGCGCGGGAGCGCGCCTGGCTGGCGGATAGCCTGCATCAGGCGCCGCGCCTGTGGGACTTCGTTTACCATCAGGGACCGCTGACACCGGCGCTGCCGGCCGAGATCGGCGGACAGCCGCTGCCGGCCTGGCGGGATGACATACCGGTTCTGACTCAGGTGCAGGAGGCCTCGGCCTGGGTCCACGCATTCACCGCATTCGACCCGGCCGCGGCCAGTTCAGTCGCCGCCCTCACCGCCCTGTTCGATGCCGGCCACGGCACCGCCGCCGACCTGGCCCACCTACTGATCGCGGTCCTGCGGGGCTGGAGCTGGCCGGCGCGCTTCGTTTCCGGCTACCAGGACCCCGCCTACTTCGAGCCCGATGACGAGGCACCGCAGGGGACCAAACCGCGGCCCCAGACCCTGCACCAATGGGTCGAAGTGCTGATTCCGGGCGTCGGTTGGCGCGGTTTCGATCCCGCTTTCGCCCTGGTCGCCGACGACACCTATATCCGGGTCGCGGTCGGCCGCGACGCCGGCGATGTGAGCCCGATCCGGCACACGAGTAAGGGCACCGGCGAAACCCCTGAACTGATCGAAACCCTCAGCGTCACCCGTTTGGGTGATGCCGCAAGCGTCCAGGCGATGGGTGGATAACGAGGCAAGATCAGGCCGGATTGGCGTCCGGTGTCTGTCCGACTCCTCGCTCCAGTTCGATGTCCGGGTTCTCTCGGTCGAACCAGCACGTCGCGCCTGGCGAGTTTTCCCTACCGGCTTGAGCGCCAGGTCCGTCGGCTCTCTGGAGTCGTCGCTAACCACCACCCCGCCGTCCGACCATGGGCTTGCTCCACAGGATTATCGTAGCTACGATGACCTCGTGTCCATCACCTACGACCCGGGTATGAGAAAGGCCAATGACCGCGAGCAAAGGCGCATCGCACCACTCCTTGGAGCCTGATTCGCAATCCATCGACTGCCCCGCATCATCGCACCGTGCGCTGGGCTCTGATCTGGACCGCGTAGACGCCCACGCCATCGCGCCTCACGAATACGAGGAAATACCGGACCTCACCGATGAGATGTTCGCCCGCGGGAAGGTGAACCGGAGCGGGCGACCACGTTCGGCGAATCCCCGCAAGTTGGTCTCGATCTGTCTGCCCGCGGAGGTCATCGAACGCTGGCGCGCCACTGGCCCCGGCTGGCAGACCAGAATGGCGGATCGCCTGTCGCAACTCGACCCGCATTGACCCGAACGTCAACAGGACGACCAGCCCCATGGCGTCTTGTTTCCGCAACGCCGACAGCCAGGGCTTTCCCTTTGGACGAAACCTTCGATCGCCAGTGTCGGCAATGCCTCGCGGGCCTGGGCATGCCCAAACCCGAGTAATTCAAGGTACCCGGGCCTTACAGAGCTTATCGGGCCGAAATCGTCCGCGAGTCGTCGGATAGCATGTTCCGCAGCATTGAGGCGTGGCTCTGCGTCTTTCTCCGATCGGATGGGGCCGCGGCCCCGCAACAAGTGGACGATGTGGCCGAAGCTGCACGCGCGGCCGACACGCAGGACTTGTTCCTGGTGGTCCTCGGCGCCCTCCCGGACGAGCAGCGGGAGCGGCTGCGCGTGGCCCTCGCCGCCGAGCCGATCGAAGTCGTCATCCCGGCGGGAGCGCTGGCCGCCTGCCTGCTCGCAGACTTCGCCGACGACCCGCCAGCCAACGACACCGGTGATCGCTGCCCCTTCGCCCGGCTGCGGGTCCAGGCCCACGCGCGCGTCGAGCAGGCCCCCTGGCACGCGCATTTCCAGACGCTCAGCTTGCAGCCGGCGCGGGTCCTGCCGCTGCACCGCGAGGCGGACGAGGCCCTGTCCGAGGCCGACCTGGTGCGCGCCATCTGCGGCGGCTCGCTGCTGCTGCTCGGCGATCCGGGTGCCGGCAAGACCACCAGCCTGCTGGCCCTGGCCCGGGAACTGGCCGGCGCCGGCCCCCTGACCCCGCTGTATCTGCCGCTGGGCCGCTACGCCGGCGACCTCTGGGCGATCCTCGGCGAGGCCCTCGCGGCCGGTGCGGAGGCGCTGCCGAAGGCCAGGACCCGTGAATTGCTGGAGTCCGGCGCCCTGGTGCTGCTCCTCGACGGTCTGAACGAGGTGCAGGACTCGACCCTGCACGCGCGGCTGGTCGCGGAGTTGAACGAGCTGACCGATCCGGCCGAGCCGACCGCCCGAAGCCGCTGGATCGTGTCCGGCCGGGTCGAGGACTACCGGCAGAGCCACCGCCGACTCGAGCGCCTGGAGGCGCGCCGCTGGGAGGTGCAGCCACTCACGGCGGATCTGATCTACCGGCTCCTCGACGAGGCCCTCGGCCGCGGGCAGCAGGTGGGACTCTACGGCATCCATAAGATCGGCAAGTCGAGCCTGCTGGAGCAGCTTCGGCGCAATCTGCATCTGAGCCATCCGGAACTCACGCTGGTGCAGATCGAGCTGGACGGCCACGGTCGGGGGCCGGGGGACCTCTATCGTCGGGTGCTGGAGCGGCTGCCGGGTCTGCGCGGCGACCTGCCCGAGGCGGCCGCGCTCACGTCGGAGCGCTTCCGCAAGCTGCTGACCGACTACCACGCCGCGTGCTGCCGCGAACGGGTCGGGCACCGGCTGCTGCTGATCGTCGACGAGTACGCCTACCTGCTGCCGTCCGGGCGCGACTTTCAAGGGCTGCCCGGGTTTCTCGAGGTGCTTGGGCTGCTGAAGACCCTGCACCAAGAGGGCTGGCTCCTGCTGCTACCCTGCGGACGCAGTGCCGCGCTGAACCGCCAAGCGCGCTGGGAGGGCGGCGAGAACCCGTTCATCGATCTCATCCATCCGTGCTTTCTCGGCCCGCTGCCGCGGGACGAGAACGACATGCTGATGACGGCGCTGGGCCGCCGCGCGCAGCTCAGGTTCGACGGCACGGCCCTGGACGCGGTTTACGCCGAGACCGGCGGCCATCCATCCCTGAGCCGAGCGTTGGGCAGCTGTATCCTCGCCGGCGGTCGTGACACCGTGACCGTCGACCGGGTGCAGACCGCCGTGACGCGGCTCCTCGACGACCGCGACGCGACCACGGTGCCTCGGGCCATCTATGAGGAGCGGATGAGCCCGGACGAGCAAGTGATCGCGCGCCGGCTCGCCGTCGAGGGTCCGCTGCCGATGGCGGACCTGTTCCCGGCCGCTGCCGAGATCGCCGAGCGCCGCAGGCTCCGCGACCTGATCGATAACCTGGTCGATACCGCGGTCTTCGAGCGGCGGCCGGACGGGCGCATCGGCCACCGCTACGGATTGATGCGCCGCTTGATCGCACGCGAGGCCGGAGAACTGGGGTATGAAGCCCCTCGTCGCGAACCGGTTAAGGAGCCGAGAACGGTGCCGACGTACGAAGCCCTGCATCGCGAGCCGGTTAAGGAGCCCAGGACGGCGCCGAGGCACGAAGCCCCTCGTCGCGAACCGGTTAAGGAGCCGAGAACGGTGCCGACGTACGAAG
>JACDZG010000183.1 GCA_013426805.1 Chromatiaceae bacterium
CGCAAGATGCTGAAATATAAGTATATCACAACCTACTGAGATCCCGAAGAGCCGGTGTCGGTCTGGCTCGCGAGGTAAAACCATGAGCGCGTTTGCAAGCATCAAGCAAGGGCTGGAAGAAGCTGCGGCCCATGCCGGGGGCGCCCCGAGCGGTGTCCTCGAACATCGTCCCCATGCGGTTGACTTAGCCGAGCAGCGTCGCCGCTTCGGCGGGTTCCGTCGGGAGCGGCTGGAGATGGCCGACTGGATCGCCGGCTTCGCCCCCGATACAGTGGTCATGGAGAGCACCGGCATCTATTGGAAGAGTCCCTATGCGTACTTGGAACGACTCGGCATTCGCGCGCTGGTGGTCAATGCCCAGCACGTGAAGAAAGTTCCTGGCCGCAAGACCGACGTGGCCGACGCCGAGTGGTTGGCGATGCTGGCGCGCGCGGGTCTGTTGCGCGGCAGTTTCATCCCGCCGGAGCGGTTGCGTCATCTGCGTCAACTCGCCGGCAAGCGCAGAAGCGCGAAGACCCCCAAGGGCAACCGCTATGTGCGCGCGCTGCCGTGCGAAATCGCCTGGTCCACCGCCCGCACCGCCAGCCAATTCAAGAGCCGCTACCAAGGCTTGGTCATTCGTCGGGGAGCCAAGCGGGCAATCGTCGCGATTGCCCATCAGCTGCTGAAGATCGTCTATGTGTTGCTGGCGCGCCGCGTGCCTTATCGCGATGATACGGTCGACCACGAAGCATTGGCGGTGCAACGCAAGGCACCGCGCTGGATCAGGCAACTGAAAAAATTCGGCCATCTGCCGCAAACCGCCTGATCCGCTTCGGTTGACCGATGCTGCAAACCGTCGCGACGGCGGCGGCAGGATTCTTTTGCGCGCAACGGACTGGGCTTTCATGGCAACCTACGGCCCTCGCAGCTGCGCAAGGGCGACCGCCCGATTGACGGCACAGTACGTCGAACCGCTCGCGATCGGTGAACCAAGCGACCGCGACGACGATTTCCTGCGTCGCCGCGGATAGCGGCAGGTCGGACGCTTGGGCAGCACAACACCCTTTTTGGCCGACGCAGTCCCGCGCGCTTGCCGCGGATCTTGCCACTCCACATACTGTCGATAATCAGGGAAATGCGGCGTTTGACGAGAACAGCACCGTCACTTTGGAGAATGTCATGATATTGTTCGCGCCCGTTACACTTTCAACACAACGGCTGATCGCAGCTTGGTGCGCACTGGCACTGATCCTGTTGGTGGCCGGCAGCGCGGCGCCTGCCGCGGCGACGGCCACCAGTGCCGTCCGCATCGATCGCAGCGCTGGTACGCTGGTGGCGTTTGACACCCCGCCGGAGAGCGCCCAACAGGTCACCATCGGCATCTATGCAATCAATGTCTACGATGTGGATATCAGGTCCAATACCTTTCGCATCAGCGCCTATATCTGGCTGCGCTGGAACGGCGATTTCGACCCGGTCGCCACGCTGGAACTCCCGAACGCCGTGGAGAGCTGGGGGCTGACCAAGACGCCGCTCCAGGAAACGCCCAAGCAGCTCGCGGACGGAAGCCAGTATCAGGCACTGCATATCGAGGGCCGCTTCTTTCAGTATTTCGACTTGAGAAAGTACCCGCTCGACCGGCAGGAGCTGACGCTGTTCGTCGAGAGCTCGACCGAACCATTCAATCGCGTCGTTTATCTTCCCGACGCCACCGCCACCGGCTACGACAGCAACATCCGCATTCCCGGATGGCAAGTCACCGGATTGAATGCCCGCGCCTATATCCACGATTATGGGACAAATTTCGGCGAGCTTGGGGCGGTGGGTGCATCGCAATATTCGACCATCAAGTTTTCGTTCGATCTCGCGCGTAACGTCAACCTGTTCGAGTGGAAGCTGCTGCTGCCGCTGCTCATCGTCATGCTGACCAACTGGTTTGCGCTGTTCTTGAAGCCAACCCATATCGAGGTGCGTACCGTCATGCCGGCCACCGCGTTGCTCACCGCCGTACTCATGCGGCAATCGGCCATGGACGCGATTCCGGAATGCCCCACCTTGGTCCTCATGGACCAGATCTATGTGCTCGCCTACCTCTTTATCGTGTTGACCCTGTTGCAAATCATCTGGGCCAACATCAAGCTCGACAATAACTCTGCGGACAGCATTGCGCGGATCATGACCATCGACAAACGGAGCTTCGTCGCCCAGATTATCGGGTTTGCGACCTTATTGGGACTGTTGCTGCTTTGGAGCTAGGCGGAGGCCGGCGCGGGGGACGGGGTATTCACCCCGTCCTGCGCCTTAGCCCAAGACCAGGCGACCGCACAGGCGCGGCGCTCGGCCACGTTTTCCCTTATCTTATTTGGGGGCGGTATTGATCCCGGCCTGAAACTCCAGCCAGGCGGCGACCATGGCGTCGGCGTCCTCGTACTGCGGCAGGTGCCCGCTTTTATCAAGCATCACCACCTTGGCGCCCGGCAGGCAGCGCTCCGCGGCCGGGGCATTGTCGGCACTGAAGATATGGTCCTGGCGGCCCCACATCACGAGCATCGGGGCGACGGTCTGCTGCGGCGTCTTGCAGAGCACGTCCCCATAGTCGTTGACCGTATCCCACACCATCTTATAGTGATCGTAGCGGGCCTGGTAGTCCGTGATCGCCCGGGTCTTGGAGGTCGCGGAGGGGGTCGGCGGGCGCACGAACAGCAGCGACAGTTCCTCGTCATAGGCCGGCGCGGACACCGGGATGAACGGGATGTCGCCCCGCTTCAACACCGCCTGCACCTCCGGCGCCCAGCCGCCCAGGCCCAGGGGGGCACCAATCAGGGTCAGGCTCTTCACCCGCTCCGGGTGGGTACGGGTATAGAGCGTCGTGATGGCACCGCCCATGGAGTTGCCGGCCAGTTGGATGGCGGGGAGGTTCAGCGCGGTCAGGAACTGATCCAGATGCTCCACTTGGCGCTCCAGCTTGTAGTCATCGGCCGCCTTGTAGTCCGTGCTGGCACCGAAGCCGGGCAGGTCCGGTACCACCACCTGCCAGCCGGCCGCGGCCAGCTTGCAGACCATGGGATTCCACTGCTCCTTGTTGGCGAAGAGCCCATGCACCAGCACTACCGGCTGGCCGGTGCCCACCGTCGCATAGGCCATCTTGCCGTCGGCGAGACTGACCGTATCCTTGCGGATGGCGCATTCCGGGGCGGCCGCGACGCAGCAGGCAGTGAACAGGCCGGCGACGAGAACAGTCGCTCGCCAGAGCTTCTTGGGGGGGATCGAAAGTTTCATATGACTTCACCTTGAGTGTAACCGAGGGAACCCTGTGGCTCCCGGAGCAACGCATCGGAAACCTGAGTTTCCGCCGCGCGAGCGTTGGCGCACGCAAGACTACACCACACCGCGAACGCCCCCAGCCGCCGGGTTTGGCACGCCTAAGCGTCGCTTTGCCTGACACAACAGGCGCCGATTGGCGGTAGCGCCCGTCCTCCCGCACCATCTGAATCGGCGGGCGCACCCGTGAGGGCACCGCCGAACCCCCGGGGCCAGCCAATCCAGCGAGCGGACTGCGACCCGAGACACCGGCCTTAATTGCAGTCCTGGAACGAGCCCTGGAACGACTGTCCCTCGCCCCTGGAATTCAATGCCGCGCAGCAGGTCTGCGACTGGCCGGAAAGCGCGAATTGCAAACCCAAGTGAGCGGCGAATAGTGCAATCGGAGTTTGTGACATGCTGATCGAACTAGCCCTGTGGAGCGGCTGTGCGGCCTATTGGAACCGCGCGCTACGCGGTGCGTCCCCGGCGCCGACCCGCCGCCGGGCGCTGGCCGCGTCCAAGGCCCCATCCAAGCCCGCCGCCACCCCCGCGCCCCGCTTCTCCGTCGCCCGCCTGGCCAAGGACCTCAAGAGCACGCTCCAGGCCGACGGGCGCCAGGACCTCAAGCTCGACCTCGACCCCGAGGAGCGCGCGGCGATGGCGAAGTACCGCCGCGAGAGCACCAAGAATCTGCTGCTCTCGGCCGGGGCGACCGGGCTCGCCCTGCTCGGCAGCCGCTCGCGCCTGTTCAGCGTGCTGGGCGCGGCCGGGGTGCTGTGGCTGGCGCGCGACCTCTTTGCCCTGGTGGCCAAGGACTTCCGGCGCGGACATTATCTCAGTGTCTACCTGATCGGGGTGGCGATGCTGCTGGGGACGATCGCCACCGGCCAGCTCGTGCTGGCCGCGGTCACCGGGGTCATCGGCGGGCTCTTCGGCAAGATCATCAACCGGGTGGAGGACGATTCCGAACAGGCCCTGGTGCGGGTCTTCAGCGGGCACCCGGCGCAGGTCTGGGTGCTGGTGGACGGGGTGGAACTCGCCGTCGATTTCCATTCGATCAAGCCCGGCGATGTGGTGATCGTCAATGCCGGGGAGCTGGTGCCGGTGGACGGCTGCATTCAAACGGGCGCCGGGCAGGTCGACCAGCACCTGCTGACCGGCGAGAGCCAACCGGTGGACAAGGCCCCGGGCGAGGCGGTGTTTGCCTCCACGCTGCTGCTGTCGGGTCGGCTCGCGGTGCGGGTGGAGACCGCCGGCGCGGACACGATGGCGGCCAAGATCGGCCAGGTGCTGGCGCAGACCCAAGGCTACAAGGAGACCCTGATCCTGCGCGGGCGCCGGATCAGCGACCGCTACCTGCCGCTGACGGTGGGCCTGAGTGCCGTCACCTGGCCGCTGCTGGGCCCGCAGGCGGCCATCGCCGTGATGTGGTCGAGCCTGGGCGGCGCCATGAGCGCCCTGGGGCCGCTCAGTGTCCTGAGTTATCTGCAGATCCTCTCGCGCCACGGCATCCTGGTGAAGGACGGGCGCATCTTCGAGACCCTGCGGCAGGTGGATACGGTGGTCTTCGACAAGACCGGGACCCTGACCCTGGAGCAGCCGACGGTCGGGCGCATCCACGCCGCCGAGGGGTTCACGGCACACGAGGTCCTGCGGGCGGCGGCCACCGCCGAGTACCGCCAGCCCCATCCGATCGCCCGCGCCATCCTCGCGCAGGCGCAGGCGGCGGGGCTCGAATTACCGGATCTGGCGGAGGCCAGCTACGAGGTCGGCTACGGCATCGCGGTGCAGGTGGCCGGTGAGGCGCCGATCCGGGTCGGCAGCCGACGCTTCCTGGAGGGCGCCGGCCTCGTGATCCCGGCGGCGCTTGCGTCCCTGGCGCAGCAGGCCGAGGACGCGGGCCACTCGCTGGTGTACGTCGGTCTCGGTGAGCGGCTGGCCGGGGTCATCGAATTGGCGCCGACCCCGCGCCCGGAGGCGGCGGCGGTGGTCGCCTTCCTCAAGCAGCGCGGCATCCGGCTCTACATCATCTCCGGCGACCACCCCGGTCCGACCGCGCGGCTGGCGGCATCACTCGGGATCGACGACTACTTCGCCGAGACCCTGCCCGCACACAAGGCCGAGCGCGTCCAGGCCCTGCGCGCGGCGGGGCGCTGCGTCTGCTTCATCGGCGACGGGATTAATGACGCCATCGCCTTGCAGGCGGCCCAGGTGTCGATCTCGCTCAAGGGGGCCTCCACCGCCGCCACCGATACCGCGCAGATCGTCTTCATGGACGGGACCCTGAGCCAGCTCCCGCGGCTGTTCCGCCTGGCCGATGAGTACGAGGCGACGATGAAGACCAACCTGGTGGCGAGCTTTGCCCCCGGGGTCGTCATCATCGGCGGGGTCTATCTGCTCCACTTCGGCATCGGGGCGGCCATGACCCTGTGCTATCTGGGCGGGGTCGCGGGGCTCGGCAATACGCTCTGGCCGCTCATTAAACATCAGGATGCGGGTGACGGAAGCGATGGCGCGGGAGCGGCCCCGGCGACCCCTGACTGACCCGACCGATACCACGCACCCGCCACTTCACCACTTTGCATATCGAGTTGTTATGAACGCACCCTGCGACCCCGCGTTGACCCGGTTTCCTTTGTCTTCGGTACAGCGGGAAATCTGGTTCGAACAGACCCTGTATCCGCAGACGCCGTTGTACAACATCGGTGGTGTGATCGCCATCCATGCCGAGTTGGAACTGCCCGTCCTCCGGCAAGCGCTCACGCAGGTCGTCGGGGACTGCGATAGCCTGCGACTGGTGGTCACCGAGCACGAGGGGGTCCCGTACCAATCGTTCGTCGACCGGCCAACGGTGGACCTCGCCTACATCGATTGCTCCCAGGAGCGCCAACCGCGAGCGGCCGCGCAGGCCCATATGCAGGCCAGTCTGCAACAGCCGTTTCACCTCGACGCGGGCCCCTTGTTTCGCTTTGCCCTCTACAAACTTGCGCCCGGGCACTACCTGTGGTCGCAGTTCTATCATCATCTGGCGGTCGATGGCTGGGCCATCTGCTTGATCAGCCAACGGGTCGCTGCGTGCTACAACGCCCGGCGGCAAGGTGAGCCGTTGCCGCGGCCCGCGGGCGGTTCCTATCTGGCCTTTGTCGAGGAGGATGTCGCTTACCTGGAATCGGCCACGTTCGAGCGCCATCGGCACTTTTGGCAGCAGCAATTCGCCCTCGAGTCCGCGCCGCTCTTCGCCCCCAAGACCGGTCTGACCACCGGCGCCGAGGCGGTACCGAGCGGACTGCTCACCTGGTCCCTGCCGGCCGCTCAGTATGCCCGGCTGGAAGCCCTGACCGCGGCGCACGGGGGATCGGTCTTTCACGCCTGGCTAGCCCTCTTCGGTGTCTATTTCACCCGCGCCCAAGGGCGTGAGGAGTGCGTGATCGGCCTGCCGGTCCTCAACCGCCCGACGCCCGCCTTCAAACAGACTATCGGCCTCTTTGCCAGCATGATTCCAGCCCGGCTGGACGTCGGCCGCGACCGCGACTTCATCGCTGTGATGCAGGCCATCGCCCGGACCTTGCGCGCGAGCTACCGCCACCAGCGCTTTCCGGTGAGCGAGATCACCCGTCTGGCCAGGAGCCATGCCGCCGATCGGCGCCGCCTGTACGATCTGTCACTGTCGTTCGAGAAGCAGGATTACGACGCCTGCCACTTCGCCGGCCAGCCCATCGTGGCGCATCCGCTGGTGCATGGCTTCGAGCAGACGCCGCTGGCGATCTTTATCCGGGAATTCGCGCACGGGCAGGCGGTGCAGGTCGATTTCTGCTACAACTTGGCGTATTTCGACGCGGCCGAGATCGCGCGGCTGCCCAGTCGACTCCTGCACCTGCTGGAACAGGTGCTGGCAGCGCCGCAACGGCCGATCGGCGAACTGGAGATCCTGTCCCCGCCCGAGCGCCAACAACTGTTGGTCGAGTGGAATGCGACGGACGCGCCGCTGCCGCCCGCCGGCGCGGTCCACACCCTTTTCGAGGCGCAGGCGGCACGGACGCCGACGGCCACTGCCGTGGTCTGCGCGGACGCCGCGCTCAGCTATGACGAGCTTAATGCCCAGGCCAACCGCCTGGCCCATGCCCTGATCGCACGGGGCGTCGGGCCCGAGTCGACGGTCGCCATCGCCTTGGAGCGCACCCCGGCGCTGATCGTCGCCCTGCTGGCGACGCTGAAGGCGGGCGG
>JACDZG010000045.1 GCA_013426805.1 Chromatiaceae bacterium
CTGGCCCAACTCGTATCGGTGGCGTCCAGTCGGTCGTTGCCGTCCCCGCCGATCAGGGTGTCGTTACCGCTGCCGCCGCGCAGGCTGTCGTTGCCGACGCTGCCGGTCAGCGAATCCTCTCCAGTGCCGCCGTTCACTAACGCGGCGGCAGCAAAGCCGCCGATGGTGTCGTTGCCCGTTCCACCATCAATCAAGGCGACCTGGTTGAGGGTGATGCCGGTGAAATTCAGTGCATCGTTGGCCGCGGTGCCGTAAATTTCCTGCCCGTTGCCGTTGATGATCTCGATGCCGTTGGCGGCCAGGCTGAAGTTGCCGGTGTACCAATGGTCGTCAACGATCTCGACGGTGTCGGTGCCGGTGCCGCCCTGCAGCGAATAGGCCTGGTCGTCCCACACGCGCAGCACATCGTCCCCGCTGCCGCCGTCGAGGGTGTCGTTCTGATAGGCGAACAGGGTGTCGTTGCCGGCACCGCCCTGCAGCAGGTCGTTGCCGCTGGCCCAACTCGTATCGGTGGCGTCCAGTCGGTCGTTGCCGTCCCCGCCGATCACCGTGTCATTGCCGCTGTCGCCGCGCAACGTATCATTGCCGGCGGCGCCGTCGATCAAATCGTCGCCGGCAGCGCCCGCGATGGAGTCTGCCGCATTGGACGGGATGCCGCCGACGACGCCGCCGGTCAGATCGTCTTCGGTGATGACATCGTTGCCGTTGGTGCCGGTGATGACGGCCATGGTGCGCTCCTGATTTCTGGCTGGCGGCTGAGGCCGGCTGCTGTCGCCTAGGGTCCAGCCGGTTCGTGGCGGATGGGCACCGCAGGCCAAGCAGTCGGTTTTCTGATGGTAGTGCTCGGATATTAATCAGGCGCACGGCATCTGACAAGAGCTGAGCCGACAGAGCTGAGCCGACGAACGGTCTCACCTCACGCCGACATCATTCAGCCACCGCTGGTGGTTCGCGGCGGTCGGTAGAATTTGGTGTCCCCCGAGGTCTTTCCCGGATGGTGCAGCGGGACGCGGGGGCGAATCGAGCCGTCGGATCGCCGTCGGCGCAGCGCTGCCAGGCGGTCACCGCTCGCGCAGCGACTCATCCAGCACCCGCATCACCGGATACAGAAAATACGAGATCACCGTCCGTTTGCCGGTTCGGATCTCACCCGTCAGGGTCATGCCGGGCAGCAGCCGGGTGGGGTTCGGCAGGTGTTGCAGCCGGGTGTCGGTGAGGCCGATGCGGGTCAGGTAGTAGTAGGCCTCGGCACCCAGGGCGGACTGACGGCTGAAGGCATCGGCACTGACATTGCTGACCTTGCCGGTGATGGTGCCGTGCTTCTGGAAGGGATAGGCATCGATCTTGATGCGGGCGGCGTCGCCGACCCGGATCTCACCGACATCCGCCGGGCTGACCTCGATTTCCGCTTCCAGTGGGGCGTCGAGCGGGACCAGAATGAATAGGGCCTCGGCATTCTGGACGACCGAGCCGACGGATTTCTTGCCGATCTCAAGCACGATGGCATCGGCCGGCGCGCTCAAGGTGACCAGTTCCGAGCGGCGCTTCGCCTTGGCGAGCTGCTCGTTGGCCTCATCGCGCTGCTGCAGCGCCGTGGAGAGTTGTTCCATGGCCTCCTGGCGCCAGGACTTGGTGAAGGTGTCACGCTCGGCCTGCGTGGCGGCAATCTGACGCTCGATCTCCGCGTGGCGGTTCACCGCCAGGGTGTGGTCGCGTTCGACCTCCAGGCGTTGCGCCTGGACCTGGAGCAAATTGGCCTTGGAACCCATCTGTTTGGTCTCCAGGGCCAGGTGCATCTGCTCCAGGTCGGCGAGCGACTTGACCTGACGGGCGAGCGCCTGTTGGTCCCGCTCGTTGGTCTTCAGGCTGGCATGCAGGCCGCGGATGGTCTCGTCGAACTGGCGCAGGCGGGCGTCATAGGCGGCCCGGCGCTCTGCCAGCAGCCCGACCTGGAGTTGTTGCTGGAGGCCCGCGGCGCGCGGTTCCCAGACGGCGCTGCCGGCCAGTTCGGATTCCAGCCGCTCGGCTTGCAGGCTCAGGGTGGCGCTGCGTGAGCTGAGCTGAGTCGTGTCGGCGCCGGTGAACGTCGGATCCAGCTGAGCAAGCACCTCTCCCTTGCGCACCACCTGGCCGATGCGCACGTCGATCGATTTGAGGATGCCGGGTTCCAATGGCTGTACGACCAGATTGGGCAGCGGTGTCACCAGCCGACCGTGGGCGACTACCAGCTTGTCGATCTCGGAGACACTGGCCCAGACTACGGCGGTCAGCACCAGCGCGAGCAGCGCATAGAGCGTGATCCGCCGGCCGCGCGGCGGCGCCCGCTGCTCGATCGCTTGTGCGTCGGGCAGGAATTCGCCCAGCAGTGACGCGATGTGGTCGTGTTTGCTCATAGGTGCCGGGTCTGCTGCTGCCACAGATGGGCATAGATCGGGCAGCGCTGGAGCAGTTCCTCGTGCCGTCCGGCGTCGGCGATCTGGCCGCGGTTCAGGACCATGATGGCGTCCGCGCCGGTGAGGGTCGAGAGCCGGTGTGAGACGATGATCACCGTGCGTCCGGCCGTCAGTTGACCCAGATTGTTCAGAAAGATCGCCTCGGACTCGGGGTCCAGTGCACTTGCAGCCTCATCCAGGATCAGGATGCGCGGCTGGGGCAGGAGTGCGCGAGCGATCGCCAGCCGCTGCTTCTGACCGCCGGAGAGGTTGGCGCCGTTCTCCTCCAGCAGGGTGTCATAGCCTTGGGGGAGCCGCTCGATGAACTCCTCGGCTCCGGCAACCCGGGCGGCGGCGACGATCTCAGCGAAACCGGCGGTGGGTTGCGTGATGGCGATGTTCTCGCGCACCGTCCCGCGGAACAGGAAGTTGTCCTGCAGGACCACGCCGATGTGGCGGCGCAGGTGCGCCAGATCGATCTCGCGGATGTCGACCCCGTCGAAGCGGATGACGCCCTCCTGGACCGGGTAGAGCCCTTGGATCAGGCGGGTCAGGGTGGTCTTGCCCGAACCGCTGCGCCCGACCACACCGACTACTTTCCCCGCGGGCAGGGTGAAGGTGAGCCGGTCCAGTGCCGGCGGGGTGTTGGGGGCGTAACGGAAGGTCACCGCATCGAACTCGATCCGCCCGTGCAGCGGCGGCTCCAGACCGCCCGAGGCGCGCAGGCCCTCCGCGGGGCGGTTCATGATCTCCCCCAGCATGCGCACCGACAGTGCGGTTTCCTGATATTCGTGAACCAGTGAGACGATCTGCACCAGGGGTGTCACCACCCGTCCGGCGAGCATCTGAAACGCGATCAGCGCGCCGACCGTGAGCGTCTGGTCAAACACGGCATGAGCACCCACGGCGATCAGGGTGACCATCATCAGCCGTTCCAGGAAGTTCATCAGCGTGGTGGCGGTCATCGAGATCTTGCCGACCCGAAAGTGCATGTCCACGGCGCGGGCGGAGCGGTCCTCCCAGTCGCGGCGCCGCTGCGGTTCCACGGCGAGCGACTTGACCGTGCGCATCCCGGCGATGGTCTCCACCAGCATCGCCTGGCGTTCGGCCTCGGCGTTGTAGAGTGCCTGCAGGCGCGTGCGGAAGGTGGGGATCAGAGCAAAGACCACGCCGGCGATGATGCCGGCGAAGATCAGGACGATGACGGCGAGTGTCACTGAATAGAAAAACAGCACCGGCAGCATGACGAACAGCACGGTGGCGTCCAGGATGGTCAGGAACAGCCGTCCGGTGAGGAACTGCCGGATGCGCTCCGCCTGCTGCATGTGACGGGTGATGACGCCCGCGGTGCCGGTCTCGAAATAGGTGATCGGCAGGCGCAGCAAGTGCGAGAAGGTCTTCTGCGCCAGTCGGATATCGATGCGGTTGGTGGCGTGGAGCAGGAAATACTGGCGCAGGAACGCGAACACCGCGTCGAACACGAGCGCCAGGGTCACGCCGCCGGTCAGCACGTAGAGGGTCGAATAGCCCTGGTGGACGATGACCTTGTCGATGACCAGTTGCAGAAAAATCGGCACGGCCAGGGCCAGCACGTTCAACACCAGGGCACTGACCGCGACGTCGCGCAGGAATGCCCGCTGGCGCAGGAGTTCCGGGACGAACCAGCGCAACCCGAAGGGCTGTTGCTCATCATGCAGCGGATAGTCGCGCTTGAGCAGGATCAGCGCGCCGTTCCAGGCCGTGAGGAATCGCGCTTGATCCAGGAGAAAAACCGCGTTCGGCGGCTGTGCCAGGGGATCCATGACGGCGATGGCGGGGCCGGCGGGCGTGTCCTTGAGCCCCACCACGACCACGCAGTTGCCGTTGGCCAGCGGTGCGATGGCCGGCAGGGTCTCGCGCAGCCGGGAGAGATCCGTCCAGTCGAGCCGGGCGGTCTCACGCGCTTTGAGTCCCAGTGAGCGCGCCGCGGCGAGCACCGTCCCCACGGTCGTGCCCGGCCGGCCGGACGCGGGCAGATGACCGCGCCGGATCTGTTCGATGGACGTGGCAATGCCGTGATGGCGGGCGATGGCGACCAGGCAGTGCAGGCCGCTGTCAA
The DNA here is from genome assembly GCA_013426805.1 of Chromatiaceae bacterium. GTDB lineage: Bacteria > Pseudomonadota > Gammaproteobacteria > Chromatiales > Chromatiaceae > Thiodictyon. The sequence continues at coordinate 4,531 of JACDZG010000045.1, forward strand.
GGGCGGTGTCGGCGCCCGGTTCCGCGATGGGTTGTATGACCTCCGGCTGCATCAGGCTTGCCGCCGCGCGCGGACGGCAACGATCGGATGGCCGGCCGTCAGGTGTCCCGAAAACTGATTTGAAGGGTTTCGTTGTTCGGCACTCATGCTGAGTCCTTTTGGTCCTCAATGGTCCTATTACACGTTGGCAATCACCGGGTCGATTTCGATGAGTCCGGGCCCCGTGGGTTCAGGCAGCCTCCCAGGCGACGCGATCCCGGCCGTCGCGCTTGACCTGAAACACCAGATCGTCGACCCGCTTGAGCCACTGATCCAGGGTCTCCGTGGGGCGGTACTCGGCCACTCCGAAGCTTGCGCTGACCGGCCCGATCCCGGCGTCGGTCAGCGTGTGCAGCCCGACCCGGAGAAACTCCGCCAAGGTCGCCGCCTGGGCCAAGGTGGTTTCGGGGAGGAGGACCATGAATTCCTCCCCGCCCCAGCGCGCCAGGATGTCGGTGTGGCGCAGGCGCTCGCGCATTTGCGCCGCGACCGCGGTGAGTACCGCATCGCCCTGATCGTGGCCGCGGGTGTCATTGATCGCCTTGAACCCGTCAAGGTCGAACATGATCAGCGCCACCGGGCGACCATGGCGGCGGGCGCGCCGCGCCTCGACCTCCATCGTTTCCATCAGATGACGCCGATTGAAGGCTCCGGTGAGCGGGTCGGTGACGGCGAGTCGCCGCAGTTCATCTTCCAGCAGCTTGCGCGTGCTGATGTCCTGATGGGTGCCGCACACCCGCAGCGGTCGCCCCGCCGAGTCGCGCCCGATGACCTTGCCGCGCGAAGAGACCCAGACCCAGTGGCCGCGCTGATGGCGCAGGCGATATTCGCTGCAAAAGATGGGTCGGCGATCCTCGATCAGGTCCGCAAAGGCCGCACGCAGGGCGGGCAGATCGTCCGGATGCACCAGGGCTTCCCAGTCGGCACGGTTGGGCGGGGTCTGGTCCAACCGGCAGCCCAGGATGCGCCCCCAGCGCGCGTTACCGACCAGGGTATCGCTGGTCACCAGCCAATCCCACATCCCGAGGTCCCCGCCATCCAGCGCAAGGCGCAGCCGCTCTTCGCTCTCGCGCAGGGCCGCCTCCGCACTGGCGCGGGCGCGTTGCTCCGCTGCTTCCCGCAGACAGCGCTGGATGGCGGGGACCAGCCGCAGGAAGTGGTCCTTGAGTACGAAATCACCGACCCCGCGGCGCAGCAAATCGATCGCCCGCTCCTCACCCACGGCACCCGAGACCAGGATAATCGGCACCCCCGGCCGATACCGGCGGATTAGTTCGAGCGTGGGATCGAAGTCCATGCCCGGCACGAAATAATCGGCCAGGACGGCATCCCAGGTGCCGGCGGACAGCGCCGCCTCCAAGTCCGCGGTGCTGGCCACCCGCGTGCAGCCCGCCGCCATTCCCTGTTTGCGCAAATGCTTGGTCAGCAGCAGAAAATCCGCCGGATCGTCTTCGATCACCAGCAGTTTGAGCGGGCCATTCATGGTGATTGGTTCGTACTCATGGGGGCGGTCGGTCGTTGAGCAACGGCCGTGCGACTTTCCTGTTCATGATCCGGTCTGATCTTTGGGGTCGAACGCCAATGATACCGAGTTGATGCAGTAGCGCAGCCCGGTCGGACGGGGTCCGTCAGGGAAGACATGACCGAGGTGGGCGCCGCACCGGTTGCAGTGGACCTCGGTGCGCTGCATCCCATGGCTCGCATCCACGGTGGTGCCGACGGCCTCGGGTTGCGCGGGCTGCCAAAAACTCGGCCAGCCGCTGCCCGAGTCGTACTTCTGCGCGGAGTCGAACAGCACCTCTGCGCAGCAGCTGCAGCGGTAGCGGCCATCCTCCTTGGTCGCATAGTACCGGCCGGTAAACGCCGGCTCGGTACCCTGCTCGCGGCAGACATGGTATTGCTCAGGTGTCAGTTGCGCCCGCCAGTCGGCCGCGGTCTTGTGGATCTTCTCGCTGTGCTCGCTCATGGGAACCTCAGAGTCGTTGGATGGCCGGGACAGATGGTCAAACGTGATGGGTTGACCGGCCGCGCGGTCGTCGGCGCGTCCACCGGCGCACCTCTGGCGCACCTCTGGCGCACCTCTGGTCGGAACGCCGACCCCGCCCCGTCATGCTCCCATGTGGGTACGAGGTAAAAAATAGTGAAGAACATCGATCCTGACCGCGGGGACACTCGACGTCCGGCGCCTGGGTCCGTAAGATCATCGTAAGTCCCTTGCCAATCGACACAGCCTGTGGTTGCGGCTGCGCTTCATGGTCGGGGTCGCCGTGCTCTTCGTCCTCGCGCCAGGTGGTATAGGATTTGACAGAAATCGCCTTCACTGCCGATTCGGACCGGGCGGGAATCGCCGCGGACCTGGCGGCGCTCCATCAATACCTGGACCTGTTGCTGCCGGAAGGAACATGAACGATCGGGAATCAAGCGTCGGTGCGCGGCTCTTCGTCGGTCTTCAGCGCGTGCTGCCCCAGCACCTGCTGTCGCTCCTGATGTACCGTCTTGCGCGCATCGAGTGGGCGCCGCTCAAGAACCTGATGATTCGTACCTATGTGCGCCTGGTCGGGGTCGACCTGAGTGCGGCGGCGCAGCCCGAACCGACGGCCTATCCGCACCTCAATGCCGTTTTCACCCGCGCGCTGCGCCCCGATGCCCGACCGCTCGATCCGGACCCGCGGGCGGTGCTCTCGCCGGTGGACGGCACCGTCAGTCAGCTTGGCACCATCACCGACGGCCGGATCATCCAGGCCAAGGGCCTCGACTATTCGGTGCGCGACCTCCTGGGCGGGCGGGGGGAAGCGCATCACCTGTTCGACGGCGGCCGCTTCGCGACCATCTACCTGTCGCCCCGCGACTACCACCGGATTCACATGCCCCTGGCCGGGGAACTGGCCGAGATGACCTACTTCGGCGGGCGCCTGTTCAGTGTCAACCAGGCCACCGCGGCTGCGGTGTCGGAGCTGTTCGCCCGCAATGAACGGGTCCTGTGTCTGTTCGGTACGGATCTCGGGCCGCTGGCGGTGGTGTTGGTGGGAGCCATCTTCGTGGGCGGCATCGAGACGGTCTGGGAGGGGGAGGTCACGCCGGCCTTGCCGGGTCTGCGCAGCCGACGCTGGCACTATACCGGGGCGGCGGCGCGCGTGCACCTCGACCGCGGCGCGGAAATGGGACGTTTCAACCTGGGCTCGACGGTGATTCTGCTGTTTCCCGCCGATACCCTGACCTGGGACCCGGCGCTGATGCCGGGTCGGACGGTGCGGCTGGGTCAGCGTATCGGCACCTGCAATTGATCCCTCTGCCGCCGGGCGGCGCGTCCGTGTCGTCAACCGCGGGCGGTTGCGCGTGACCGCTGCCAAGGGGCTGACTGAACCCGCCCGGTTTTGCTGTATCCTCTCGTCCATGAACGCACCATTCACCGAATTTCACCTGCCTGAGCCATTGCTGCGCGGACTCGATAAAGCGGGTTTCGACACGCCCACGCCGGTTCAGGCACAGGTCATCCCCCTGGTCCAGGAGGGTCTGGATCTGCTGGTGTCCGCGGCGACCGGCTCCGGTAAGACCGCGGCCTTTCTGCTGCCGATGATGCAGCGTTTTCTGGACAGTCCCGCCCCCAGGAGCGCGACCCGTGCGCTGATCCTGGTGCCCACCAGGGAGTTGGCGCGGCAAATCCATATTCATTTTATGAACCTGGCAAGCTTCACCCGGCTCAGCACCGGAGTGATCATGGGTGGTGAGCGGCGCGACCGCCAGATCGCCACCCTGCGCCGTAATCCCGACATCCTGGTCGCCACCCCGGGGCGGCTGCTGGAATACATCGAAAGCGGCAGCGGGGTGGCGGATCTCGCCGATCTGGAATATCTGGTCCTGGACGAGGCCGACCGGATGCTCGATCTGGGCTTTGCCGACGACGTGCTGGCCATCATCGCGCGCACCAACCCGGCGCGTCAGTCGCTGCTGTTCTCCGCCACCCTGAACCATCGCGGACTTAGCGCCATCACCGACCGGCTGCTCCGTGACCCGCGGGTGGTGATCGTCAACCCGGTGCGCGAACAGCACCCGGATATCAGCCATCAGGTCATCCTGAGTGACGATACCGAGCACAAGCAGCGTCAACTGCTGTGGCTGCTTCAGAACGAGCCGGCCGCCAAGACCCTGGTCTTCGTCAATACCCGTGAGCGCACGACGGGGCTCTGCGGCTTCCTCCAGGGTCAGGGCCAGCGGGTGGGCGCGCTCCACGGTGAACTCGATCAGCGTGAACGCAACCGCATCATGGGGTTGCTGCACGGCGGTCAGATCGGCATCCTGATCGCCACCGACGTGGCGGCGCGGGGGCTGGACATCCCCGGATTGGATCTGGTGGTCAACTTCGAACTGGCGCGCAGCGGCGACGATTATCTGCACCGCACCGGCCGGACCGGCCGCGCGGGTGAGAAGGGCCGGGCTATCGCGCTGGTTGGTTCCAAGGAATGGAACCGCATGGAGAGCATCGAGCGTTACCTCAACCTCAGTTTCGAGGTTAGGGCCATCCCGGGATTGAAGGCTGACTTTACCGGGCCGACCAAGCGCAAGGGGCCGAGTAAGGGTAAGCCCAAACCCAGGGCCGCGGTGGTTGCCAAGCCGAAAGAGAAGGTCCGGGAGCGCGAACGCAAGAACATCGGCAAGCGGCGGGCACCAACCGGCAGCGTGCCGATTGATGCGGGCTTGGCACCGCCGCGCGGCAAGCTGCCTGACGGCGGCTAGCCTGAGTCGCACTGACGCTCTATGGACATTGGCCCGATCGTCGTCTTCGCCGGCTCCTATTTCCCGGCCTGGATCCCCAGCGTTTTGTTGGGCATCGTCGTGGCCGCGGTGACTTACGGTCTGCTCCTGAAAGTCGGTCTGGCGCAATCGATACCGCTGCCCGGTCTGTTCTACACCCTCCTGAGCAGTCTCGCGGCCATGGGCCTCTGGGCATTCCTGTTCTCCCGGTCCCTGGCCTGACATGAACGAGCAGGCCGCTGCCGCTGACCCCGAAGGCACCGCCCCGGCAGCGCCATCTTCGGCCGCCGCGGTTGGCGACAGCCCGGCACCGAGCCGCCCCGGACCGCGAGCGAGCGGAGCCGGACCCATGCGCTTCCTGGCCGATCGCGGTGCGCTGTTGCGCACCGTTCTGGGTCGCCTGCTGTTCGTCGCGGTCGCGGTCGCCACCGTCATCGTCGGCTACCGTCTGGCGGCGAACCTGGCGCTGTCTCCCCGCACCACCGATGCCGAGATCGACGCCGATATCGTCCGCATCTCAGCGCCCGTGGCCGGCCGCCTGGTGGAGTTGGCGGTCGCCGAGAATCAATCGGTCGCGGCCGGACAGTTGCTGTTTCAAATCGATCCCGAAACCTATCGGCTGCAACTGCAATTGGCCCAGGCCGAGCTCGCGGTAGCCGAAGGCAGCCTGGCCGACCAACGCCGGCTGCGTGAAGCGGAGCGCGCCAATGCTGCCGTGGCGCAGGACGAGGTGAGTCGCGCCCACACCAATCTGGACCTGGCAACGCGCTCACTGGAGCGGCTCCAGCCGATGGAGACGGCCGGTTATGTGTCCCGGCAGACCCTCGACGAGGCGCGCACGGCAGTGAGCGACGCCGCCGTCTCGCTGCGTCAGGCGCTCGGTGCCTCGAAGGCGGCCCGTAACGAGGTCCAGAGCACGCTCGCGCTGGAGGCGCAGGTGCGGGCCAACCTGACCCTGGTGGCCATCGCCCGCCGCGCCCTCGAACAGACGCAGGTGCAGGCGCCGGTCGCCGGCAAGGTGGTCGGGCTGAAGATCGCCGAGGGCGAAAACCTGGTGCCGGGCGTCCCCTTGTTCACCCTCATCGACAGCGCGAGTTGGGTCGCCAACGGGCTCTTCCCGGAGACCGCGCTGGCCGGCATTGAGGTGGGTGACCGCGCCGACGTCTTCGTCATGATCGACCAGCGTGTCCGCATCGCGGGGACGGTCGACGGCATCGGCTGGGGGGTCGTCTCCGATGCGGAGATCGCGGCTTTCGGCGGTCTGCCCTATGTGGCGCGCACGCTGAACTGGGTGCAGGTCGCGGCCCGCTTTCCGGTGCGCGTCCGGCTGCATGCGCCGCCGGAGCCCTTGATGCGCATCGGCGCCTCAGCGGTCGTGATCCTGCATGAGCAGCAACGCGCACGCTGAGTTGCGGTCGCGCCCCGCGGCGCCTCCCGGCGGCGGCGCGCTGTTTGCTTTGCTGACACGCGAACTGGCGCCCTTTCCCGGCCGTCTCGGCCGGGCCCTGCGCATCACCCTGCTCTGTGTCGTGACGGTTATCGTCTGCATGGCCTTTCACGTCCAAGGGGCCGCGTTGGCTGCCTACCTGATCTTCTTCGTCAGCAAAGACGATGCCGGTTCCAGCGCCATCGAAGGCGTCGCGTTGATCATCGTCGTGATCGTCGCCGTCGCGCTCGCTTTCGTCGTCACCGTCGCTACCGCCGGCACGCCGCTGTTGCGGGTCCTCACCATGGCCGCTTTGGTCTACGGCGGCCTGTTCCTGTCCAAGACGTCCAAGTCGGGACCCGTGGCGACTTCGCTGGCCATGGTGCTGGCGATGGCGCTCACGGCCCCGGACCTGGTCGGTTATCCGGAATTGATCACCCATGCCTTTCTGTGGATGATTCCGATGGTGGTGGTGCCGATGGGCCTGCTGATCCTGCTCAATCTGCTGGCTGGACGCGACCCCGTGCGACTCTATCAAGACACCCTGCGACGGCGGTTCGCGGCGGCGGCGGCGCTGCTCGCATCCCCTGGGCCGTCGCGCCGCCGCGACCTGCTCGTGACCATGCGCGCCGGCGACGGCGCTACCGCGACCTTCAATAAGATGGCGCGGCTGTTGCGTCGGCTGCCGGAACCGGCGCTGGCTGGCCTCGAGGCGCTCGAACGGCTCTCCATGCGGTTGCTGACCGCGCTGGCCGCGCTGCCGGCCGGCGCGCTGAGCGCGGCGGCCTGGGCGCGGCCGCGACTGTGCGCCCTGCGGGCCGCCCTCGATCACCGCGACCGCGGTGCGGCGCGGCCCGCGGCGGACGTCCCGCTGGTCGCGGCACCGGCCGCCGACCGCAGTGCCGACGCCGCCGGACAGGAGGTCGATCGGGTCCTCGCCGAGCTGGCCCATGTCACCGTCGGTGACCCCGCGGCCATCGCACGCGCGCGCGGCGAAACACCACCGCGGGAGCGCGAATCGTTCTTTGTCGCCGACGCCTACAGCAATCCGGAGTACGCCCGTTTTGCGCTCAAGACGACCCTGGCGGTGATGCTGTGCTATCTGTTCTATGTCAGCTTCGACTGGCCCGGTATCCACACCTGTGTCATCACCTGTTTCTACGTGGCGCTGAGTTCGGTTGCCGAGACACTGCACAAGCTCACGCTGCGCCTCATCGGCTGTTTCATCGGTGCGGTGCTCAGCTATGCGGTCATCATCTTCGGCTTTCCGCACATGCACTCGGTTGGCGATCTGGCCCTGGTCATCGCGCCCCTGTCTTTCGCCGCCGCGTGGATCGCCATCGGCAGCGAGCGTCTGTCCTACATTGGCCTGCAACTCGCGCTCTGCTTCTTTCTGGCGACCCTGCACGGCTTTGGTCCGTCATTTGATCTGACCATTGCCAGGGACCGGATCATCGGGGTCGTCATCGGCAATCTCGCCATTGCCGTCCTGTTCGTCTCGCTCTGGCCGGTCAGTGCCGAGGGCAAGGTCCGTGGGCATTTCCGTGCGGCACTCGAGCGCGTCCGCGACCTGCTGAGCACGTCTGCCGGGCGCGCCGCCATCGCCCGCGTCGGTGATCGCTTCAACACCGAATTGAGCGCTGCCGCTTCGACCCTGGACCTGCTGAACTTCGAGCCGCGGCGGATCCGGCCGCGACCCGAGCGACAGGCCGCCGCGCGTCAGTTGTTGGCGCTGTGCGAGACACTCTATCTGACCGCGGCCATGCTGGCACAGCAGCGGGTGGTCGACGACGGCAGGCCGGCGCTGCCGGCTGCGGTCATGGCTACACTGCGCCGCTGCGATCAGGCGCGTGCCGATACCCTGACCGACTTTCTCGACTGGATGCGAGTGAACGCGGCAGCGGGGCACGGGGCGTCATCCGGCGATGCCCCGTCCGCAATGGGTGCCGATCCGCGCTTGCACCCGCGCTCCGGCAACGCCGCGGCGCCGTTCCCCGACCGGACCAGCCTGCCGGATCGCGCCGGGTCCGACCTCATCCATCTGCTCGACGAACGGGAGCGACTCTATCGCACATTCGATGCACTGCTCGCCGACCTGTTCGCGGAGGCGCGCCATGCCCGCTGAACGCACCGCCGGCACCGCGGCCGGGCTGCTGCTGACCCTCGTCCTGCTGACCGGTTGCGGCGGCACCGTGCCGGTGGCCGGGCCGACGACACCGGACCAGCCCTGGGTCTTGCCGGACGCCGTGCGGGCCGATGTCAAGATCGCGTTGGCGCGTTCCGGCGACCAAGCGGTGCCCGCTCGGGCAGCCGCCGGGATACGCGTCGACCCGAACCGCGACTACGCGCTCAGCGAGTTGATCGACATCGCGCAGCGGCACAACCCGGCGACCCGCGTGGCCTGGGAGGAGGCCCACCAGGCGGCGTTGGCCACCGGGACCGCGCGCAGCACCTTGCTGCCGCGACTGGCCGCCAGTGTCGTCGGCGGCTATCAGCGGCTGTCGACCCCGGTCACCCTGCCGTTGGTCGGCACCAGGACGCTGACGGCTGATGTGCAGGAAATCATCCCAATCCTGACCGTGGAATGGCTGTTGTTCGACTTCGGCGAACGGGCGGCCGCGGTCGAGGCCAGCCGCCATCTGGCGACCGTGGCCAATGTGCAGTTCAACCAGATGCACCAGCAGATCGTCTTTGATGTCAGCCGGGCCTATCATGCCGGCATCGCGGCCGCGCACAAAGAGACCGCCGCTCTGCGTGCGCTCGCCGCCGCCCGGCACATCCTGGCCGCTGCCGAGACCCGTGAGCGCCAGGGTCTCGACACCCGGATCGAGATCGCCCAGGCGCGGTTGCAGTTGGCCCAGACCGACCTATCGCTGGTGCAGGCGCAGGGCGAAGCCGCGACCGCGCGCGTGGCGCTCAACGCCGCGCTGGGTGTGCCCTATAGCACCCGGATCCGGCTGCGCGATCCCGGCGAGCGCTTGCCCGCGGCCGCCATCGACAGCCTGGATCAGGTGATCGACCGCGCGCTGATCGAACGCCCGGACATCATCGCCGGCGTGGCGCAGCTGCGGGCCGCGGAGGCCGGCGAGCGCCTGGCAGCCGCCGGTTATTGGCCTAAAGTGGGGCTCATCGGCGCCCTCTCGACCAATGACAACCAATTCAGCTTCAACGGCGGCAGCACCTTCGGCACACCAGTGCAGCAAACCGGTGTGCTCTTGGGCGTCACCCTGCCGCTGTATCAAGGCGGCCTGCGCGACAGCACCGTGCGCAGTGCGCGCTCGCGCGTCACGGCGGCCCAGGCCGCGGTGGCCGGCACCCGCGGTGCCGCCGCCGCGGAGATCGCCGCCGCCTATGAGGCGCTGCGCACCAGCCTGGCCGCGCATCAGGCCGCCGACGCACTGGTTGCCGCGGCCGCCGTCACGGCGGCGGCGGCGCGCAAAGGACTCGATCTGGGACTCGGCAACCTGACCACGGCGATCACCGCTGAAAAGGATCTGCTGGAGGCCGAAGAAGCGCGCGCCGACGCCCGTCGCGATGCTTTCGACGCCGCCGCTGCGCTGGCTTTCGTCACCGCTGCCCTGACCGCGGATGCGCCGCGGCCGGACCCGGCGGCGACGCTGCAGATTTGAACCGATCGATCACCGCACCGCCCTCCAGTTCGTCGTCGACTGGCTGGCGCGGCGCATCAGGGGCGTGATGGTGATCGGCGCCGGTCACCGGGGCGTGGTGGGCGGCACCCGGTGCGAGTCGCCGGTGCTGATCGATGTCGCGGTGGTCGCGTTGGAGTAGGTGAATCCCCGGATAGTCGCGGTCGCGTGCCGCGCGTAAGGTTGCGGCTCGACCCGGTTATCAGTCATCGGGCGCAGACGACAACCAATGGTGGACCCGCGCTCCACACGCGTGGACACCGGTTGCAACAATCTCAATCAAGGAAAAGTCTCATGTCTTCAGTACAAACGGCCAGCCGGACAGAGAAGCACGGCGGCAATGGCGGATATCTCCAGTCGGTGATCGAGCCGGACCTGCAAACCATGGATGAGCAGTCCTTGGATGATCCGCTGTCGCAGGCGATCAGCGCCGCCGCGTATTATCGTGCCGAGGCGCGCGGCTTTGAGCCGGGACATGAGTTGGAGGATTGGATCGAGGCCGAGCGCGAAGTCACCACGGCTAATCAGTCCGGTACATCGTAACGGTTTGCTCCGCTTGGGACCGGTTTGGAGGGACGACATCCTGGGGCCTTCATTTTCGGCCTGCGCAGAGGTGCGCATTTCCATCTGGTTAGCGCTTCATGAGTAGCTGGGCGGCCCGTTCTCTGATCATCCGCTCGATTGGGTGGCAGAGTTCGGGTCGGTCCGCGAGGAGCCCCGCCGCGATCGGCCACTGCGCAAGGACGCGATTGACCAACGTGAGCGCCACCTCTGCAAGATCGGCTTTGGCGCCTAACCGGCGATCGAGATCCGCGAAGTTGCCGATGTGCACATCCTCGAATCGACGCGAGCGCCCAAACCGCAGCCCCATGTCTTCCGGGCCTTGCCCCGGTGGGCGGTAAACAAAGGTGGCCACCAGGTCGTAGGCCGGCGCGAGCGTCGGGGTGCGCGCGTCACGGTAGATCAATGACCAGTTCTTGAGATGGGCATCACCGTTGCCGATCAGTACGTTGAAGGCCAAGCGTCGGGCAAATTCGCGGAGTGCCTCCGTATCGCGATTCCGATAGACGAGGGCGCCGATCGTTTCAAAGGAACCGGAGTATTTTCCTTGGCTGCGGTCCGGATCGGGGTAAAACCCTCGGACTTGGGCCATATCCTCGATGTGTATCCGTTCTCGCCGCGGTCCCCGGTCGAAACGGCGCACCGCGTAGGCGAACTCCTCGCCCCCGGGCCACACCCGGTCGGGCAGCGCTGCGACCAACTCACGGTGCACCAGCCGCGCCTCCGGCACTTCAATGCCGACCGCCCCCGCAAGCATCATCATCGCCAGCTCATTGTGCGGGACTTTGGGATGCACTGGATCGGGCAGCTTGAGTATCCAGTCGCCACCCTCGCCGACACCGGGGACGGTCAGACGGTCACCCTGGGCCAGCATGGAGAACTTGAGGCCCACCCCGGCTAAAGAGAACGACCAGAGTCCGGTTGGTGCGTCGCCTGGCGCGGCATCGGCGGGGTCAACCCCGGACAGGTCCACCGGCACCAGGTGGCTGCTGGGGAGGACGCGCACGGCACCGGGCAGGTCATGGCCGACGTGGGCGAGGAGTTCCATTTCCCGCCGAACCGATGTGTGTCTGGCGCTGGCGATCCAGTCCCGCAGCCGCCCTTCGGGTAGCAAGTTCGAGAACCAGGGAGGCAGGCGCATCTTGGCCTGGTGGCGTGCGTGCGGATTCTCCTCGAAGCGCAGACCCAGCACGGGACGGTTGGGGGCGCTCCAGTAGTCTTCCGCGAAGGCAAAGCGGGTAAAGTCGTCGCGGCGGTGCAGGTGGCCGACCAATTGCTCATCGAGATAAACGCAGAACTGTTCCTCACGCAAGGCTGTCATCGCGTCCCTCATCCAGATCGTCCGGATCGTCCAGATCGAGGCTGTCCAAGGGCGGTGTGTCCTCGAGTTGAGTCGCCGCCATGACCTCCAGGAAATCGCGCACAATGTCTGCCAGGCGTTGCTGACGGGTGTTGAGAAAGGCGGTCTTGTCACCCTGTGACAGTGCAGCGAGCAGCGTTTCGTCCAAGGCATGAGAGGCCAGGAACTCGGCAGCATTGCTTTCCCGCTCCAGGGGCGGAGAGACCAACAGATCGGCCGGGGTGCCTGGGAGTTCTTGATCCAGCACCAGGATGCGATTGGCGGCCCAAGCGACTTGGTCATTCGGCGCGCGGTTCAAAATGCGCCGCGCGATGGCAGCGGCGGTCCCCTCGGATTGAATGGACTCGGCAAGATCGCTGCGCTCGTAGGGTCGACCAGTCAACAGCGAGCATGGTCGCAGCGCCCACAGGGCCGACAGCACGATCCGGCTCGCGGCGGCACTGGTGCGAAATCCGGTCAGCGACGGGAGCCGCAGCCTTGCATCGAGCGGGGCGGCGAGCAGTTGCTGGACAGACCCGTTTTCGTCGTTCGCGCTGATGCGTGTCGCCAGGATCTGCATGGCGTTGGTCCAGCTTGAAGCGAACGGACCCGGACCAGTCATGGCCGCACGCCAGAACCAGCGGCGCAGGAGGATGCAATTGCGTGGCTCGGGCTCCGGGAAATGCGCAAAGAAGCGGGTTAGTACCACCAATAGGTACCGATAGGGTAGAAAAGCGAAGTGCGGGACGCCCGCGTCTTCCTGAAGGAAAACGATGGCTCGCGAGAGGGCTCTGGCCCCCTCTCGATAGGCTGTTTCCGCCTGTTCCCCACCAAAATCACGTGCCTTTTGGGTGCTTTCGGAGAACTCGACGCGAATATCACGGGTCACATTGCCGCCACGTCTGGCGAGCACGGACCTTAATACCGTGTCATCGTCTAGGAGTCCGAAGCCGCGCTCGGCCTCAATGGATTCGGCGATTTGCTGGAAGCGCGACGCCGGCTCCACCGCGCTTCCTGGCGCGGGGTGCAGGGCGGCAAAGACCTCCGCGCGGCTCAAGCGTTTGCCGTAGTTGTTCATGCGGTCGAAGATATCGCGCAGGACCGATTCTTCCTCCTGGCTGACCAGATAGGCCGGGACCTGGTACTCGCGGATCGCCCGTGTGACACGCGATGCCTCGTCCAAGTGCTCGCCGGCCTCCGGATGCTCCTTGGTGAACCAGCGAACCAGTCGCTGGAGATCGAAGAGGACGGGCAGGGGGATGAGGTGTCCCGCCTCCTCCCGGCTCGGATGTCGGAAGGTCTGCTGTTCCAAATCATAGGAGAGGGCGAACCGCTCATCGCGGGAGCCTTCCGCGGAGAGTGCGTTGGCCAAGCTGGTCAAGCGCTGCTGGCCGTCGACGACCCACCAGCCGTCGTCGAACTGCCGCGCCGGGATGCGCAGCCCGCCCAGGTGAATGGTGGCCTGCGGTGCCGGACGAATCCACAACAGCAGGCTGCCGATGGGATAGCCCTTGACGATACTATCGAACAGGCGGCGCACATCCTCCCACTGCCAACGCAGCGGTCTCTGAAATTCGGGGATGCGGATACGTCCTTTGAGCGTTTCGTCAACCAGATCGACCACGGAGACGGTCTTGGCGACCGGCTGTGAGATCGACGTGTATGCCATGGTTATTCCCCGTTCCTGGAGTCGCACGAGTATTGATCCCAGGGTACCATGCGTGGCTTCGCCAGGGAACGTTCTGTGTTATTGCTGCCCTCTGGGAATCCTGCGACATAATGCAACTGCGAGAGCGAGAACTGTGGTTTCCTCCCGGTTTCACCTGCTTTGAAAATCAGCGTAAGCCTCCGTACCTGCCTTGCTCGATGCTGGTGATGCTGCTGCCGCTCACGCGAATTTCGTAGGAAAAGTGACCGGGGCCGGCATGATAGAACCATGTCTCGTAGGCCGGGCGCGTGACTGTCTGGGTTCCGGTTTGTACTTGGTAGCCATTTTTATCGTATGAATAGACTGGCTTATTGGTCGAAGAAGCTGCGGTTTTTGATATATTGTCGGGTGATCCGCAAAGAGTGACCAAGCGGGCGACGCTGTCGCCTTGGGATATCAGGTCGCCGGAACAGCGCAAAATCGGCCCGAAGCGCGACTGCATCTGCCAGGCGCCACTCTCCGCGGGAACGATTCCCCACAACAGGGCCACGGCAGAACCGGTGATGAGGACGCGTAATACGCGTTGCGCAGGGTGATGCATACGAAAACTCCGTTATCCAAGGTGCTGTGCGATCATGATCTAGTGCCGTTCGATCCTGGTCCCTTATTCCCAGGCTTATTACGTAGTTCCGACCCCCCGAGTTCAGGCGAGTCTGCTTCGACGCCCGCTACCCACGAAGCAAGCGATCATATTCTTCGTGGGTGCCGATCCAGACCCAGACGTAACCGCTTTCGTCTTCCATGGCGAGCGCTCGATGGTCACGGCCTACCCGAGCAGAGCAGAGTGTTCCAACTTTCTTAAAGCGCAATGACGGGTGACGCGGGTTCTCCTTGAGGATCTCGCAGTTCCTGCGGGCAATTTCCTGAATCGGCAGCGGCAGCGCATAGAAGCGATTCCAGAAACGCGCGGTCGTCTTATGCTTCACAGGTCGCCTAGATTCCCTGCTCTTTTCTCTTCAAGGGCTTCTTCAATAAGGAAATCAAGCTTTCCCGCGTCAGAATCTCTTGTGATTTCTTCGTCCCATGACTGCCATTCACGCTCGGACAACCAGTGTGATAGCTTCATGTACTCCCGGTGCGGCAGGGCCTCGATCTCTGATTTGAGTTCTTCAAATGTTTTCATGCGGGAAACCTCATTTGCTCTCGGGGTGCTGGTCAAAGAAATCCTTGAAGAACCCAGGCTGATTCAACGAATCAGGATAAATAAGAACGACGATTTGGTCAATATAATACAATGGGTCCACGAGTGTTCCTAACGGCGGTATTCGGCAGCAGCGGCCTTGGTCATGGTTCCGGCCAGCCGAGTCGCCGGCCGACCGGAGTCCAAGGCTTCAGCCTTAGGCTCCAAATGCGCATCGCTGGCCGGAACGCTGATCAACGCCTTCTCTCGTATCAACGCTGCTCCAGTCACCGCCTCGCCGCTCCACGCTTGGTATCCTATCTATCCTATCATTCGTGCGCCGTCGTAAAAGCCTAGTCCGTACCGGACAATCCGTCAACCAGCGAAGTCGAGATCCGCGCGTTTCGGGACTGCGATGGAAAACACTATACGAAACAGATGTCAAGCACTGATGCGGCCGACGGCTGCTTTCAGGGGCCGAGCGGAACATGGCGGGCTATTCGGATTGTCATCTCGCAGCAGAAAGACAGAGACTGAATCGCTCCTTTTTTGCCTGTGCTTTCCGTGTGCTTCCGTGTGCTTCCGTGTGCTTCCGTGGCTATAATTCGGCGACCGGACAGCAGCGATGTGGATGCGGATCAAAGCCGTGCCGGCTTTGGTGATGATCCCCGGTGCTTTTTTGGTCGCGCGGGCGGCGGTCCGCGCAGGGGATGCGACAGACGAGGATCTCTTGGCTTGATCATTTTGGTGTCTCGGAGCACGTTTCGGGGGGCTTGATGATCGTTCCGGCCGGTGTCTGGACGTCACGCACTCGGCGAGGCTTTTCGTGAGTAGACGCGGACGACGAGGATTCAATGACAAGAACCGATGCGAATCTGCATCTGCAGACAATTTATGGCTCACCCAGTCAAGCGGCCTTCGGCAGCGCGGTGTTCTGTGACCGCGTGGCGCAAGCGGAAGACCTGGGCGCCGCGGCCCTGACGTATTACCGCCATTTCGTTGGTGCGCATTGGGAGCAGTTCGGCGAAGATGCCTGGATGTCCGGCTGGAAACCGCTTCATGTGCGTCAAGCCGCTGACCGGCGAGGCATTGTGACCGAGTTGCGGGGCCTCACCGAGCGGGATGCACGAGCGTCGGTCGAGTTGCTGCTGGATACGATCGACGATCCCGCGGCCGGGCAGAAGGCGCTGTCGGCCGTCTACGACGACGCGGCCGTGGAGAACCTGGAGGTCTATTCCCTGGGTGACGGCGCGGCGATGTCGGGGTTGCTGATTGCCGGGCGAGATCGCAGCGGCGACGCGACTTTTCTGGTCTTTCTGCTGGATTGAGCGGCGATCTTGTCAGGAGATTCCTGACGTTGATGCCCTGGTATTGCCCGAACGCCGAACAGGCTTTACCATGGCGCGCCCTGATCGTAACCAAGGATTTTACTGCACTATGAGATCGCCTGCGCTGGTGTTGCTTTGTTGTCTCGTCGCGGCCCTGCCGGTCCTGGCCGCCGACGGCATTCGCACTGAACGGGTCCACTTCAAGGCCGGGTCGACGGGTGCCACGGTCACCGGCCGCCTGCACGGCGACCAGGACGTCGATTACCTGCTCGGGGCCACGGCCGGGCAGCCCATGAGTGTGCAGTTGCACTCGGATAACCCTCAGAACTATTTCAATATCCTGCCTCCGGGGTCGGAGGAGGCGCTCTTTGTCGGCAGCACGTCCGGCGGCCGCTTCGATGGCACGCTGCCCGCCACCGGTGACTATCGGATTCGGGTCTATCTGATGCGCGCCGCGGCGCGCCGCGGCGAACAAGCCAACTACAGCCTGAAAGTCCAGATCGGGGGCGGACATCCGCAGTCGGCGGCCCCCAAGCATGACTTTGCGGACAGTCTTGCCGGCGGACCGGATTTCTGGGAGGTCAGCGGTGTCGCCGCC
The DNA here is from genome assembly GCA_013426805.1 of Chromatiaceae bacterium. Taxonomy (GTDB): domain Bacteria; phylum Pseudomonadota; class Gammaproteobacteria; order Chromatiales; family Chromatiaceae; genus Thiodictyon. Next base: position 21,049 of record JACDZG010000045.1, read on the forward strand.
GGTGACGCGCTCAACCTGCGGCGCGAGCCGACGAGCCGGGCGGGGGTGATCGTTGCCATGCGCAACGGCACCGTGCTGCGCAATCACGGCTGCGAGATGCATGGCGGCCGGCGGTGGTGCCAGGTGTCCATGCGCGACGATCCGCAGCGTCGCGGCTGGGTGTCGGGGCGTTATCTGCGCGAGTCGTCGCAGTGATTTCGAGTCTATCCATTCCCGTCATCTACTGGAGATCAATAAGGTCTACCGCAAGTCCGGTCTGGGCTCGAAGGGGATGATCGACGAATTCCCAGGCGAGACCATTCACATCCTTTATTGATCGGCAGCGCGGGTTGCGCGGGCCGGCCATGATCGCCGTTGCGGCCAAAGCGGCCACTTTTTCCAGGTTCACCGACTCATCCACCGGACCCGAGGGCCGCTCATGTTCAAGGCGATCTCGCGCAGTCTCCTGACCCCGCTCATCCTGGCCGGGCTCTATCTGATCCCGGTCAACCTGTTGCTGAACTTGCCGGCGGCCCGGCAGTGGCTGAACAGTCGGCAACCGGACGCGCTGACGCTGACTTGGGAGCGGGCCTGGTCCTGGTATCCGTTGCGGGTGCAGGTGCGCGGGCTCGCGGCGGATGGGCAGACCGCGGTTGAGCAATGGCAGGTGGATGCCGGCAGTGCCGGTGCTTCGGTTTCGCTGGTGCCTTTGCTGCGCGGCCAGATCCGCATCCACGACCTGGACCTCAATGATGTGCGGGTGAGCCTGCGTCCGCGGCCGAAATCGGGGCAGGACGACCCGGCACTGCGCCCGTTCTACCCGGTGATCCGCCATCGTGATCCGACGGCTGTCGCCGCCGCGCCGCCGCCGGCCGGCGGACCGCTGGTGCTGGCGGTGGAGAATCTGCGCCTCACCGGCGAGACGCAAGCCTGGATCGGTCATCTTCGCACGACCCTCACCGGGACCCTGGGCGGCAGCTTCAGTCTGGATACCGGCACCGGACAGGTGGGGCTGGCCGATGCCGATCTGGATCTACGGCTGTCGGCGTTGGCGATCGGCCCGGACAAGGATCTGCTGCGGGACGCGGCGGTGCGCGGTCGGATCGAGGTGCAGCCCTTTGTCATGACCGCGATCAGCGGCCCGGACGCGCTACGGCTGCTGATGATCAACGCCGAGGTCGACCTGCCGGTCGATCGCCTGCACGCCCTGAGCCACCTGCTGCAGCTCGATGGCCTCACGCTCGACGGTAGCGGTCGGCTGCACGGGCGGCTGCATCTGGAGCACGGCGATCTGCGCGGCGATACGGACCTCGTGCTCGACGCCGATCGGTTGCGTACCGGGATCGGACGGTTCGGCTTCGCTGGACATGGCAGGGTGCAAGTGCTTGTCAATCCTCAGGATGAGCAGGATTTGGTGGTGCGCTTCGCGACCTTGGAGGTGCTGTTGGCCGAGGACGGGGCCGGGTCCGGGGCCGATCGCACACCGGCCACTCCCGCGCGGGGCGAGGCGCCCGCGGCCGCCCTGCGGCCGCTTTATCGCGGGCAGGATGTGGCGCTGACGCTGCACCTTGCCGCGCCGGACCGCAAACACGACGTCACCCGGCTGATCGTGGCGATCCCGGAGTTCGCGGTGCCTGATCTGTCCGTGTATCAGCGGTTCTTGCCTCCCCAGTCCGGCCTGGTGTTACACGCAGGTCAGGGTAAGTTGTCCGGACGCGCCGAGCTGTCACGCGAGACGCTGCTGCTGGATCTGCTGCTGACGGGCGCCGCTGCGGATCTCGCCTACCATGAGCAACGTCTCAGTGCCGATCTGGACCTGCGGCTGCAGCTCGCGGGTCAGTCGGCGGCGGGCGAGGGCAGGGCACCGAACCATCGGTCGAAACGGCGGGCGAAGCCGGCGGCGGTACTGGATCTGAGCGGCAGCCACCTGCGTCTGGACCGTGTCCGGGTCACCCTGTCGGATCAGGCCGATCCGCGTCCCTGGCAGGCCGCCCTCGCCATCGCGGAGGGTCACGTTCAGTTACCGCTCACGGGTGCGGAACTGGCGCATGGCGCCATGCTGTCGCTGGCCGAGCGCATCGCTCACCGCGGGGCTGCCGCCTTCCTGGACATGACGGACGCGCGGTTGCGGGCCCGGTTGGACGCGCCGCAGCTCAACTGGATCGCGGCGCTGATCCACCACCCCATGGGCCTCGCCTTGCGCGGCAGCGGTGCGGTGGACGTGGATTTGCGACTGGTGGACGGCTGGCTTGGCGCCGACAGCGCCTTGGTGGTGAAGACGCAGGATCTCGGTATCGATCTGCTGGATCACGCGGCGACCGGGGCGGGTGAGGTCAAGCTACGGGTCGAGCAGGGCGGGCGGCATCCCTTGCTGGCGCTGGATGCCGGGTTGACCGATGCCCGACTGGGACCCGCGGATGCCCCGCGTCCGGAGTTGGAGCAGGCGCGCTTCGAACTCGCGGTGCGGGCGCGCAATCCGGATGCGCACGGCCGGGGCGCCATCACGACGATCGAGCTGCGCGTGCCCACGGCACGGGTCAGGGACATGAGTGTCTACAACCCCTATCTCCCGCCGCAGAGTCCGTTGCGATTCGTTGCCGGCGAGGCCGATGTCAGCGCGGACCTGTCCCTGGCGCCCAATCAGGTCAAAGGGCAAGCGATCCTCAACGGCGAGCGGCTGCGGATGCAAGTGGCCGGCGAGGACATCACGACCGACCTGCGCCTGGATGTCCTGGTGCGCGACGGCGATGTCGCCAAGCGGCGCTTCAACATCGCCGGCAGCGCGCTGCGCCTGCACCGGGTGCAGGTGACCGGCAACGCGCAGACGCACAAACAGCCCGACTGGCATGCCCTGGTACAGGCGGAACGGGCCCAGGTGCAGTGGAGTCGGCCGCTCACCCTGGATCTGGCGGCGGACATCATGGTCGCCGACTCCCGCCCATTCGTTGCCGTGCTCGATCAGCAGCGCGGCAAGCATGATTGGATTGGCCAGTTGTTGACCGTCAAAGACTTGGCCGGCCGGGTCGAACTGGCCATCGACCAAGCGGGCACCCGACTGCCGCACCTGCTGCTCGGCAGCCGCGAGCTCGAGGTCGGCGTCAAGGGCCGGGCCACCGCCGCCGGTCCGGAGGGTGTGGTCTACGCTCGCTTCCACAATCTGGCCGGGTTGCTCGCGCAGCAGGGCAAGACCCGGCACTTCGAGCTGACCGACGCCCGCCGCCGGTTCGACGCCTATGTGGCGGACGCGACACCCCTGGAACAGTCCGCGGGGGAGCAGGCTTCGGCCAGTCATGCCGCGGCCGACGGTGCCAAGACGTCCGTCGCTTCCGGCACCCATCCGGGCACTTCGCACCCGGTGGTTGCCCCCAAGGCGCCGAAGCAATCGGTCAACCCATTCCTAGAAAGTGATGGCTGATCCTCGGGCGATTGCGCCGACGCGGAACAACGACAGGATGCGCCGAGGATCACCTTGCTGGGTTCGCGCATATAACATGGTATTTTGCGCGGTCTTCATCGCTGGCAAATGGTGCCGTCACTCGGTAGCCTGTTCACCTAACGTGGGCCTTGATCGTCGCTCCAGCCATAGGAAAACCGGAGGTCGAGGCTTTAGCCGGTCGATACCGCGCCTGCGCGGCCCTGGCCCGGCTCAAGCCTCGACCTCCAGTGCGCGAGTCCCGGCAGTGGCCGGAACGATGAGTGACGCCCTAACGTGCTGTTGTCAGACCCTGAGCCCGCCAACCGATCACTGCCCCCGAGACGGATTTTGCATCATGACTGATATCCCCTCGCGCTCCACCCCCGACACGCACCAGCGGGGCGCCGACAAGGTTGCGCGCATTCCGATCAAGGTCGAGCCGGTCGCGGAGGTGCTGCGTAAGCCCTCCTGGATCCGCGCCCAGGCGCCGCTTGGCGAGGGTGTGGCGCGGATCAAGCGCATGCTGCGCGAGGCGCAATTGACCACGGTGTGCGAGGAAGCCAACTGCCCGAATCTGGGGGAGTGTTTCAATCACGGCACCGCCACCTTCATGATTCTCGGCGATGTCTGCACCCGCCGTTGTCCTTTCTGCGACGTGGCTCATGGCCGTCCCCAGCCGGTCGACCCGGCGGAGCCGGGGCACCTGGCGCAGTCGATCGCGGCCATGGGGCTGCGTTATGTGGTCATTACCTCGGTGGATCGGGACGACCTGCGCGACGGCGGCGCCGGACACTTCGCCGACTGTTTGCGCGCCGTGCGTGCCGCCTGCCCCGAGACCCGGCTGGAGGTGCTGGTGCCGGACTTTCGCGGCCGTCAGGCGGTCGCCCTGGAGCAGTTCCAGGGCGCGGCGGTCCCGGATGTGTTCAACCACAACCTGGAGACGGTGCCCCGGCTCTATGCCCAGGCGCGCCCTGGGGCGGACTATCAGGGTTCGCTCGATCTGCTCGCCGAATTCAAGGCGCGCCATGATGCGGTGCCCACCAAGTCCGGCATCATGCTCGGGTTGGGGGAGGCCTGCGACGAGGTGCTGGCGGTCATGGCGGATCTGCGTGCGCACGGCTGCGACCTGTTGACGCTGGGACAATATCTCCAGCCGAGCCGCGACCATCTGCCGGTGCGGCGTTATTGGACGCCGGAAGAGTTCGCGGCCTTGCGGCGGGCCGGCGAAACCCTGGGCTTCACCAACGTGGCGAGCGGTCCCATGGTTCGCTCGTCCTATCACGCGGACCGCCAGGCGCAGGGTTTGGTGGGCGCCTGAGTCCGGCGCCCGCGATGTCCCCCATGCCCGACTGGCTCACGCTCGCGGTTGCCTTCCTGGCCTTCATGGCCCTGATCATCACGGTGCAGGCGGTGGACCGTCACGCCGCCGGGCGTTTCGGCTACCGGCCCTTCGCCTTGCCCAACCTGGCTTTCATGCTCATCCCCCACGGTCTGCTCGCCGCCTGGCTGATCACCTGGTGGTCGACCGGCCGGCCGGCCGCGGCGGTGGTCTTGGCGGCACCGTCCGCGGCCCGGTGGGTGCCGACCCTGCTGGGAACATCAATGGCGATCGGTCTGTTCCTGATCCTGTGGCGGCGTACCAGCGCCTGGATCGCGTTGTTCGGGGTTCCGGTCATGGCGGCAGGCGCCTCGGTGCTGCTGGTTTCGGGCCTGTTCGGCGAACTGGCGCGGGCTGGTGCGGGGCGGGATCGCTGAGCCTGCCGGCCGTGAAGGAAGCGCTCCGCACCCCGTGGGAGCGGCCTCCGGCCGCGATGCGTCCGTGCAGGGGGTCGCGGCGTCAGCATGTGCACAGCGCCGTTCCAGCGCGGACGAAGGCCGTTCCCGCAGGTGTTCAGCCGTACGTTTAGTGGTATTTTGGTTGCCGGACAGCGCAGCCATCCGATGACTCCCCGCCGTGCCGGAATTGCTGCCAACCTTTGTTCCAACTCAACGGGAGACCTGATGCCATGACGGCCTACAGTGTGATCAAGACCCTGCTCATGCCGCCCGGAATCATCATCCTGATGCTCCTGGCCGCCTTCTTCCTGGTCCGCGGTGTCCTGGGACGTGTGCTGCTGTTTGGCGCTGCCTCCTTGCTTGCCCTGATGAGCGTGCCGGTGGTGGCGATGCTGTTGATGGCGCCGCTGGAGCCCTATCCCCCCCTGGATGTCCGTGCGCCGCTGCCGTCGCAGACGCAGGCGATCCTGGTGCTGGGCGCCGGGCTTTACCATGACGCGCCGGAATATCAGCGCGATACGATCGATGGGTTCAGCTTGCAGCGGTCACGTTACGCGGCCTGGCTGCATCGGGCGACCGGTCTGCCGATCTATGTCAGCGGTGGCGCGGTCAAGGCCGACGAGCCGGCGGTGGGCGAGGCGATGGCGCGGGTGTTGCGTGAGGAGTTCCAGGTCCCCGTGGCCGGGGTCGAGAGCAACAGCCGAACCAGTTGGGAGAACGCGGCTTTTTCCAAGCCGATGCTGGAGCGGGCGGGGGTGTCGCGCGTGCTGCTGGTCAGCAGCGCCTGGCATCTGCCGCGGACGGTGGAGGTGTTCGAGCGGGCCGGTGTCGCCGTCGTCCCGGCCCCGACCGGCTTCATCACGAGTCCGGATTGGCAGAACACGCTGGCCCTGGGCGATTGGCTGCCGTCCGCGGCGGCCTTCAATATCAGCTACTACGCGGTCCACGAGCATCTGGGGCGGGCCTGGTACCAGGTGCGTCAATGGGTGTCGGGCGCGCCGCGCATGGCGCCGGCGGCCAATTCGTAGGGTGTTCAGTCGAACCGCAACGGCGCCACCGTGCCCGCGGCGCGGTAGGCCAGGTAATCGGCCAGTACGGTCGCGTGATCGAAGGCGAGTTGCGCGGGGAGCGCGTCGAGCGCAAAGACCTGCACGGCGCGGGCATCATCCAAGGCCGCGGGCGCGCCGCGCGCCTCGGCCACATAGACGGCGGTGACCGTGTGGCCGCGCGGGTCGCGGGCCGGGTGCGAATAGAGGCCGAGCAGGACGCGCAGCCGCACATGCAGGCCGGTCTCCTCCCGGGCTTCGCGCACCGCGGCCTGTTCCAGCCGCTCGCCGTAGTCCACAAAACCGCCGGGGATGGCCCAGCCAGGCGGCGGGTTGAGACGCTCGATCAACACGATCGGACGGCCGGGGCGGTCGACCAGTTCGATGATTGCGTCCGCGGTAACCAAGGGGGTGACTGGGATTGGCATGGTCATAGTCTCCGACGTGCTTGATCAGTCGGTCCCGCGCCGCGGGACATGGTCGTTGTAGCGTTCCATGAGATAGCCCAGGCAGTCCTGGCGGATTACCGTCAGGTCGCGGGTGAGCATGGAGGGCATCACCGGGCGGCGCAGTTTGATCTCCCCGTCTTCGAGTTGAAAAAAGCGCTTGGCCACGTCCTTGCCGTCCTCGTCCAGCACCACGAAGCCGAGTCCATGATCGCCCGTGCGCAGGCTGGCAAAGGGCGTTCCGCGAGGCAGTTCCCGAAAGTTGAAGTGTTCGATTTCCGGATTCAGCACCAGTTCGGCCTCGGTCGGCGGCAGTCCGATGCGCAGTTCGGGCGGTACCGTCACCTGCGCGACACTGTGGAACAGGTCAATGTCGTGGGGTGCCACCGCGTGGTTCGGCACCTCCAGCAGATGCAGGGCGGCGTCGACCAGGGTGCGGGCGTGGGCGACGCCCGCCGCGTCGCCGACCTTGCCGCATTCCAGCGTGACCGCCGGGCCGAGGTCCGCGAAGGCCGCGGACTGGGTCCCGATAGGACGGGTGAAATAGACCACGGTCCGTCCGAACAGGGTGGCCAGGTGCAGTGAGCGGTGATCCAGACGATCGACGCAGGCATAGTGCGGGTTGGCGCCGGTGTTGTTGTGCAGGTCGATACTGGCAAAGAGGCCGCGGCGCGTCATGGTGTCGAAGACGGCCGCCATCACCTCATGCTCGGGCGTGTGCGGGTGATCGCCACCAGGCCAGACCCGGTTGTAATCGGGTTGCTCCGGCAGGTGGCGAGCGCCGCCGGCGGCCGCGGCGACATTGCCGATGAACAGGCTCAGGGCGCGCGGCAGCCGCGGCTCACCGAAGCGCGCGATCCGCTCGGCGAGCAGGGCGCGCATCGCGTCCCAGCCCACCGTCTCGTTGCCGTGCAGCAGCACCGAGACGAACAGCGGCGGCTGCCGCGTGCCCGGCAGGTGGATCAACGTCGGCGTACCGAGCAGGCGGTGCAGATCGCGGCTGTCGGCCTCGAGCAGGTCGGCAGGAAGGTGATCGAGTTCTTGCAGCATGTGCGTCCGATTCCAGGTTCGTTGAATGGCGCGGCCCGGCGATCTAATCCAGGGGCCAGGTGTGCACCGGCCGGCCGCCCCGCTGATGCTCCAGGTAGGCCGCGACCAACCCGCGCATGTCCGCTCCGTGACGTTCCACCCAGGCGCGTTGCCAGCCGGCGCCGGTGCGTGGTCGCTCCAGCCGGGCGTCGATGATACCGAGCCAGTGGTCGATCTCGCCGCGGTCGGCGCCGACCGCGGCGAGACCGCGCCGCGCCCGCGGCAGCAAGTCCTGCGCGAGGATATCCGAAACCGGGCGGTCATGGCCGTCCATCCATGAGATACGTGCGGCGAGTCCCTCCCGCGCACAGGCGTAAAAACCGGCACGCGTCGCTGCGAAGGGCAGCCGCTGCTCGGGCGGCCTCGGGTCCTGAGCCAGGTCCGAGACCGCGCCCAGGTAGAGCGCGGCGTTGGCCAGACAGTCGGCGACCGTGGGTCCGGCCGGCAGCACCCGGTGCTCGATGCGCAAATGCGGACACCCGGCGGCATCGAACCCGAGGCGGTCGTTGAGCGCGCGATACCGGGCGCGCGCCGTCATGGATGCGACGGTGAGATTGGCCGGGGTGACGGTCGGCAGGATGCCGATCAGCGCCACCCGGGCGTCGAGCCCTGCCGCCGCCCCGGCGCACTGCTGCAAGGTTGCGTTCAGCCCCACCGCCAGCCGGGACAGTGCATCGCCGCGCAGCGGCGCCGGGTTGCCGTTGAGCTCGACAATGAAGGTGGCCAGCTCCGGGACCACCAGGGGGTTGTCCACCCGTGCCAGGATCTCCTCGACGCGCGGGGTCGGCGCCAGATCCGGCCCGACCAGCCAGCACTCGAGCTCGAAGCCCGCCGTCGGCTCGCCGTGGTCGAAGGTGTCGTCGGCGAACCAGTGCGCGAGCAGCGCCGTCTCCGCGCGCAGACGCGCGCGGAAGTTCGCAAGCTCCTGATCGGTAAAGGCCGTTGCAGTGATCGGCTGACCCATGGCGGGGATCCTCGAGTGATCGACACTCCAGAGTATGGACGTCGCGGACCCCGGGTGCCGAAAGATGGCCGAAGTCCGCCGGATGCGAGCAGTGGATGGTCTGGAACCAGCACGCAGAGACCATCGATCAGTCTGCGCTACGCATCAACCGTCTTCCGGCCAGATCCGATGCAGCAGCGCAACCAGATCGGCATCGCCGCGCCCGGCCAGGGCGTCGGCCATGCGGCGGCGCAATCGCTGGTTGCCGCGATAGACGGCCAGATCCTTGATCAGCCGTTCGCTGATCCGCCGCTCGCCGTCCGCCACCAGTGACAGCAGCCAGTCGAACGCCTGATCGCCGCGGTGCAGCACCGCGCCCTTGAGCAGGATTTGCTCCGCGGCGCCTTTGTAGGGCGCCGCATCCCAGCGCGTGCGCAACTCAACGAGCGCCGCGGGGACTCTGGATTCGCCCAATGCCAGGGCCGCCACTTCGCGCAGATCGGGGTCGCGCTGGTCCAGAAAGCGGCCGACGAAGGGGACGGTGGCTTCAGACTCCAAGCGCAGCAGGGCCAGCAGGCAAGCGCCCGTGACCTCGGGTTCGGCATCGCCGGCCTGCGCCTTGGTGCGCAGGACCGATTCGGCCGCGATGGGCTCGCAACAGGCGATGGCGTCCATGACCCCGGCGCGCACCCGCGGTTCCGGGTCGATCAGCAGCGGCGTCAGTTCGGGCAAGGCGCGGGCATAGGCCGTCGCGGCCAGCCCCATGGCGGCGGTGATACGAATGTCCACCGCGGTGTCCTGACTGCCGCCCCAGGTCGGTTCCAGTTGGCGATAGCCCAGGGCGGCCAGGAAGAAGGTCACATCGGCGCAGTCCAGCGCCACCAGGGCGCGGGCGATCAAGCCCTTGGCGGTGCATTGGGGGTCCTGGGTGTAGCTGCGGTCGGCGAGTCGGCGGAAGGCGGCGATCAGGTCCGCCTCCAGTGAATAGACGAGTCGGTCGCCGGCATGTCCGGCCGCGAGTGCGACCAGTCGGTAGTTGGGATCGGCAAGCGCGGTGCGCAGCGCCTCGACCGGCACGGTGTCGGCGGCGATGGTCTCCCGCAACTCGGCAAGGCGGGTGTCGGGAGCAATGGTGCGGCGTTTCGGCATCGCGTGATCGTTTAGTCGGGGGTCCGGTTGAGTGTCGCGTCAAAGCAAGTGAAACACGACGACGAGAAAGACACGGTAACCGCTCCTACCCACCCGTCGCCAGACGACGGAGGCGCGCGGCCAGCGGCTCATCGACGATCAGCTCGAAATAATGCCGCCGGTCCGGTTCAACCGGCCCCAGCGCGTCGCCGTACCAGTCGCGGACCGGGGCGTGGCGCAGCACGATCCAATGGATGCGCCCGCCGTGATCCTGGTGGTTGCCGATGAAGAACAGGCTTTCCGGGGCCTCGTGGTCGGGCAGGCGCAACTGCGTCATTGGCAGCTCCTCTTGGAGCTTGAGGAAGGCGTTCTCATCGAGTTTGACGCCGTTGACGTTGTAGTTGAGTAAGTCGCGGCCTGGGCCGGCGCGTTCGCCGCCGATGGCGTCGCGCACGACCGTGACCCGGAAGGCGGGATTGGTCGGCTGGAAGCCGGAGCGCAGCAGCAGCCCGGAACAGGACGAGAGTCGGTCGGCCTGATTGATGGCGCTGGAGATCATGATCGGCCGGCCCTCGTCATAGAGGAAGTTGGGCTCGCGTCGCGAGAACGACAGTCCGAGTCCCAACTCCAATTCGGGCAGATCGTTCTGGCGATTGCGGACATTCTGCAAGGTCACGACCTGGAGCACCTTGCGTGCCAGGCGGCAGGCCCGGGTGACCGTCAGGCTGGGGCCGTCGTCCAGGTATTCATAGAGCGCGACGATGACCGCATCACCCTCGACGAACAGTTTGTCCGCGCCGAACTCCGGCAGTAGCTGATTGACCGGATCGAACAGGCTCAGGCTGAAATGGGATGCGGGGTTGAGTCCGCGCGCACGCAACTCCTCGGTGATCAAAGTGGAGCCGCGCACATCGACTTTGAGCACCGCATGGGCGCGGATGCGCCGGTTTCGCGGACCGCCTTCACCGCGGCAGGGGAATTCGTAGAGGCTGCCGTTCGAGCGTGACAGACGGCACTCGTCGTCGTCTTCCACCAGGTGGATACCGTCCAGCACTTCGAAGGTCTTATAGGCAAGTTTGAGGTCCCGGCGCAGGGTCAGGAAGTCGACCAGATAGCGGCCCATGAGCGCCTGACGCTGTCCGGGTGTCTGGCGCTTGCGCGCGAGCTGCATCCGCTCCAGTAACTGATAAACGGCGAGCGGGTCCGGGCCGCCGCGTAGCGTGGCGAGGCGTTGCGCCAGCGCGCGGCGGCTGAGGCGCTCCTTTGCATAGTCCATTACCAGCGCGAAGGGCAGGGAGTAACCCAGTTGGCGGCGTAGCGCGGGCAAGGCATAGGTGCACTCGATGGCATCGCCTAGTCCGGCAACCTCCAGGCTGGCGACGAGTTGCGCGACCAGGTCGTGTTGAAAGTGGTCCCAGTCCGGATACTGCCAGCGGGCGGCGGTGCCCTGCGCCCGGCCCTCGCCGCCCCCCTCATCGGCGGCCGGCCCCGCGTCGAGAAAAAGCCGCAGATTGGCCGGCTCGTCGAGCCAGGTGGTCAGCCCTTGGCGGTATTCCACCCGTGGGACGAACCCGGCGAGCAGGATCTCGGTGGCGACGAAGCCGCGCAGTTGGCCCTGATCGCGACGCCCCGAAGCCGACGGGTGTCGGTCTTGCGGTGCGGGCGGGTTCGCCCCGGTCAGCCAGGTCGGCAGATAGTCGGCAAAAATCGTGGTCAGGCAGGCCGCGGTTCGCGTCAGCCAGTCGTCGATGCCGGACTCGGCCATCCAGCCGATCGGATAATCGGCGGCGAGAGCCAGCCCTTCCCCCGCATCGGGGATCAGCAGGATAGGGTTGAACAGGATGCTCTCGGGCACCGGCCAGTGTTTGCCGAGGACGGCGGCGCGCAGGGCCTGGACCTGGACGGTCTCGAACTTGCGGATCTGGCGAAACAGAATTTGCGCCACCCGCCGCTGAATGCCCTGCGCCTGGCGGGTCACCAGCACCAGTTGTTCATGCAGGCCGATCTGGTCCGCTACCGTCCCGTCCGGCTCGGACTGAAGCTGAGCCTTGAGTGCCTCTTGGAGGGCCAGGGGTTCGCGCGCCGTCAGTTGCAGGAGAAACTTGAGTAAGGCGAACTGAAGCAGCACCACCTGGTCGCGCGAGTCTTTATCGGGGCGGCGCTCCAGCGCCGATTCGAACAAGCAGAGGTAGGTTTCGCGTAAGGTCGCCAGATCGTCGCTGCCGACCAACTGTTCGGGGATGCGCCGCGACAGGCTGAGGGCGTCTTCGCGGACCAGCTCGCGAACGGTCGCGACGGCCTGGTCGCGGAAGCGCGCGCTGAGCAGACAGTCGATGTGGGCGTTGTCGATGCCCTTGCGGCATGCGTCCAGTGAGATACTCCACGGATAGGGGCGAACCAGTGGCTCAGAGAACTCCGCAAGACTTGGGCGCCAATGCATGTTTTCGTGTTTTGCGTCAACGGCTGGTGGGGTCGCGGGTAGACCGGCAGTGTGTGCTCCGGTCCCCCAACGTTCGGCGTGCGCAATCGCTGATCACCCGGCGTCGGGGCCAGGCGGTGCCGGCGGCGGGGTCTGCTAGACTGCGCGCGTTCACCCGCACCATCGCGCGTGCGGGCTGGAACCGGATCATACGCGCTCATTCACCAGGCGGTCACCGGATTGCCGGGGACCGCCGCCTCGTCACCAGTGGTGCCAAGTCCCATGTCAGGTCCAATTGTCCGCGGATTCACCGAAGGAGGCGTGCCGATCGCCGGTCCCCGGCCGTCAGTCCACAGCGGTCGCGCCGCGGTCGATGCGATCGGCCTCGGCGCTGCAGACAGCGCCGCCGGTGAAGGAGATCAGGTACCGCCGCGATCTTGCGGCACCCGGCGGCGGCCGGGCCGCTTCACCCTGTGGTTGTTGGTCTTGTTGCTGCCGTGGTTGCCCGGGTTGGGAGCCGAGGGCAGCGCCGGGCGGGAGGCGATGGCGGACGCCATGTCCCGCATGATGGAAGCCATGGGTCTGCTGGGCTCCGGTGGTGAGGCGGCCCGGGCGATGACCAATGGGGGCGTGCCGGGGATGCCCCTTGACCAGGCCGGTGAGGTGGGCCGACAGCTGATGGAGGGGATGGCCTCGGGAAGCGCCGGCGCGGGCCGGATGCCGTGGACCGGTGCGGCCCTCGGGGGTATCTGGGAGTCCGCCGGGGGCGGACTGCTGATCGTCGAGGGTGGTCATTACCGACTCTACGCCCCGAACTGGGCCTTCGTAGACGGCACGCTTCAGGTCGCCGGCGACCGGGTGCGGATGGTCAGCCGCCGCTCCGGTTTCAGTCTGGAGTACGAGTTTGCATTGGACCAGGGGCGACTGGCGCTGCGCGATACGCAGGGTCAGGTGTTTCTCTACCGCCGGCTGGTGCTGGACGGCGGGGGTTAAGCGATTTCGGTCGACTGCGGTGCTTGCGGATCAGGTCGACGCGCATCAGCTCAAAGCCAGTCGCACCGCGACCAGCAGCAGGAAACAGCCGAAGGCGCGCTTGAGCAGCCCCACCGGGAGGCGGTGGGCGAGGCGCACGCCCAGCGGGGCGGCCGGCATGCTGGCGACGAGCATGATCAGCACCGCCGGCCAATAGACGAAGCCGGTACTGAACGCCGGCAGTCCATCGCGCCCCCAGCCGACCACCAGGAAGCCGATGGCCCCGGCCACGGCGATGGGCAGTCCGCAGGCGGCGGAGGTCCCGACGGCCTGGCGCATCGCCACCCCGCAGCGGGCAAGAAAGGGCACGGTGATGGTCCCCCCGCCGATGCCGACCAGGGCCGACAAGACGCCGGTACCGCCACCGACCGCCCAGAGCCCCGCCTTGCTCGGGAGCGGCCGTTGGGTTGCCGAGCGCGACGGGATCAGCATCCGCAGGCTCACATAGAGCAGGAAGGCGGCAAACAGGCGCTTGAGCCAGAGCTCCGGCATGACCCCGGCGATGGCCGCGCCCGCCCAGGCCCCGAGCACGATTCCCGGTGCCAGCCCGGCCACCAGGTCCCAGCGCACCCCGCCGCGGCGATGGTGAGCCAGGGCCGAGGCCGCGCCGGTGCCGACGATGGTCGCGAGCGAGGTTCCGACCGCCAGATGCGGCACCCAGTCGCCGCCGATCCCGAGATGGCCGAACAGGAATATCAGGGCCGGCACCATGATCACGCCGCCGCCGACGCCGAAGAGGCCGGCGAGGAGTCCGGAGAGCACGCCGGTGAGCAGGAATCCGGTCAGGTCGAACAGTGGCATGATGGCAGGGCGGAGTAATGTGTGGATCGTTTGACGGAAATCGCCTTCGGGTGATCGCCGGGGATGGAGACCCCGCCTGGGCAAGCCTCGGAGATCCCTAGGGCTGTAGGGCTGTAGGGGCGACTTCAGTCGCCCCAAAAAATATGCTGTCATCCATATCCCAGGGTCACCCTCAATGCCATTAAGTTAAGCCATTCCGGCTCCCACGCTCCTGCGTGGGAGCACGTGCGGGCGCTCCGCGTCCGGCGCCAAGACCGGACGCGGAGCGCCCGCCCGGCATTCCCACGCGGAGCGTGGGAACGAGAAGCCGCGCCGTCGGCGCTTAACTTAATGGCAGTGAGGGTCACCCTAGAGCCGGTCACTCAGATCGCGCACCGAGAACCCGCACCAGGGTCCGGCGACCCCGCGGGTCAGCCCCAGGACCTTGAAGCGCTCGCCCATGGCGCTGGGCAGCAGGAGCTGTTTGGCGGCCTGGGCCTGGTTGCGCGTGTCCTCGATGGAGCCTGACTCGATCGTCAGGAAGCGGTCGATGCCGCAACCGATCAGGAAGTGCGCCTGGGTGGTGAAGCCGGCGATCGCGAACCCGGCGGCCAAGCCGGCGCGGGCGACGGCACTGAAATCGACATGGGCCGTGATGTCCTGCAGCCCGAGCTGCCGATAGGGGTCGCCGTGGGCCTGGTGGCGCCAGTGGCACATCAGGGTCCCCATGGTGCGGTCGTTTTGGTAGTAAGCCGCCGCCGGGTAGCCGTAGTCGATCAACAGGACCAGACCCGCGGTCAGGGCGTCGCCGACCGCGGCGAGCCAGGGACCGGCCCGCAGGTTGATCTCGGAGCTGTAGCCCGGCACGCGGGCGAAACCGGCGGCCTGGATCGCCGCGAGAGCGGCGGCCAGCCCGACGGAACGGATGGGTGCCGCGACCTCGCTCAAGGTGCCGTCGCGCTCGGTGACGAAGATCTCGAGGGCTTCACCGTCCGGCCCGATGCGGAAGCGGTGGACGGGCATCGCGTCCAGCACCTCGTTGGCCAGCACCACACCGCGCAGGTCGACCGGTAGTCCGGTCAGCCATCGGCAGCGTTCGACCAGGTGCGGGACCGCGGCGCTAAGCCGTTCTTGTTGGCGCGCCTGGAGATCCGGGCTCGGCTCCAGGATCAGATAGCGGTCGGGGAGGGCGCCCAGTTGGTCCAATCGGGTCAGCACCGCCGCGGCCAGGGCGCCGCTGCCGGCGCCGAATTCCAGCAGGTCTCCCCCTTGCAGTCGCTGCAGGGACTCGGCACACTGGACGGCGACGCAGTCTCCGAACAGCGGCGAGAGCTCGGGCGCCGTGACGAAATCACCGGCGCGGCCGAACTTGGCGGCACCCGCCACGTAGTAGCCGAGTCCGGGGGCATAGAGCGCCAACTCCATGAATTGGTCGAAGGGCAGCAGGCCGTCGGCGTCGACGAGCGCGGCGCGGATCCGTTCGCGCAGGCGGGTGCTGTGCCGTTCGGCATCCGGGTCGGCGCCTTGGGGCCGTGACTGGGTCGAGTGCTGGTGCATGGTGCGCGGCGTCGGTCGGGATCGTTCAGCCGTCGATTAGACCCGGCTTGCAGGGTCCAACGCAAACCAGGACAACGCTGGGCTTTGAGCGGGGCGCAACGGCCCCTACCATTGGGGGCTTGGTCAGTTGGCCGCCGCGCGGCGCCGGCTGGTCGGGCCGATCGTTGGGGCCACGATGCGTTGGTGCCGGGTTCTCCGGGTCGTTGCGGGGTAGCGTTCGGGCCTGAAACACCGCGCTGCGGCGGGCGTCAGGGGGCCGCTCCCTTGGTGTTCCGGTGCTGCGTCCCGCCATTCCGACATGTCCGGCGATGCGGAAAAATGACTTAACTTTATGTATTAAAAATAATTATTGAAAATTTATCAGGTTTTAGAAACAATTCTTCGTATTTAGTTCCTCACTAGAGGGCAACCTCTGCGACAATAGGCCCGCGATGACGCGCGGGCTGCAGACCCGTATCCCCAAAACCACCAAGCGAGAGAGGTTCAGCAGAGCCATGTCAGCAGATAGCAAAAAACGCGTATTCGCTTTCGAGGAAGGTGACGGCAAGAACAAGCACCTCCTCGGCGGCAAAGGCGCCAACCTGTGTGAGATGACCCAAATCGGCCTCAACGTGCCGCCCGGCTTCGTGCTCTCCACCGAGGCGTGCCTGGAATTCCTGGCCTCGCCGACCAAGGAACTGCCGGCGGGGCTATGGGAAGAAGTCCAGACGCAGATGACCGCGCTGGAAAAGAAGACCAAGAAG
Source organism: Chromatiaceae bacterium (assembly GCA_013426805.1). Classification (GTDB taxonomy): domain Bacteria; phylum Pseudomonadota; class Gammaproteobacteria; order Chromatiales; family Chromatiaceae; genus Thiodictyon. The sequence goes on from JACDZG010000045.1 coordinate 37,402, forward strand.
GGCTTCGGCAGCGCCGAAGAGCCGTTGTTGGTCTCGGTGCGTTCCGGCTCGGCGATGTCCATGCCCGGCATGATGGACACCATCCTCAACCTGGGCCTCAACGCCAAGACGCTGCAGGGCGTGATCAAGGCCACCGGTGACGAGCGCTTCGCGTACGACGCCTACCGCCGCTTCATCCAGTTGTTCGGCAAGATCGCGCTGAACGTGGACGACACGTTTTTCGATAAGCAGTTCGAAATGGTCAAGAAGGCGGCCGGCGTCAAAGAAGACGTGGCGCTGTCCGCGAGCGACCTGAAGGATGCCGCCGAGCGCTTCCTGCGCGTGGTGCAGGAACAGACCGGCCGGCCCTTCCCGGAGGACCCCTACGAGCAGCTCCTGATCGCCATCAAGGCCGTGTTCGGCTCCTGGGGCGGCAAGCGCGCGGTGGACTACCGCCGCCAGTTCAACATCACCCCGGCCATGGCCAACGGCACCGCGGTCAACATCTGCACCATGGTGTTCGGTAACCGCGGCGACGACTCCGGCACCGGCGTGGGCTTCACCCGCGACCCCGGCACCGGCGAGAACGTTCTGTACGGCGAGTACCTGGTCAACGCCCAGGGCGAGGACGTGGTCGCGGGCATCCGCACCCCCAAGCCGCTGGTCTCCCTCAAGGCCGATATGCCGGAGATGGCCAAGCAGCTCGACGCGCTGCGCGACCGTCTGGAAGGTCACTACAAGGAAGTGCAGGACTTCGAATTCACCATCGAGCGCGGCATCCTGTACTGCCTGCAGACCCGCAACGGCAAGATGAACGCCGTGGCCCAGGTGCGCACCTCGGTCGAAATGGTCAAGGAAGGCATCATCGACAAGCAACAGGCGCTGCTGCGCGTCGCCCCCGACAGCCTGGAGCAGATGCTGTTCCCGCGCCTGGACCCCAAGGCCAAGGCCACCCCGGTGGCCTCCGGTCTGCCGGCCTCTCCCGGTGCCGCCTCCGGCATCGCGGTGTTCGACGCCGACCGTGCCGAGATGCTCGGCAAGGAGCAGGGGTTCAAGGTCATCCTGGTCCGTGAAGAGACCAAGCCCGAGGACATCCACGGCTTCTTCGCCTCCGAAGGCATCCTGACCTCGCGCGGCGGCAAGACCTCGCACGCGGCGGTGGTCGCCCGCGGCATGGGCAAGTGCTGCGTGGCCGGTGCCGAGGGCATCCACGTCGATGTGGACAAGCGCATCGCCATCGTCGGCGATACCAGCTTCAAGGAAGGCGACATGATCACCCTGGACGGCACCTCCGGTAAGGTCTACCTGGGCGAGATCCCGACCGTGGAGCCCGAGTTCACCGACGAACTGGTCACCCTGCTGACCTGGGCCGACGAAGTGGCGCGGATCAAGGTCATGGCCAACTCCGACACCCCGGTCGACGCCAAGCGCGCGCTCAAGTACGGTGCCGTCGGCATCGGTCTGGCACGCACCGAACGCATGTTCAATGACCCGGCACGCCTGCCGATCGTCATCGACATGATCGTCGCCGACACCCCGGAAGAGCGCCAGGAAGCGCTCGACCGGCTGCTGCCCCTCCAGCAGCAGGACTTCAAGGCCCTGTTCGAGGTGATGGCGCCCTACCCGGTGGTCATCCGTCTGCTCGACCCGCCGATCCACGAGTTCCTGCCCAACGAAAACACCCTGGTGCGTGAGATCACCGAGCTGCAGCAACTCGCCAAGAACGCCCATGGCCTCACCGCCCTGGGTGCGGCGATGACGCTGATGCAGGCCCCGGACAAGGTTCGCGCCGACGTCGACGGTCTGCGTCGGCAGCTCGACCCGATGCTGGTGGAGTCGGTCATCGTCAAGAAGGAGCGGATGCTGCGCAAGGTGCGCTCGCTGTTCGAGACCAACCCCATGCTCGGCCATCGCGGTGTGCGCCTCGGCATCAGCTTCCCCGAGATCTACCAGATGCAAATCCGGGCGATCCTCGAAGCCGCCGCCGAGTGCCAGGCCGCCGGCGTCGAAGTCCACCCCAAGATCAAGGTACCCCAGGTCTGTACGGCCCAGGAACTCAAGATCGTCAAGAAGTGGGTCGATGCTATTCATGACGAGATCAAAGCCCGCACCGGCAAGCCGGTGAAGTTCCAGTTCGGCACCATGATCGAAGTCGTGCGCGCCTGTATGCGGGCCGAGACCCTGGCCGAAGAGTCGGAGTTCTTCTCCTTCGGCACCAACGACCTGACCCAGGCCGCCTTCTCGTTCTCGCGCGAAGATGCGGAAAACAAGTTCCTGCCGCTCTACACCGAGTCCGTGGTCCTGCAGGACAACCCCTTCGAAGTGCTGGACGAGAAGGGCGTCGGCAAGCTGATGGAACTGGCGGTTCAATGGGGCCGTTCGGTCAAGCCGGATCTCCTGGTCGGCATCTGCGGCGAGCACGGCGGCCACCCGGCAGCCATCGCCTTCTGCGACAAGATCGGGCTCGACTATGTGTCCTGCTCGGGTCCGCGCGTGCCGGTCGCCCGGCTGGCGGCGGCGCATGCGGCGCTGAAGGCGGCGAAGTAAGAGGAGCCGGGGCGTCCCGCCCGGGTGACTTGGCGGGGGCGGGGATGCCCCCGCGTTCCCACCGACCCGCCCGCGCATCCGCAAGGATGCGCGGGCGGTGTCGTTTTGGGGGTACGAAGTGGCGACCTGTTCACCTTATACGTGAGAGTCTGAGATCTCTTTGGATTCCAAAGTCCTTCTCGCCGCCCGGCAACGGCCTCTCGGGGCGTCCCAGGGAGCGTCTGCACTGAGCGATGTCGTAGTATGCGCCCGATTTCTTTTCCCATTCCTTTTCGTCGTCGCAGTCCAAATCAGCAGGCACTCGCTATGACTTGCGAATCCAACGTGGTCATCAAGCGTGATCGCAACAGACGACTATGTGGTATCGTTTGCGCTTCTTCTCGGGTGCAGACCCTAGGCTAAGCCGCTTGACGTCTTGATGGAACGTATCCGCGAAACACTCGTTCTGTGAACGAAACTCAAGCAGGAAGACGCCTACTCAGTCAATTACTTTGGTATGGAGCAAGTGATGATCTCGGTATGAACAAATTGTTTCGCATGACCGGACCGGAAACGATTGTTGCCATGCGTCGTGCCGGACTCTAGATCGTTCCCGTTAGAGAACGCCTTTACTTCCAAACATCATAGATTTCGCTGCGCCTCTTACTGGCCTCCTGTTCGCTTTTCCACTGTGCGCTATCCCACGCATCTAGCACTTTCGCTCGCCTATGAAGAAATGTTTCAAAGTCTCCCGCGCGCAACGCAGCCAGCGCTTCCGAATCTACAAAATGCGCAGCCAATGCCTCATCTGATAAATCGGGACCTTTCAATAAGCGTTCTTTGAGAATAGGCTGATCACTTGGGTCAACAAGAAATCGATTTCCTGCCCCTTGGAACAGTTGTCTAAGAGTTGGAGATGCCTTTGGTAATGCTGGAAAAAGTCGACCAAACGCCTCGCGTCCATGGTTGAGAAGTAAACTGCGACCATCCTCTGGACGGCCATTTGCATCTACAACCGGATTATGTAGAGCAAGGCGAAGCATCATAAGTCGAACTCGAGCCGAACGGAAATCGAAGCGTTCAGGAAGTGCTTGGTCACGAGACCACGTTACATCATCTGCTATATTTCCTGCAGCGTTCCGAAGTTGCTCTTGTTCGGACTTAATTTGGCGATATGCTCCCGTTCCAAACACCCCTGACCAGCTTGTACGCCAAAACCATCCTAGCACGCCTTCATTGAATAGCTGTTTCCCTGTAAGTCGGTCTACTTCAACTGCTAGCAGTACCAGTTGGAAAGCGTAGGGCAGCAATTCCTGATTGGCTATAGCGGCGTTGGCAACAAGCCAGTCTACTGCGCGCATAAGGCCCGCTCCGGCCCGATCCAATAGCGTCTTATCATCAGTTAGCTTCTTTACCAACTCATTTTGCCCAGCCTTGGTCATATCCAATCCGCTAAGTCCCTTGCATACCTGCAAATAGATCGCCTCATCAATGTTTCGCCATCCAGAAGGTAGTGTGTCCCGTAGATCAGCAACCCGTTCTCTTAAGTCAAAATCCGAACTCCAAGTCAATGCTGCTACAAAATGAGCCTCGTTCATCGGCGTTCCGAGACTATTAATCCGCTGGAAAGTTTTTGCGGCCAACTCAAGATCATCAGTAACCATAACAACTATTGGGATACGGCACTGCTGGAATCGGTATGATAGTTGGTCTGCCAGCACATCCCATGCATCGAGATTCCCTTCAGTCCAACCTTCACTCTTTGCGCGACGACGCAGTTCACGCATATGCTTATTTACAAGCCGTCCATCAAAAAGAGTCCATAAGGGAAGCAATGGCCGCTTCGCGCTTTTTTTCGAAGCGATTCGCCCAAAGACAAAGTCATTCTCCATTAAGTCGTATTGAATATCCCAGTCGATGACAGCCTCGTCAGCTAACTGATTTTCTAAACTGAGCGGCTCAGGCGGGAGCAACAATCCGAGGAGTGTGGAAACTCGTTGGTGACCATCGAGCAGGTATTGCCATCCCGTTGCGGGCGCCTTATCTATAATGGGTGGAATGAGATGAGGTCCGACTGTCGGAAAAGAAGCGAGCTTAAACTTTATTGTCCGCCATACAAGTAAGCTGCCAATTGGCATGTTGTCGCGGACCGATCGCAGTAAATCCAGACGCTGCGAATCAGACCACACAAAAGGCCGCTGAAAGCGCGGCACACGGATGTGACCGCGCACGACGTCTTCCAGCAGGCTTCTCAAACTCGGATTTAAGTTCTCTGAAGCAAGCGCGGTCAGGCTTTCGGACATGGAAACCTCAAGGTCAGAGGAGACGCATCAGGCGAGGTAGAGTATCGAATGCCTCTTGGCGTGCCTCGGCATCCCAGTCGAATTCATAGGTTAGTGCTTGCTGGTATTGATCAGCAAATTTTCTGCCGAACCCTTCATGCAATAAAACACGATCAGCATTGGCAACCCCGACGTAAAGATCGAGACAACGGTGCCTATTTTCGATAGACTCATCACCCTTGAAACCCTTTTTCATATTAAAATACCATCGTGCATGCTGGCTCATTCGAAAAAATGCGTTGACCGCATCTGCGCGATTGTTTAGCATCGCTTCTTTGTTCATTTCCGATTCAGGCATGTACGACTCGATGAAACGGCGCTTTAGCATCCAATGGCGCTGCTGAAGTTGTGGATGCAACAATTTCTGAATCACAAATCCCTGGCATGCCTCGGTGCGAGTGGGTTCCCATGTGGCGGTCAACTCGTCAGGATGCCGCCGATCGCTATCAAACATCACGAACGTACGGAGAGCTTCCTCCTGTCTTTCCAAACGCCTTGGTAATTCCGTTCGCAAATTGCTTCCTCCACCATGAAGAGGTTTAGCCCAACCCTTATCTACGGCCTTGCGTATTCTATCGCGTTCAGAAGGACGCATTATTCCGAGAAGAAAACACCAATCATTTGTGGCATTTTCCATAATTATGCCAAGCGGTACAGAAAGTGCGGCGAGCGCCCTATCCAGTGGTAGCACGGCCAATGGGTCATCCCAAGACGGAGACGCGGTATTTTCAATACGTATCGCAGCCGCATTGGCAGGAAGTTGGGCTGCGACCCGTTCCATTTGACCAAGCGCTGTCGAGTAAATTGAGCGGCTTCCCGCATCTATTGTATTCAGGCACTCGTTTAGAGCGGACGGCGTGTCGAATAATACAACATGGCGCCCTTCGCAAGCAAATAGCAGTAATTGATGAAGTTTCAATAAATCGCGTGTCCCAATGGCAGATGCCACGACGGCTTGTGATATATGCACTTTCATGAAGATGCTCTCTGCATCTGCAGTTGCCTCGCAATCAACTCCTGACCAAGTAGAACGGCCTCGCCAAATGCGCCGATAAGGGCTGTAGTTAAGGGACGGCCTTGAGCGTCAAAGTCTACAGGGATGGCATCGCTGGTACCATCCGTACGCGACTCAACCCAATAAACGCGGACCATTTCAGGTCTAATGGCCTCGCTTGCGATAGCAAGTTGGACACTGGTTAAGAGAACCTCAGAGTGGGTTTCAACCAAGATACGGGGTTGCGGACTATGCGTCGCTGACTCCACCAATAGCTTTGAAAACTCAGCTTGCGCGCGCGTATGTAGATGCAGTTCGGGCTGCTCCAGACAGAGTATACGTGGCCCTTCGCCGATACGCGCACGCGCCAAGGCTACCAAGACAGGTAATACCTGGGCATAGCCTTCACCTGTATCGCAAAGGCTTACATCGACTTTAGGAGCGCCAGTGGGTCGCAACAGAACACGCCACACGCCGCCGATTGGGTTGTCGAGAACTAGCTGTTCACCAAGTGCGGAGAAAAAGCTTCCTGTTGCATCCAATAATGGGTCTACCGTGCTTCGAAGCTGTGCCGCAATAAGGTGGGCTACTGCATCCTCGCCATCCGAGCGAAGAGTCGATGGAGCACCTCCACCATATGTTGCGACGCGAGGCGGACGTACTCGGACACCGCTAACCCATTGTATCTGCGATGATAGGAGTCTAAGCCGTGATCTAAGCAAATTTAAGGTACTTATTGAATCCTCGTCGTCACCAGTCCAAGGAACTAGGCCGGTTGTGCGCGCCCCAACTACGTTTTCATCATCAAATGAACGCTGCAAGTCGCCGGATTTTACTGACAGTGATTTCGTTTCCTGCCATCGCCCTTCAAGGTCTCCAGCGATTTCCCACTCGGCATTGATGGGGTTTCCATCGGACCAGGAAAGAGCAAACCGCAAACTACCACGCGAGGTTGTTTTACAAACCAACTCGGGCCATGTTGCATGACGGCCGACGTCACCTGCTAGCCAAATGGGAGGGCCGGCTGTAAAAATCGACTCAGCAAGAAGCGGAAGAAAGCGGATGAGCGCACTCTTGCCACCGCTGTTCCAACCGAAAAAGAGTGTAAGTGGTCGGATTTCAATATCTTGCCGTCGCGAGAAAGCCCGATAGTTTTCTACCGAGAATGCAGATAACATCCAGATACTCCATAAAACGAGATAGTTTGGTAGCCTGCGAGATGAAGCATTGAGGATGGCCTGCACTTGCGGATGGTGGTCGGCTGCGGGAATCGACGATCAGGGATAATCAGACTTTCCGCCGGAATCCCGAGTCCCCGATGCAGTCGCCGAATCATCGCGAGGCTCAACGTGCGTTTGCGCGCCAGCACTTTATGGAGCCGATGGGGCGGGCCGATATAGGGTTTCATATCGGCCACCGTCAGGCCCTGCTGCTCCATCCTGAACTTGATGGCCTCGATCGGATCGGGTGGCGGCACGCGATGATGTTGCGCTTCATGCGCCTGCACCAAGATGGGCTAGTACGTCCAGGCGGTTAACCTCAGGCGTGCCGGGCAGCGGATCTTTACCCATCAGCGAGGCGATCTCGTCCAGAGCAGCTTCGTAATCGGGCTCAGTCCGGATCGGACAAATAGCCATTGCGGTCACCTTTCTTTCACCGTTTCGGTATCGGTACGGACATACTTGCCTATTCATTAGGCGTTTATGGGTATGGCTGCTCGCAGCAGTTGCCGAACTTGCTCGTACACTTCCACCGGAACCGCTTCGCCCACCTCAAAGCTGACGACCAGTCCATAGTCGATTTCCTCATCCAATCCGGCGGCGTCTTCCCGGCAGTTGACTTGGATACGCAGGGAATCGCCGTCAGCGAAGTCGCGGGCCTTGTCGCCTTCAAACACTTCATGTTGGACGGTCCCGCGCCTCACCAAGTCGTCGTCATAGCCGTTTGGACCGCGCGTAACGCCGATCAGGTCGCTTGCGTCGGTGGTGAACCAAAGCTGCGCCTTGCGGTAGCGCTGCTGGTGCGGGGCTATCGGCGTGAGCCAGGCGAGCGTGATAGTGACTCTGCGCAGCCCCCCGATTCCCCTGAGGTCCGAGGGCAGGGGCAGTGCGAACATATGGGCGCTACCGTTGATCAAGGACCCGAACCCGAGCAGGGTTGCCCGTCGCTCCGTGCACCCAAGGACGCGTTCCGGGTCAACGAGACCGTAGCCCAAGAACCTACCCGTCAGTTCCTTGATCTTATGCCCGCCGACCTCTTCCTTGAACAGACCCCGCATCCGGTCGCCCGCCTCGGCCCAGCGCGCACCGTGAACTAGCAGGGCCTTTAGCAGCACGGCGTCATAGCGCGGGGGCAACGCCGCGCTATCGGACTCGGATCGAAGGGTTTCCAGCATCTCGAACAGTCGCGCTCCGAGGCGTGTTGCCAGGGCGGTCGCGTTGCTGGTTCCGCGGAATCGGAGGGTCTTGTTTGTCTCGCCCGGCAACGAACCAGGAACTGCCGTCTTCTGCCCGGGTGGTCCGTAGCTCTGGACTGGAGCGAGGCGGACGTTCGGCGAGCCGGTCCCCAGCGCATCTTGGTAGATCTGTCGCCCGCCGGGCATCAGGATTTCAGGTTTGACCGAGCGAAGAAAGCCTAGGCCATTGGCGCTGATCGGACTTGCCAGCGATCCCGTCCGCAACGGATCACAGTGATAGGCCGCGTGCGGGCCTTGCGAACAGTTGTCTGAATGGGCGGCCCCGATGGTTAGGGCGTTGATCGATTCGGCCGGCGATAGGATGCGGCGGTTGCGTGCGTTAGATTTCAACGCGCAAAGGACCGCGGCTTCGCGCGTCACCGCATCGGTGTTGGGCCAGGCCGTCTTCTCAATGTTCAAATCGAGTTCGGCAGGGTGGTTGCCCGCACTCACGATAAAGAGAACCCCGTACTTGTATGACAGCCAGTCGAGGAGTCGCGCCCAAGGGCTCAAGCCCTGCATGAAGGGGCGGGACGGATCGCCAATAGACAGGTTGACGATTCGGACCTCTGGTGCCATGGCCTCGGTTGGCCCGTCACCTTCAAACAATCGTCGCACTGCTCTATGAACCGAGTCCACGGGCAGCACGCCGTCCGGGATATGTTCCCGAGGATCACGGGCGCCCAGTTCGGGTAGCATGATTGGACGGCAGTAGATGGGGCGGGACAGCGGCGGCTCGGTCGCGTCGAGTTCGCCATGGATGATGAGCGACGCCATCGAGGTTCCATGCCTCCGCTGTTGGGCAGGCGCGTCGGCCTCAAAGCCGTCTGGGTCGTCGATGATCAGTCGGCCGTTGAGCAGTTGGTGTCCAGCGAGAGGCAGTCCGTCGAGCAGCGCCACGACCGGCGGCAAGGCAAGATCTGGTAACGCTACAGGGAGTAACGCGGACTCTCCGGTCCCCGGTGTCAGGATCAGGGGGACCGCGCATTGCCCGACTGGGCGCATGAGCCAGAGGTCGTTGCAGCGCACAAGCTCGATGTTTCGATCTTCACCGAGCAGTTGCGATGCCGCAGCAGCGGGGATGTTCCCGAGAATCGCGTGGTAGCGGATGTCAGCGAGTTGAAATCGTCTCGAAACTCTCCCGCCCAACGCCCTGATCAACCGACCGACCTCTGCCTCGGCCAAGGCGCGTCGTTCCGCGGTCTGCCGATACCAGAGTTCGGCCTCGAAGGGCATGGTTTGCTCGCCAGCTTCGATACGCTCGGTGAGGTCCTCCAGCACACCTGTCTCGCGAAGGCGATCCTCAATTCCCCAAGGGCGGATATCGACGATCAGCGGAAAAACGTCTCGCCAAGCCGTCTCCCCGTAAGGCCAGACAACGCTGGGGTCGTCCCGCCAGCGGCGCCAGCGGCTCAGTAACTCGTCGAGTGCCCGACGGTCGGTCATCGTGAGGAAAAGACGTCCGCGATAGGGCTTGTCCAGGCGCTGCCCTTTGGCGTTGAGGGGATGGATGGTTTCGCCCGGGTCGAGGTCTACCTCGTCCTCGGCGAGCCACTCGAGACCGATCATCCTCGCGGCGGCCACGAAGTTGTTCGGATTGGTCGCAAGCTCAATGACTAGAGCCATTTCGGGCTCGATCCCTGCGGCGCTTGCCTGCAGCCGCATACGCTCGTTCTCCAGCGCCTGTTGGAGTCGTGACAACTTGGGATCGAGGTAGCTGACGACCTCGTCGCGCGACCGTGGGTTGAACTTGGGGCGACCAAAAGGGCGCGTCGGCTTCGTTGCCGGAACTGGCTTTTGAAACAGCAGGAGAGGCAGGCGGTCCGTATTGCTCATGAGTTCGGTGTCGGCTCCGTCGGCAGCTCGGACTCCATAGGCTTGACGCAAAACCGCTGCTGCCAAGCCGCAAGCCTGGTCTGCACAATCCGCTTGAGGTTGCTGTCCGGCAGGGCAAGCACATGCCGTCGCAGCACATCCTCACCGAACTGTTCTGCTTCAGCGAAGCTCAAGCCCTTGAGGCGCATTGCGAGCGCACGGGGCGTCCAACCAAGCGGCTCGCCCAAACGCTCTTGGAAGCGGCGGAACCACTCTTCGAGCATCGACTGACTCGGGGGCGGCAGTTCCAGGCGCAACTGGAATCGTCGCCAGACCGCGCGGTCCAGCAGTTCGGGGTGGTTGCTGGCGACGACCGTTACCGCGTGACTTGGCAGGGCATCGATCTGCATCAGGAGGGTGCTGACGACGCGCTTGATTTCCCCGGTTTCGTGGGTGTCGCCGCGTTCCTTGCCCAGGGTGTCGAACTCGTCGAAGAACAAGACACAGCGTCGGCTGGCGATATGCTCAAAGACCCGGCGCAGGCGCTGCGACGTCTCGCCGAGGAAGCTGCCGATGACAGACTCGTAGCGGACAACGAACAGCGGCACCATGAGCGCGTCGGCCAGGGCCTCGGCCAGCGTCGTCTTTCCGTTGCCCGGCGGGCCGGCCAACAGCACACGATGTCGCGGTTCCAGATTGTAGGTCCGCAACAGGTCGGTCCGATGCTGCTCTTCCACCAACTCGTCGCAAGCCATGCGGACGACCGGCGGCAGGACCAGCGAGTCCAGCGATCGGCGCGGTACGATCTCGTGCAGCAGATCGAGCGCCTTCTCGTCGGGGACCGCCAGTCCGAGCGGCTTGCGGCCGTTGCCGTTGAGGTTCAGACCCTGGATCAGCCGGTCAGCGAGCAGCGCATGGTTCTTCGCCCGCTCCTCGGCGGCCATGGATTCGACGAGGCGCACGAAAGCCCCCCGGTCGCCCCGGGTGCCGGCTTTAACGAGATCAACGAGCAAATCGGCGCGTGACATCAACGCTATGAATTAGATAAATAAAAATGATTTGTGCCGAAGGTTTCGCAAATCTGCGTAAGTGCGGTTCCAATGTGCAATCGGCGATGGTCCGCGACGTTTCGTTCGGCTCCGGGGCTGCGGCTCAATGCCATTAAGTTAAGCCATTCTGGCTCCCTCGCTCCTGCGTGGGAGCAAGTGCGGGCGCTCCGCGTCCGGCGCCAAGACCGGACGCGGAGCGCCCGCCCGGCATTCCCACGCGGAGCGTAGGAACGAGAAGCCGCGCCGTCGGCGCTTAACTTAATGGCATTGGGGCTGCGGCTGCCACGATCCGCCGGGCCTTCGCACATGGTACGACAGTCAGGACCCACGGGCTGTTTCGTTTTGGGGCTACTGGCGACCTGAATTGGGTGCAGGCCATGGTTGACTCCTTGGCTTCTGGTGATATGATCAGCGATATGACTCTAACCCGCGTCGTTCTGGATACTAATGTCTTGGTGGCCGCTTCCCGCAGCCGCAACGGTGCCTCCTTTGTGCTGCTGCAAGCTTTGCGCGATCGGCGCTACATCGCGCTTGCCTCGGTTCCGCTGCTGTTGGAGTATGAGTCAGTGCTCAAACGGCCCGCGCAGATACAGGCCGCAGGACGTAGCGAGGCCTTGACCGACGCCTTCCTGGATGCCCTGTGCCTGCTTGTGGAACCGGTTCATCTGTATTTCTTGTGGCGCCCCCAGGCCCGCGACCCTGCCGACGATATGGTGCTGGAAACTGCGCTGAACGGTCGGGCCACGGCGCTGGTTACCACGAATGTCAAAGATTTTGGCGCGGCCGAGCGGTTTCGGCTGCCGGTGCTGACCCCGGGCGCCTTTCTGCGCCAACTGCGCGAGGAATAGACCTGATGGCCAACTATGCACTGCGTGTTCCCGAGTCCCTATTCGCCTACGCCCGCCAGGTGGCGGAGGAAGAGCAGGTGTCCATGAACCAATTTTTCGTCACGGCGATTGCCGAGAAGGTGTCCGCCCTCAAGACCGAGGCCTATTTCCGTGAGCGCCAGGCCCGCGGTGACCTTGCGGCTTTCGATGCCTGGCTGGCCGGCAGTCCCGATGCGCCTGCGGCGGCAGGGGATGCCTTAGACGATTGAGTGCCGTCGGGCGCAACGCGCAGCGGTTCCGCCACCTTGCAGGCGGATCGGCCTGCGGCCATCCGCCCCATGCGGGTTTGGCCCCAACCCGGCAACGGGATGAAGCATCATCCGGTCGTGTTACGCCGAGACCACCTGTACCAGGTCGGCGAGCCCAATCGCCTCGATGTTGTCGGCCAGGGCCAGGCGGCGGTCCCCCGGGTAGACGACGACCAGCCGGTCGAGCCGCAGGGTGTCGATGGCGGCGCGCATCGACTTGGTCACGCGCGGAGTGGCGGTGTATTTGATCTCAAAACCAAGCCGCTGGCCGTCAGCCGTCACCAGCAGGTCGAGTTCTGCGCCCGCGTGGGTCCCCCAGAACCAGACCTCTTCGGCGCCGACAGCGAGGGCGCGAATCGTCTCTTCCAGGGCAAACCCCTCCCAGGAGGCGCCGAGCTTGGGATGGTGGAGCAAGGCGTCCCGGTCGGCGATGCCGAGCAGGGTGTGCAGCAATCCCGAGTCGCGAAAAAAGAGTTTTGGCGACTTGATCTGCCGCTTGCCGACGTTCTCGTACCAGGGTCGCAGCAGGCGCACCATGAAGGTGGCCTCCAGGATGTCCAGATAACCCCGCACCGTGGTATCCGCGGCACCGAACGAGCGCCCCAGCTCCGAGAGGTTGAGTAATTGTCCATGGTAGTGCGCCAGCATCATCCAGAAGCGGCGCAGGGACTGTGGCGGGATGCTGATGCCGAGCGCGGGCAGGTCGCGCTCCAGGAAGGTGGCGACGTAATCCTTGCGCCACTGCCGGCTGGCGCTGTCATCGGTCGCCAGAAACGCGGGCGGAAAGCCGCCCCGCTCCGACAGTGGATAAAGCGATTCGGCACCGGTCTCGCCGAGTTGCAGGGGTGTCAACTCCAGATGGCCGATCCGCCCGGCCAAGGTCTCGGAGGATTGGCGGATCAGGTCGCGCGAGGCGCTGCCGAGGATGAGGAAGCGCGCCGGATTCCCGGGGCGGTCGACGAGCACGCGCAGGAGCGGGAACAAGTTCGGGGCACGCTGGATCTCGTCGATGATGACCAGCCCGCCCAGCCCCTGCAGGGCCAGCTTGGGTTCGGCCAGGGCCGCGAGGTCGGGTTTTCCAGGTCGAAGCGGGTGACCGAGGTGTCGGTCAGGCGGTCGGCGTACATGCGTGCCAACGTGGTCTTGCCGCACTGCCGCGGGCCGAGCAGCGCGACCACCGGCGCAACCGCGAAGCGGGCTTTGAGCTTCGACAGGTATCGGTCACGTTTCATACTAGAATATTCGGCGATCGAAGCAGAAATATCAATGATAAAGTTCGTCAGATAGGACGGTTGAACCGTGGTGATGCCGGGCGGGGGTGCGATCACGTCCGTCGGCGGGAGGGGTCGAGAGACCGCCCGCGTATCTGCAAGGATGCGCGGGCGGTGGCGTTTTGGGGTGATCCTTGGCCTCATCGCCATTTCGGTTAGCGACCCCCGGCTCTTGTGACACCGCTCCAGAGATTGGGCACGTATTCGTTGTAGGTTGCCGTGAAAGCCATGGGGGCGCCCCGGAGCCTGGGGACAATAGTAGCGTGCCGCCGCGGTAGCGACGGTATAAAACCTCGGGTCGACCAGGGCGATCAGGCGGTCTGCGGCAGCAGGCCGAATTTTTTCAGTTGCCTGATCCAACGCGGTGCTTTGCGCTTCACCGCGAGTGCTTCGTAGTCGACCGTGGAATCGCGATAAGGCACGCCGCGCGCCAGTAGCACGTAGACGATCTTGAGCAGCTTATGGGCGATGGCGACAATCGCCCGCTTGGCTCCCCGACGAATCACCAAGGCTTGATAGCGGCTCTTGAACTGGCTGGCGGTGCGGGCGGCAGACCAGGCGATCTCGCACAACAGCGCACGCAGGTATCGGTTGCCCTTGGCGGTCTTGCCGCTTTTGCGCTTGCCGGCGGATTCGCGATTGCCTGGACAGATCCCGGCCCATTTGGCCAGTTTTTCGGCGCTGCCGAAGGCACTCATGTCCTCGCCGATCTCCACCAGCAGTTTGGCGGCGGCCAGGGTATCGACACCCGGTAGGGTCATCAGGAGGTCCATGGCCGCCTGATAGGGTTCCAAGTGGGCGACGAGCGTACGCTCCAAGGCCGCGAGGTCGGCCTCCAGGACATCGAGATGGCGACGGATCATGCGCGCGACGAACAGGTGCTCTTCGCTCAGTTCGCCCTCCAGGGCGGCGGCCAGTTCCTCGCGCGGTGCCCGCAGCCGTCCGGCATGCGCGAGCGCCTGTTGCGGGGTCCCGCCGTCGAGCAGGCAATCGATCATGGCGCGCGCCGCGACCCCGTGCGGATCGGAGACCACGGCCGTGAGGCGGATGCCGGCGTCGCCGAGCACGCGCACCAGCCGGTTCTTCTCGGCGGCGAGCATCGCGGTGACGCGCTGATGGTGGCGCGACACCTGGCGCAGATTGCGCAACGGCTCCGGCGGAATGAAGCTGCCGCGCAACAGTCCGGCGCGCGCCAGCATGGCCAACCACTCGGCATCGCCCACATCGGTCTTGCGGCCGGGGACCGTTTTGACATGGTGGGCGTTGACCACCAACGCCCGAATGCCGAGCCGTTCCAGGTAGACGTACGGGCTCTTCCAATAGATGCCGGTGCTCTCCATGACCACCGTCTCCGGGGCGAACCCGGCGATCCATTGGGCCATCTCCAGCCGATCGCGGCGGAACCCGCCGAAGCGGCGGCGATGCACCTGTGCTTCGCCGCTGGCGTCCTCGACGATGGCACAGACTTCAATCAGATTGAGGTGGACATCCATCCCCACCGCACTTCGACAGATGGGACGCAGGTCCATGGTAACCTCCACGTAGACGCGATACAGCGCATCGGAACGGAGATCTACCGTGGTTTCGATGGATAACCTGACCATCCGCAGCGTACCCATGGGCAGCGCCGCGCGACGGTCGGCGTGGTTGCCGTACGCGCTCAAAGGCAGCAGTCGGGGGTCCCGGTCGAAACCACTGGCTCATGTTGGGCTTCGCAGTCGCGCTGACATTCCTACGACGGCCTTGCGGTAGCACCTCCGCTCGCATACATGGCTTTCATGGGCGGGGGTGTCAAGGGCGCCGACATGACCGTTGGGCTGAGGAACGAAGCCCAACATGCGCGCGAACGCAAGGCGCTGAAATGTTGGGGTTCGTTCCTCACCCCAACCTACGGGGTTGCGTTGATTTCGCGCTCGGGCGGAATACTTGCCCAATCTCTCCAGCCAGGTCACGCCTGCCACAGACGCTGTGCGCCGCGCGCACCGGCGGCCGGAAAGCGGACGCTCAACGTGATTGGTGAGGAATCGGCTGTGCCACTTCGGCCAAAGGGGCGGCATAGACCCAGGCTTGATCGCGGCCATTCGCCTTGGCCTGATACATCGCCAGATCGGCCTGTCTAAGAATGTCCTCGGCGGTGTCGTCTATTCCATTGAAGAGAGCGACGCCCAGCGAGGCGGTGCAGCGATGTTCGATCACGGTGTCGGCTTGCCCCGGCCGCGTGATCGTCAATCGATAGGGCGCGGATAACCGGCTACGCACCTTCTCGGCAAGGCGGCCGACTTGCCGGGCGGCGCTCGCCTCATCCGCGCTCAAGTCGCCGATGAGCACGACGAACTCATCGCCGCCCAAGCGTGCCACGGTATCGTCGGTATGTACGGTCAGGGTGAGGCGTCGCGCGACTTCGATCAACAGCAGATCGCCGGCGGCGTGCCCGTAGTCGTCGTTGAGCGGCTTGAAATTGTCCAACATGCCTATCCGGTTATACTTGCTATAGGCATAAATTGCGGTATTATGGATAGCAGATTTCGTGCGA
>JACDZG010000184.1 GCA_013426805.1 Chromatiaceae bacterium
TGATTCTTGATAGCGTCTTATTCGGAAATCGCCTAAAGTCCGACAGGCTGCTAGGAAGGTCAAGTGGTACGGGTCGGCACCACCAACCCCAGAGCGGTGGATGTGCGCATCCTCGCCGCCGCCAATCGTACTCTCACCGCCGAGGTCGCCGCGGGGCGATTTCGAAGCGATCTGTTCTTCCGGCTCGCAGTAGCCCTGATCCGTCTCCCACCGATCATCGCCCAGGGTGTCGATCTGCCGGACCTGGTGCGCCAGTTGGCGACTCACTATTTGCAAGGCGCGATGACCCTGACCGGCGGCAACAAGACCCGCGCTGCAGAACTGCTGGACCTGTCCAGCAGCGAGATCCCGGAGGAGGTCGTCATCCCGCCGCGCCTCATGGTCACGGGCGCGTCGGGCGAGCGGCTGCTGGAGCGGCTGGAGTCTCAGGAAGCCCCCAATCGGGCCATGCGTGAACTCTTCGGCGAGGACCCGGAGCCCGCTCACAGCGACACCCGATGAGTGTCACGATTCGGCGGCTGGAGCCCGGCGACGATCGCGACCAGTTCCGCAGCGGCCACGCCGATCTCGACCGGTTTTACCATCGCTTTGCGGGCCAAAATCAGTTTCGCCACCATGTCGGCGTCACCGACATCGCGGTCGAGGATGATGCGATCCTCGGCTTTGTCACCGTTTCGCCGTCCGCGATCGAGATCGACGCGCTCCCCGCGCAGCGCCGTCGTCCGTTGCCGCGCTACCCCTTGCCGACGCTGCGGCTGGCGCGACTGGCGGTCGCCGAGACGGCGCGCCACCGCGGGATCGGCCAGGCCCTGCTGCGGTTCGCCTTGACCCTCGCCCGCCGGATGGCTGACGCGGTCGGGGGTGTCGGAGTCGTCGTCGACGCGAAGCCCGAGGCGCGGACGTTTTATCTTCGCTATGGATTCGAGTCGATGTCGGTGGTCGAGGGTGTCCTGCTTGATCGCCCGGAGCCGACACCGATGATCCTGCCGCTGTCGTCGATTCCCTGCCCTGACAAACAGTGACCATTCACTTCAGCGGGCTCAACGACAACGCGAGCCCGCTGATTGGGCCTGGCCCATGCCGAAGCCGGTACGATCCCCACTGCCTGAAGGAACGGGGCTACTCGATCCGACCGAGGAGGACGAGACGGTCAAGATTCTCCGCCGCCGGCTGTTCACCCGCATCGACGACGCCGGGGCCGCGGTCGTCATCGCGTCCTACCGTCGGCTGTGGGAGCAGCATCGGAACCAACTGCCGCCCGCCGGCATTGGTGATTACCGGCTCGAAGCCTTCGCGGCAGGTTACCCTCTGCACCCGGAGTTGATCGACACCCTGCGCGAGAAGATGTCCACCCTGGACAATTTCCAGCGGCTCCTACCTGGGCCGGGCGATCCTGTTCCATACCCTGGCTTTCAACGAAAACCTCAAGGGCGCGACCCCCGAGGAGCTGCGCTACTCCATCCGCTCCCCCGGCACGGATCTCAGTTTTGTCGACGACGCCCGGCGGCGCTTCGTACAGGGGTCGGCCTATCTGGACGATCGCCCGATGCGGATCGCCGGGTTGCGCGGGCGCAACCTCGCCCTGGTCGAACATCGCGTGCTGCGGCGCCTGGCCAAGGCCCGGATCAAGCTCGGCGGCGCCCTGGTCGGCGAACGCCGGACCTTCCCCCTGGACGAGGACTTCGCGCTCAACCTGGGGCTCCTGTTCCGCATCCTCGCCCCATGCGCAATCGTGAATACCTGCGCGCCTGCGCCGAAGGCATCGAAGAGATGGGCCGCGAGGAGGCCGCCTACTGGCTCGGCATGGCCATGCACCGCAAATACCCCCGGCGCGTGCTCATGGCACTGCGCTTCCTCCTGATCGATCCCAAGTCATGAAGCAGTCAGCGGTCCGCCCAATAGTCCAAGGTAGCAGCCGGGATAGGGGGACCCGTGAAAGCATGGCGGGATCTTGGGTCGGGCATGCGCGCGGCTGGTCAGCAAACGGTAAACGACATCGTCCCCAGGGGCGCCTGCGAGGACTAGCAGATATGTTCTCTTCCACTCACCGGCCGAATCCCGGTGGGTCATCCCACTCCTGCATCACCTGCACGGGGACCGGGCCGAATTTCCAGGCCCGGTATTCCAGCCCGGTCACGCTGCACCCAGTTTCAAACCCTTGGCAGAAGAGTACGCACTGTTCGATAATCTACCAATCGATCTGCTGCTCGATAAGCGTCACCTCGCTTTTGTTGATCCAAGGCCCTGGGGTGGGCAAGAGGGTGCAGTGCGCAAGCGTTTGGAACGTCTTGGCAGGAGTCGGGTCGGCGCGGATAGCGAGGCGTAACCCGGCTCGGTCGGATATTGAACGAAGGTGCTAACGCCCATCGTGATCGCGCCTGTCCGTACTCCGGACCCATCACCGTAGCGGAGTCATCATCATGAACTGGCAAACCCTGGCGAGCGACTCGCCCTATCGTACCGCGGTGGCCATCCAGGAGGCACTGCAAGCCGGCCGCGTCACCGAGGCCAATACCGGCATCCAGGAGTTGATCGAAGCCTTGTCCAAGTCCGAGCGACGTGCGTTGAAGAGCCAGTTGGTCCGCCTGATGCTCCACATCATCAAGTGGCGGACCCAGCCCGAGCGTCGCTCCCCGAGCTGGGTCACGAGCATTGCCGATGCCCGCGACGAGATCGCCGACATCCGCGAGGAGACGCCCAGCCTCAACGAGCGGGTGATCCGCGACCTCTGGGGTAAAGCCTTCATCATGGCCAAACGTAATGCCGAGGCCGAGATGGGGCGCGTCGCGAATATCGAGCAGTTGACCTGGGAAGAGGTCTTCGACCTGGCCTATCAACTGGAATCCGCGGCGGCGCCATCGGCCTAACCGACGACCGCCACATGGACCACCCTTCGCACCCGCTCCTGACGGCCCGTGACTGGCTGACCAAGTACAGCCCCGAGCAGTGCGATCTGGTTTCGGGATTCTACGTCCCGGCCCTCGAATGCGCGGTACGCTATGACCGCTCAACCGGCTACTTGACCCAGTACACCGACACCATGGATTTTCTGCGCGGGCGTATCGCCGAGGCCCTGGGGGCCAGGGCGTAGCTTTGTTCCCAGCCCCCCAATCTTTCACGGTAATCCTTGTCGAGTTTGACGACCGGCAAGGCCATGGCCGCATCCATAAAGATTGAAATCCTGGAGCGAATTCTTACGGAGCCTGATCCATGAGCAAACAGCAAGACGCGCTGCTGGTCCTGGAGGAGACCGCCCAGTCTCCGAAGGACGCGGCCATGGCGTTGAATGCGTCGTCCGCCTATGACGAAGGGCGTCTGATGAGCTACTACGAGGCACTGTCAACGCTCTTATCCCAGTGTGCCACGCTGGACATCACGCCGGCCGATCTGCACCTGGGTGCGGATTTTCGTCCTGAATCGCTGTTGCGGCCGTCTTCCGTTGCCCGCGCCGCGTAGGTCGGGTTAGTGGCATGGGGTGGAACCGCTACGCTGTGGTCATGCGCTTGGGCTCTGTAGGGTGGAACAAGCGTAGCGGTTCCACCTTCCCACTGTGGAAAAACTGTGGCACAAGGAAAAACGGCGCAGGGCCGAAGCACCTAAGCCGTTGTATAAATTGGCGCGCCCGGAGAGATTCAAACTCCCGACCCCCTGGTTCGTAGCCTGAAGGTCGCCCTTTCGCTCGGTTCCCATTGGTTACGATTCCTTACTATCCTACAACGGCTTAGCCCGTTCGCTTGTGCTATTCTTTACTGCACAGTACGCCCTGATTCGCCTCCTTCTGGTGACTCAGTGGTGACTCAGTGGTGACTCACTGGTGACTCAGTGGTGACTCAAACGGAGGGCGGATAAGCTGAAGCTGACAAAGCGAGTCGTCGACGCGGCCCGGTATGCGGGCGAGAACAACGCCCGGTGCGTCCTGTGGGATGACGAGGTGCCAGGGTTCGGCTGTCGGGTCTATCCGGGCGGCCGCAAGGCATTCGTGCTGTCCTACCGGGTTGGGGACCGCAAGCGCCTGCCGACCATCGGCACCTATGGCGTTCTGACCCTGGACCAAGCCCGCGGCGCGGCCCGGTCCGAACTGGCGAAGGTCGAGACCGAAGGCGCCGATCCGGTCGCTACCCGCGAGCAGGAACGCCAAAGCGAGACCGTGCGGGACCTGTGCACGGCCTACCTGGATCGGTACGCCAAGGTCCACAAGAAGAGTTGGTCAGAGGACGAGCGGCGCATCAATAACCGCATCCTGCCCGTGTGGGCCAGTCTTACAGCGCAGGCGATCAAGCGGGCGGATGTGGCGGCCCTGCATTCCAAGATCGGCACCAAGGAGGGGCACCCCTACGAGGCAAACCGGGTGCGCGAATTGGTCGCCAAGATGTTCGAGCTTGCCCACCGCTGGGGCTTCGTGCCCGAAGACCACCGCAACCCGGCCCAAGGAATCGACGACTACAAGGAGACGAAGCGCGACCGTTGGGTGACGCATGACGAACTACCCCGTCTCGCTCAGGCGATCAACGAGGAACCGAACGCATCGGCCCGCGCGGCCCTGTGGCTGTACCTGCTGACTGGCGCGCGGAAGTCGGAACTACTCAAGGCCCAATGGGCAGACGTGGATTGGACGCGGGCGGAACTGCGCTTGCCCGACACCAAGACCGGACGGGTGCACGACATCCCCCTGAGCCCGCCTGCCGTGGCCCTGCTGCGCGACCTACCCCAGACCGAAGGCAACCCCTACGTCCTGCCCGGCAAGCTCCCAGGCGCCCACCTGGTCAACATCAGCAAGCCATGGGGCAGGGTGCGCACGGCGGCCGGTATTGAGGATGTGCGGCTGCATGATCTGCGGCGCACGGTCGGTTCCTGGCTCGCGCAGTCCGGGAACTCGCTACACCTGATCGGCCGGGTTCTGAATCACTCCAACCAAAGCACAACCGCCGTCTATGCCCGCTTCGGCGAGGACTCGGTCAGGGCGGCCCTGGACCAGCACGGCGCCCGGATCATGGGCGCGGCCGGGCTCACCGCTGAGGTTACCGAGTTTCCAACCCGCGCCCGCACGGGGGCGAAGTGACTCCCGGCGAACACTGAAGATCCCCAGAACCGACCCCCTTCACCCGGAGAACCCACGATGACCGCCGACATTGAAAGCCTGGTCCTGGAACACTTGCGCCACATCCGCGGCCGGGTCGATCAGATTGCCGATGACGTCAGCGACCTGAAACACCGCATGACGAGCCTTGAGGGTGCCATGGCCTTGGTCAAGCGCGAAGTGACCTTTGGCGATGAGACCGACGCCAGGCACCAAGTCAGCATGGACAAGCTGGAAATGCGGATCGAGCGCATCGAACGGCGCCTTGAATTGACCGAGGGCTGAGGACATGCCCAGCTTCATTCTTGACACCCTGGCCTATGCCGACACCCTCAAGGCGGGCGGATTCAGCCCGCAGCAAGCCGAAACCCAGTCTCGCGCATTGGCCGAAATCCTGGATCGGCAAATGGCGACCAAAGCCGAAACAGCCGAACACCAGAACAACCTGCGGCGCGATATTCGGGAATCCGAGTTGCGACTTGAAGCGAAGATTGCCGAGACGAACACCCGGATTGCCGAAAGCAAAGCCGAGCTAACCCGCTGGGTCATTGGTGCGGGAATATTGCAAACAAGCATCATCGTGGGCGTCTTGCTGAAGGTCGCAAAGCTGGTTTAACCCGCTCGGCCGGGTCTAGGCTGATCCCCGAAAAGGCGGCCCCTTCACCGCCTGACCCCGGCGGAGGTTGTCGCGCTTCCGGCCCGTGGACGTGGGCGAAGCCGTTGACAGGAAAGGTGTAATTTGACGGGAACGGCGCCGTACTCTACACTACGCGCACCAACTCCAACGCCACCCACGCTTCGCGCACCCCCGAGATAAGCACGGGGGAGAGTGCTGAGCCGGCGCTGAAGGGGGCTTGACCAGACCATCGCACTCGCGTTGCTTGCGGTTTGGAGGTCATGTAGACCTGACCCTTCGAAGGGTCAGGGCATCCAACGCCTGCTTGGGTACCCCTACATGACCACCAAGAACACCGAATCCAGCACACCCATCAAGACGCTCCGCGACGAAAAACAAGAAGCCGCACGGCTCGGATTCTCTGTGCGCACGCTTCAGCAATGGCGAGTGAAGGGCGGCGGCCCGCCTTTCCATAAGATAGGATCGGCCGTGCGCTACAACCCCGAAGCGGTTGACGCCTGGCTGAACGATCGCATCCAGACCAACACCGCCCCAGCCGCTCAGGCGGGGGGCTGAACATGTCGACCACAACACCGGCCGCAGGCCGGACGGGCGCACTCGCCCAAGACCTGGACCCCAGACAAACGAACGCCGCTCGACGGCACGCCCCGGCGGGGCGACCTGGACACGCCGGCAGACCTGGCCAAGCTCGGCACATTCGACGAAGCCCGGACCGCCCTGAAAACCGGGCGATACGCGGGGCTCGGGTTTGCCTTGGGGCAGGACGGCGAAGGGTACTGGCAAGGAATCGACTTGGACCACACCGACGAACGCCCCGAGCTGGCGGTCCTGGCCGACACGCTGCCCGGATATGTCGAGTGGTCGCCATCTGGAACCGGAGTCCACGCCATCGGCTACGGGCGCCAGTTCCCGGCGCTTGGGTCGAACGCCAGCGGGATCGAGGCATACAGCGGCGGCCGGTTTTTCACCGTCACCGGGCGTGTGATCCGCGGGGGTGCGCAATGAACGCCCTGCCGGACCTGTTCGAGATCGTCACCCAAACCTTGACCCCCCTGAACCGCGGCGCACGGACCGGCGGCCGGCGGGTATTTGACCCCTCTGTGCATCGTCGATGGATTTTTCTACAACGACGTGGGCCAGTTGCTTGCACCGGGCGGGACCGGCAAGACGACGCTAATTCTGCCCGCCGCAATCAACATCGCGCTCGGTCGAGCGGTTTGGGGCCAAACCGTGAAAACGCGTGGCTGGACGCTGTTTGTAACCGCAGAGGATCGCCGCACGGGTGCGGGAAATCCTGTCAAACATGAGCTTGACCGCAGACGAACGCACTATATCAATCATAGCGTTGCGATTCTGCTGCAAGCGACGGTGTTGTTTCCTGGTCAACATGATTGATCGTGTCAACTTATCTTGACGAGTTCGGCAACCACGCCGATTGCGCGTGTGTATGGTTCAGCGCAGTAGATTTATTCCAGATGGCAAGGAGTTTTCGGAGCGCGTGGAGGTCGAACTGGACTCGGTCGGCGCACCCATCGGAACCCTACCGTTCGTCGGCCCGACGAACGCTAGCAGCCTGTCGGACTTTAGGCGATTTCCGAATAAGACGCTATCAAGAATCAAGCTCCGTAGGAGC
>JACDZG010000046.1 GCA_013426805.1 Chromatiaceae bacterium
CGCTGCTGGATCGCCTGGTGGAAGAGGATCGGCTGCGCGAGCTCGCCCCCGAGGAACGGCTGCGCGGACTCCCCCCCGAGGAGCGGCTGCGCGGACTCGCCCCCGAGGAGCGGCTACGCGGACTCGCCCCCGAGGAGCGGCTACGCGGACTCGCCCCCGAGGAGCGGCTGCGCGGACTCGCCCCCGAGGAGCGGCTGGAAGGTCTCGATCCCGAGTTCATCGAAGCCTGGCTGAAGCAACAGCGCCGTCACGACCATTGACTCCCGACGACCCCGCGGCGGCCCGTGCCAGGCAGGGCCATCGCGCAACTTTGGGCGATGTGCTGGTTGTGGGTTACCGTCCCTGGCCCTGGGTCCCGGCATCCTGCCGGGACGACGTAGATCGCGGTTCACCGCTCGGTCCGTCGTTCCGGCAGGATGCCGGAACCCAGGGCCAGGACGGCACCTCTCAGCCACACCGGTGCCCAAGCACAAACCAAGCGCCGCCGCCGCGCCCCCGCCCCGTCGGCCGCCGCGGATCTCACAGCCCGTCGTTCCGGCAAGGATGCCGGAACCCAGTGCCAGGACGGCACCTCTCAGCCACACCGGTGCCCCAAGCACAAACCAAGCGCCGCCGCCGCGCCCCCGCCCCACCGGCCGCCGCGGATCTCGCAGCCCGTCGTTCCGGCAGGATGCCGGAACCCAGTGCCAGGACGGCACCTCTCAGCCACACCGGTGCCCCAAGCACAAACCAAGCGCCGCCGCCGCGCCCCCGCCCCACCGGCCGCCGCGGATCTCGCAGCCCGTCGTTCCGGCAGGATGCCGGAACCCAGTGCCAGGACGGCACCTCTCAGCCACACCGGTGCCCCAAGCACAAACCAAGCGCCGCCGCCGCGCCCCCGCCCCACCGGCCGCCGCGGATCTCACAGCCCGTCGTTCCGGCAAGGATGCCGGAACCCAGTGCCAGGACGGCACCTCTCAGCCAGCACATCGCCGCACCCGAACCGTCCCCCACGCATCCAACAGACCGCCAGCCGCACGCCCCTGACATGGACCAAAGCATCGCCACAGCCTTCCTCGCCCACCTGAGCGCCCCGGACTGTCCCCTGGCCATCATCGGCCTCGGCTACGTCGGCCTGCCGCTGGCGGTCGAATTCGGCAAACACCGCCCAGTCGTCGGCTTCGACATCCACCCCGCGCGCATTGCCGAACTTCAAGCTGGGCATGACCGCACCCGCGAGGTCTCAACGGACGACCTGGCCGCCGCCCGCCACCTGCGGATCACCAACGACCCGGAAGCGCTGCGCGCTTGCCGCATCTTCATCGTCACCGTGCCCACCCCGGTCGATGACTACAAACGCCCGGATCTCACCCCGCTGCTCAAGGCGTCCGCCACCGTCGGCCAGGTCCTCAAACCCGGCGACCTGGTCATCTACGAATCCACCGTCTACCCCGGCTGCACCGAAGACGACTGCGTCCCCGTCCTCGCGCGCCATTCCGGCCTGACCTACCTCCATGCCGACCGCCGCCAGGCCGCTCCCGAGAGCACTCACTACCCCGAGCGCCGCGCCGACCCCCGCCATGGAGATGCACCGCCCCCCGCGCCACCCTCTCGCTCCCACGCTCCAGCGTGGGAGCAAGTGCGGACGCTCCAGCGTCCAGTCCCGCCGCCACCGATGCCCACTCAAGGCTTCTACTGCGGCTACAGCCCCGAGCGCATCAACCCCGGCGACCACGACCACCGCCTCACCACCATCAAGAAAGTGACCAGCGGCTCCACCCCCGACATCGCCGCCATCGTCGACGCCCTCTACCGCCAGATCATCACCGCCGGCACCCACCCGGCCAGCAGCATCCGCGTCGCCGAAGCCGCCAAAGTCATCGAGAACACCCAGCGCGACCTCAACATCGCCCTCATGAACGAGCTCGCGCTGATCTTCGACAAGCTCGGCATCGACACCCTGGAGGTGCTCGAAGCCGCCGGCAGCAAATGGAACTTCCTGCCCTTCCGCCCCGGCCTGGTCGGCGGTCACTGCATCGGCGTCGACCCCTATTACCTGACCCACAAAGCCGTCGCCATCGGCTACCACCCCGAAGTCATCCTCGCCGGGCGGCGCATCAACGACCGCATGGGCGCCCATGTCGCCGAGACCGTCGTCAAGCTGATGCTCAAGCGCGGCATCGGCGTCTGCCACAGCCGCATCCTGGTACTCGGCCTCGCCTTCAAAGAGAACTGCCCGGATCTGCGCAACACCCGCGTCATCGACATCATCCAGGCGCTACGCGACTACAACCTCACCGTCGACTGCTACGACCCCTGGATCGACCGTGACGAAGCGCAGCACGAATACGGCCTCGACTGCCTGCCCGCGCCCCCGGCGTCCGGCACCTACGACGCCATCATCCTCGCCGTTGCCCATCGCGATTTTATCGCGACCGGCGCGACGGGGATTCGGCACTGGGCCAAGCCCAAGTCGATCCTCTACGACGTGAAGTCCGTGTTGCCGGTCCATACGGTGGACGGTCGCCTCTAAACCACGACAAAGCGCTGCAACAGGTGATGCACGATGCCGAGCCCGGTCGGCGCCATGCCGACAAGCGAGCCAAGGTGACCCGCGTTCTCGCTCCCACGCTCCGAGATTGTGCAGATAGTCGCCTTCCAGAGCGACGTCAGGGATGGCGCCCAGCAGCATTTCCGAAGCGCAGGTCCAAGCCGATCCCAACGCACCCCACCCCGGCGCACGTCACTCGGAACACCACCTCGGCAACGCGGCTGATCGGCGGTTTTGCCAAACGCTCATCGCCTGAAGCCTCCTGACGACGGCGGTTGCGGTTATTGCATTTGCATCTATCATGGACGGACGCAGAAACAAATCAGGAAGCCCCCCCGTTATGACTAACATCGACCATGCCCGCGAGCTTGAGTCACCCCTGTTGAGTCCCGCCGAGAAGGATCTGGCGCGCGCCGCTCAACGCTGCATTATGGCCGCGCTGGATCACTCGCGCGCCGCCTCGATCCTGCTGACGACAGACACCGGCGAACATCCGCGCGTTGAGGTGCCGCCCGCCGCCCTGAGGGTAATCGGCCAGTTGCTCGGCGCCATGAGTCAGGGCCAGTCCATCGTGCTGATGCCCATGGAACGCGAGCTCACCACGGTCGAGGCCGCACACTTCCTCAATGTCTCGCGTCCCTTCGTCATCAAAGAGATGGAAGCGGGTCATCTGCCTTATCGAAAAGTCGGCACGCATCGGCGGGTGACCCTGAAGCATCTGCTGGACTATGAGCAACAGCTGCGCGAGCAACAGCAACTGGCGCTCGATCGTCTGGCGGATAACGCACGCGAGTTGGGTCTGGATTACTGATGGCTGGACACGCGCGCTACACCGCTGTACTGGATGCCTGCGTGCTGTACTCCATCGCGATGACGGACGCCCTGCTCAGTCTGGCCACGGCCGGACTCTACGCCGCTAAATGGACGACTCGGATCGAGGACGAGTGGATTCGGGCATTGGAAAACAGCCGCCCGGATTTGGCCGGTCGGCTCGATGTCCGTCGCGACTGCATGCGGGCGGCGGTTCCCGATTGGGAGTTTGCAACGGCGCTGGAACGGGCGGGCTTGCCGGCAACGGCGGATCGGCTCCGAGAAGCCGCCGAGCTGATTTGAGGGTACTCGTGGACGTGCCGGACGAAGAAATCATCGCTCCGCCCGTTGCGCCCGAGACGAGCGCTCGCGATCTCCTGGATCAGGATGACCTCCTGACCGAGATCAGGCAGATCCTCGGCCCCCTTGACCGCCCGCGACCGGCCGCGAGTCCGGCGGACGACAAGCACGCCTTGATCGACAGCCTCGCCGAAAAGTACCCGCGATGCAAAACCTCGTCTTCGAAGTCAACGTCATTCTGGATCTCTGGCTCGCGCGCCGCCCCGAAGCCGACTTGCAACTGATCGCGGCCCTCATGCGCGCCGGGCGCCGGGGTAACAGCCAAGGCTGGGTCGTCAGCTCTAGCCTGCATGTGCTGGAGTACCTCGCCATCCGTCAGTTCAAGACCGAAGACGTCGACCCGACGACCCCGCGGCGGCCCGTGCCAGCCAGAGCCATCGCGCAACGGTGGGCGATGTGCTGGTTGCGGGTTATCGTCCCTGGCCCTGGGTCCCGGCCTCCGAGCCGGGACGACGCAGATCGCGGTTCACCGCGCGGTCCGTCGCTCCGGCAGGATGCCGGAACCCAGTGCCACGGACGGTACCTCTCAGCCACAACGGCGCCCAAGCACAAGCCAAGCGCTGCCGCCGCGCCCCCGCCCCATCGGCCGCCGCGGATCTCGCAGCCCGTCGTTCCGGCAGGATACCGGAACCCAGTGCCACGGACGGTACCTCTCAGCCACAACGGTGCCCAAGAACAAACCAAGCGTTGCCGCCGCGCCCCCGCCCCACCCCGGCCGCCGCGGATCTCGCAGCCCGTCATTCCGGCAAGGATGCCGGAACCCAGTGCCACGGACGGTACCTCTCAGCCACAACGGTGCCCAGGAACAAGCTAACCGCTGCCGCCCCACCCCGGCCGCCGCGGATCTCGCAGCCCGTCGTTCCGGCAAGGATGCCGGAACCCAGTGCCACGGACGGTACCTCTCAGCCACAACGGCGCCCAAGAACAAGCCAAGCGCTGCCGCCGGCCCGCCGCCCACCGCGGATCTCGCCGCCCGTGATCCAGCCAAGACGCTGGGACCCTGGACCAAAGATCAACCAAACGGCCAAACCACCTTGCCGCCGCGCCTCACCCGCGTTAGTATGGCCAGTCGTTTAAGGACTGAACAAAATATTGCGAACCAATGACCTCGGCCATGCCCGCCACTGACAGGGTAGGGCGGTAGCGTGTCCGGACCCGTTTGAGCACTTCGCCCCTGCGGCCCTTGTGCCCCGCCCCCCAGCGCCCGGTGCACCCCAACCGGAGGCCGACGCTTTAGCGGGCGGCCCCCCGCACCCAACTGAGGCCTCAACCTCCGGCTAGCCGCGCAGGTATCGCCTTCGGACGTGATCACCGGACGTAGGGGCGGGTTTCAAACCCGCCCCTACACGAGGTCTGTCTGGATATCAGGTGCGAACGCTAGACAACGTGATCCGGACCGCACCGAAGCCCCCAGGAGCCGCCCCCGCCGTGAGCGAAGACCGCCACTTCCAAGCCCTGCGCCTGCTGCAAGCCAATCCCGACCTCTCCCAACGCGCCCTGGCCCGCGCACTGGGCGTCAGCGTCGGCTCGGCCAACTTTTGCGTGCGCGCCCTGGTCGAAAAAGGCTGGATCAAGATCCAGAACTTCCGCACCAGCAAGGACAAACGGGCCTACGCCTACCTGCTCACCCCGCAAGGCCTCGAGCAGAAGGCCCAGATCACCCTGCGCTTCCTCAAGCGCAAAGAAGCTGAATACCTGGCCCTGGAAGCCGAAATCGCCCGCCTGCGTCAGGACGTCCGCGCCCTGCACGCCGACCCGGCCCCGGACCTCGACCCGAACGCCTGACCCCGGCATTTCGGTAGGGTAGCGGAATCCAGTACCAGGCAGGGCCATCGCGCAACGGTAGGCGGTGTGCTGGTTGCGGGTTACCGTCCCTGGCCCTGGGTCCCGGCCTCCGAGCCGGGACGACGCAGAGCGCGGTTCACCGCGCAGCCCGTCGTTCCGGCAGGATGCCGGAACCCAGTGCCAGGACGGCACCTCTCAGCCACACCGGTGCCCCAAGCACAAGCCAAGCGCCGCCGCCGCGCCCGCCCCACCGGCCGCCGCGGATCGCGCAGCCCGTCGTTCCGGCAAGGATGCCGGAACCCAGCGCCATGGACGGTACCGCGCAGCGAGCACGGACCGGCAAGAGAAGACGGAACGCCCAATACCAATGCCGAAAAAGCCACCCCCGCTCGCCGTCCCGCGCGACGATTACGACACGCCCTGGAAAGACGTACTCGACCGTTGGCATCGGCAGTTTCTCGAGTTTTTCTTCCCCGTGGCCGCCGCCGACATCGACTGGTCACGCGGCTATGAATTCCTCGACAAAGAACTCCAGAAGGTCACCCGTCGCGCGGTCGTGGGTCGCCGCCATGCGGACAAGCTGATCAAAGTCTGGCGGTGCAGTGGCGAGGAGACCTGGGTCTTGATCCACACCGAAGTCCAAGGCGACCGGGAGGCGGACTTCCCGCGGCGTCTCTACACCTACCACTCGCGACTGACCGACCGTTACAACCGCCCGGTCGCCACCTTCGTGGTGCTGACCGACGATCATCCCAACTGGCGCCCCGTGCGCTACGAGCACGCACTGTGGGGTTGCCGGGCGGTCTTGGAGTTTCCCAGCATCAAGCTGCTGGATTATCGTGACCGCGCGGCCGAACTGGAGACCAGCCCCAACCCCTTTGCGCTGGTCGTGTTGGCGCACCTGGCAGCCACCGCGACCCGTCGCGACCCGGCCGCGCGGCTCGAACACAAAATCGGCCTGACGCGCCGACTCTATCGCCTCGGGCTGGAGCGCGACGCGATCTTGAGTCTCTACGCCTTCATCGATTGGGTGTTAGCGTTGCCCGACGCCTTGGAAGAAGACTACCATCGGTGCATTCAAGCGCTAGAGGAAGCCGAGCACATGCAATACGTCACCACTGCCGAGCGCATCGGGATTCAGAAGGGCCTTAAAGAGGGCCATAAAGCGGGCCGCCAAGAAGGAGAGGCCGCCATGCTCTTGCGCCAGATCACCCGCAAGTTCGGTCCGCCCACCGAGGCGGTGCGCGAACAGATCGCGCGCGCCGACTCCGAAACCCTGTTGGAGTGGTCCGACCGCATCCTGACCGCCCAGACCCTCGACGAGGTGCTCCACTAACCGAACGGCCAAACCACCTTGCCGCCGCGCCTCACCCGCGTTAGCATAGACCCCTCGTTTAAGGACTGAACAAATGTTGCGAACCAATGACTTCGGCCATGCCCGCCACTGACAGGGTAGGGCGGTAGCGTGTCCGGACGCGTTTGACCGCTCCGTACGGGTCGCCTCACGTCCCCACCAGCCCCAACGGCCTTCACACCCCGCCCCCCAGCGCCCGGTGCACCCCAACCGGAGGCCGACGCTTTAGCGTTAGCGGGCGGCGCCCCGATCCAACCGAGGCCTCAACCTCCGGCTGGCCGTGCAGGTCTAGCCTTCGGACGTGATCACCGGCCGTAGGGGCGGGTTTCAAACCCGCCCCTACACGAAGGTCTGTCTGGATATCAGGCGCGAACGCGATCCAACGCGATCCGGACCGCACCGAAGCCCCCAGGAGCCGCCCCCGCCGTGAGCGAAGACCGCCACTTTCACGCCCTGCGCCTGCTGCAAGCCAACCCGGAGCTTTCCCAGCGCGCCCTGGCGCGCGAACTGGGTGTCAGCGTCGGCGCCGCCAACTACTGCGTGCGCGCCCTGGTCGACAAAGGCTGGATCAAGATCCAAAACTTTCGCACCAGCAAAGACAAACGGGCCTACGCCTACCTGCTCACCCCGCACGGCATCGAGCAGAAGGCGCAGCTCACCCTGCGCTTCCTCCAGCGCAAAGAAGCCGAATACCTGGCCCTGGAAGCCGAGATCGCCCGCCTGCGCCAGGACGTCCGCGCCCTGCACGCCGACCCGGCCGCAGACCTCGATCCGAACGCCTGACCCCGTCGTTCCGGCAGAGTGCCGCAACTCAGTAGGGCGCAATAGCGCAGCGTATCGCGTCGCACGTCGTATCGCGCCCCGCCATGCGACGGTCTTCCGCCGCGCCATGCGCGCCATCACGCCAGCCATGGACAACCGCCCCCACAAACCCTGGCACCGCTGGCTCGGCATCCTGCTCACCGACCTGTTCGTCGGTCGCCCCTGGTCGGTGACCATGGAAGAGGAGTTGTCGCTCAAGAGTCAACGACTCGATATCCTCATCATTGAGAAGCGCGGCGGCGCGGATGCGACCGCCGATCCAGCCGCCCTGGATGGCCTCCCCGATGGCTTGGAGAATCTGGCCGCCCACAACCTGCTCAGCTATAAATCCGCGGCGGAGCCCTTCAACGCCTGGGCGCTGGAAGAACTCATCAGCCACTATGTGACCTACCGTAAGCTGGCCTCGCTGCGCGCCCGCAGCGACGCGCATGGGGCCGATGAGCCGCTGGCCGAACCCACGGGCGCCTACCCGCTGCTGCCGGCGCGCGACTTTCGCCGCTACGCCATCGCCACCCGCCAGCCGCGCCAACTGTTACGTCAACTGCCGGCCGGCGCCTGTCGCGCGACCGCCTGCCCCGGGGTCTATGATCTGGTGGTGGGTGCACTGCCGGTACGCCTCATCGTGCTGGACGCCCTGGCGAAGCAGCCGCGCAACGCCCCCTGGGGGCTGTTTGCGCACGCCAGCGATCAAATCCAGTACGGCTTGACCCACTATCGACCGCGCAGCAGCATCGGCACCTACTTGCGCGACCAACTGGCCGCCACCCGTGGCCTGGAGACCGCCATGGCCTACACCGTTGAGGAATTCAAACACGACGCGATGCGGGACCTCATGGAAGACGCCCTGCGCGATCCCAAGTACCGGAAGACGCTGCTGGATCGCCTGGTGGAAGAGGATCGGCTGCGCGAGCTCGCCCCCGAGGAGCGGCTGCGCGGGCTCGCCCTTGAAGAGCGGCTGGAAGGTTTCGATCCCGCGCTCATCGAAGCCTGGCTGAAGCAACAGCGCCGTCAGGACCATTGACTGCCGACGACCCCGCGGGGGTCACAAGTGCCCGGCAAGGCCATCGCGCAACCGCGGGCGGCGTGCTGGTTGCGGGATACCGTCCCTGGCACTGGGTCCCGGCATCCTTGCCGGGACGACGCAGATCGCGGTTCACCGCGCAGCCCGTCGTTCCGGCAGGATGCCGGAACCCAGTGCCACGGATGGTACCTCGCAGCCCGGTGCTCCAAGCATCAGCCAAGCGCTGCCGCCGTAGCCCCGCCCCGTCGGCCGCCGCGGATCTCGCAGCCCGTCGTTCCGGCAAGGATGCCGGAACCCAGTGCCACGGACGGTACCTCGCAGCCAGCCTGGTGTCCCAAGCATCAGCCAAGCGCTGCCGCCGCAGCCCGGCCCCGCCAGCCGCCGCGGATCGCGCACCCCGTCGTTCCGGCAAGGATGCCGAAACCCAGTGCCAGGCACGGCCATCGCGCAACCGTAGGCGGTGTGCTGGTCGCAAGATACCGTCCCTGGCCCAGTGGTCCGGCGGCCTCCAAGCCGGAATGACGCAGCGCCGGCAAACCGCTCGCTCCGTCATCCCGGCAGCCTGCCGGACCCCGAAGCCACGCCCGCGACCGCTCAGCCAGCCCCCACTGCAATCGCCTGCAAACCGCCAATAACGATCACCCGCACAGCCCAATGGCCTATTCACTAAGAAAACGCATCCTCGTCACCGGCGGCGCCGGCTTCCTCGGCAGCCATCTGTGCGAACGCCTCCTCGCCGATGGCCACGACGTCATCTGCGTCGACAATTTCTTCACCGGCACCAAGGACAACATCGCCCACCTGCTCGACAACCCCTATTTCGAGCTGCTGCGTCACGATGTCACCTTCCCGCTCTATGTCGAAGTCGACGAGATCTACAACCTGGCCTGCCCGGCCTCGCCCATCCATTACCAGTTCGACCCGGTGCAGACCACCAAGACCAGCGTCCACGGCGCCATCAACATGCTCGGCCTGGCCAAGCGGGTCAAAGCCAAGATCTTCCAGGCCTCCACCAGCGAAGTCTATGGCGACCCCAGCATCCACCCCCAGCCCGAGCACTACTGGGGCAACGTCAACCCCATCGGCCCCCGTTCCTGCTACGACGAAGGCAAACGTTGCGCCGAAACCCTGTTCTTCGACTACCGTCGTCAGCACCACCTGCGCATCAAGGTCGCCCGCATCTTCAACACCTACGGCCCCCGCATGCACCCCAACGATGGCCGGGTCGTTTCCAACTTCATCGTCCAGGCGCTGCAGAACAAGCCCATTACCCTCTACGGCGACGGCACCCAGACACGCTCGTTCTGCTATGTCGACGATCTGATCGAGGGCTTCATCCGGCTCATGAACAGCCCCGATGACCTCGCCGGCCCGGTCAACCTCGGCAACCCCGGTGAGTTCACGATGATCGAGCTTGCCGAGACCATCCGCGATCTCACCGGCTCAAGCGCGCCTCTGGTGCACGAACCGCTGCCACAGGATGATCCCAAGCAGCGCCAGCCGGACATCGGGCTGGCCCGCAGCGCCTTGAGCTGGGAGCCGAAGGTGACGTTGCGCGAGGGCCTCCAGCCGACCATCGCCTACTTCGATGCCCTCTTGCGTCGCGGACAGTCACCGCGACGCTGACCGAGAGACCTGCTTCATGAACATTCTCGTCACCGGGGGTGCTGGATACATCGGCAGCCATGCCTGTAAAGCGTTGGCGCAAGAGGGGTACACCCCCGTCAGCTACAACAACCTGGTCTACGGCCATCGCTGGGCCGTGCGCTGGGGCCCGTTGGAAGAGGGCGACATTGCCGACCGCGTCCGCCTTGATGCCGTTATCCAACGCTATCGCCCCGCCGCCGTGATGCACTTCGCCGCCTACGCCTACGTCGGCGAATCCGTGCAGAATCCCGGCAAGTATTACCGCAACAACGTCGCCGGGAGCTTGACCCTGCTCGAAGCCTTGCGCGACCGCGGCATCGACAAGCTGATCTTCTCCAGCACCTGCGCCACCTACGGCGTTCCCGAGCAGACCCCGATCGACGAGCAGCATCCGCAGCGTCCCATCAACCTCGTGAATGGACAGGGATTTTCGGTGCACGAGGTCATCGAACAAGCCAAGAGCGTCACCGGTAAGCGCATCCCCGTCGAGATCGGACCACGCCGGCCCGGCGACCCAGCTCGTCTGGTCGGCGATGCTTCCCGAATCCGCCGTGCGCTCGGCTGGCAGCCGGAATATGCCGACCTCGCCAGCATCCTGGCGACGGCTTGGCGCTGGCACACCAGCAGCTGGGAAGCGAGAACATCGCCAGTATCGAACGGCTCGGCCGCCAGGCAGGCCGGGCCAACATGTTCTTGAGCCTGCTCGCCGTCAAGTTTTTCCCGAGTTCCCAGTTGGACCTCGGTGTTCGCTCCCACGCTCCGAGACTGTGCAAGTATTCCACCGCCCTTCACCAAAGGGGCGGGAGTGCTAAAATACGCCGCATCGCCGCCGAGATCCCGCCGCCGGAGTGACCGTGGACGCACCGATGCCGACGCCCTGCCCACCGCCGCATCTGCCGCCCGAGCAGCTCGCCTTCCTGCCGCCGGGCGAGGATGATGGCACGCCCGCACCGAAGCGTGCCGCCGCCGCGGTGGCCGATGTCCTGCGCGGGCGGCGTTACAAGCGCGGCTTTGAGCCGAGCCAGCCGATGTTGCTGCCGCCGAGCGTGGAGGATGACATCGCAGAGGACAACCCGGCACGGGCGATCGGCGTCGATGTCGACCTGCTGGTCGATGTCGGTGAACTGGGGTTCAAGCACGGTGCCGGGGCAGGTGGTGCGGGCCAACCCGCCTATGATCCGGCCGACCTGCTCAAGCTCTATCTCTACGATTGCGGATTTCCGCAAAGACAACGCCAAGGCGCTCAAGGCGATCAATCGCGAGTTCATGCTGCTGTGCCGTGAGCCGGGGCTGTACGGCGGCACCCGGGTCGGTCTGGACGGCAGCTTCTTCAACGGCAATGCCAGTGCGGGCAGCATCAAAACCAAACAGCAGCTCGAGCGGGAGCTGGCGGCACTGGAGCGCGACATCGAGCGCTACCACGAGGAGATCGACACCGCCGATGCCGGCGAGGCGTCCGGCCCGGCGCAGCCCACGCTCACTGCCGAGCAGCTCGCCGCGCTGCAGGAGCGTGCTCGGCGCCGGCGTGATCAGCTGAAGGTCCTCGCCGAGACCGGCGAGACGCAGCTCTCGCGCACCGATCCGGACGCCCGGCGGCTCACCAAAAACGGCAAGCAGGTCACCGGCTACAACGTGCAGGTCGTTGTCGACGATCGGCACGGCCTGATTCCGACCCACGAGGTCACCAACGCCGACAACGACTACGGCCAGCTCACGGTGATGGCCGAGCAGTCCCGCCAGGTCCTCGCGGACAACGCCCCCGAGGGGGCGGAGGTCCCGTCTCCGGAGATCCTCGCCGACGGCGGCTATTTCACCGAGGCTGAGATCGCGGCCTGCGAGGCGCGCGGCATCACCGTTGATGTCCCGCTGCCCGAGAAAAAGGGCTCGGCCCACGCCGAGGGCCGCCTGCCCGGCAGCGCCTTCCACGACGATGCCGAGCTGGATGTCTACATCTGCCCAGCTGGCCAGCATCTCGCGCCGAGCGGGCAGCCCGCGGCCAAGAACGGTGTCCTGCGCCAGCGTTACCGCAGCGACGAGCGCGACTGCCCCGGAAGCCGCCAACCAGGTCTACAACGTCGCCGTCGGCGAGCGCACCACGCTCAACGACCTCTACGCCCAGATCCACCGCCACCTGCTGCCGCGCTACCCGCACCTGCAGGGCGCGCAACCGAGCTACCGCGATTTTCGCCCGGGCGACGTCCGCCACAGCCTGGCCGACATCACCAAGGCCGCCACGCGCCTGGGATACGCACCCACCCATCGACTTGGCGAGGGACTGGAGATCGCCCTTCCCTGGTATAGCCGGCTGAGCTAGGCCACCTGAATAGGCGCAACAAGACGCGCAACACCGAGCCTGTCCGCCGTCACACCGCGTACTCGAATCCGGACCCACAGCCAGAGCCCCGAGCACACATGGACAAACACCTCGCCCATCTGACGGACCTCGACCTCCCCATCGCCATCATCGGCCTGGGCTACGTCGGTTTGCCGCTCGCCGTGGAGTTCGCCAAACACCGCCCGGTGATCGGCTTCGACATCAACCCGACCCGCATCGCCGAGCTCAAAGGCGGTCGTGACAGCACCCGCGAGACGAGCCCCGAAGACCTCGCCGCCGCCCGCCACCTGACCTACACCGGTGATCCGGACGCCCTGCGCCCCTGTCGGATTTTCATCGTCACCGTGCCCACCCCGGTCGACGACTACAAGCGGCCTGACCTGACGCCCCTGATCAAAGCCTCCGAGACCGTCGGCAAGGTCCTCAAACCCGGCGACTTGGTCATCTACGAATCCACCGTCTACTCCGGCTGCACCGAGGAAGACTGCGCGCCCGTCTTGGAGCGGCATTCCGGGCTTCGCTATCGTTCATCCCCCTCTCCCCAACCCTCCCCCGCGAGGGGGGAGGGAGCAGATCCCCCCTCTCCCCTTGCGGGAGAGGGGTCGGGGGAGAGGGGGCTTCAAACCAACATCTTCCACCTCGGCTACTCCCCCGAGCGCATCAACCCCGGCGACCAGGAGCACCGCCTCACCACCATCAAAAAGGTTACCAGCGGCTCCACCCCCGAGATCGCCGCCATCGTCGATGCCCTCTACAACGAGATCATCACCGCCGGCACCCATCCGGCCAGCAGCATCCGCGTCGCCGAGGCCGCCAAGGTCATCGAGAACACCCAGCGCGATCTCAACATCGCCCTCATGAACGAGCTCGCCTTGATCTTCGGCAAGCTCGGCATCGATACCCTCGAGGTGCTGGAAGCCGCCGGGAGTAAATGGAACTTCCTTCCCTTCCGCCCCGGCCTGGTCGGCGGCCACTGCATCGGCGTCGACCCCTACTATCTGACCCACAAAGCCGTCGCTATCGGCTACCACCCGGAGGTCATCCTCGCCGGGCGACGCATCAACGACCGCATGGGCGCCCATGTCGCCGAGACCGTCGTCAAGCTCATGCTCCAAAGCGGCATCGGTGTCTGCCAAAGCCGCATCCTGGTGCTCGGTCTGGCCTTCAAGGAGAACTGCCCGGATCTGCGCAACACCCGCGTCATCGATATCATCCACGCCCTGCGGGACTACAACATCGCGGTGGACTGCTACGACCCTTGGATCGATCGCGCCGAGGCCAAGCACGAATACGGCCTCGACTGCCTCGCCGAGCCCCCGGCGGAAGACCCCTACGATGCCGTCATCCTCGCCGTCGCCCACCGCGGTTTCATCGAAGCCGGAGCGACCGGGATCCGCCGTTGGGCCAAGCCCAAGGCGATCCTCTACGACGTGAAATCCGTTCTGCCGGTTGATGCCGTCGACGGTCGGCTCTAAAGCCAAAGGCCGAGCCGGACTCAACTCCGAGCTCCCACCGACTAGGGTCGGGTTTCTGCTCGACAGCGGCGCCGAGAAGGCCACTGAGTCCGCAAGAGGTCGTTGTCCAGCGATGGCTTATACGGCTTATGCGGCTTATGCCCGACCGGATATGAGAGCTACAAATGTTCCTCGAAAGTGAAGAATACGAACGGATTATCACGGTCTTCCCTCGTGTCTGCGTAGACATCCTGCTCACCGACACCGACGGCCGTGTCCTCCTGCTCCAGAGGACCAACCAACCTGCGATCGGTCAATGGTGGTTTCCGGGCGGGCGGGTGCACATTGGCGAAACGCGTCTTCAGACCGCGCATCGCAAGCTTCGGGAAGAATGCGGGTTGCTTGCCGGTGAATTGAGCGAGCTCGGCAGCTTCGATCTGTTCTTCGAGATCGGTCAAATCACCTACCACGACGTGACGATCCTCTTTCAGATGCAGGTCGAGTCCGGAACCGAGATCGCCATCGACGCCGAAGCAAGTTCCTACGGTTGGTTCGCTCCAGTACAGTGCCAAGAACTCAACCTGCATCCGTACGTTATCGACAACATCCGAGTCCACGCCAGATTGGCCTCGCGTAATCTGTCTCTTGTATCCTGACCCCCGGCCACGCATGACCAAGAAAGCATTCATCACAGGCATTACCGGCCAAGACGGTTCCTACCTGACGGAGCTGCTGCTCGCGCAAGGCTACGAGGTCCACGGCGCCGTACGCCGCACCAGTACCCTCGAGCGCAGCCGGCTCGCGCATCTCTACGCCGACCCTGCCGTCTACAATCAGCGGCTATTCCTGCACTATGCAGACTTGGACGACCCGACCACGCTCCGCCGCGTGCTGATCAAGATCGGGCCGCGCGAGCTCTACCACCTCGCCGGGCAAAGTCATGTCGGTCTAAGCTTCGAAATTCCCGAGACCACCTGCGAATTCACCGCGATGGGAACCCTGCGACTGTTGGAGATCTTGCGCGATCTGCCTGAACCGCCGCGGTTCTTCCACGCAACATCCAGCGAGATCTTCGGCAAACCAGAGCAGAGCCCGCAGACGGAACACACGCCGATGGCGCCCATCAACCCCTACGGCTGCGCAAAAGCCTTTGCCACCCAATTGGTTCGCGTCTATCGCGCATCGTACGGCCTCTTCGCTGTCAACGGCATTCTCTACAACCACGAATCACCCCGTCGCGGCGAGAACTTCGTCACCCGCAAGATCTGCCGCGCCGCCGCGACCATCAAGGCGGGCCGCCAGGACAAGCTCAAGTTGGGTGACATCAGCGCCCAGCGCGACTGGGGCCACGCCCGCGATTACGTCCGCGGCATGTGGCTGGCGCTGCAGCATCCGACATCGGACGACTACATCTTCGCAACAGGCAAGCTCCACAGCGTCCAGGACGTCCTCGAACAGGCATTCGCGGCCGTCGACATGGACTGGCGCGACCACGTCGAGACCGATCCAGGCTTAATGCGTCCCGCCGAGCCTTTGCAGTTGGTCGGGGATGCAAGCAAGGCTCGCAGCGTCCTCCGCTGGACGCCGCAAGCCACCTTCGCCGAGCTTATTCGCGAGATGACCCTGTCTGAGCTCCAGAGCCAATGATCCGCACCATTATCGATCTTTACGGCGAGGGGCATCCACACCGGGATGTCGTCGGTTTGGCGATCTTTCTGCGGGAGCAGGATCGTCAATGCTTCCCGCGCCGGGTGAACCAGCCCAAAGCGCGGTTGCTTCAGGTCACGCTCAGGCAGTTCATCGTGCATGCGCTGCCTAGCAAACCCACCCTGTCTGGCGTTGGCACCCAGAAGCAATCGTCCTGCCACCTCGATGACCTGACCGAAGGCTCCGCGCGGCTGATGCAGATGCAGATGGAACTTCCCCGCCCGGTCAACCTCAACCAACCCCGGCGAGTTCACCATGATCGGCCTTGCCGAAATGGTGAAGGCATTGATCTGATCGCCCTCGGAAATGGTGTATATGGCGTTACCCACCGACGACTTCAAGCCGATCAACCGGACATTCGCCTTAAGCCCGAAGCGATATTGATCCGATCGTGACGCTTGAGGCGGGGTTGGAGCAGAACATTGCTTATCCTGAGCAGCTGCTATCAGGCCGACTGCCCATCGGCATGCGAAAAACCAAGCCGACCCGAGCCTAATTCAGTGGTTGAAATCGGCTGAATAACGAACAAGACTTTCAATATGCCTGTCGGCATTTTTCATGATCACAACCACATCCATAGCGCGCGATGAGCGCGTCTACGCCAATGCCGGAAACCCGGCCCTGTTGGACCTTCTGGAAGGCCCGGTGCGGAATGTGTTGGATGTTGGGTGCGGTGCCGGCGACAACGCTGTGCTTCTCAAAGATCGCTATCCTGCAGCATCAGTGAGTGGCGTGACCGTATCCGCCGCAGAAGCCGCCGTCGCTCGACCGCGTTTGGACGCCTGCTGGGTGTTCGATATCGAGAGTGAATTGCCGGAAGACTTCAAGGAATCCGAGTTTGACACTTTGGTGTTCTCTCATGTGCTCGAACATCTGAAAAACCCGGCCCCGGCTTTGGCGCGATTTGTCAAGTTGTTGCAACCGGGGGGGGAGTGTCTAATTGCGGTGCCGAATGTGCTCCAGTGGCGGCAGCGGTTCCAGTTTCTCCGTGGCCGATTCGAATATGAGAGTTCTGGCGTGATGGATGATACCCACTTACGTTTCTTCACCTATTACACCGCGGCTCCCTATCTGCTTGCAGAGTGCCCGGAGCTGACGGTCACGCACCAAAGCGCCCCCGGTAGCGTACCCCTGTGGTGGCTCCGGCGCTATTTGTTGCCGAATAGCTGGTGCGAGGCCGTGGATCGTTTCGGCAGCCAACACTGGCCGAATCTGTTCGGCGGCCAAGTCATCATCAGAGCGATCAAACCGTGAATGCGATCTCAGTCGTCCACAGCCACGCAGGCAACCCGCCAGCGGTTGTGCCCGTAGCTCTGGCCATCGTGGCATGTGGCGCAGAGCGCCAAGGGGCATCCGTGATATCGCAGAGCAGGTGTCAAGAGAGACCAATGCTTGGGGTGGCCGGTCTTATGAGCGAGGACCCACCGGCCATCACAGTGGCATTCAAAATAGCTGAGCTTGCCCCAGGGCATCGTGAGGTGGGCTGATGAGCGCGAGATGTCCCGGGATGCCGCAACCAATGGAAGCCACTGCCGAGCAGCCTCAGTTGCGTATCGCTATCGCTTGTGTGCCCGAACCTTCTACGACAGCGATCTATTTCGAACGCGCGGCACGGGCCGCCGGCCACGACGTCACGTTGGTCCACGCGATCGAGGTGGACGGCGAAGGACAGCACTGCGACCTGTTTATCGCCGTCGATCCGTGGTTCGGCGGTGTAAGGTACCTTGCGGATCTGGATTGCCCCACCGCTGTAGTCCAAATCGACGTTCACCGCGGCATGCGATCGCGCGCCGAGTTCGCACGCTTCTTCGATCATGTGTTCGTCGCGCAGCACGATTTTGTGCCCGAGTTTGCCGCCATTGGCCACCACAGCGTGCACTGGATGCCGCTGGGTGCTGATCTCGGGGTGCATTATGTTCCCGGCTTACCCCGAGACATCGATGTGGGCTTTGTGGGCCAAATGGGCGCGCCAGGCACCGACCGTCATATCGTCCTGTCGCATGTGCTCAAGCGCTTCTCGACCAACGAGATCGGTCGGTGGCAGACGCCCTGGGAAATGGGGAGGATATACAGCCGCAGTCGCATCGTCTTCAACAAGTGCATCGGTGGGGACGTCAACATGCGCTTCTTCGAGGCGATGGCCTCGGGTGCCCTGCTGGTGACCGACCGAATCGGTAATGGTTTGAGCGAGTTGGCCGAAGAGGGCGTGCACTACGTTGGCTACGATACCGCAGAGGAGGCCGTCGCGCAGATTGAGCACTATCTGGCCCACGACGCAGATCGAGAGCGCATCGCGCAGGCCGGCCAGGCACTGCTGCGCGAACGTCACACCTACGACGCCCGTCTCGAGCAGATCCTGCGGACGGTGGCGACTGGAACCCGATCCGCGCCGGCACGACTGGCTTCGCCGCGGCAAAGGCGTTTGTGGGTTGCCGAATGGGCGCGGTTCCGAGGGATCTCCGTGGCGGCCGCGGCCGGTCTGTTGGCCGAAGGTCTCCCGCCGGCAGGCTTCGGAGATCTGATGATTGGTCTGGCGCGAAGCTCTAAGCGCAGGGTGGATGCACTTTGGCGGCAAAAGCGGTGAAGCCACTCTTTACGGTTAATCTCCCCAACCTTACTAGGAGAGGTCTCTTGCGTGCCACCGTGCAGCGTTGGCGCGCACGCTGGACGGCCGCCGCGGGCCGGCCGTTCCGGGAGCGACTGGCCGACGCACCGCGTCCGGGAACTCCGGCGACGTTCTCGCCCGAGCAGATCTGCGCGATCATCGCACTGGCCTGCGAGAACCCGAGCGACGCCGGCCTGCCCATCACGCACTGGACCCACGCCACGCTCGCCGAGGAGGCGATCGTGCGCGGCATCGTCACGGAGATCTCCCCACTCCATCGGTCGCTTCCTGCGCGAGGTCGATCTGAAGCCGCATCGCATCCGCGGCTGGATCAACAGCCCGCGCGATGCGCAGTTCGAGGACAAATGCCGCGATGTCCGCGAGACCTACCGCTTGGCGCCCGAGCGTGCGGCCGCCGGGATCCAGACGCGCAGCATCGACGAAATGACCGGGGTGCAGGCCCTCGAGCGAGCAGCCCCGACCCTGCCGATGCGCCCGGGGCGGGCGGAGCGACGCGAGTTCGAATATATCCGTCACGGCACCTTGACCCTCATCGCTTCCTTCGATGTCGCCACCGGCCAGGTCACCGATCGCCTCGGACCGACCCGCACCGAGGTGGACTTCGCCGAGTGGCTCGTCGAGCTGCTCGCCAGCCGCGACGCCACCACGCACCGGCATCCGATCATGGACAACCTCAACATCCACATCTCCGAAGCCGTGGTGCGCCTCGTCGCCGAGGCCATCGGCTTTACCGGCGATCTCGGCGTCAAGGGCACATGCGGCATCCTCAAGTCGGTGGCGACGCGCGAGACGTTCCTGCGCGACCCAAGCCATCGCATCGTGATCCATTTCACCCCGAAACATGCCTCCTGGCTCAACCGGATCGAAATGTGGTTTTCGATCCTCGCGCGCAAAGTCATTCGTCGCGGCAGCTTCACGTCGGTCGAGGATCTCCAAAAGAAGATGTCCGCATTCATCGACGTCTTCAACGCCACCATGGCCAAGCCGTTTCGCTGGACCTATCAGGGCAAACCCCTTGCGGCTTGAGCGCCGAGAACGGTCTCGGGATTTCGACAGTTCAGCACTAGGCAAAACCCCTCGAAATACATCCCCACCCTTGTCACCAGCCTGTCCGAAAGCCGGAAACTTCAGTTGTCCAAAATTAGAAACTTAGTATTTTGGCTTCCGCCCAAAAGCCTTTTTGCCTATTTACTTTCTATAATGGCGAGAAAAGTATTTAATAGGCATGCCTCTTTCTCCTATGCGCAAAGCGGCGAGGATTTATTGCTCTCGCGGGCAATAGATCTGAGTCGACCAGGTTTCTACATTGACGTTGGCTGTAATCATCCTATTCGGCTCTCAAATACGTATTTTCTCTATTTAAAGGGCTGGCGGGGCATTGCAATCGATGGTAATGGGTCGTTCTCACATGAATGGAAAAGACGCCGCCCGCGCGATAAGTTTATACATGCCTGTATTAGTGATAGACGAAAATGGATCGAATTCCAAGTCTTCCAGTCAAGTGAGCTTAGCAGTATTTCCGGCGATGTAGTAAAGGGCGTGAGCTCCGCTCAGTATAAGTTGGAGCGAGTTGAAAGTCTCGAAACTCAAAAACTCGATGACATACTTTTCAGTGAGAAACCGCCTCCCGACATCGGCTTGTTGAGTATCGACATTGAAGGGGAAGATTTCGCCGCCCTTAGATCAATCGATTTGGTCAAGTACCGCCCTCGCGTAATAATTATTGAATTGCATGACATTAATGTATCTGATATCGGCTCTCACGAAGTGACCCAATATTTGGAAGGATTCGGATACTTCCCGTTCGCGTGTCAAATGTCCAATGTCGTGTTTAGAGCCCAGTCAGAAAAATGAGCACACACCTACGGCTTGCTCAAGGAACCGGGCTGACTTTGGCTCGCGTGGTTGCAGGTATCGCAGGGCAGATCATCACTGTGCCGATCTACCTCTCGAACTGGGATGCGCACACCTACGGCGTCTGGCTGATCTTCCTTGGATTTCAGGGCTACCTGTCGTTGATCTCCGTCGCCTACCAGAGGTACACCTATGCCGAGGTTCTGAAATGCGGGCGCGACGCGCGGGAAGACGTCCACCGTGTCTATTGGGCGTCTCTGGCTGTGGGCTACGTCATCGCGGCGGTTGAATTTGCTGCCATCCTAAGCTTCGCGCCTTTAGCGGTCTCAACCATGCTCGAACCAGAGGTGGCCAGCGGCGGCGCCTCAATCATCGATACGATTATTCTGCTCTTGGTGCTCTTCGGTCTGCTGAACCTCGTTATCGCGCCGTTTGGGGCTATCACCCAGTTGACGATGACGATCCATGGGTACTATCCGCGGTTGGCGGCTTGGGGACTATTCCATTCTGTGGTGATGCTCTTTTTGCCAGCGGTCGCTGTGGCCTTCGGTGCTGACTTCATGGCGGCTGGGCTGGCGCTAGTCACGGCGCACACGATCTCTGCCACGCTTGCTTTGTTCGACATATTGCGTTTTGCAAAGCGCTATGAGCTGCTTGAGCGACCCCGGGTCGACTGGCGCACGGGCT
Source organism: Chromatiaceae bacterium (assembly GCA_013426805.1). Lineage (GTDB taxonomy): Bacteria > Pseudomonadota > Gammaproteobacteria > Chromatiales > Chromatiaceae > Thiodictyon. The sequence goes on from JACDZG010000046.1 coordinate 20,993, forward strand.
TCCTGAATGCCCTATACAGTTTGCCGCTGGCCGGGCAAGCCTTTATCGATTCCCTGCGTCAACAGGGCTTCCGTATCCTGCTCGGCGCCTATGCTGGGGCGACCTCGGTCACCGCGCTGGCGACCACGCGCACCTTCGCGAACGTCTTGCAGCAGGGTCTTAGCGCCATCACTGGGCCGTTGATGCCGGAGCTGATGCGCTATGTCGTCGATCGCGATCAAGACCGGATGGAAGGTGCCTTCGCCATCGTGTGGTTGAGTGTTTTCGCGCTGCTGGTGCCGGGCATACTACTTCTGATGCTGCTGGCGGAGCCTGTCTTTTTGTATTGGACCCGCGGCGCAGTCGATTATGATGCAGTGCTGTATCTCACACTGTTGGTCGTCGTAGCGGTTTATGCTTCAGGGCAACCGGCCAACGCGATTTTGCATGGGCAGAACCGCGTTGCCTGGATTGTTTCGGCAGCAGTGGCAGCAGGGCTTGGGCTTGTCGCACTGTCCCTCGTGCTTATTCCGCCATTCGGCTTACGGGGTGCGGGCTTCGCACTGCTTGGGGCCGAGTTCTGTGCATTGGCGGTGAGTGTGAAGGGCGCGGTACGGTCCCTGAGGCATTCAGGCTTGCACTTTCCCCTTCCGAGTTTTGCCCTGGTGATCATGAACACTGTGGCTGTTTTCGGCCTGACCCTTCTCAATGTGACCGTCTTTGCCTCTAATTCTGCCTTCATCGCGGTACCGTTTGCAGTCAACTTGTTATTCGCGTTCGTCTACTGGGCCAACATTCCCGTACTCGCCCGTGAGAAAATTATTGGAGTACTCGGAAAGATTATAGAAAGGTTGCTAGGCCGCACCCACGTGCGGACTTCGCAGTAGCCTGGTCGGAGTTTGTTCGGGCTGAGCAGTCAGAGTGGTTGGCAGCGAAACAGCGCCCCTGGAACCAAGACACAACCTTCCAAGCGTTTGCCGGCGCTAGGCCAACCAGTGTTTCCGTCAGCGCCAACTGACCAAAGGACTCCGAGTCAGCCGGGGTCCCACCAACTGCTGCCTAGGTGCCCTGATCGCGCGCGGCAAGGTCAAAGTTGAGCACTTTCGCACCAACAAGACCGAGCGAGCCGACGCGTACACGTTCACGCCAGACCGAATCAATACTTAGGTCCGAATCACCGCCCGCTTCGTCAAGTCAGCGTGCCGAAAACGACGCGCTCAAGGGCGAGCTTGCGCAGCTAACCCCCGACGCAAGAGCCGAACCCCTGATTGAAACAACTCCTGACCCGAACGGCGAATCAAGCCCGCACGAGGACGCGCCGACGGCGTGAAGTCAACCCTCGCGAGCCTCACCGACCCAACCACCAACTATCGCCATCATCGGCCTGTGCTACGTCGGCCCGGCGCTCTCGATTGAACTCGGTGAACAGCTTTAAGTCGTCTGCTTCTATGTCAACCATGCCTGCGTCGCGGAGCGGCAAGCCGCCCCGACAGTACCCACGAGACAGCGGCCGAGCGGCGTCGCCGCTCCGATCTAACCGCGCTGCAGCGGCGACCCCGACCCCATCCGCGACTGTCGCATCATATTCTTCGTGCGCATGTCCTCCGGTCGCCGACGCCAAGCGCCCAAACCTCACCCCGTTGATCAAGACTTCCTAGATCGTCCCCTACGCCCTCCGCGTCGGTGACAAACCGTTGCCGCGACGATCATTACGTACACTCTTGTGTCGTTCTCGGATAATAAACCAAATGGCTCAAAACTAGGTGTGATTTAGAAGGAAGCATGACATGAAAAGCTCACCGCGAATGCCGAGAACACTTACAGTATTAATGGACCACCTAGTACAAACTGATTGTCTGATCATGGTGGATCTCGGCGCTCGCGAGAATCTGGATACAGAGCTATTGGATATCGCAAAGTATGTAGACGCAATTGGCTTCGAGCCGGATGAGCAAGAATGTGAAAGGTTGTCTCAGTCGGGAAGCAGCCTCTGGAAATCCGTCACCTTTATTCCCTTTGCGGTAGCTTCGAACAACGGCGTATCGGATCTTTATCTTACTGATTCGCCAGAGTCGGCGAGTCTGCGGCCGCACAATGCTGGACTTGTCGAGGAGTTCGGTTTTGATAATATGCATGTGGATAAACGAAAAGTTCCGGTCAAATCCTTGACGCTGAACGCGCTACTGGAGAAAGCTTATTTTCCTAGAGTTGATTATTTGAAAGTCGATATTGAAGGGGCGGAGCTGGAGGTTCTTCAAGCAGGGGACAAGGTGATGCGTGATGTCGCTGCGCTCAAAGTGGAATGTTCATTCCTAGAACAGAGAATTGATCAGGCGCTAATCTGGGACGTTGCTCAATACCTGGTTAGAGATGGATTCAATATCGTAGAGCTTAGGGACATCCGTTCTTGGCGTCGCCGTCCGGTGGCGGCTCATCCTTACATTTCTAACGCGACGATCCCTTATTCGAGAGGCCGGATTGCGCAGTGCGACCTGATCGCGCTTAAGAAAAGTGACTGGTGTAGGAATGAACAACAGGCATTGCGTATAGCTATCTGTAGTGCGGCAATGGGGTACTTTGATTATTCGTTGCATGTCATAAGGTGCAATCCGATGATTGCGGATTCGCTAACGTCGAGTCTTGGTATCGATGTGTACGAGTTGTTGGCCGAGTGGTCAAAGGCTGCGGGAGAGGTAACTGTTCGAAACGCATTATCTAGTCATCTTAGGAGCGCGGTTCCGTTACTTAAGTCGATGTTCGGGAGTATTCGCGCACCGGAGTCGCTTAGAAGAGTGTGAAAGGACTCCCAAAGTATTTCAATGCCACTTTATATCTTTGCTTGCGCAATTGCCCCTGTGATCGATCGCTCGCAGATTCTTTTCTTCTTGGCCGGGAGGAATTGAGGTGATTAAGAGCCGAATAAAACAGGCCCTAATGTATAAGGGATCTTCAGCCACCGATCGGATCAGATCGGAGATCGAAAAGAGGCGGCGACCTGGCTGGCCCTACGTCCCTGCCGACGAAGGCGACATCCTAAATAGGTTTGCTCAGTTGGCGCAAGCCAGCAGTGCCTTAGAAGTGGGCTGCGCTACGGGGAGTACTGCCGCCTATATTTTGGCCGGGCTTGGAAATAGCGGAAAACTAACATCAATCGATTTCGATCAGAATAATCACGAAAGAGCCGGCGAGCTGTTGGTCCGAGATCTGGGGTTCGCGGATCGGCACATTTTGGTCGAGAAAAATTCCGATATCGCGTTACCGGAGTTATACGCCGCCGGAAACAGATTTGGACTTGTATTTCTGGATGGGTGGAAGACGTTCGATCATGTATGGATAGACGTCTACTATTGTGCTCGCATGCTTGAAGTGGGCGGCAGGGTTGTCTTTGACGATGCGAGGATGCCCGCTGTGCGTAAATGTGTATCTCTTCTAGAGAAGTACTATGAATTCAAGAAGGTCGATACCTACCTATATGTCGGCGGCTGGCGACAGAGACTCTGGCACATCCTGACAACACGTGGAATCTTGGCACCCTACATTGCGTTGGAGAAGGTGATGGAAGTCGAAGAGACTCCCGCGGGGAAGGACTACACTTTTTGGGCGCGCTTTTAGCGCCGGATCAAGGCATGTGTGGGATACTCGGATTTATAGGCGCGGGTGCATGTGCAGGTAAACAGAACCCCGGTTTTGCGAGCATGCTCTCGTCGCAGACGCATCGCGGCCCCGACGGCGAAGGCTTTTGGTGTGCGCCTGCACCGGAGCAAGTATGCCTCGGTCACCGGCGGCTTTCCATTCTCGACTTGACTGATGCGGGCGCCCAGCCGATGGTCGACACCTCCGGGCAGTTCGTGCTTACCTACAATGGGGAGATCTACAACTACGTCGAGATTCGGGAGGAGCTCAAGGCCATTGGCGTCGTGCTGCGCTCCGATTCGGATACCGAGGTCCTGCTCGAAGCGTACAAGCAATGGGGTACCGAGTGCCTGTCTCGCTTCAACGGGATGTTCTCCTTCGCGCTGTATGATCGCACGAAGGGGCATTTGTTCTGCGCCCGCGACCGCTACGGCGAGAAGCCGTTTTTATTTCATCGCACGGCGGACCGATTCGCCTTTGCCTCGGAATATAAGGCGCTTTTGCTGGACCCCGAGATCCCGCTGGAGATCGATGAGTGGCGGCTGATTCGCGCCGCACACAATCAGAGCACCGGGCTGGATGCTGACCGCAAGACGGTATTCAAGGCCGTGGAACAGTTGCTTCCCGGCGAAGCGATGATCGTGGACGTCAGATCGCTCGACTCCCGTATCTGGCGCTATTGGGAGGTCACGCCCGGCGAGCTTCGCGGCGGCGCGGACGAGCGGGAAGTTTTTGCCGAGTTTCGCGAGCTGCTGATCGATTCCGTGCGACTGCGATTGCGCAGTGATGTTCCGGTCGGCTCATGTCTCTCGGGTGGTCTCGATTCCAGCGCGATCGTCTGCATCGTCCGTAGACTGCTGGGTGACGACGCGCCCTATAACACCTTTACCGGGCGTTTTCCGGGCACGGCGGCGGACGAGTGGCAATATGCGCGGCAGGTGATCGACCAGACGGGTGTCATCAGTCATGTCACCGAACCGACAGTCGAACGGTTTCTTGAGGATCTGCCCGCGTTCGTCTGGTACAACGAGCTTCCGGTCGGCAGCTCCAGCCAATTCGCCCAGTGGTGTGTATTCCAACTCGCGAAGAAACACGACGTGACCGTGTTGCTGGATGGGCAGGGCGCGGATGAGGCCCTCGGCGGCTATGAACAGTATTTTCGGTTCTATGTCGATGCCTTGCGAGAACGCGGAGACCACAAGCGGATGCGTCGGGAGTTACCGCAGATTCGCGCGCGCTACCCGTTGGCACTGACATCCTCTGCCCGTTCCATTCGGGACCGGTTGCCGTTCCGCATGCGGCACCTGTTGTCGAATCGTTTCGGAATGGGAACCAGCTTGCTGTATGGCCTGAAGCCGGCGGTTGCACGTGCGATCGCGCGTGAGAATACGTTGCCCAGCAAGCCGGGGTTCAACCCTCTGGCCAACGCCTTGGAACAGGACAGCTTCGGCCGTTATCTGACTACGCTCCTGCGTTACGGCGACCGCAACTCCATGGCTCATTCACGGGAGGTTCGTCTGCCGTTCTGTGATCATCGGATCGCCGAGTTTGTGTTCAGCCTACCGCCGCACCTTGTGATGGGCGAGATCCAGACGAAGCGGCTACTGCGCGAGAGCATGGTGGGTGTGCTGCCTGAGGGCATCCGCACGCGATGGAACAAGCAGGGTTTCAGACCCCCGCAAGATCTCTGGTTCCGGTCCCCGGCCTTGCTGAGCCAGGTGCGGGATGTGTTTCACGGTGCAGCCTTTCGCGATAGCGCCTATTGGTTCGCCCCTTGGTGGCAAAAGGCCCTGCAGCGCGTGGAGAACGGGCAACTGGGCCTGGGCTGGGCCTTATGGCACCCGTTCATGGCGGAGGTTTGGAAAGAACAGTTCATCAAGCCACTGCAGGTGCGGCGGCGAGCAATAAGCCAGGATCGGGCAGCGTGAACATTCTGTTGGTGAACCCGACTCACCCGGAGGTGAAACACATCTCCGCGGTACGGGTCTGGCGCTTTGGCTGCGAACTGGCCAGCCGTGGGCATCGGGTAGTGCTTCTGACCGCAGCCGGTCCCGATGGCCGGGTGACCTCTGCTGCCGACACGGCAGAGCATGATTGGTCGACACCCTATGTGCTGGCAACGTCGCGGCTGCGCGAGTCGTCTTCATTGCTTCCGTTCGCGTTGCTGCGGCGTGCGGAGACATTGCTGCGCATGGTGTCGACTGGTGGATACCAAGGCCCTTGGGTAAACGCGGGGGCCGTCGCAATGATTGCCGGGCGACAGGTATTTCGGCCAAGTGTGATATGGGTCACCTACGGAAAGATGGAGGCGGTTTTTCTGGCCAAGCGACTTGCGCGACGCTTCAAAGTGCCCTGGGTGCTGGATTTGAAGGATAGCTGGGAATTATATGTACCCAAGGGCCTGCGCCGGTTGATGGCTTTGCGCACCCGCGGTTGGCAGGCCCTGACGGCGAATGGCGAGTTAACCCGGGATCTGGGAAAACGCTGGCACGGTTCGGACCCCACACTCATCTATAGCGGTGTGGATCAAGTCTTCCTGAAACCGAACCAACCGCCCCCTCAGCCCCACGAACGCGAGTACTTGAACCTTGTCGGTGGCCTGTATTTCGAACGGCCGTTGGAGATTCTGTTTCACGGTATCGCACGCTGGGCAGAGTCGCGCCCTAAGGGGGCATTACCTGTCTTTGTTCGCTATTTCGGGGCCGATGTTGCCCGGTTTTCAGCGGCAGCCACGCGTCTGTTGGATGGAGTCGGGTATGAAGCAATGGGCTATGTCGCGCCGGCGACGCTTGCCGCTGCTTGTCAGCAGGCTCTGGCAAATGCATACATCGGCCATCCGGGGAATTTTCACCATAAGACCCTCGAGTTGCTCGCTGCCGGACGGCCTCTCTTGGTGTGTCCGTCCGAACGCGACGAAAGTCGCCGGCTGACGGTGCAGCTTTCGGGTCAGCTCATCGAGGCCGATTCGATCGCGCGGGTTGTGGATGCCTGTGCCCGCATTGAAGACGAGTGGCAATCGTCGCGGAGCCCCCTACCGAACTTGAAGTGCCGTCGTTTTGCGTGGTCGGCCCAGGCCGATCTACTCGAAGAGGTCTTGTTGGATGTCACCGAGAGATAACCAGTCTGTTCCGAGCACGCATCAGCGGATCATCTCCGATTATTACGCAACCACGTCCGCAGCCGGTCGCGATGGTCCGATCGATTATGCCAAGAGGACTGCTGGCCTGAAACGGGGACTCCGGGATTGGCTCGATGTCAAGGGCAAAACCGTGCTTGATCTGGGCTGTGGCACCGGAGAACTCTGCTGGCTCGCTCTGGCGCAGGGAGCATCGCACGTGACCGGTGTCAACTTGAGCCAGGGGGAGATCGATTTCGCGGCACCGCAGGTTGACGCCAGCTTTATCTGCCAAAACATCGAGGACTTCCTTTCGGTCGCTCCGCCGGTCAGCGTCGATCGTATCTTCGCGCTGAACATCTTGGAGCACCTATCCAAGGACGAGCTTGCTCACGTTCTGGAGCAAGCTTTTCGAGTCTTGCGCCCCGGCGGACATCTGGTGGCCATGGTGCCGAATGCGCTGTCGCCCTTCGGCACCATGACCCGCTACTGGGATATCACCCATCGCCTGTCCTTCACGCCGAGCAGCATTGTTCAGCTACAATGCCTAGCGGGTTTCGCTGCGGCCGAGTTCCGTGAGTGGGGGCCACGTCCACATGGGCTCATCAGCACGATCCGGTATGGGCTGTGGCAGGGCATTCGCTTGACGATCGCTCTTCGCCTGATGATCGAGACTGGTTCCGACAAGGGCAGAGTCTATACAGCAGATATGCTGTTTCGACTCTTTAGAGACAAGTCATGAGTGGTGCGGTGGAGGCGGTCGGGCAGACAGAGTGCCCACTGCGGATCCTGGCCGTAAGCCCGGTCAGCGCGTACGGCGGCAACAACACGAGTATCCATCGGATTCGAGCACTCGAGGGACTAGGGTGCCAGGTCGCCGTGTTGGATAGCGCAGCCAACAGTCTAAAGACATGGAACAGTCTGAATTTCCGGCTCCGGCACCGTCTGTTCCGAGCCGGACTGCCCCTTGCTCTGCCGGATCTCACCAAACTAAATTCCCGCCTTCTCTCTGCCCTGGCTAAAGAATCTTACCAAATCCTATGGCTAGAGCGCGAGCTATCATTGAGTCCATGTGTACTTTCACAAGTGCGCTCGAAATATCCACGTACCCTCATTGTAGGGTTCTCCCCGGATGACATGAACGGGCGGCACAACCAGTCATCGCAGTTCTTACGCAGTCTCCACTTAATCGACGTCTACCTCACGACCAAAACCTACAACGTAGCCGAGCTCAAGGCTCTTGGCTGCCCTCGGGCCGTTTTTGTCGGCAACGGATACGATCCGGCCACCTTTAGACCTCTGCCCGTGTCGGAACATGATAAACGGAACCTGGGGGGCGATGTTGGATTCATCGGTACCTTTGAGCCGGATCGAGCTGCTTCCATCCATTTCCTCGCATCACGAGGCATCAGTGTCCGCATCTGGGGTAACGGCTGGGAACGGATGCGCACGGAGCACACGAACCTGCGCATCGAAGGAAGGCCACTCTTTGGCGACGACTTCGCTCGCGCGTGTCGTGCCTTTAAGATCAACCTTGGATTCCTGCGCAAATTGAATCGAGATCTCCAGACCACCCGCAGCGTGGAGATACCGGCGTGCGGTGGATTCATGCTTGCCGAGCGAAGCAGCGAGCACCTCGACCTGTTCTCCGAGGGAGAAGAAGCGGAGTTCTTCAGTTCTCGTGTCGAGCTCCTTCGGAAATGTCGAGCTTACCTGGCTGATGATGACAAGCGGAATCGGATCGCCGATCGCGGCCACCAGCGCTGCTTGATGAGCGGCTATAGCAACACAGACCGGCTTGCCCGAGTTTTTCCCGTTCTCTTGGACAGACTTCAAGATAAGACCGAAAAGGTAGGACTATGAATACCTCACCCTGGCGGATCGCCTTTCTGAACTCGCATCCTATCCAGTATTTTGCCCCTCTCTATGCCTACCTCGACTCTCTGGATGACTTCGAGGTCACTGCGCTCTATTGTTCTGACTGGAGCCTGCGAGGGGCCAGAGACCCTGGGTTCGAGAAAAGTTTTTCTTGGGATATTGATCTATTAGCCGGATATCGGGCCAGCTTTCTCGGCAAACGTGCACACACGCGAACCCCTGGTGGGTTTTGGTCACTCTTTTGCCCTGAGGTGTGGCAAGCCATCCGAGGCGGAAGGTTCGACGCATTGATCATTCACGGCCATGGTTATGCCGCCAATCTACTTGCACTCGCCGCGGCGAAAGCCGCGGGTATAAAGGTGTTCGTGCGCGGGGAAACGCACCTCGGGCTCAAGCGGACCCTCGTGAAATCCTTGTTGCGAAAGCCAATCATGAACCTCTTCTACAATCTCTGCGATGGCTGTCTTGCAATCGGGTCGGCAAACCGCGACTTCTACGCGGCAACCGGTGTATCTGCTTCCAAGATATTCCAGGTTCCTTATACAGTCGATAACGAGCGGTTTATTGCTGAATCTAAAGTTGATGAGACGCAACGCAACCAGATTCGAGCGGATTTCGGACTGCCCATAGACCAGCCGTTGCTCTTGTACGCATCGAAATTCCAGCGGCGCAAGCATCCGGACGACGTGCTGAAAGCCGCGGCTATGTTGCAGAGCCAAGGATTGAGGCTCAGCATCTTGATGGTTGGAAGCGGCGAAATGAACCAGGAGCTCAGAACTCTGAGCGAGTCCCTCGGTTTAGTTGACGTCGCCTTTCCTGGCTTCGTGAATCAGGCCGCTTTGCCGCGGGTCTACGGTGCGAGTGATGTCTTTGTTCTTCCGTCGGAGAACGAGCCGTGGGGCCTGATCGTAAACGAGGCGATGTGCGCCGGTCTGCCGGTTTTGGTGTCAAGCGAAGTTGGATGTGCGCCGGATCTAGTAAGGGATCGAGTGAACGGGTTTACCTTTCCCGCAGGTGATTACATGGCCCTGGCGGCCAGGATCAAGGCGATTCTGATAAGCGCAGATCATCGCGCGAAAATGGGTCAAGAAAGTCTTGAGATTATTAAGGGGTGGAGTTACAAAGAATGCGCAGCCGGGCTACGTTGCGCACTCGGTGGGTAACGAGTCGACTCAGGTGTATATGTGTAATCAACGCGGCGGGGATCTATTGCACGGTCCAGGCTTCGTCGGAGGTTGAGCATCACCCTCACGCGTAAGGTGATTGCGCGTGCCAAGTTTTGGGATGAACAACTGGCCCCACCCGGTCCCTGTGTTGTTCCCGCCTGGGACATAGCTTCCTGCTGTCTCATAGCTGGTATTCTTCGAACATCGAGCTTGTTCTTTTCTGCGGATAAATGGGGATGAAGCAGAGCCACCGGCAGTGCGTAAGAACGCACGGGTCTTAATCTGCTGGAACCCGATTTTGGCGTTTGGTCCAGAGCCGCTTCTGAACGTACGAAACAAGGTATAATTCATGGCTGTCTCCATTATTGTCTTGACGTATCGCCGGCCAAAGGGATTGGCGATGACCTTAGAGAGTCTCTTGCGGCAGACTTATTCGGATTTCGAGATCTTGATTAGCGATGATGCGTCGGGTGATGAGACACTTGCGGTCTGCGCGGAATTCCAGAAGCAGGATAGCCGGGTGCGATACCGGACTAACCCGCGAAATCTTGGGATGCCAGGAAATCTTAACGCGGCAATCGCGGATTGCAACTACGAATTAATTGTCAACTGTCATGATGCCGATATCTACAAGCACGATCTTATTGAGAAGTGGGTGACGGTAATGGAGAGCCATCCTTCAGTTGGGTTCGCCTGCACTAACTTTCATGAGATGGATTCGGAAGGCTTTATCCCGGAGGCGGTTGAAGAAGCCCAGCCCGATGTGCCGCCAATCATGAATGGCAGAGACTTCCTAGGAGATAGGTTTTTTCGGTGGTCAAATTGGCATTTCGGCTCTTGGGTGTGGGGGACCACGATTTGTCGGCGTTCGATTTATGAACGAATGGGCTATTTTGATCCGGTTTATGGGTTCTATTCTGATGTTGACATGTGGATGCGCATTGCGCTGGAGCAAGACGTCGGCATTGTGCGGGGGGTCCATATTTTTCTGCCCCCGCGATCGGAGGCGCCCAGATTGTTTGATCAACGCGATAGCGGAAAGATCATCCGAAGAATGTTTTGGCGAAACCGGATCAGATATGCGAGTGCGGCGGAGGCGTCAATGTCCAATCAAGTCTTGATGCACATGACGCACGTGGCCCTTCAGAGAACTCAGGGAGCGCTTTCTACGATCAAGCGATCGCTCCAAGGAGCCTGAGGAGCCTCGGACGGGAACCTTTACAATGATCGGTCGGCCGCAGAAAGGCATGCTTTTGCATGACCGTCGCTCACCGAAACAGATGTTGTCGCGTTTCGAGTTGATCATCGAAAGGCTTTTATTGGTGTTCTTCGTCCTTCTGGTCGTCGTTTTGGTTGCGTTGGGACTGGATAGTCCGGAGGGACTACCGAAACTCTCTTTTCTCCTGCAAATGGCCGTGATCGCTTCGTTCGGCTGGGCGACTTTTGGCGTCTTCAGGATTCACCCGATTCTGCTGGTGCTGCCGATCACCTACCTTTTCGTGGATGCCAATGCTGTTCTGGGTTTGGGTCCGCTCCAGCTTCTGATTTATCCAGATGCGCTACCTCCTGAGTTCGGTTACCGGGAGCTACTCGCCGTACAGGGCCAAAGTATCACAGGGCTTTTTTTCGTTGTCCTTGGCGTCATAGTCGCGTCTCGGTTTCTTCGGGCTGATATCACCCGTATGCTGTCGGCGGTTTCGGGTCTTAGGGCGGATTCTGGATCGCGGTCAGTCAAAGTTGCGCTTAACGCTAACCCGGGGCTAGCGCATGAGCTCACCCTAGCGTATCGGATATTGGCGGCCACTGCGGTGTTCTTGCATGGCGTGAGATGGGGCTTCGGGATCGACATTGGTGCGCTGCTTCCCGGATTCTTGGGCGTGGTGAATAGTGCGGGTTCTGTTGCGATCGTCGTCGGGGCAATTCTCGCAAGCCATAAGGGCTCGTTGAAGAGATGGAGCTTCTTGATCTTCTTGGTTTTGGTGGAGTCTGCTGCCGGCGCTCTGGATCTCATGAGAGGGGCAGCGTTGATGCCTTGGCTCTTCTTGATGATGGGCCTTGTCATTCACACTGGCCGTTATATGTTCGCTGTCGCGGGCATTTTGTTTGTTGTTGTGGTTTACCCGATTGTGACCCCGTACTTTAAGGCCGGGCGTGGTGATGTCTGGTTTTCGCAGTCGATGAACTCCGAGCAGTATTGGTCGGAGGCCCTATTCGGTGGACTCGGTAGCGGGGTTGGTACGGGGCCCCCGGATCGGTCTATCGAACCCGAAGATGATTGGAATCCTCTGCACCGATTCGACTACTCTCCGGTCCAGCATGGATTAATGACCCTGTATGATCGGGGTGAACCCGGGAGCACCTACGAGAAGATCCACTGGCTTTTTCTTCCTCGGTTCTTGTTTCCCGGGAAGCCTCCAATCAACTTTGCGACCGAAGTGACGGAGGTGCTCTTTGGGCATGTGACGAGTTCTACTGGATCGACAATCTTCGGTGAAGCGTATTGGAATGGCGGATGGGCTTTTGTGATCTTGAGCGCCAGTCTTTTTGGTGGCTGCATTTACTTGGTTTCCGTGGTCGTGCTAAAGCTGTTGATGGAGAGAAGTGCGTTCGGGTGGCTTGTGGCAATGGTTGGGTGGAGTCTGGGTGCGTCGATCGGCAATTTATTCACCGCTGGATTCTTGGGTCCTTTAGTCGTGTTCATGAGTCTTGCTGTGCTTCATCGGGCCGTTCGGCGAGTGGTTTGAGTCCTGGAGCGCTCTTGGATGCCAACAATAGACTCTTTGCTGCGAGGCACGGACTTAGTTTCGGTCTGTTGCTGCTTGTATGGCAAGCTTCAGGAGGTCGTTCGGTGTGATGAGGGATGAGATTTGTGCGCATTCGTGGTGGACGGTAATGGGCGGCCCGCGACGAACGCTATAGATGGGCGTTGTCCGGTGTGGGGGATTCTCTAATGTGCGGCATTACCGGGTTATTTTCTTTCTCCGTCGGGCGGGGGTTTCCCAGTCGGGATCTTCTAAACCGGTTGTCTGCGTCGCTTATCGCGCGCGGTCCGGATTCATTTGGGTACTGGGAAGCGCAGGATGGGTCTGTGATGCTTGCACATCGGCGACTTGCGATCATTGACCTGACTGCGGCTGGGAATCAACCTTTTGTGGATTCGCACAGCGAGAATGTCCTGGTGTTCAACGGCGAGATCTACAATTTTCGTGAATTGCGTCGGAATCTTGAAGCTGCGGGACATGTTTTCATTTCTGACGGGGACAGCGAGGTGATCCTGAAGGGGTATCGGGAGTGGGGCGAGGCGATGGTGCCTCGCTTGCGCGGTATGTTTGCATTCGCGCTTTGGGATGCGCGCGATCGCCGCTTGCTGCTCGCACGGGATCCTTATGGCATCAAGCCGCTGTACTACGTCGATCGTGGAGGATGTTTGACCTTCGCTTCGCAGGTGCGGCCATTGCGGAAGCACGTTGCGACCCGCAGTGAGCCTGATCCGGCCGGGATCGTGGGTTTTCTGCTGATGGGCAGCGTCCCGGAACCTTGGACGATGTACGCGGGTATCCGGGCGGTTCCGGCGGGCTCCATGCTTTCGGTGAGCGCGCAGGGTGTTTCCTTGCCCAAGACCTTCGCCTCGGTGGGTCGAGTCTGGGCGATGGCTGCCGAACACCCCAAGAAATTGGACGCAGACGGTTTTGCCGAACGCGTTCGGTCGGCAATGGCTGCATCGGTCACCGCGCACTGTGTCGCGGATGTGCCGGTGGGGGCTTTTTTGTCCGCCGGGGTCGATTCCGGCGCATTAGTCGGCTTGATGGCCGAAGACCCCGCTTCAGTGTTGCGGACGATGACACTCGGCGTCGGGGAGTTTCGTGGCGGCGCACAGGATGAAGTCACACTGGCGGAGGCGATGGCACGCCGTTACGGCACGGCCCATGAAACCGTCTGGATCGATGACGCGGAGGTAATGTCCGACTTGCCTCGGGTGTTGGCAGACATGGATCAGCCGAGCGTTGATGGGGTGAATACTTGGCTCGTCAGCAAATATGCTGCAAGGTCGGGGCTGAAGGTCGTGGTGTCCGGCGTCGGGGGCGATGAGTTGTTCGGAGGTTACCGGCATTTCACGGATCTACCGCGCTGGCGGGATCGGATCAGGATGGCGGCGAAAGTTCCTGGTCTGCTGCCTCTGGCGGCGTCGACTTCCCATTGGGCCCACCGATTCGGATGGGTGCACGCCAAGGCGGAGGGGCTGGCGCGTTTGGGTAAGAACCTTCCAGGCCTGTATTTGGTGCGTCGTGGCTTATTTATGCCTTGGGAATTGTCGCAGTTCCTGGATGATGACCTGTTGCGTGAGGGTCTTGCTGCGCTTAAGCCACCGGATTTCCTCCGAGAGCAATCTTCAGGAGAGACGGGGTGGGATTATGCGGCGATCGCGGCCCTCGAGGCGGGTTCGTATCTGCGTAACCAATTGTTGCGCGACAGCGACTGGGCGAGCATGGCGCACTCGCTCGAATTGCGCACGCCTTTGGTGGATTATCAGCTTCTCCAAGAGCTCGCGCCGATCCTGGCAGCGCCTCGCCCTGTCGGCATGGAAGGGAAGCGAGCGTTAGCCTTGGCCCCGCGCCCGGTCTTGCCGAATACTCTGATCAACCGTCCCAAGTCCGGGTTCGCTTTGCCAATGGATCGCTGGATCACGCGGACGGAAGTCTTAACTGAATGGCGTCAGCAGCCGTCGCTCGATCGCAAGGGCACGCCGTGGGCTCGGCGCATGGCTTACGCATTAGTGGCGAATCAGTTTCCAAGAATCGTTAAGGCACAGGCGTGATGGCCGTGGTTCTTGGTCATTTCAAGTAGATTTCAGGATGGACCATTCAGGGTTGCCGATGAGGATCAAAACGTGAGATCGATTCTTAAGCGAGAGCAAGTTGATTCAGAATTGGAAGGGGTTCAGGCCGGAAACCGCCAGTGGTGGACTGACTCCACCATGTCGTACGATTGGAAGAAAGCCATCAAACATGAGCCCTTTAGTCGTGAGTGGTTTGATGAATCGGACCGGCGCTTCGTTCATGCGGCAAGACTTTTCGCGCATGCTGTAACCCCATTCGACAAAATCATCCCATTCGAGCGATTACGGGGCAAAAAGGTTCTTGAAATTGGTTGCGGAATGGGTTACCATACGGAGCTGATGACGCGGGCGGGAGCGATCGTGACGTCTATAGACATCTCGGATACGAGTGTTATGGCTACAAAAGCTCGCCTCTCCATCAAAGGCCTGGGTGGTGATGTTGTCCAGATGGATGCCCGGCAAATGAATTTCGCTGACAATAGCTTTGACTTCGTCTGGTCTTGGGGGGTTATACACCATTCGGCATGGACTTGCGCTATTGTTAAGGAAATTTCCCGAGTGCTAAAAGAAGGCGGCCAATCACGAGTGATGGTATACAACCTTAATGGCATGAGCGCCTATATATCAATAGTTCGAGATTACTTGGGTGGGTTTTGGCGTGGGCGTACGCTTGATGCGTGCCTTTGGAAAAGATCTGATGGCTTCATGGCCCGTTACTACACAGCCGACATATTGTCAGACGTCTTCCTGTGCTTTTTTCGTTCGGCTGATGTAAACGTCTATGGTCAGGACGCGGATGCAGTGCCATTGCCGCGATATCTTCGGCGTCCTCTCCTTCGAGTGCTGTCTGAAACGACGCTTGTGAGACTGATTGCACGGCGAGGGGGTTTCTTGTTTGTCATAGCGAATAAATAGCAGGATTGCGTGGTAAGGTTCCTAGCTTGGTGTCGGTTTTTCCAATGCTTAAGCGCCTTAAGTAATTTTAGGCGCGCTTCTTAGCTGACTTCAATAGCGGCCGGTTTCTCAACCCTGCGCTACCATAGTATTGATGCTGGGTGGAACAATTAGTTGAATCCTGTCTTAATCCCGAGAGCAGTTTTGGGCGTTTCTAGGTTCCGCGAATGATTCGAGTGATGCAGTTTGTGCGCCGACCTGGTCCCGGATTCTATAGTCTGGAGAGGTTGTATCAGGATGTAGGAAACTACCTGCCATCTGATATCCAAGTGGAGAGCAGGGTCAACCGGCACTTCTCCCGCGGAGTTCTAGGCCGGCTTTCGGACGCACTGACTGCGGCGGGTTCGCAGCGGGATGTGAACCACGTCACGGGTGATGTCCACTACCTCACCTATTTCCTCGATCGTCGCCGGACGGTCCTCACCATCCTGGACTGCATAGCCCTTGAGCGCTCCGCTGGCGTGAAGTTCTGGCTGCTTTGGTTGTTCTGGTTCTGGCTTCCGGAAAAGCGTTGCGCCATGATTCCCGTCATCTCGGAAGCGACGCGTCAACAGGTTCTGAAGTATCTGCGCTGTGACCCCAACAAGGTTCGGGTGATCCATTGCAATGTCTCCGATGAGTTTCAGCCTGCCCCGAAGCCATTTGCGTCCGATTGTCCGCGAATCCTCCATGTGGGCACACCGGAAAACAAGAATCTAGAGCGCCACGTCGCCGCACTTGAAGACATCAGGTGCCGGTTGGTCATCATTGGGCAACTGTCGCTGTCGCAAACAGCGACTCTGCAGCGATATCGAATCCAATACGAGAACCTGTCAAGGCTGTCCCGCGAGGCGCTCGTAGCAGAGTACCAGCGCTGCGACCTGCTCTTGTTTGCATCGACCTACGAAGGGTTCGGCTTACCCATTATCGAGGCGCAGGCCGTTGGGCGGCCAGTGGTGACCAGCAACCTGTGGTCCATGCCCGAGGTTGGCGGAGAGGGGGCCTGCCTCGTGAATCCGTTCGATGTAGCGAGCATCCGGGCGGGAGTGCAAAAGGTTCTGTCCGACGCGGAGTATCGCGCTGCATTGATCGCTCAGGGGTTGGAGAACGTTAAACGATTTCGCACGAACGTGATTGCAGAGCAGTACGCTGCGCTTTACCGCGAGGTGTATGAGCGGTCTCGTCACTCGGAGTTGAAGCCATGAAACATGGAGGATTGCGACGTGCAACGGTGGTCTTTACCGTCGGTGTAGGGCTTCAAGCGTTCGCGGCAGACGGCGATCGCTCGTGCGCCTGATTCACGTCGTCCCACGCATCACCAGCGAGGCATCAGGGCCGGCGTACAGCGTCATGGCACTGTGCGGAGCATTGCGGGATCAAGGCGCATCAACAAGGCTCGGTGTGCTCGAACCGGCTCCCGATCGATCGCTGCCGGATTGGGTAGAGGTGTTTCCGAACTCGAGTGGCCCTTTTCGGCTGGGGCGTTCGACGGGGCTGAAGAGCTGGCTGCGCGCCGCCGTTGAACGAGCCGAAGTCGACATTGTTCACAGCCACAGTTTATGGATGATGCCCAATGTCTACCCCGGATGGGTTACGCAGGGAAGTGATGCACAGTTGGTGGTTTCGCCCCGAGGCACGCTGTCCGAGTGGGCACTGAACCACTCGCGCTGGAAGAAGCGAATGATGTGGGCGTTGCTTCAGGGGCCGGCCATCCGCGAGGCGGCGTGTTTTCACGCGACCGCAGAAAGCGAATACGAGGACATTCGCCGGGCCGGATTTAACCAGCCGGTGTGTATCATACCGAACGGCATTGCCGCGCCGTCACCACGGGGCGATTCCATCCGTACACGAGGAGGCCCGCGACGATTGCTTTTCTTGAGCAGGATTCACCCAAAAAAGGGGCTCGAGAATCTCCTTCGTGCTTGGTCTGCCGTCGAGAGTCGCTATCCGGATTGGGAGCTTGAGATCGTCGGCCCTGACAGCAATGGATACCTCGCCCGGTTGCAGGCATTGCAGCAGGAGTTGCGGTTAACGCGTGTCCATTTCCGCGGGCCTTTGTTTGGTGAGCAAAAATGGCAGGCATACCAGTCCGCCGATGTCTACGTGTTGCCGACTCTTTCCGAGAATTTCGCTATGACTGTGGCCGAGTCATTGGCTGCCGGCACCCCCGCGATCGTGACCAAGGGCGCCCCCTGGCAGGGCCTGGCAACGCATCAGGCAGGATGGTGGATCGACATTGGCGTCGATCCACTGGTGGCGTGCCTGGAGGATGCGATGGCGTGTTCGCGTGAATTGCTGCGTGAGAAGGGAATAAACGGGAAACTGTGGATGGAGCGGGATTTCTCCTGGGATCGCGTCGGCGGAATGATGCTTGGTGTCTACAACTGGCTCCTAGACGGCGGCGATCGGCCTGCGCATGTGAGGTTCCCGTGAAAACTACAAACGACAATATCTGAGTTCGCTTTCGCTGGCGGAATACCTTTTCCGTAGACCGAGAGAATCAGTAACTAGAATTAGGAGGAAGTATGTTGTCGCGAAAAGCTAAAAGTTTCATTTATGTGATGTTGGGACCGGCGATGAAGGTTAATGGTTTGGTTCACAGATTTTTCAAGCATCCAGACAGTAGTGCCGTGATACGTGTGCATCTCGGTCCGGGTCAAAAGAGATATATTCCAGGATGGTTGAATCTTGACGCGAACATGTTTACTGGTAAATGCGACGTTTGGGTAGATCTTCGAAACACTCTCCCGTTTCGAACAGGTGCTGTAGCGGCGTTCTACTCTCACCACATGGTTGAACACCTTCCAGATTTAGAGAAGCATTTCAAAGATGTTTATCGGTGTCTTCGTCCTGGGGGTGTCTATCGCGTCGCCGGTCCCAATGGCGACGCGGCGATTCGTAAGTTTGTTGAAGCTGACGCTGGGTGGTTTCCTGATTGGCCTGACAACAGGTATAGCATCGGTGGAAGGTTGGAGAACTTCATAATCTGCCGTGGAGAACATCGAACTATATTGACTGAGTCGTTCTTGTTTGAGTTGATGTCAAACGCTGGGTTTACTGATATTTCGAAAGTACTCCCTATGACAGAGACTAAGCACCCGGATCTTTTTCAAGATTGTCTTTCGTTCGAGTCCGAGAAAGATTTCGAAACCCCGAGAACTCTTGTTCTTGAGGCTGTGAAGAGCTGAAGAGTTGCTAATGGGAAACGTAAAGACTTTAGACAAATGCCCGATTTCGGTAATTCTTATCTCGCTAAACGAAGAGCATAACATAGACGCGGTTTTAGACAACATTTGCGGTTGGGCTGAGGCTATTTTCCTTGTAGACAGCTTCAGTTCAGACAAGACTGTGGATATTGCTTTGGCACGGGGTGTTAGTGTTGTCCAACGCAGCTTTAGAGGGTTCGGAGACCAGTGGAATTTCGCGTTGCAACATCTTCCATTGGAGACACCTTGGACGATGAAGCTGGATCCGGATGAGCGTTTGACAGAGCAGTTAAAAATGGAGATTAGGAGGGCGATCAGTGCTGGCGATGCTGATGGGCTTGAGGTCGAGCGTCGCCTTTGGTTTATGGGTAGAAGGCTGCCGGTGAGACAGAGACTGGTTCGCGTATGGCGTAACGGGAAATGCCGGTTCTCGGACGTACTGGTAAATGAACATCCGTTAGTAGAGGGGCGAGTCGTCTCTGTAACCGGCGAGCTGGAGCACCACGATAGCCCGAATCTACATCATTGGTTCGATAAGCAGAACCGATACTCAACTGCGGAGGCATTGAGTGCTTTTCAGGGAGCAGCCCTCGCGGAGATACCTCGGTTGCTAGGTACTGGCCTTCAACGCCGGATGTGGTTCAAGCGAGTGCTCAGGCATTTCCCGATGCGATGGTTCTTAGTGCTCGCATACTGTCTGCTTGTCCAGGGCGCATGGCGGGCAGGCCGTGTTGGCTGGATCTGGGCTTCCCTGCGTGCCCATGTATATCGGATGCGTGCCTTGAAGCTGCTCGAAATGCGCATGAAGGGTCAAGCGATGCAGCTTCCTGCCAAGGCCGTTGGTCCGCCACATCCTGGGGCGCGTCAGGCTGATTGATGGAGGCTCTCTAGACTAGTTTTCGTCGCTTTGTTGACCCACTCCGCGTGGTGGGAAATTCAACGGTGGGCGTTCCAACGGCCGTATCAGGGATCTGTCTATTGTTTAGGGGTTTTTCGTAGCCAATAAGCTCTTGAAAAGGCTTGGGATCTATAGTTTTGGGGTCGATCCTGTTTCATTGCGATTTTTCGATGCGTTCGCACTTCGGGCGAGCCTATTGCCGTTCCATTCGCTGCGAGTCGGAGCGGCGTTGCGCCTGTAGTGACGATTTTTTTGCAACTCCCTGAAGGCAGGTTAGCCAAAGGAGTCGCCAGCTTGTGAACTCGGAGCAGGATCATAATGGCGAAAGTTCGGAAATTTTTTAATAACATCCTAAACCCTAATGCCTTGCGTGTACTCGGGCTCCGGAGGTACGTGCGGATGGTTATGACCTTCCTCGTCAAGCTTCCGGCGATTGCTCGTTCGGGCGACCTGCGACCGCTTGATCGTGCGATGGCCGAACTTGTGACAGAGTTTCGGTTTCGGGGTCGTACTCTGCGATTCGATTGTGCTTACAGCGACGCTCTCATCATGGATGGTTCATATGCTTTTGGGATCGTGCGGGAGATCCTGATCCGGGACTGTTACTTCCGTTACTTACCAGAGGACGTTCTTAACGGACTCGGCAACGTCGTCGATCTTGGCGCTAATCGGGGTCTGTTCACAACGCTCTCGGCAGCTTCAGCGGAGCGGGTGCTGAGTGTCGAGGCCGATCCGGCATTCCGGCCTGTGATAGAGCACAACGTCCGAATGAACGGTTTCGACCATGTGACGGTAGCGACGGTGTTCGTGGGCTCCGGCGGGGCGCTGGGTGACCTCATTCGCGGGGAGGTAGACTTCGCGGGGCTGCTGGATCGTCACGGATTCGATAAGGTGGATTTGCTAAAGATGGACATCGAAGGCAGTGAGTTCGCGCTGTTTTCTCACCCTGAGTGGTTACCCCGGGTGCAACGAATCTGTATGGAGGTGCATCGGGCACATGGCCGGGTTGAGCAGATTCGTTCGTGCCTTGAAGCGCATCGTTTCCATCTGGCATTTGCGGATAGCAATTTGCGACGGGTGGGTCCGATGGACGGATACGAGTTTCTTTATGCCTGGCGGTGATCGTTTTTGTCCAAGGGAGCGGGAGCTGGGGTCGCGGGGCTGAACCGCCGGCTATTGCTTCGGGTGGGGCGTTTACGTTGATCGAGGCGCGGCAATGTGACTGGCGCTGCGCTGGAGCGATGGATTGGAACGTGATGAGACTATATCGACTACTGTCGTTTGTATGGAACCACCCGTTGAATGCCAATGGGAAATGGGCAGCGATTGGGCGTGTGGCGCGCTGGCAGCTCGCATCGCGTTTGATGGAGGGTCCCGTTGCCTTCCCGTACGTTGAGGGGACTCGGTTGTTCGCGTCGCGCGGCATGACGGGTGCGACGGGTAACTGGTATTGCGGTTTGCATGAACTGAACGATATGGCATTCGTTCTGCACCTGCTCCGTGAGGATGACCTCTTTGTCGATGTCGGCGCCAACATTGGAAGCTACACAATAATGGCCCTTTCAGGGGAGGGCGTCCGTGTTACATCGATAGAGCCGATTCCGGAGACCTTCGCTCACCTCGAACGAAACCTTGCTTTGAATGGGTTTGGAAAGCGTGTCAACGCTTGCTGCCTGGGGCTGTCTGATCACGTTTCCTCACTGCGCTTCACGGTCGGCTTGGGCTGCGTGAACCACGTGGTCACCAAGGGCGAGGACGTGGCTTCGGTCGAGGTTACCGTGACGACTCTGGATAGCTTGGTTGGATCAGATGTGCCCACCCTGATCAAGATCGATGTCGAGGGCCACGAGCGCGCGGTGTTGCGGGGCGCGACGCGCACCTTGGCGGATCGGCGCTTGCTTGCGGTAATCATGGAGATCAACGGTAGCGGCGCGCGTTATGGTGTTGATGACAACGAATTGGTCGATGTCATGCGAGACAATAAGTTCTCTCCCTATGGCTATGATCCTTTTGCCAGGGCGTTGATTAAGGCGGATCGGTCTGGGGGCAACATGATTTTTGTTCGGGATGTCGAGGCGGTGTCCCGGCGTGTGTCGACGGCACGACGGTTTAGGCTGGTGAATGGGGAGATTTGAGTCCGTGGTTAGGGCGATGACCGCAGTGCAATTCACCATTTCGAAGGACGTAACGCGTTGAAGCAAATCTTGCAGAATCTCAACGACGGCAGCACAGATCTGGCGGAGGTACCTTGCCCTCACGTTGGCCGCGGAGCAGTGTTGATCCGCACCACGCGCTCCCTGGTTTCGGCCGGTACCGAGCGCATGCTGGTGGACTTCGGCAGGGCGAATCCGATCGAGAAAGCGCGCCAGCAGCCGGACAAGGTGCGGCAGGTGTTGGAGAAGGTGAAGACCGACGGCCTGGTGCCGACGTTGGAGGCGGTGCGCAACAAGCTTGAGCAGCCGCTGGCGTTGGGCTACTGCAACGTCGGTGTGGTTGCGGAGTTGGGCGCATGTGCGGCGGGCTTTGCGCTCGGCGATCGTGTCGCGTCCAACGGCAAGCATGCCGAGATGGTGAGCGTGCCGGTGAACCTCTGCGCGCGGATCCCAGACGCGGTGTCGGACGAGGCGGCGGCCTTTACCGTCATCGGGGCGATTGCTTTGCAGGGCATTCGGCTGGTGGCGCCGACCTTGGGCGAGGCGGTGGTGGTAACCGGGCTGGGGTTGATCGGGTTGATGACGGTCCAGTTGCTGCGGGCGCACGGCTGCCGGGTTTTGGGCATCGACATGGATTCGGCCAAGCTGGCGTTGGCGCGGCAGTTCGGCGCCGAGACGGTGGATCTGTCGGCCGGGCAAGATCCGGTGACGGTGGCCGAGGGCTTCTCGCGCGGTCGCGGGGTGGATGCCGTGATCATCACGGCCGCGACCCGTAGCAACGAGCCGGCACATCAGGCGGCGCTCATGTGCCGCAAGCGCGGGCGGATCGTCCTGGTGGGCGTGGTTGGGCTGGAGTTGTCGCGGGCTGATTTCTACGAGAAGGAGCTGAGCTTTCAGGTCTCCTGCTCCTACGGGCCGGGGCGCTATGACCCGCTCTACGAGGAGCAGGGGCAGGATTATCCGATCGGCTTCGTGCGCTGGACCGAGCAGCGCAACTTCGAGGCGGTACTAGACATGCTGGCCGACGGGCGGCTGGATGTCGGGCCGCTGGTGTCGCATCGGTTTGCGTTGGCCGATGCCGAGCGGGCCTATGCCGTGGTCGGCGGCGCCGAGCCCTCGTTGGGGATTGTGCTGGAATATCCCGGTGGGGATGCGGGGCGGTTGCTGGAGCGGACGGTGCCGCTTGCGGGCACCCGATCCCACCAACACGCGCCCGCGCTTCCAGACAATCCCGCGCCCGCGCTTCCAGAGAAACTCGCTCCCACGCTCCGCGTGGGAGTGTCGTCCGGACGCTCCGCGTCCCGTACCCCGCCCCGTTCCCCAACGGTGAGCTTTATCGGCTCCGGCAACTACGCATCAGGTGTCTTGATCCCCGCCTTCAAAACCGCGGGCGCACGCCTAGTCGCAGTCGCCTCCAGCGGCGGGGTGAGCGGGGTCCATGCCGGGAAGAAGTTCGGCTTCGCGCGCACCACGACGGATACGGAGGCGCTGTTCGCGGATGGGGATTCGGATGCCCTGGTGATTACGACCCGGCACGACAGCCATGCGCGGATGGTTCTGCAGGGGTTGGCAGCAGGGAAGGCGGTGTTTGTCGAGAAGCCGCTGTGTTTGACGTTGGGGGAGCTGGGGGAGATTGAGGTTGCGCTGGGGTTGGTGGCACGGGACGCGGAGCGTCGAGACGACACTCCCACGCGGAGCGTGGGAGCGAGTGACGCGCTTCGCGTGGGAGTGAGTAGTTCGCTTCGCGTGGGAGCGAGTTCGAGTAGGGAGGAGAGTGGCGGGGCGCCCTCAATGCCTCAGTGCCTTAGCGCCTCGGTGACTTCTCCCGGTGCATCGGTGCCTCTTTTGATGGTCGGCTTCAATCGCCGGTTCGCGCCGCAGGTGCAGAAGATGAAGGTGCTGTTGGCAGGTGTGACCGGGCCGAAGGCGTTCGTGATGACGGTGAACGCTGGCGCGATTCCGGCGGATCACTGGACGCAGGATCCGGCCGTCGGCGGCGGGCGCATCATCGGCGAAGCCTGCCACTTCATCGACCTGTTGCGGTTTTTGGCCGGCGTACCGATCGCGCGCGCCGAGGCGCTGGCGATGGATTCGGCCACCGGCGATTCGGTCAGCATCAGCCTGGGTTTCACCGACGGCTCGATCGGCACGGTGCATTACCTCGCCAACGGCAGCAAGGCGTTCCCGAAGGAGCGGCTCGAGGTCTTCGCCGCCGGGCGGGTGCTGCAACTGGACAACTTCCGTCGCCTCGTCGGGTTCGGCTGGCCCGGCTTCAAGTCCATGAACCTCTGGCGCCAGGACAAGGGACAGCGCGCCTGCGCCGCCGCCTTCGTCGAAGCGCTGCGCAACGGCGGGCCCACGCCGATTGCGTTGGAGGAGATCCTGGAGGTCAGTCGGGTGGCGATCGAGGTTGCGAAACCTGCGTGATGTGCTTTTGATTGCATGACCACGAACCTGTACGATCGTTGTAACTAAAGGCACTCATGCTTCTGATATATCTTGATATCTGCTGCTTCAACCGACCGTTTGACGATCAGAGTCAGCTGTTGGTCCGGCTGCAGACTGAGGCGAAATTATTCGTTCAAGATGGGATCCGAAAGGGTGACTATGGGTTGGTTTGGTCAGCAATACTCGATCTTGAGAACGGTGCGAATCCTGACATTGAGCGTCGCGATGCGATCCAGGCATGGAGGTCTTTGGCGACGATCGATATCGAAACGAACCCTCGGGTCGAGGCAGTCGCTGAAGAGCTTGCAGGCAGGGGCGTAAAGTCCATGGACGCTCTCCATGTTGCGAGCGCGATCGAAGCCGACGCGATCTGGTTCTTGACCACAGACCATGCCTTATTACGCAAAACCAAGCATGAAAGGCGGGTGAGGGTCGCCGACCCCGTGGATTTTATTGGCTCACTACAGAATTCAAATGATGAGAACTGATGCGGAGATAAGGTCCGACGGGATCCGGTTATTGACGGATGCCTTAGGTTCCGTAGAAGCGGAACGATTTATCGCGCTCATCAATCGTGAGCGGTTCGATTACACGCGATGGCGGCAGACACAATGGGAGGATGAAACGGTCGCATCTTTGGCGCATCGAGCCCGTGTCCTGAGAGAGCGAACCAGCGGAAGCTGAAGCTCGGAGGATTGCTGAATGACGATGACCAATCTTTACGAGCACGACATTCATGCCTGGACACAACAGACTGCGGAGCTGCTCCGGCAACGCCGATTCCAGGAGTTGGACATCGAGCATTTAGTCGAGGAGCTGGAAACGATGGGGCGTCGCGATCGCCAGGAGTTGGTCAGCCGGCTGAAAATTCTCCTGGGGCATCTGCTCAAATGGCAGTACCAGCCAGCGCATCGATCCAGTTCCTGGCGAGGTTCCATCCTGGAGCAAAGGCTACGCATACGCGACCTGCTTCAGGACTCTCCCAGCCTCAAGCCTCTGTTCGCAGAGGCTGCCGCGTCCGCCTATCGAGATGGCGCGACATTGGCGAGCAAGGAAACCGGATTGTCGCCGGCGCACTTCCCCGAGGTGTTGCCTTACGCGCTGGATCGTTTGCTGGAGGACGATTGGTTGCCTGGAGATGCCTGACATGCCACCCTGCATCCCCTCGCTGAATCCGACCTCAATCCCTTGGCGAGTCACATCATTTCGACTGCTTGGAGTCGGAGAGTGATGTTTAAGTACGAGACGATTATCTAATGGAGTGAAGAGGACCAAGCCTACTTGGCTGAAGTACCTGAGCTCCCCGGGTGCATGGCCCATGGCGAAAGCGATGAGGCTGCCTTGGCGAATGCCAAAGAGGCGATCCAACTCTGGATCGACACGGCCGCGGAGTTTGGCGATCCAATCCCGGAACCGAAAGGCCGCAGGCTGATGTACGCCTAGATCATCATCAGTGGATTGGGCTTCAATCTGATTCGCTGACCTTGCATCGTTCCGCGACGCCCATCTTCCCACCCTGATCACGAAGGGATTCCCGATGCTCATCGACATCATCGCGGGCGCGCGCCCGAATTTCATGAAGATCGCGCCCATTATCCGGGCGCTGGAGGCCAGGAAAGCAGCGGGCGGACCCTTGCGATACCGTCTGGTGCATACCGGTCAACACTATGACCCCCGCCTGTCGGGGGCTTTTTTTGAGCAGTTGGGTATCCCCGCGCCGGATGTGAATCTGGAGGTCGGGTCCGGGACGCAAGCCGAGCAGACGGCGGCGATCATGACCCGTTACGAGCGGTTGTTGCTTGATGCGCGCTCCGATCTGTGCCTGGTGGTGGGGGACGTGACCTCGACCATGGCCTGCGCGATCGCGGCGCAGAAGCTGTGCGTGCCGGTGGCGCATGTGGAGGGCGGCATACGCTCCGGCGACTGGACCATGCCGGAGGAGATCAACCGGATGGTGACGGACGCCATCACCAACTGGTTCTTCACCACGAGCGAGTTCGCGAACGCGAATCTGCGTAAGGCCGGGGTCGGGGATGAGCGGATCATCTTCGTCGGCAACACCATGATCGACACCCTCTTGGCCAACCTGGAGCGGTTACGTCCGCCCGGCTTCTGGGACGAGCTCGGGTTGCAGGCGGGCGAGTATTTCGTGGTGACCCTGCATCGCCCGGCGAACGTCGACGCCGGCGATGCGCTGGCCCGGATGCTGGCGGCGATCGGCGAGGGGACGCGCGGTCTCCCCGTTGTCTTCCCCGTCCATCCGCGTACCGCCAAGACCTTGCAGGAGCTGGCGGACTTGCCCGCAAGCCTGCATCTGGTCGAGCCGCAGCCCTATCTCGAGTTCAATTTTCTGGTGAAGCACGCCAAGGCGGTGATCACGGACTCCGGGGGCATCACGGAAGAGACCACGGTCATGGGCGTGCCCTGCATGACGCTGCGCGATACCACCGAACGACCCGAGACGGTGAGCATCGGCACCAATGCGCTCATCGGCACCGACCCCGCCAAGCTGGGTCCGGCGCTGGATCGGCTGTTTGCAGGCGATTGGCAGACCGGGCGTATTCCCGATCTGTGGGACGGGCGGACGGGTGAGCGGATTGTTGCTGCACTTGAGGGGGTGCTGGGGGAGGCAGCTAGCTTGTCTCACGCTCCGCATTAGCTTCGTAGCTCGCTCCCACGCTCCGCGTGGGAGTGTCGCCCCGACGCTCCGCGTCGCGTGGCCGGAGCAGGCCACTCGTCTGGCAGCATCTGCGGCGTCGGCGGCAGGGACGCGGAGCGTCCCGAGGAGGCTCCCACGCAGAGCGCTCATCCTTATACACATGTTCCCGCCATATCTTCGCGGGCCTGCAGTGCGATGGTGAATTCGTGCACGCGCTGCAACCCGATCCAGACCGTTTTGGGGCCTGGATGACCGTCATTCTTGCGGTTGAGGTAGCCGCCCAACGTGGCCACCAAGATGACCATCTCGCCCAGCCGGGGCGGTGTCGTTGGGGGCGGACAACGGCGCGCCACGATGTAAGCGGCCTGCCACTCAGCGGGGTCAAAGACCGCTTCGCAGTCCATGTCCGGGCAGGCACGCCCGAGCATCGTCGCGAACAAAACGCGCCACGCGATGATCATGTAGAGTGCCAGGCAGGGCAACTGCCGATCTTCGGTCTGCAGCTGCAGCTTATTGATCTGACAGCCATGTTTCAGGACAAAGAAATAGGTTTCGATGCACCAGCGCACGGTATACCAGGCGACGACGGTGCTCGCCCGCTCAAACGAGTCGACGGGCAACCCGGTCGTCAGCAGCCACTCCAGCGGCTCCACCGCGGGCGGCGGGGTATCTTCACGCGCCAGGACGACATTGATGGTGAGTTCCGGCAGTTTATAGCCCGTGCGTCGCGGTGCGATCAGCTGCACGGTGGCGCTGCGCAGGGTCACGATGGCACGGCGTGCCACCCGCCCCGGGCGCGCGCTAACCTCGACCTCCAAGTCTCCCAAGGCCGGCGCCTGCCCCGCCGCGTCCCACAATTTCGTCGCGGTGTCGGTGCTCGACGCGCTCGCCACACGGCGATCTTGGGCCGCCCGGACGATCCACTGGGCGCGGGTGTCGGGTGCGTAACTGGCCGCTTCGGCGAACAATTCATAGATGTCACCCTCGGCGTCAGCGAGGTTGACGACCAGGGTATCGGGCAGTTTGCCCTGCACCGCACAACTCGCCTGATAGCTTTCCACCCAGTGGCGACTTTCCTTCTCATCCACCCCTTGTTGCGCCGTTCACCCCGCGGGCTGGGCGTCTCGCGGACCCAGTAAGCGGCAGCCACCAGCCCCAGGCAGATACGCTGCGGGGTGAACGCCACGGTCGGGTGCAGGCGACGCGCACGCTTGTCCACGTTCTTGATCGTTCCCAAGCCCTTGGGGCCGAGGTTCAGGGACTCATCATCGTCCGTGCTGTCCTGTGCCAACAGCACCACCGGCGCTGCCATCAGGCGTTGCAGGGTGGCGTCGTAATGCGGCGCCAAGACGTTTTCGAGCGAGGTCTTGGGGTTGGCGAAAAACCGGTACGCCCCCACCGTTTCCGACCACCCCCCGCAGGCCGCCGGGATGCTCACCTGCGGATGTTGCCCGAGTTGTTCCAAGACCGTGGCCAGGCGCTGGTTCAGCCGCCGATCGCCCAGATCCGCCGTCGCCACTTCTTCACGTGCCCAGTTGTTCATCGCTCCCCTCCGGTGGGTTGGTTATCCCTTAAGCGTAGACGCTGCAAGGGGGGCACGCTTGGCTTGGAACCACTTGTGTATAACGATGAGCGCTCTGCGTGGGAGTGTCTGGCGGACGCGCTGCGTCCCGACGGCGGACTGGACGCTGGAGCGTCCGCGCTTGCTCCTACACTGGAGCGTGGGAGCGAGAGTAGGGCTTCCAGCCCTGACTGTTCCAGTCCCGCCGCCAAAGTCATCGAGAACCGTAAGGCGCAATAGCGCAGCGTATTGCGCCAGCGATCGTGCGGCGCCCTACCCTGCGGCGCAATACGGTTGTAGCCTATTGCGCCCTACGGACTGGACGCTGGAGCGTCCGCACTTGCTCCCACGCTGGAGCGTGTGAGCCAGAATGGCTTAACTTAATGGCATTGACGCTGGCGCGTTGAGCGAGAATACTGAAGACGCGTCCGAATATGAACATGAATATGGGTAAGATCATGTCGAAGAAGCAAGATTCATCTCCAATCATTCATCTTGAAAAAGATATGGACGTTAATATAAACAATGAGTTAGATGGCCATGCGCTCTTGCGAGACATGGTTGCCTACCGGCAGAGGATTGCCTCAAGTCCCGACATGGCACGCGGATTCTTGACACGTCTCGGGGTTATGACTCCGGATGGCGACTTGAAGACCCTGACCCGTGGCTCATAGTTGGTCGCTCTATCAGCGCTCGCCGGCATTCATACTGGGATTTCACGGAAACACCAAAGAAACGATCGACGCTGTCTTGGACGGTACGCGCACGCACCTCGGTCGATCAAAAGGGCGCTTCGAGTGGTTGGGACATGGTATTTATTTCTGGGAGAACGATCCTCAGCGTGGGCTGGAGTGGGCGGAGGGCATCCATTCCAAGAAAAAGTCTCAGGACACGGCGGTTGTTGGTGCGATCATCGATCTCGGGTTATGCTTGATCGCCGTCATCAATACCGAGTGCATCAAAGGGTACTTTCGGCCCTTGCAGATTAGCGAATCCTTGTCGCCCTCCGCTGCGTTGTAAGCCGGCCTTGGTCATCGTGGCGGCCAAATCGGGCACCCAGGCGGAACAGACGGCCGCGATCATGATCGGCTCCGAGCGGCTGCTGCTGGCGGTGCCGTCCGGGCTGTGTCTGGTGGTGGGGGATGTGACCTCGACCATGGCCTGCGCCATCGCGGCGCAGAAGCTGTGCGTGCCGGTGGCCCATGTGGAAGGCGGTATCCGCTCAGGTGATTGGACCATGCCGGAGGAGATCAACCGGATGCGCTGATCGGCACCGATCCGGCGAAGCTGGCGCCGGCGCTCGATCGGCTGTTTGCCAGGGATTGGCAGCGCGGGGCGATACCTGAATTGTGGGATGGGCGGGCGGGGGAGCGGATTGTGGCGGGGATGGAGCGGGTGTTGGGGGTTCGGGATTAGGCTGTGCCGCGCCGTCCGTCATTCCGGCTTGGATGCCGGAACCCAGGGCTGGGTAGGGGGGTCGGTCAAACGTGGGCGTTGTGCTGGCTGAGGGTTACCGTCCGTGGCACTGGGTCCCGGCATCCATGCCGGGACGACGGAGATCGCGGCTGACCGCGCGGTCGGTCATTCCGGCTTGGATGCCGGAATCCAGGGCCAGCGCGCAAACTGGAGCGGTGTACTGGCTGAGGGTTACCGTCCTTGGCACTGGTCCCGGCATCCATGCCGGGACGACGGAGGGCGGGGTCAGCTGCTTGGTTTGTCATTCCGGTTGGGATGCCGGAATCCAGGCCCGGGCAGACCAGATCCCGGCCACGTCAACGCCCACCGGCAGCTTCAATCGCCGTTTCGCCCCCCAGGTGCAGAAGATCAAGGAATTGCTGGCGGGAGCGCCCATCGCGCGGGCGGCGGTGGCCTTGGACACGGCGACGCGAGATTCCGTCAGCATCAGCCTGCGCTTGGCCTCAGCCCAGTGGATGAATCTCCGGCGGCAGATTGGGGCCACCAGGCATGTGCCGCTGAGATCGGCGGAACGGTGTAGCCGGATGGTGATGTGAAGATTTTGGCTATGCGCACCCTGCGAGAATTCTGGACGCAACATCCGCGGGCGGAAGCTCCCTTGCGTGGCTGGTATGCTGAAGCAACCAGGGCCGCGTGGCGTACGAAACCATTTAGGGGGATGCACGCGGACTCTCCATTGCCGACTTGGAGCCCTTCATCGGTCCCCCCGGTCAAGTCGCTGCCGTCATGAGCCGACGACAGCCGCTGTCATTGGAGATGATTCGTCGTCTGGCAACCGGTCTGAATCTGCCCGCCGAGGTGTTGATTCAAGATGATGCCATGCAACAGGATGCGGCCTGAACCGAGGGCTTTGGTCATCGTTCCGGCGACTGGAGGTCGAGGCTTTAGCCGGTCCGGCGCGCAGGCACCACTGATTGTCTTTGATATCTCGGGAATCGCCGCCGGCTAAAGCCTCGGCCTCCAGTTGCGGATAGGCCGTCGCGCGGGGCCGCATGGCGCGGAAACGTGCTGCCATATCAAGCTCCGTAGGAGCCCGCTTGCGGGCGACGTGACCTGCCGGAATCGCGTCATTGTGCCCCACCCGTCGCCCGCAAGCGGGCTCCTACGGGTTGGATTTTTCGCGGAAATCACCTTACGTTAGATTGTGGAGCAACAAGAAGCCTTTATGTTGACTCATACCCTAATCCTAGGGGCTAAGTCCGACAGGCTGCTAGAGCAACCGATCGCGTTGAATAGCTTTGTGATCTTAGTTGCTTTGTGTGAAAACTGCTTTTTCTTGGTTTACCAGATTGGGACGGATGCTCTACGGGAAGCTCTGCGTTTAGGCATAAACATAGCAAGCTATGTAGCGGAGTACGTACCCAACTGTTGGGTCTACTCCCAGACGGCCGTATGCTTCGCGGATCAACCGCTCCGCACGGGAGACACAGCAATGCAGGCACGCCGGCAGATCCGAACCCGCCTCAGCCTGTACGACCAGCTTGAGGCCCTACCGGAAGGACTGACCGGGGAGATCCTGAACGGTCAGATCTACACCCGGCCGCGCCCCAGCCTTGAGCATGGCTACACCGAAACATCCCTTGCCGGCGAGTTGGTGAACCCGTTCCAACGGGGTCGCGGCGGCCCTGGCGGATGGTTGATCGTGGTCGAGCCTGAACTGCACTTCATCCGTGACACCGAGGTTGATGTCCCGGACTTGGCCGGGTGGCGACGCGAACACTTGCCAAAGTTGCCGAAGGCGCAACACCGGGCGATGGTGGTCCCGGATTGGGTGTGCGAGATTCTCTCGCCCTCGACCGAGAGTAAGGACCGCCAGGTCAAGATGCCGATCTACGCGCAGTACGGCGTCCCTCATGCCTGGCTGATTGACCCCATCGCGCACACGCTGGAAGCCTACGTCTTGGAAGCGGGCGCCTGGGTGGAGATCGGGCGCTTTGCCGGCGCGATGCGGGTGTTGGTCCCGCCTTTTGAGGCGGTGGCGATCAATCTGGATGATCTCTGGGCGCCAACGGAGTAGCGGGGGGACTTGTTCCGCTCTTGGCTCTTCTTGGGGTCGCTGGCTGTTCGAGCTTCTAGCGTGGATGGGGGAATCTTGGGGCGGGAAGGGGTGATCGGTCACATGTGGGCGCTGTGCTGGCTGCGGGTTACCGTCCTTGGCACTGGGTCCCGGCATCCTGCCGGGACGACAGAGCGCGGTTTGCTGCTTGGCGCGTCATTCCGGCTTGGATGCCGGAATCAGGGGGCGGGTCGGTCCATTGTTCAACCGTGAGCGCTGTGCTGGGTGCGGGTTACCGTCCGTGGCACTGGGTCCCGGCATCCATGCCGGGACGACGGACATCCCGGTTGACCCGCGCGGTTCGTCAGTCCGGCATGGATGCCGGAATCCAGGGCTGGCCAGGGGGATCGGTCAAACCTGGGCGCTGTGCTGGGTGCGGGTTACCGTCCGTGGCACTGGGTCCCGGCATCCATGCC
>JACDZG010000185.1 GCA_013426805.1 Chromatiaceae bacterium
GCAGATATGCTTGCTTGCTTCCGCCCAGCTGATCATGGATTTCATCTCTTGTGTATTCTCGACCTACCTTGAACATTTCGGTTTCTCCTGCGTTGTGATTGAAGGTGCTTCTGGTGCACGGCAAGATTTCTAGAGCCCAACGCGAGCGTCACCCGGAGCCAGCTTTTTTTTTGGAGAGCGGAAGCAAGTACTTGTTAAGCCATTCTATTTTTTTGTAATGACAAATGGCTTCTTCTCATTCGCTGCGCAAAAACCTTCTTCAATTAACAAAGGAATCACGTAACTCAAATTTTGAGGTGAATACCCTTGCTTTTTTAAAGATTCACCGATGGAATTCTTAGAGGGATTATCTCGATGGGCCCCCATCAATACCGGGCTTCTGCTCGTAATTTCCGACTTTATTGCATTAATAATATTTTTTGAAATCTTTATGAGTATATTCTTGTGAATTACAAGTCCGTCATTTATGGATCCTTCATATTCGAGTTCCACGCCAGTAAGAGTTTTTGTCTGTTTCATTTTGTCTCCTTCGCTCCATAGGCCTAACAAGTAATTATGCTGATCTGCATATCATCCCAACTCGCACGGAGTATGGGATGTTTTCCTCTGCCGACAAACTCAAGCCCTTTGCCTTTTCAGCCTGAGATTTCCTCGTAACGTACCAATATTTTGTCAATTAAACCCGAGAAATTTATAGCGTTCGAATGGTCGCTTTTCCCCGTATCATCCAGAATGGAAGGGACTGCAATTATTTGAGAATTTCCAATAATACCAGTCCCGGCTCCGGCTCCGTTACATTGCAAGCCATTCCTTCCGGCAGGGCAGATTCCTCAGCCATTATCGCCTTATTCGTCCATCTGCCAAGCTGGATCATAGAGCCTTTGCATCATCTTGCTGTAGGGGCCGAGGCGATGTTCGTAGATGTAGAAGGGGGGCAGGATTCGCAGGCCTTCGCCGCCATTTTTGACCGCCTCGATCAGGACCAGCCGGGCGTGATTTCCAACGCCGGGGTAGCTGTAGATGGTTTGCAGGCGTTTGGGGACCAGGCGAACCTGATGGAGGGCGGCCATGAGCGCGTTCAGGCCTGACGCGGGATAGACAAAGACGGCCTTGCCGCGATTTTTGAGCACCAGAGCCGCCGCGCCCGCCACCTCCGGCAGGGTGCAGCACACCTGATGGCGGGCAACAAAGGCCTCCTGATCACGGCTTGGACGGCCGCTGTTCTTCCGGTAAAACGGGGGGTTGCAGATAACCTGGGAAAAGGTTTCGGCGGGATAGAAATCAAGGATCCGGCGCAGGTCCCCCGCCACCACCTCCATCTTCCCGCTCAACCCGTTCAGGGTCATATTGCGCGAGGCAAGATCGGCAAGGGCCGGCTGCAACTCCAGGCAGGAAACCGTGGCGATCTGCTGCCGCCAGCGATAGAGACAAATCAGGGAGATGATCCCGCAGCCGCCGCCCAGATCAAGGAGAGAGGCTCCGGGCGGCGGTGGGGAGAAATGGGCGGCAAGGATGGCGTCAACGGAAAAACGGTAGCCGGTTCGATGTTGCAGGCAGCGCAAACGCCCGTCAAACAGGGCGTCACAGGTGACGGCGTCTTCCGCCCCTGGCTGGTCAGTGCCCGGTACGCGAGGCGCCATAATCAAGGAAGGCCCGCTTCATCTCAGCCGATGCGACGGATCTCTTCCCCGTCAACCAGTTGATTGAAGAGCAGACCGGTCATGATCTTGGGATAGAAATAGGTGGATTTATGGGGCATGATCAGATTGCGGTCGGCCACATCCCTGACCTGACCAACCCTGGTGGGGTTCATCACAAAGAGCAGGGGAGTTATCCCCTGACTGCCGGCGCTTTCCTCCACCGCCATCTCCAGGGCCTCGTCGGCATTGCTGGAATAGGCGATACGCGCCTCCTCTTCGCAGCGATGCTCGTCCAGCCCCAGCGCTTTGGCCATGATAATATCGGAGAGAACCACCACGTCCAGCTGCCGCAGCACCTCGGGGCGACCCTCCAGCAGATCCAGGGCCTCTGGTTTCAGGCTGAGCAGAAAACAGCGATCCTGGCCGGGATGATAGACCCCGAAGGTGGAGGAACTCTTGTCCGGCGATTGCCGCTCCAGCTCCTCCATTCGGGCCAGCACCTCTTTGATCAGGACATTGCGGCTGCCGCCGCTGATCTCTTCACAGTGAAAATATTTTTCAAAACGACGCAGCAGTTCTTCCACGTCCATCCCCCCCGGCCAGCGCACCAGCCGGTGCGTGGGGAGTACCGAAAGACCGGGATCTTCCATGGGACAGAGGTACATGATAATATGGTTGGCGGGGCTGGTGACCGGCAGCTCGCCATGGCTGCCCGGTGCCGCACGAAGCATGCGACGATAGGCGAGGGCGGTGGTGTAGCGATGATGCCCGTCGGCGATATAGAGGGACTTGTCGAGGAACCAGCGCTGCACCTCCCTGATGGCTTCCCCATCCCCCACCCGCCACAGGCTGTGCACACAGCCATCACCATCGGTCACCGACCCCATGGCCTCACGCGGCTGCGCCTCCAGCAGGGCCAGCACCTCATTGCGGGGGTCGGAATAGAGGGAAAAAATCTGACTGAATTGGGCCTTGCAGACGGCCATCAGGCGCAGACGATCGGCAATCACCGTGTCAAAGGTCTGCTCATGGGGTTTGACCACGCCATCAGCGAACTCGGCCAGACCCACCAGGCTGACAAAGCCCTTGCGGGTCAGGCGTCGGCCCGAGGGATGGGAATACTCGGTATGATAGAGGTAGAGACCCGGTTGCGGGTCCCGGACCAGCACCTTTTCTTCCAGCCATTGTCGAAAAAGAGTTGCCGCCGCCTCATAGCGGCCATCGCCGGCCTCCTCGCCTCCCTGACTCTTGACGATATCCAGACGAATCATATTGTATGGGTTCCGGGACTGATAGGCCTCAACACCACCGGCATTGATCACATCGTAGGGCGGGGTGACGACCTCATCGAGGCTGCCGACCTTCTGTGGATTAAAATGAACTCCCCTGAGGGGGGCAATAAAGGCCATGCTCTTTCACTCCTTTTCTGCTACAGTGGCGAACCAACTCAATGAATTCTCGAATGTAACTCTCCAGCTTGATGCCGGAGAGGAACGTAAAATCACGCATTGTAACTCTTCAGGAGTGCTCCATATGCGAGAAAGAGGTCTGCGAAGTGTACTGGTTCGTACATGAGCAGGCCGATGACGAAGCAGATGGGGCACTACTGGATAGTTACTCTCAAATAAAGGTGCCGGACAGCAAACAGAGACAAGACCTGATTTCACCCTTCTCCACCCCCATTTGCCCGGCAATCCTACCATTTCAGGAATGAATTATCCAAGCTTTTCCATCATAATCCATTGATTGTAACACATCTTTAATCCGCACGGAGGAATACCCATGT
Organism: Chromatiaceae bacterium; assembly: GCA_013426805.1. GTDB lineage: Bacteria > Pseudomonadota > Gammaproteobacteria > Chromatiales > Chromatiaceae > Thiodictyon. The sequence continues at coordinate 3,427 of JACDZG010000185.1, forward strand.
TTGACATTTTCATCGAAACCCACTTTGCCGGAGCCCATCACCTGCGCGACTATCCCGGTAACTGCGAAAAGCCGCACGGTCACAACTGGAAGGTTCAGGTCACGGTGCGGGCCAGCAAACTGGATGAACTGGGCATGGGCATCGATTTTAAAGTGCTGAAACAGAAGGTGAACGCCAAGGTGGACGAGCTCGATCACTGCGACCTCAACGAACATCCGGCCTTTCTCAACCAGAATCCATCGTCTGAAAATATCGCCGTCTATCTTTTCGACCAGCTCAAGACTCCCCTCCAGCATGAGCATTACCATCTCCACAGCATCTCCATCCGGGAGACCGAATCCTCCGGACTCATCTATTATGGACCCGATATTGATGCCTGAGACAACGCTCCTGATCTCGGAGCTTTTTTATTCCATCCAGGGCGAATCCACCCGTGCCGGTTTTCCCTGCGTCTTCATTCGACTGGCGGGATGCAATCTGCGCTGTGCATACTGTGACGCCCGCTACACCTACGAAAGCCCCCATGCCGTCATGACCCTTGAGGCCATTGTCTCCTTTGTGGATGGCCATCCCGGAATCATGGTGGAGATCACCGGCGGCGAACCCCTGCTCCAGGAAAACGTCTATCCCCTGATGGCGCAACTGCTGGCCGGGGGCAGAGTGGTGCTGCTGGAGACCAACGGCTCTCTGCCCATTGACCGGGTGGCGCCGGAGGTGATCGTGGTCATGGATATCAAGTCACCGGGCAGCGGCATGGCGGATTCCCTGGCCGCCGACAACATCGCCCTGGCCCTGGCCCGAAACCGCCAGGTTCCGGGAAGCTGTGAGATAAAATTTGTCCTCACCGACAAAAACGATTACATCTGGGCCCGGGATCTGGTGAACCGGCATGGCCTGGCGGCGTCCACCCCCACCCTTTTCTCTCCCGCCAAGGGCACCCTTGATCCGGCTGACCTGGCGGCCTGGATGCTGCACGACAAGCTGCCTGTTCGTCTGCAATTACAACTCCATGCCCTGATCTGGCCGCATCTGTCCCGGGGGGTTTGAAAGGAAGACGACAAAAACGAAGCCTGACCGCTATCCCTGCTCTCTCCCCCATCCCTTCAATGGGCAGAGACAAGGGAACATGGAAAGGGTATCGATTCGGTGACATGGGGAGACAGAAGGCGCTCCTGTCCACAACTGACCATATTTTATAGGACCCGATATGAAAAAAACAATCACCGTGGAAGAGGCCGTGGGTACGGTCTTGCCCCATGACATCACTGAGATCGTCCAGGGAGAATTCAAGGGATGCGCCTTCAAAAAGGGGCATATCATCCAGGCGGGCGACATTGAACATCTGAAACGTCTGGGCAAGGAGCATATCTATGTCCTGGAACTGGGGCCGGACGAGATTCACGAAAATGAGGCGGCGGACAAGCTCGCCACCGCCCTGATCGGGGAAGGTGTGGCCCGCACGGCGGAGCCGGTGGAGGGAAAGATTACCATGACGGCCGCCATCGACGGCCTTTTGAAGATCAACGAGGAGGCCCTGTACCGCTTCAATATGCTGGGCGAGGTGATGTGCTCCACCCTCCAGACCAATACCCCGGTGAAAAAGGGCGAGGCCATTGCCGGCACCCGCCTGATCCCCCTGATCGCGGCCCGGAGCCTGGTGGATGAGGCGGTGGCCATCGCCCTGGCATCAGCGCCGATCATTGCCGTAAAATCCCTGCGCCAGGCCCGGGCGGGACTGGTGATCACCGGCAACGAGATCTTCCACGGGCGCATTCAAGACAAGTTCGAGGCGGTTCTGCGCGCCAAACTCACGGCCCTGGGTTCGGAGGTGATCAAGGTGGTCTTTGCCCCCGATGATATCAGCCTGATCAGCAAGGCCATCCACGACTGCCTGGACGCCGGCGCCGATCTCATTGTCACCAGCGGCGGCATGTCGGTGGATCCCGATGATGTGACCCGCATGGGAATCAAGGAGGCCGGGGCCGTGGATGCGGTGTACGGCTCGCCGGTCCTGCCCGGCGCCATGTTCCTCAGCGGCCGCATCGGTGATGTTCCGGTCCTTGGCCTGCCCGCCTGCGGCATGTTTCACAAGATCACCGTCTTTGACCTGATCCTGCCCCGGGTTCTGGCCGGCGAGCACATTGGCCGCGAGGAATTTGCCCGCATGGGCCATGGCGGATTCTGCCGAAACTGTCACCAATGCCAGTATCCGGTCTGCAATTTCGGAAAATAATTCCGCCATCGATCCTTGTGGATAAACGCAAAAAAGGCCGGTTGGGAAAATCTCCCGCAACCGGCCTTTTTTTTGTGAACTCAAGGAAAACAGCGGTTTGCGGCCTTCCCCGTCATTCTCCCTTTCAGGGGGTCGGGATCTTCGCCTTCTCCTCTTCCTCCTTCTTGTCCTTGTCCGTCCTGCCCTTCGGCCTTTGCTGATGGCCCCTTCCTGCTCCGCCATCAGGCGGCGGCGCCGACCGCTGGATCTGGGCAGGGGGAGCGGGGGCGGCAGGAGGAGGGGCGGCCTGAGGACGAGGCTGGGGAGCGGGAGGCGGAGCGACAACCTGGGGCCGGGGTGCCGGGGGCGGAGGAGATTCAACCACCTGGGGCCTTGGTGCCGGGGCCGGAGGAGGTTCAACCACCTGGGGCCGGGGTGCCGGGGCGGAAGGAGGTTCAACCACTTGGGGCCTTGGTGCCGGGGGTGGAGGAGGTTCAACCACCTGGAGCCTTGGTGCCGGGGGTGGAGGAGGTTCAACCACCTGGGGCCTTGGTGCCGGGGGTGGAGGAGGTTCAACCACCTGGGGCCTTGGTGCCGGGGCCGAAGGAGGCGGAGCAATCTGCGGCTGAACCGGCTGGCTGGCCCGCTCCTGACGGGTTTCCGGGGAGGGCGCCGATGGCCGCTGCCGGAATGAATCCGGCCTGTCACCATCATCCGGGCTCTGGGGCCGACCGCGAAATCCCGAGGGCGCGCCTTTTTCTTCTTCCCGAACCCGTTGTTCCGGCACCGGCATCGATGGCGGCGGCACCGACGACGCCGGTGCGACCTGGGGTTGCGCCCCTGTCGGCTCAGCGGCTGGTGTCGATGGTGGAGCAGGATTCACCGTTGGTCGCTGCCGGAATGAATCCGGCCTGTCACCATCATCCGGGCTCTGGGGCCGACCGCGAAATCCCGAGGGCGCGCCTTTTTCTTCTTCCCGAACCCGTTGTTCCGGCACCGGCATCGATGGCGGCGGCACCGACGACGCCGGTGCGGCCTGGGGTTGCGCCGCTGTCGGCTCAGCAGCCGGTGTCGATGGTGGAGCAGGATTCACCGATGGCCGCTGCCGGAGTGAATCCGGCCTGTCGCCCCCGTCCGGGCGCTGGGGCCGTCCGCGAAATCCCGAGGGCGCGCCTTTTTCTTCTTCCCGCACCCGTTGTTCCGGCACCGGCATCGATGGCGGCGGCACCGACGACGCCGGTGCGGCCTGGGGTTGCGCCGCTGTCGGCTCAGCGGCCGGTGTCGATGGTGGAGCAGGATTCACAGGGGGCCGCTGCCGGAGTGAATCCGGCCTGTCGCCCCCATCCGGGCGCTGGGGCCGCCCGTGAAAGCCCGAGGGCCCTCTTTTTTCCTCTGCCGGAACCGGCGCCACCTGGGGATCACCGGGGGTCGGCGACTTCTCCGGCAGCGGCGCGGACGGCCCTGGCCCCTGCACCCCGT
>JACDZG010000186.1 GCA_013426805.1 Chromatiaceae bacterium
GGTGTCGGTGCGACTTAAGTCGCACTGACACCTAAGGTTGCGCGAGCGACCGCCGACGGGCGGTTCAGGGCACGACCGTGTAAGGCTTCACCCGTTGGTTGTTACCCTCGTGGGCCTCCGCGCTGACGCAGGCGGCGTCGATGAAGGCGCGCAGTGACTTGGCGGCGGCCGTTCCGGCGGGGAGGCCGTCCAGCGTCAGGGTGCGGCTGGCTCCGGCGGCCAGGGGGCCGACGGCGACCGCGGCGTCGCCCGCGGCGCCGCAGGCGGGGACGCCCGGCTGATCGACCCAGAGCGCGAGCGTGCCGGCCTCGCCCGCGGCGGTGCCGCGGTTCTGCACCGTCACGGCGGCGCTGAAGGTGCCGCCGGCGGTGGGACGGTTGGGCGTCAGGTCGATGGCGGTGACCGTGAAGTCCGGGAGTGCCTCGGCCAAGACCCGGTAGCCCTGGCTGAACTGGTTGTTGCTCTCATCGGGTTCCTGGGTCTCGCACTGGCTGTCGATGAAAGCCCACAGGGTCCGATACCCGGCGGTGCCGGCCGGCAGGGTGATGCGCACCGTCTGGGTGGCGCCCGCGGCCAGGGTCTCCAGGCTGATCTCAGCGTCCCCTGGGGCAGCGCAGGCTTGGGCTTGAGTCGCGCGCTGGTGGGCCCAGACGCGCAGCAGCCCAGGGCTGCCGGCCAGGGTGCCGCGATTCTTCACGGTGATCGCGGCATTGAAGGTGCCGCCGGCGAGCGGGTCGCTCGGGTTCAGGGTGACGTCGGTGACGACGAAGTCGGAGACGGATAATCCCCCGAACCCGAACCCGACCACCGGCACCGGGCTCAGGCTGTCCATAGTGGAACCGTTGCCGAGCTCGCCCTGCCGGTTCTTTCCCCAGGCCCAGAGGCTGCCGTCGGTCTTGCGGGCCAGAGTATGAACAACCCTGGTTGACACGGCCGCGACCCCGGCCAGGATCTGGACCGGCGTATAACGCGTGTGGGTGGTGCCGTCGCCGAGTTGGCCGGCCCAGTTGTGTCCCCAGGCCCAGAGGCTGCCGTCGGTCTTGATGGCCAGGCTGTGCCCATACCCGGCTGACACGGCCGCGACTCCAGTCAAGACCTTGAGCGGCCTATGTCGGTCGGAGGTGGCACCGTTGCCGAGCTGGCCGTCCTGGTTCCATCCCCAAGCCCAGAGACTGCCGTCGGTCTTGATAGCCAGGGTGTGGCCCAACCCAACTGACACGGCCGCGACCCCGGTCAGGATCTGGACCGGCGTATGACGTGAGATGGCAGTGCCGTCGCCGAGCCGGCCCTTCCAATTGTCTCCCCAGGCCCAGAGGCTGCCGTCGGTCTTGATAGCCAGGGTGTGCTCGTACCCGGCTGACACGGCCGCGACCCCGGTCAGGACCTGGACCGGCGTTGTGCGATCGGTGGTGGTGCCGTCGCCGAGCTGGCCTTCATCGTTACGTCCCCAGGCCCAGAGGCTGCCGTCGGTCTTGATGGCCAAGGTGTAGTCGTCCCCGGCTGACACGGCCGCGACCCCGGTCAGGACCTGGACCGGCGTTGTGCGATGGGTGGTGGTGCCGTCGCCGAGCTCGCCGCTCCCGTTCGATCCCCAGGCCCAGAGGCTGCCGTCGGTCTTGATAGCCAGGGTGTGGAACCAGCCGGCCGCGACGGCCGCGACCCCGGTCAGGACCTGGACCCGCTTTGAGCGCTGGGTGGTGGTGCCGTCGCCGAGCTGGCCGATCCCGTTCGATCCCCAGGCCCAGAGGCTGCCATCGGGTTTGAGGGCCAGGCTGTGAGAATAGCCGGTGGCCAGCCGCTGCATCTCCGGAGTGTCGGCCGCGGCAACACTCGCCGCCCAGGGCGAGCCCAGCAGCGCATCCAGCCCGCCGGCATCGACCCGCACGGTCAGGCTGGCTGAACCGGCGGCGCGCGTGACCCCGTCATAGGACCCGGCCGGCAAGGTGAACAGCAGGTCCTGGGCCGTCTGCTCCAGGTCGTCCGATGCCGACGACGCACGCAGCGCCACCCGCACGGTCACCCAGCCCGCGGCGCCCACCTGCGCGCGCAACGCGGCGGCGCTGCTCACCGCCGCGGCGGCGGGCGCCGTCAACCCGGCCGTAGCCTGGCCCAGGGCCAGAGTCAGCGCCGGTATCAAACACATGAGAAGAAGCGCCGCGCGTTGGTTGCGCGGCCCTGGACGCGGTCGGAACATTTTGAAAATCATGCGTTTTTCCATTGAGGATGGTTGAACGAAAGTGACTGGAGTTTAACATGGCGTCGTGTCCGCATTGAGTCCTCACCGTACGGACGGACCGGACCAACGGATGGGCTGCGGGTCAGCCGCGGACGGTCCGCACCGCGGACCCTACGGTAACACCGTGACCTGTAGGGTCCGCTGTGCGGACCGACGACCGTGCAGATCGCGCGATGGCCGGTTTTATGATCAAGGCCGCCGACTGTCAGGAGGTCAGCTTCCGATAGATGTCCGACACTTTCAGCGGCAGTTTGCCCACGTCGGCGATGACGGCATAGTTGGCCGGGCCGTACAGGTGCGGCAGGTAGTCGGCGCCCTGCTCATCGATGGTGATGCAGAAGGGGTGGATGCCGTCGCGGCGGGCTTCGAAGAGCGCGGCGCGGGTGTCCTCGATGCCGTAGACACCGCGGTACTGGTGATCGTAGTCGTCGGGCTTGCCGTCCGACAGGGTGATCAGGAGCCTGGTGCGGGCGTCCTGCTCACGCAGCAGTTTGGTCAAATGCCGGATGGGGGCGCCCATGCGGGTGTAGTCGCGCGGGGCGATGCCGCAGATGCGCGCCTTGGCGCTGTCGTCGTAGGGCTCGGCGAAGCGCTTGACCGGGTAGCATTCGCAGCGTTTGCGCGTCCAGCCGGAGAAGCCGTAGATGGCGAAGCGGTCGCCCAGGGTGTGCAGGGCTTCGGCCAGCAGGATCAGCGACTCGCGTTCCGCGGCGTTGATCCAGCCCTTGGTGGAGCCGGACATGTCCACCATGAACAGGACGGCGATGTTGCGCTCGTCCCGGTGCAGCCTGGTAAAGAGCCGGTCGGTCTGTTCCAGCCCGGCGCGGCAGTCGGCATAGGCGTCGACCAGGGCGTCGATGTCGACGTCCTCGCCGTGCGGCTGACGTCTGGCGATGCGTTCCTCGCCGCGCAGCACCTCGAAGGTGCGGCGGATGGACTTGATCAGGCCCCGGTACTTGGCCAGGGTCCGGTGATAATCATCCAGGGGCGCGGGCGGCACCGCGTGCTCCCGCAACACGCACCAGCCCTTGCGGTGGTGACGGCGCTCGTGATCCCACTCGTCATAGAGAAAGGCACCCTCCTCATGGTAGGTGCCGGCCCAGACCGCGTCCGGGTCGCACCCCGCGTCCGCCGCGGCCCGCCGATAGAGTCCGGGGCCGGCGGCCACCAGGTACTCGGGCGGAATCTCGCCATGGTCCTGGAGGATGCTCTCCATCACGGAGCGGACATCGTCCGGCGGGGCCACCGGCTTGCCGTCCAGCAGGAGCTCGAAGCGCAGGCCGGTGGGGCGGTCCGGGTCGGCGTGGCGCTGCGCCCCCAGACGCGCGGCGGTCTCGGGCAGGGTCAGGGCTTCGGTTTGTTCCGCGCCGGGGGGTCGGCCGTCTTGATCCTCGAGCAGCCGGGCCAGGGCGATGCGGAATAGATCCCGTTCCAGGGCGGCGCGGGACTCCAGACAGGCGCGCACGGCGTCCGGGTCCAGCGTGCCGCGGTAACAGCAGGTGGCGGAGCGGCGGCCGTGCAGCCGCGCCGCGAGATTCAGGCTGTCGGCCACGCCGGCGGACGGATCAGCCAGCGCCGCGACGGCCGCGGCCCAGTCCGGGTCCCGGCCCTCCCCGCCGGGGTCCAGCGCGTGCCGCAGGGCCGCCATGTCGCGCTGTAGACCAGGGAAGTCGCGGGCGATGCAGGCGTCCAGCCGCACCTGCTCCAGCGCGTGGAACAGCTCAAGCCCGGCCCCGGTCAGGCCGCGCGTCGCCACCGCGTCCAGCAGCACGCCGCCGCGCCAGGTGCCGTACCAGTTCTGCGCCCATTGATGGACGACCATCGCCTTATAGAGCCGGAAGTTGGCCTCCGGGTCCGGCAAGCGGCCGATGACCGGCGGCAGCAAACACTGCGCGGTGTCCGTGAAATGCCGGTCACCGGCGGCGATCTTGAGCGGCCGGCCGTTGAGACCGCAGACAAAGCGCTCCAGCACTCCGGCGCAATCCTCCAGCGCCCGGCCGGCCAGCTTCTCCTGCTGGTTCGCCGCAAAGGCGGCCACCTCCTGGAAGGCGCGGATGGCCGGCAGTTGGCCTTTCTTGTCATACAGATCCATGGCGTACAGCAGCCAGCACTGCACCGCGTCCAGGTCCATCAGGCTCATGGCCGGCGGGGCGAAGGCGGTGAACTGATAGGCCAACTCGGCGTTGTCTTTGGCGATCACCGCACCCCAATGCAGCACGAACCCCTGCTCGGCGGCGCTGAAACCCGCCAGGTCCGCCGCCGGGCGCGCGGCCGTGCGCCGGGAGGACAGCGCCGGGTCCAAGTAGCGGTCCATGCGCTCTTCGAGGTCGGCGGCGGTGAGGGGGGTGGCGGATTTCATGCTCTGGGTTACGCAAACGGATGACGGCAATCCCGTCAAACGAGTACAGCGACGGACTCCAGTCGGTCGACGACGATATCCTCTCGATCCAAATCGCGGAGGTTGCCTGAAACTGCGTTCGAGAAATCGCGGTGTTGGAGCAATGCAGCAATCTCGACGGCGATAAATCGACGAACCTCCGCATCAGCCGCAGCGATCTGTTCGACAATATCTGCGCGGCCGTCGAAGAGGTTTATAAAATCCTCCAAATCGTGGCTCGCCAGAGGATCATTCCTACCCCGGCCCCGGTACGCCTCTAGTTTGGTGGCGACGAACAAGGCCGGAGTCACCAGGGGGATAGTCAGTTCACTGGTCAGGCGGTAGGACTGAGCGGTTTCTAGTGCCAACGCATACCAGCGGTTGGTGAAACCCAACACTTGCTCATCCGGAGCTCACAGGACATCCAGGATCTGCTCAAGGCGCTGACGGGCTGCAGTTCGTTCGCGTGGGTTGCCTAACCGCAAGGCATCGACCAGCGCTAACATCGCATATAGGTCCTGATCCTTTTGCACTGCCTCGGGCACCGCTCGGTGCAAAGGTAATACACTTTGCCCAAGTCGACTCCCTCGCGCGTAAGGCCAAACAGGGATCGTCTCGCCAGCGCTTGCGATGTCGTCAGCCAAGACCGGGGCAGCAAATCCGGTAGGTATGCCGCGCATCAAAGGACCCGGCTTGACGGGAAAGACATATCTAAGACAATGCTCAGCCAAGTCCAGTAGAACACGGTTGTTGACCCGCAAATGCCGAGTGACACGCTCGCGGCGCAACAGATCCGCATCGACACTTCGGTTCAGCGAGGCGGACACCTCGTTTTTATTAATACCCAGCGATGCCGCCAGCCCCCGGACCGAGTAGCGCTCGGCGGATCGGTCGTCCTTTGACTTGGCTTCTTCCGCTCCAAATTCACTCTCCTCGACGGGTTCCCATCCGTACCAATCGAAGAGCTTGGCTGCCAATCCCTGTTCAATATCCCGTTGGCGCCGCTCGGCGACACGGCGCTCGGCAAGATCAAGGCTCGCGAGCTTAAAAAGAACAACGATATCTTGACTTTTCATTAGATCAGCTTTTTTAATGTCCCTTTGTCCCGGGACAGAGGGACAAAATTAAAAAATCGAGACGAGCTTGTCAAGTATTTTTCAAGAGCATCTGACGGCGGGGTCGCGCCCGCATCAATTTTCCAAGCAACTTCGCAGTGGGGCCTAAGTACGTCCAACGAATACCCACCCCGTCGCGCCCGCATCAGTTTTCCAAGCGACTTCGCGGGTCCTCTGGCTAGAACAACGACCCCGACAACTCATTGATCGCCTTAAGCATATCCGGATCGTCGGTCAGCGCCTGGGCGACGGCGCTCGTGCAGGCGACCACCGGGGCGATGCCGGCCGCCATCAGCTTGGCGGCATGGACCAACAGGCGGGTGGAGGCGCCCTCGTCGAGTCCCTGCCCTTTCAGGTTGCGGGTCATGTGGGCGAACTTCACCAGTTGGCGGGCGGCGCCGGGCTCGATGCCGGACTCCTTCTCGACAATGCGCTGCTCCAGGGCCGCGCCGGGGTAGTCGAACTCGAGGGCGACGAAGCGCTGACGGGTGGACTGTTTCAGGTCTTTGAGAACCGACTGATAGCCGGGGTTATAGGAGATGGCGAGACAGAATTCGGTCGGGGCCTCCAAGAGTTCGCCGACCTTTTCCATGGGCAGACAGCGCCGGTCGTCGGCCAGCGGATGGATGACCACGGTGGTGTCTTTGCGCGCCTCGACGATCTCGTCGAGATAACAGATGCCGCCGGCCCGCACGGCGCGCGCGAGCGGCCCGTCGACCCAGATGGTCTCACCGCCCTTGACCAGGAAGCGGCCGACCAGATCGGAGGAGGTCAGGTCGTCGTGGCAGGACACGGTGATCAGCGGCCGCTTGAGCCGCCAGGCCATGTGCTCCATGAAGCGCGTCTTGCCGCAACCGGTCGGACCCTTGAGCAGGATGGGCAGACCGTTGCGGTAGGCCGCTTCGAAGACCGCGATCTCGTCGCCTACCGGCTCGTAGTAGGGCTCATCCAGGATGAAATAGTCTTCGGGCTTGATGACCCTGAGCTGCTGCTGCACCGGCGGACTCCGCGGAGATGGATTCGTCGGTGGTAATTGGGGGTTACGGCCTGCGGTCGCAACCCGAAGCGGCGGCGCTGGGCACCGACCGGGGAGGTGCCGGCTAAATCTTAGCCGGCATCGCTAAGGCACTGACCGGCTGGGGCTCAGGCCGGTTGAGCACAAGCTATCCACAGAAGGGACCACAGCGGATGTGGAGAACCCTGCCGCGCAAAGGGCTCGGTCCGCGTAGCGGACTACGGCTTGATGACCGCTTCTTTTTGCTTGAGCTCGGTCCGCGCAGCGGACCCTACGGCTTGATGACTGCTTCTTCTTGCTTGAGCTCGGTCCGGGAGAGTAGACCGGCCCCTCCCCGCGCTTCAGGTCGAAGTTTGTGTT
>JACDZG010000187.1 GCA_013426805.1 Chromatiaceae bacterium
CAAGTACATGCCCATGTCGGGCACACTAGGGTCCGCTGTGCGGACCGTCCGCGGCGGGCCGGAACGATGATCAAGGCCGGGCCGTCGTGTAAGGCGCTGATATCTCTATGCGGCTCCTTAAACTTAGCGCCATTCAAACCGGGCTCAATTACTTTGGTAAGGCAATAGAGCAAAGGTAGACAAAGGGGCCAAGCTCAATTATTTCAAACAAAACAATCGACCCATCCCTATACGCCTATCCTCGATCCTTTTCCAACTACGGCAACGCCATTATGGATCAATATTTTCTCTCTGACTTGCGCGCTAATTCTCGCCAAACCACAAGAATGAAGCAAGCGCGACTAACAGCCCGCCAACGACGGCGCTGGCAGTAGCGATAAACAATTGCTCACGCCGGTCCTTGCGCCGACTGTGCCGTTCCTGCACCGCCAGCTTGGCAGAATATTCATCCAAGGCGGGGCCATAGGATAGCAAATCCTTGTAAAAACTCTTGATGATCTCTACGTCTGCCACATACCGATCAAGCGTGACCCCAATTTCCGAGCCTACGTCCTTGCGGGCACGGTGCTCGGTGATCCGGCCCGACAAATCGTTCAGCCGACGCTTGATGTCCCAGTAGTTGGGGACTACCGCATTCAGTACGTCAAGCGAGTAGTTGTCGACGACCTCGGTTATCTTGACGCGCAGAGACAACACGGTGCCATCCAAGGCGTCGAACGCTGCCCGATAGATGTGGCCGATAGCCTTTTGTGTGTTCTTGGAGCAATAATCTGGATCGCTCGCACCGGGAGGAACTTCGCTGCCTAGACGCGCTACGATAACACGCATGAGGTGATCGAAAGCGTCGCGGAGTTCCTTGATGACCTGGAGATTGGACCGGGATTCCGGATCCACTTCTTCTGAATACAGAATCAGTGCCTTTGCCTGGACGTAAAGGTCTGCGACCCCCCGGAGGGCCGGGATGTCCGGATCCAGGCTATGCTTACCCTCCGGAGGCTCAACGGGTACGTCCATGCGCGCGGAGATCCTAAGGCAGTTCCAGTGACTTGACCTTACGGACGTGTGCTGCGTATTCCCCAGCGGTGTAATATCGGCCGGAATTCAATCGAACCGAGCCCCGGTTTCTATCGGCATACAGCGCGGCCTTGTTCCGATCGACATCCGCGTCGGGCGAAATGTCTTGGAAGTCGTGCTCCATGACTTCAATCAATCGGGATACGCCCAACGCGTGGCAGAGCGCCTTGCGGGTCGCTTCGGCGATATGTATTGGCATGGTTCCGTGCTGTCTCTGGGCGTCACCTGGCTGGCGATGCGCTAGTCGTAAACTGTGGGCGGCCTTGACTGTCGCTCCATAAACGTAGCGAAGTATGCTAACGATGTCAAGGGGTTCTGATCGGAGGCGGCAGACTGCGCGGCTTTGAGTGCGTAGCCAACGTCTAGACTGTAGGTTATTGCGTCTAAGTTCCGCGGCAACTGAGGCTACCGCGGGGTGCGGTCGGACCGAAGTCCGACCTACACGGGTTGGATCAGCGCGGCAAATCCGACCTCCCCATCAACCACTCATCCACCGCCCTTGCGCACTGCCTCCCCTCGCGGATAGCCCAAACCACCAACGACTGACCGCAGCGCATATCGCCCGCGCCGAAGACACCGGGGATCGAGGTCAGGTAGGCCTCGGCACCCTCGGTGGGCGCCTTGACGTTGCCGCGCGGGTCGCGTTCCAGCCCGGCTTCGGCCTTGAGCGCATCAAGCATGCCGTCATGCACCGGATGGACGAAGCCCATGGCGAGCAGCACCAGATCGGCCTGGAATTCGGCCTCGCTGCCGGGGACTTCCGACATCTGCCAGCGGCCTTGGGCGTCCTTGTCCCAGCGCACCAGGCAATATTTGACGGCCTTGACCCGGCCCTGGTCGTCGCCGACGAAGGCCTTGGTGCGCACGTTCCAATGCCGGTCGCAGCCTTCCTCTTGCGAAGAGGAGGTGCGCAGTTTGTTGGGCCAGTCGGGCCAGGTGAGGTCTTTGTCTTCCTTGGCCGGGGGCTTGTCGAGGATCTCGATCTGGTCGAGGATCTCGATCTGGATGACCGACCTGGCGCCGTGGCGGTTGGAGGTGCCGATGCAGTCGGAGCCGGTGTCGCCGCCACCGATGACCAGCACACGTTTGCCGTGGGCGCTGATGAAATCATCCTCGGCCACGTAGGAGCCCTGCACCCGTTTGCTGTTGCGGGTGAGGAAGTCCATGGCGAAGTGGATGCCTTGCAGTTGACGGCCGGGGATCGGCAGATCGCGCGGCTGTTCGCAGCCGCCGGCCAGCACCAGGGCGTCGTAGTCGGCACGCAGGGTGGCGATGGATTACTCTCTGATACTAGGGACGAAATTACAAGCCCCCGCAACACCTTCTTCCGTGAACGCTTCAGCCGCTGTATTCTGCGGGAAATAGAAAGTGAAAACTTCAGACGCAAGGTGAGTTCAATGCTGCCAGGCTGGGCCAACGATATCGCAGCAGTCTCGTCCATCGTGGGGCTCCTTGTGACCTTGTGGTTGCTGTGGGAAGCAAGAAAGCTGCAAGTGGCGTGTTTGCGCCGCGTGCGCTTGCCGCAGTTGTATGAAGCCCTGAAGGATGCGATAGCGGGGCTGACCGATCCGCTCGCGCAATGGGACATCGACCGCAAACAAGCCATCTATCGGTTCCAGCAGGTTTCGGCACACCTCGACGGCCTGTTGCCCAAACTCGACCCATAGCTCCGGGAGAAGGCGCGAGCGTTGCAAGTCCAATTACGTAGCTCTGGCGTTTGGCGCTTCCGGATGCCGAACAGTCCCCGGACGCAGTTGGACAAACGTAGCGCCGACGAAGTTTGGCAGTTGTACTGCGAACTCAGCGCCTTCGTCACCTCACTCAACAACTCGCTGGAGGACTCGTCATGGCAACAGTAATGGATAGCCCGGATCAGCCGTTGCAGGACAAGGTGCGTCAACTCGTAGTCAAGCTGCTACGTGAAACCCTGAACAGTCGTATCGAATGGAGCCGGGCCGAGCCGCCGAAGGCCATCACGCGCATCACCGAAGACGTTATCGACCCCTTCTTCGTCGCCCGCTACGGTGACGAGCGGATCGGTATCTGGCAACGCAACTTTCGTGACCTGGGGCCAGAGGGACCGGAGTGGTCCGAGAAACACGGGCTCTGCCTGCTTGGCGGCGCGCGCCAAGAGATTGTCTGGGACTACGAGGAGTACTCGCCAGCCCTGAAGAACCTGCTGAAGGCGGCGCGCAATCAAACCGTCCACATCGAGGAACGCCTGGATCAATTGCTCCGGGCAGAGCCGTCGGGGTTGGATTCCGTCAGCTTCGGGACGCCAACCGCGACGTCCGACCATCCCTGATTTCATCTCGCCCGACACGGCCATGAGGTTCGTTCAGCGCTTCCGTATGGGAGCTTGACCGCGACGCGTTAGGACATGGCTTATTTGTGACTGGTGAAGTGGCAGACAAGGATGGAGTCAGGGCGGTCAGCGCGATTGTGTTGCTCGGCCTGGACGACCAGCCAAGGTCCTTGACTTGCCATAATCGCCTGCCGCCGCAGCAAGCACGACATCCCCGCGGCTTACGCCTCCCACGCTGTGCTTGCTTTCCGGAGGTTCGAAGGGGACGACCATGCGTGAGGAATGCTAAGGCAGTTCTAGGGACCTGATTTTGCGGACATGCGCAGCGTATTCCCTGGCGGTGTAATACCGGCCGGCAGTCAATCGAACAGAGTCCCGGTTTCTATCCGCGTACAGCGCAGCCTTGTCCCGATCCACGTCGGCGTTGGGCGAGATATCCTGGAAGTCGTGCTCCATGACTTCAATCAATCTAGATACGCCCAACACGTTGCAGAGTGCTTTGCGGGTTGCTTCGGCGATATGTATTGGCATGGTTCCTTAGCGTCTCTGGCCTTCATCTACCCCGGTGATTCGCTAATCAAAGCCAGTATGCGACTTCTGTCGCTCCAACGGAAATCTATCGAAACATACTTCGGATGTCAATAGGTTGGCGTTGCGAACTCGACGCTCGGTCCCTGCAACTGACGACGGTGGACGCTGCTTGAAAAAGGCCGACAGGTGTATGGTTCGCCGTGACAGCACTGCAGGCGGATTATCCACATGAAGCCTATAATCCGCCCAACCGCACCTCGCGCTCCGAGGCTCCCAATGACCCGACACCTGAAAGCGATCTACGAAGGCGGCGTCTTTCGTCCCCTTGAACCAGTCGAGATCGCCGAACACCAGCAAGTTTCGCTGCTGGTGGAAACGCCCGACGAGGAGCAGGCCGACGCAGATAAGGACATGCCGATCTGGGAGTATGCCGCGCAACTGATGCGTGACATCCCTGACGACGTGCTCAATGCGCTACCAACCGACGGCGCTTCCCAGCACGACCATTACCTCTACGGCGCCATTCGGACCGGGCGCTGATTCCGCTTCTGCATTCGCAGCACGGTTTATATGCTGAGTCTGGTTGCAAACTCCGCAAGCCGGCCACAGCGCGCCGTCAAAAACGAATCGTAGTCATCATTGAAGTCAGACGCAAGACAAAATGCCGAGGCCAGAGTAGTCACGCGCGCTTCGTCTTGCCCGACAAGCTCGGTCACATACGCTGACGGGCGCTTGCGCCCAATGCTTTTGTTTTCCGCAGCGCTGATGAAACAGAAGTTCCCAAGCACGTTAATGTTCGCGTCGACAACCCCCATATCACGTAGGTATGCTCGCGGGTAGATGTGATGGAACTCAGACCTATTGTAGCGCTGGAGAACCTTGTCTAGGTCAATATTTTTTCCCGAGAGCAAGCTCTGTGGGTCGTTATTAGCCAATAGCAAGACGAAAGTCTTGGTGGCCGCAGCACCGATCCGGAAGGAACTCCGGAAAAAGGACGGATCTACAGTCACTTCAATGTTATCGAAAGTACTCGGCTGCCCCGTCTTGAGCCTACGCATTTGCTCAATATCATTGATCGTGGTTTTTCGGGTCTGGCTTGCGTATCTAGCAGAGAAGCACGTGCGCCAAAACCAGCGCTTTATTGACCGGTTGATCGGGCCACCGTAAACCACCTCTTTACCATCCGGCTCCGCGAAAAACACGGCTAGGGGAACAAGCATTGACGGATACGGAAGGAGCTTTAGATGAACAACTTTCAGTTGTGTCCGAAGAAAATCGATTGCGCCACGAATGCCGTTTTCGACAGTAGTAAATTGCGCCCTCACGTCTGCACCGTTCAGCCCGAGCAACTTTTCCGCACCCGGCTCGCCTGTTAAAATGCCGGCCACGCAACTCAATACCAAGTCGGCATCGTCGCCCACGCCCGCGAAGCCGAAATCCGAAAGCTCATCCCGCAACTCTCGAAACTTCTCAAGGAGGTCAAAGTCTTCACTCCAAGTCCACGCGGATAGGAGCTGCAAAGTATCGAGGGCTACACCGAGATGATTTATTCGTTCAAATACGATCGCTACGATAGAGCGGTCTTCGCTCTTAAGAAGTTGAATCGGGATTGCGACTTCCTTAAACTTTTCTTGGAGTTTATCAATCAGCGCAGTCTGTTCGGGCCTCAGATGCTCAGTGGCCGCGCGATATTTCACGGAGTCAAACAGCACGTTCATTGGGAAGTAGCGATTCTTATCGCATTCGTTACCCTCTGGGATGGCCACGAAGAAGCTGTCTTGCGGGTTTCCAGTTGCTTCAAGATCAAAGTAAACATCCGCCCAGTCAGGATTAGCTTCACCGGTCAATTCAGTCTGAAATACGGTGAAGATCGATGTCAGGCGTTGCTGCCCGTCTAGGACGTAGTCAATCGGATAGTCGACTTGCGGCTTTGGCAGCGTGAACGTGCCCAAGTTGCGTTCCGTCGTCAACTGTTGCCTAGTGCGCCAGAAAAGGAGGGAGCCGAACGGGTAGCCCTTGTAGATGCTGTCGAGCAGGTACGCCACGCGGTCCATTTCCCACACAAACCCTCGTTGAAACGCGGGGATTCGGATTTCTCCGCTTACGACAGAGTCGAGAACCTTTCGAATCGAATAGTGCTGATATTCCATTACTTCCCTCGTGCAGTGTTGTTGCGATCAGATAAATATGGCCAACAGTCTCTCCGAGATGAATAATCCGCGAAATAGCCAATTTCCGTCATCTATCGGTTTTTTGAACACGAAACGCTTAGCTTCTTGATGACTGGTTAAGGGGCAGACGAGTATGGAGTCAGGGCGGTCGGCGCGATTGTGTTGGTCGGCTTGGACAACCAGCCAGGGTCTTAGCTTGCCATAATCGCCTGCCATCGCCGCGAGCACGACGTCCCCGCGGCTTACGCCTCCCACGGGTGGTCCTTCAAGACGTCCGCTTGCAGCGCTTCGATCTCGGCCTCGGCCTCGGTGTCGTTCGCGAACGGCTCGGGCGCGACGAAGCAACGCAATGCTTCCTCGACCAACAGGCACATGGGAACGCCGCGCGCCTTGGCGACCGCCTGTACTTGGCGTTGCAGATCGTCGGGGATCGTCGCGTGAAGTGTGGCCATGTCGACTCTCGTCTTGCGCGGATAGGCACCGATGATAAACGTTGCGTAATGGGTCGGAGAAGGGGTGGTTCAGGGGCTTGGCTCAAGGCAATTTTCGCGGCTTACGATGTCCGTATCGATCAGATAGCGGATCATTCCGCTTAGCATACGCCATCCGCAGCGCCAAAGAAAAAGCGGCGCACAGGCCGCTTTGCCCGTCTTTCGGGGGGCGGGACGCCCCCGCTCCTAGCGGGGTAAATCCGACCGCCCCATCAACCACTCATCCACCGCCCGCGCGCACTGCCGCCCCTCGCGGATGGCCCAGACCACCAGCGACTGGCCGCGGCGCATGTCGCCTGCCCCGAACACACCGGGGATCGAGGTCAGGTAGGCCTCGGCACCCTCGGTGGGCGCCTTGACATTGCCGCGGGGGTCCAGTTCCAGCCCGGCGTCGGCCTTGAGCGCATCGAGCATGCCGTCATGCACCGGATGCACGAAGCCCATGGCGAGCAGCACCAGATCGACCTGAAATTCGGCCTCGCTGCCGGGGACTTCCGACATCTGCCAGCGGCCCTGCGCGTCCT
>JACDZG010000188.1 GCA_013426805.1 Chromatiaceae bacterium
ACGCAGGTGCATCGGCAACCGCTAATATTAGCATTGCTTGATGCGATTGCCCTGCTACTGAGATCCCGAAGAGCCGCGATGCGGCGGCGTTGGTGGTGGAACTCGCCGCCGAAGTGGTCCACCTCGGGCGCGCTCCAGTTGGGGAGAACCTCTACAGCGGCATCGTGACGGTCGGGCTCAACGCTAGTTGGGCCGACGATGGCGCAACCTTCCTCCAGACCCGCCGTGAGGGGAACGGTGTCGGCAGGAGCGAGCAGAGCGTCCTACGTGAGGCGCTCGCGAAGGCTGCGCAATTGCTGTTTACCCAATTTCTGGATCAGGTCAAGACCGCTGCGATATTACCGGCTACGGCGCCATCCCAGGCCATCGGCAATGCCGCCCAATAATGCGAAGTATGAGGCCGCATCGTGCGCTGGCTCGGTATCTCGCGGCCCGAAGTCCGGGTTCCGGCGGTACGGCCGCCGATCGCGGAACTATTGGCTGAAGCCGCGGTAGCGCCCTAGAGCCGGTGGTCGAACCGTTCGGCGGGATAACGTGGTCAGCGCCCCGTGCTATCGTCGCCGCGGGCCGCGGCAGCGCAGCTCAGTGCGGCGTCGCGGTCTCCGCGCCGATCAGGTCGATCAGCGACGGGGCGTCGAGGATGCCGTCGAGCCAGGCGTCGAGCTGCGCGATGGGGGCCGCGGCGATGCGCGCCGCCGCCCAGGCCGGCAGCGGCCCGAAGCGGCGGGCGAGCAGGCGGGTCAGGTCTTCCTCCTTCCCCTCGGCGATCCCCAACTCCTTGATCGCCCGATAGCCGCTGGTGTCCTCGATCGAGGTCAACAGGTTCAACATTTGCATCACCTCTGTCTTCGTCAGGGTCCGAAAGCGCTCCATCAACCAGAACAGCAGCACATCGGCCAGGGTCTTGCGCTCGCTCTCCGGGACCGCCGCCGTCTGCACGCTTTGCCATAACGTTGGGGCGCGCTCACGCAGTTCCGCGTCGGTCGCGATCACCAGGGGCGCCAGCACCGCGACATAGGGATTGTCCGGCTCCCGCGCCAGCCAGTCGGGCAGCACTTGGTCCAGAAACACCGACCGAATCGGCGAATCGGCCCCGGCGATGCGCCGCGGAAAGTCCGGCGCATCGGCCGAGCGCAGGAAGACCGCGATCCCCTGCACGTCGCGCCGCGGCTGGCGCTCGCCGTAGAGCCCCATCTTGGTCAGCAGGTTATAGAAAGTCGCGTCCTTCGCCTGCCCTTGAAACTCCAGGGCATAGACCGGCCGATCGGGGTCCGCCGGCTCGAACAGACCATCAAGGCGCCGTTCCAGGCCCTTGACGGTGATGGAGGCGAACCGATAGTGCCCGTCCAGCGTCAGGCCGCCGGTCAGCACCCGGAAGGCCTCGGGGCCGGCGCTGAGATACAGATAGATCGGCTGATCGGTCTTCATCGGGTCTCCCGAGTCTTGGCCGTTGGGGTGCCCCGGGCCGCGGCGGGCGATGGGTGCGCGGGTCAGCGCCGAGCTGGTCCGGGTAACCCTGATCGGCCGGTGAGCAATGCAGCCCGCTCGTGCAACCGGTTGAAGATCCCAAGCACCTCCCGCCAGTGTGCGCGCGCGCCGTCATCGTCGCAAGCGGCAACGGCAGGGCCGAGAGCTTGTGTTGGGACACGGACAGGCGCGTCGGTCCGCACAGCTTGGTGGAGACGCGGTCTAAAATTTATATTATTTAAAACTTTAAACCGAGCCATCTCCAGCAATCCCCGAGTCTGCCAGGGCCGATCGCATACAAGAACATCGCATACCGCACTGGGCGCGGTTTAGAGCGGACCGTTCGGATTCAGCCGACTGGTGCCGCTCAGGCGCTGGCCGCTGCCCGGCGCGTTGAAGCCGGCATTGATCGAGAAGACGGCGTCGGTCGCGACCGGCGAGTCCTCGTAGGGTACCAGCGCGAGGCTGTCGGGGTTCTGCAGGTCTTCGAGCCGCCCGACGGCACGGAAGGTCGCTTGGCAATGATCGCGATCGATGTTGCAGTAAAAGTAGCCGCGGAAGAGTCCGTTGAAGTAACGAATGTGCGGATTGTCGGCCAAGCTGTGGCGCACCACGTAGTCGCTGGGCCTGGGGTCGATCGCGAGGAAGGTCGAGGAGATCGACGTCGAGACGAGCTCGACTGCCAGCAGGTCGGCTTGGTCGGGGGCGTCGAAGTCGCTGAGCAGGTCGGCCGCCCAGGCGGAGTGAATGTCGCCGGTCAGGATCAGGGGGTTGCTGGGCCGGATGGTCGCCAGCATCCCCAGCAGGCGCCCGCGGGCCGCCTGGTAACCGTCCCAGGAATCCACGTTGAACAACGTGTCGACCCGGTCGGCCGCGGCGAGCAATTGCTCCCGCGTGGCGGGGTCGAGATTCGGGTCCAGCTCGATCTGCTTGCGGGTGCCGGCGATCAGGTTCCAAGGCATGACCATGACCTGCTGAGCCAGGATGTTCCACCTGGCCGTGGAGCGCGCCAGGCCCCGCTCCAACCAAGCCTCCTGGCGGGCACCCAGGAGTGTCGCCGTGGGGTCCAGGATGCCCTCGGCGTCGTACAGTCGGTCTTCGAGGACGCCTTCCAGGTACCGACTGTCGGGGTCGGTCGAGCCGAACCCGTCCCCGGCCGGCTGATCGGTGCGATACTGGCGGGTATCCAGGACGTGGAGCGCGGCCAGATCCCCGAACGCCAACCGACGATAGATGCGGATGCCGGTGCCGTCGTATCGATTCTCGGGTCTCAGCGGCATGGACTCGGAATAGACCTGGTAGGCGCGGCGCCGCCGCCGCGCGAAATCAACGCCCTGGGTCGGGCTGGATGCTTCCGGGCTGAGACGCGCGTAGTTGTTGTCCACCTCATGATCGTCCGGTGTCACGATGAACGGAAGCTGGGCGTGGGCCTCCGGCAAGTTGGGGTCCAGCTTGTAGAGCGCGTAGCGGTTGCGATAATCGGCAACGGACACGACCTCAGAGCCCCGGTGCACGCGCCCAGGGGCAATCGGCGAGGACGCCGGACCCTCCTCGTAGATGTAGTCGCCGACGTGGAGGACGAAGTCCAGGTCCTGCGTCAGCATGTCGGCGTAGGCCGGATAGAACCCCTGGTTGTAGTTCTGGCGAGAAGAGGTCGGAGCGCCGATCATAGGCGCTGTCGATGCTCCGGCCGCGGACGATGGCCGGCGCACCGGCCAGGAGACCGGTGGTGCCGAGGACCTGGAGAAAGCGGCGGCGTGAAAGCGTTGACCACATGAAAGCAGGCTCCAAGACGGGATCACTCGACGACCTTGAACGCCAGAAACTGGGTGAACTGGCCGTCGGGGCTGAAGTTGTTGTCGGAGACGAAAATAAGTGTGCGCGACCCGTTCGCAAGCCGGGGCCCGAAGGTCATTCCCTCCACGTTGTCGAGGATGACGCCCGGCAGCCGCCCGAAGTCCAGGAGGAGCCGCTTGCGCATGGGTTGGGGCGTCCTGCCGTCCAGGATCGAAAACTGTCGCGATACGTCCGTCGCCCCGCGGGTGCCGGACTCGAAGAGCTTGATGCGGTTGCCCCGGCCGACCGAGAACGCGCGCTCCAGCATGAGGAAGCGGCCGGTGTCGAGGGCGAGCATCTCGACGAGCCCGTTGGTACTGAAGCCGTCGGCCGGGTCAGGCGCATCGGCGACGGGGTCGGTCTGGTAGATGAACTCGCGCAGTGGCTGCTTGTTTGGCGGGCCGTATTCAAGGACGCGGACGGGCGACCCGGTGACGAGGCTCGCCGCCGGTCCGTCCTGGTAGAGGGCGTTCTCGGTGGCCGTGAAGAGCCGGTCGCCCCCAGGGCTCAGGGTGAGGCTCTCGAATGCCAGATTATTGCGGATGCCGGCGCTCTGGTCGGCGGTCGGCGCGAACTTCTCGGGCGTGGTCAGCTCACGCACGAAACGGCCGCCCCAGGTCATCTGCCGCACGAAGGGCGCGATGAGGTTTACGGCATCGCCTTCGCTGGTCCAGAACAAGGATTTGCCGTCCCGGGCGATGCGAATGGACTCCGGGTCCAGGCTGGACGGCGCGAAGGGGGCGCCGTTTTCGTCGAGGAGGGTGGTGACGTCCAGAAAGCGGACATCGGCGGGCGCGAGCTGCCCGTCGGTCAGATCGATCGCCAGCCGGTAGAAGCGGGCCTCGTTGATCTGGGAACGATCGTCGCTGATGGCGACGAAGGTGCCGCGGCGCGGGTCATAGTCGATCCCGGACAGGCCCCCGACCTCGGTCCCCGCGAACTGGTACCCGGTTGGGAAGACGGCCTCACCGATGAAGGCGAGATTGAGCCCGGCGACCTGGGGTGCGCCGGTCAGACGCACGTCGGCCCAGACGAGCCGGTGATCGGAGCTGGGAAAGGGATAGTCGCCGACCAGACCGAAGAGCGGGTCATCGGCGGTCGGCCAGAAAACACCGGCGTCCTCGATGGACAGCGGCCGGGAGGGCAGCACATAGTCGACCCGCAGGTTGCCGGGCGGCTCGTTGAAATCCGCGGTGTCTTCGGCGGGATCGCCGGTATGGGTGTCGTTGTCCGCGCCCTGCCGGACGGCGGCGTCCGGACCGCCGGGACTGACCGGCGTGACCGCGGCAGCGACCCGCTGGTGTCCGAGCAACTGCGCAATGGCACCCGGGAAGCTGTCCCCGTCCTGCGGATCGGCATTCAGATCGCCCATGATGACGAAGGCCGCCCCGCGTTCGAGACCGCCTTTCACCCCTGCGTCGTCGTAGATGTAGCCGGAGCGTCGCGGGCCGACGTAATCCGCCCAGAAGCGAATCTCGTCCGCGTTGCGGCGGCCGTTGCGGTCCTCGGCGCCGTCAAAGGTCGGCGGCGTGGGGTGACTGGCGAGCACATGGACCAAGTGCCCGTCGATCGCGATGGGCAGGTCCCAGTGGCTCTTGGAGGAGAGCCGGAACACCGCGCGCGCCTCGGCCGAATACCAGTCGCCCGGCTCCGGCGTGTTCGGGTCGTCGGGCAGGAGCGCGCCCGGCATGTCCTGCCATCGGAAGGTCTGAAAGGTCCTGACACGATTGAGCAGAATCGGGTGCTGCGACAGCACCACCATGCCGTACTGGCCGGGGAAGGCGCCGAAGCCGAAGGCATCGTCCGGGCCGCCGACGGTGCCGTCGTTGTTCAGGTCGTATCCTGACGGGATTCCGGTATTCGCGGATGCGAAGAAGACATAAGGGTAGCGGATGGGACTTTGACCGTTCTGGGAGACCTCAAGGTACTGCTCCCGGAAGGCGTCGACCGCGGCACCCGCGGCGTCGTAATCGAACTCATTGAGCAGAATGACCTCGGGAGCCGTCCGCTGAATGATCTCGGCCACGGCACGTGCCTGGGCGTTGTCGCCGCTGGACAGGTCGGCTACCAACTGCCCTTCCGTTCCCCGGTTGAGCGAGACGTTGAAGGTGGCAAAGCGCGCGGCTGAATCACCGTACCTCTGACCAGCCTGGCTCGGGAGCGGGATCAGCGCGGCAATCGCCAGTGTGCACAGGAACGGATTCGTTAAACGGCGGTGCTGGATCTTCACCCTTGTGCCTCCTGTCGGCTGTGTTCTCTTGGTCATGGTCACGGCGCTACGGGGCTTTTCGGCCGGGGCCGTTACTTGAGCATGGTAAGGGGTCCTTGTTGCGCTGGGATTTCGGTTCTGCGACCTGTTGGAGACCGGGCCGACGGACTTGGGGGTCGTGCGGGCACGTAGGGGAAACAAAGAACGCCAAGAAAAGTAGATTGGTCCGCACAGCGGACCCTACGGCAAGCGTAGGGTCCGCTGTGCGGACCAACGACCGCGCGGATCGAGATGCGGTCGGATGGGTGACGCAGGAACCCCAGCGTTGGCCGCATCGCCGGGCCGGGGGGATGTTGGGGTTCGCTCCTCACCCCAACCTACGGATTTCATTGGGTTGAATCAGGGCATGCGACGCAGTTGCGCGCGCAAGGCGTCGCGGCCCTGGTCGGCGGCGGCGAAGAGCGCCGACAGCGCATCGCGGTGGGGGGCGAAGGCCGGGTCGGTGGCGAGGTAGTGGCGGGTGCCGTCGAAGGTCCAGCCGAGCGCAAAGTCGTCCGGCTGAGCATCGAGCAGCGTGAGGAGTTCGGCGCGGCGCGCGGGCAGCGCCGCGGTGGCCGCGGCGTCGCCGTCGCCGGCCAGGCGGGTCAGCGCGGCGAGTTCGAGCAGCCGCAGCGCCGCCATGGTTTCGGGTGGCAGCGCCGGGGTGGCGGTCGCGGGGCCGAGCAGCGCCGCCAGCGCGTCCCGCGCCGCCGCGGTCTGCCGGCTGGTCAGCAGGGTTTCGGCGAGGTTTCGGCGCGCGGCGAGATCGTCCGGGTGGCGCGCGACCCAGGCGACGGTGAGCCGGTGCGCGGCCGCGAAGTCGTACAGCACGTCGTGATAGAGCGACTGCGCCTCGGCGTATAGCTCTGAGTCGTCCGGGTCGTCGGCCAACTGCCGCTCGAACTCGGCCGCGACCGCCGCCGGCTCATCAATCAGACGGAGCCGGAGGGTCAGTTGGTCAAGCACCCCGCGATCCTCGGGCGACACATGCAGCCCGCGATCGACGATCCTTTGCAGCGCCGCGTGGGCCTGCCGCCAATGGGCCAGCGCCGCATTGGCGTCGGTGCGGCGCTCGGCGAGCCTGGCCAGCTTCCAGTGGGAAACAGACAGGTCCCGCTGCCACTGGGTATTGGCCGGGTCCAGCGCGGCGAGGCGCTGTCTGATCTCAAGCCCGGCGCCATAGGCCGCGGTGGCGTCATCGAGCCGGCCCTGGGCAACGGCGACCTTGCCGAGGGTGTCGTGGGAGATGGACAGATCCCGCTGCCACTCGGTATTGACCGGGTCCAGCGCGGCGAGGCGCTCTCTGATCTCAAGCCCGGCGCCATAGGCCGCGGCGGCGGGGTCGAGCCGGCCCTGGGCGACGGCGACATCGCCGAGCTTGTTATGCGAGACGGACAGGTCCCGCTGCCATTGGGTATTGGCCGGGTCCAGCGCGGCGAGGCGCTTGCGGATCTCAAGCCCGGCGCCATAGGCCGCGGCGGCGGCGTCGAGCCGGCCCTGGGCG
>JACDZG010000047.1 GCA_013426805.1 Chromatiaceae bacterium
TGTGCGGACCGACGACGGTGCAGATCGCGCGGTGGCCGGGTTTATGTCCAAGGCCTTCAGGGCAGCAGGTCGCTGACCAAGATGTGCTGAGTGCCTATTTCCAGCGGGGAGGCCTGGGCATCCGCCGCCAGCACCCGCCGTTGGGCATAACCGCTGTTCTGCGGATCGCGGCAGACCTCCAGTGTCTCCCCGTTCAAGTCCAGAATCCAATACTCAGGCACGCGCGCACGGGCGTAGGCTGCGAGCTTGCGTCCGCGATCATAGGCGAGTGTGGTGTCGGCAATTTCGCAGATGAGTAATGCACGGGCGGGGTGGGCATCGCGGTAGTCACGCGGTTTGCCGGGGACGACGGCGACATCGGGTTCGGGCGCCGAGTGGTCGTCGAGGTTGAACGGGAGCTGGAGGCGCACGGTGACGTCGGCGCCGAATGCGCTACGCAAGGCGTCCGCGACTAGCGTGACCGCGGTCGCATGCCGGCTCTTCTGGGGTGCCATGTCGATGATCTCCCCATCCAGCAACTCCACGTGGTCCTGCGGTCCGAATACGCCCGCATCGATCATCCGGTCATAGTGTGCCCGGCTGAATCGGTGCCCGGTCAGTTCCAGTACGGCGCTCATGGTTCGACGGCCAACGTCAACACTGTTTGCACGGCTGTACCGGCAGCCCGCGTTTGATCCAGCCCGGCCCGGCGGCGCTGCCGACCATGCCCTCCTTGATATTGTAGACATGGGTAAAGCCGCGTGCCTCGAGCTCTTTTTGCATATAGGTGGTACGATTTCCGGTGCGGCAGATAAGCGCAATAGGGGCGTTGCGGTCGCCCTTCACCTCGGCGAGCACGGCCTCCGCAAAGCCGTCCGGCCCCTTGGGGTTGCGCATTTCGATGCGTACCGCACCCGCGGCGACGCCGGTCTGACGCCATTCCTCGGGGGTGCGAATGTCGATCAGGGTGAGTGCACCGGTGCGCGCCTGGTCGTTGGCCTCCGGGGCGGTCAGGGTCGGCCCGGCCTCGGACAGGCAGGCGGTCAGCAACAGGGCGGTGAACAAGGCCAGCGCTTGGCGTTTCAGGGGTAAGCGAAGGGTCATCGTCGGTGTCTCTTGAATGGGGGACGGGTCACACCCGTCCGGCTACTGCTTAGCCGGACGAGTTAGGTCGCCGAGCCGTGATTCCAAGTGCCGACGCTTTTCCGGCAACTTGGTGAAGGGGTGGAGATCTCGCCGTACCCGCGACAAGGCTGAAGCCTTGTACTCCTGCCAGGGGAGAACGCAGTGCTTCAACGCAGCGATCTAGTTGCGCATCCCAGCCGGGGCGAATGCCTGATAGGCACCGCTGGACAGGAACACACCCAAGGTGATTGCCGCGATGCCGAAGTAGTCGACGGGTCTTGGCACCTCACCGAGGAGCGGGATTGCCGCGAGCATGGCCAGCACGGGGACCAGCGAGGCAAAGCTTGAGCCCAGCGAGGCCCCGAGGATTCCGACCGCCTTGGCGTACGCGAACAGCGAGACGATCGACAGTGGTAAGCCGACTTGACGGACCGCAAACCCGTCGCGGATCACGATCGGCAACAAGAGCGCGCCGGCACAGCCGAACCGCAACGCGGTGATGTCGAAGGGCGAGAGGGAGGTCGTGACGCCGAATCGGGTCAATAAGATCCACCCCACCCAGATCGAAATGGCGAAGAGGCCCCAGAGCGCGCCGGTCAGGTAGGTTGCCCGCGGCAACGCGACGCGGGTCGCGTGCATCAGTCTGACCGCGCGGGCAGGGCCGATCCCGCCAAATCGCTTGAGGCGAACTCCCGATCGGCCCGGCGCCCCATCGCACGGATGACCGGACCCAGCGTCAGGCCCTGCACCAGGATCGAGAACACCACCACGATGTAAGTTACCGACACCAACAGGTCGCGGATCTCGCCGTGCGGCAAGGCCAGGGCCATCGCCACCGAGATGCCGCCGCGCAGCCCGCCCCAGGTCAGGATCGCGACCACGCCGGGGGCAAAGGTGCGGAACCGGGTCAGGGATGCCATTGGCAGGCCGGTACTGACTGCCCGGGCGACCAGGACCAGCGGGATGGTCAGCAGACCGGCGAGCAGGATCGATCCGGTGAGGGTCAGCACCATCACCTCGAGCCCGATCAGGACGAACAGCACGGCGTTCAGGATCTCGTCGGTCAGCTCCCAGAAACTGTCGACATGCCGCATCGTCTGGTCCGACCAGACCCCGTCACGGGCCAGGTTGCCGATCAGCAGGCCGGCGATGACGACAGTAATCGGCGCTGAGACATGCCAGTGTTCGGCCACCGCATAGGCGCCGCTTGCCACCGCGAGGGTGATCAGCACCTCGACCTGATAGTTGTCGATACTGCGCATCATGTAATACGCGAGACCGCCGCTGACCAGACCCAAGGCGAAGCCGCCGACGGCCTCTTGCAGGAAGGTGGTCAGAAAAAGCCCCGGATGGAACTGTTCGGCGCCGACGGCAATCTGCGCCAGTACCAGAAAGAGCACGACGGCCGCACCATCGTTGAACAGCGACTCGCCGGTGATCTTGGTCTCCAGACTCTTCGGCGCCGCGGCCTGCTTCAGAATGCTGAGCACCGCGATGGGGTCGGTCGGCGAGATCAGGGCGCCGAACACCATGCAGTAGATCAGGGGAACCTTAAGCCCCAGCAGGAGGAACAGCAGCCAGGCGCCAAAGCCGACCAGCACGGTCGAGATCAGCACCCCGAGGCTCGCGAGCAAGGCGATGGCCCGTCTATGTTGCGCCAGATCGGAGAGTTTGACGTGCAGCGCTCCGGCAAAGAGCATGAAGCCGAGCATCCCGTGCAGCACGGCCTCGTCGAAGGGAATACTGTCGAGCATCTGCTTCACCTCATTCTCCAGCCCATCGCTGCCCGGAATCGGCAGCAGCAGGGTCAGTGAGATCAGCAGCGCGATCAACATCAGGCCGATCGCGGTCGGCAGTTTCAGAAACCGGTGGTTGAACCAACTGAACAACGCGGACAGCGTGAGCAGGGCGGCAATGATGTCGAAAAATCGCATGGCGAGTTGCGTCCCCCAGGGTGGTGCGTCCAGGTCGGTCCGTCGATGGGCCGGGTCGGTGCGGCTGTTAGATCCTGCACGCTAAACGCAAGGCTCTGTGAATGCAATTCTCAGTCGGGGACGATTCTCAGCAAGCGTCCGTTGGCCTCGTCGGTGAGGACATACAGGAAACCGTCAGGCCCCTGCCGCACGTCGCGCACGCGGGCGCCGATGGTGAGTTTCTCCTCGCCCGCCACCCGCTCGCCGTCCAGGTCGAGCCGACGGACTTGGCCGAACTTCAGTGCGCCGCTGAACAGGTCGCCCTGCCAGCCCGGCAGGCGCTCGCCGCTGTAAAAAGCGAGTTCACTGGGGGCCTTCGACGGAACCCAGACCAGCCGGGGATCGACCATCCCCGGCCGGCTAGTCGCGTCCGCGATCTTGGGTCCCCAATATTCCATGCTGTAGGTCACCACCGGCCAGCCGAAGTTGCCGCCGCCGACCAGGAGGTTGAGTTCATCCCCACCGCGGGCGCCGTGCTCGGTGGCCCAGACCCGGCCGGTGCGGGGGTCGCGGGCCAGACCCTGAATGTTGCGGTGACCCAGGGTCCAGATTTCCGGGCGGGCACCCGGCCGGCTCACCAAGGGGTTGTCGGGAAGCGGCTGACCGTCCGCGCTCAGGCGCACGACCTTGCCGAAGTGGGTGCTCAGATCTTGCGCCTGATTGCGGATGTTGGCTCCGGCATGGGCGATCGGCGGATTGCCGCCGTCGCCGATGGTCATCAGTAGGGAGCCGTCGGGCAACCACAGCAAACGCGAGCCGAAATGTTGGCCGTCGTTCTTGGTGTCGGCATTGTGGAAGATGACCTGGAGGTTTTCGAGCCGGCCCGCGCGCAGGCGCCCCCGTGCCAGGGCGGTGCGGTTGGCGTCCTTGGTGCCCTGGGCAAAGGTGAGATAGACCTGTTGGTTCTCGGCAAAGCGCGGGTGCGGTGCTACGTCGAGCAGACCGCCTTGACCATAGACCAAGACCTCCGGCACCCCGGCGATGGACTTGGGGTCCAGCCGGCCGTCACGCACGAGGCGCAGGCGCCCGGGACGCTCGGTGATCAGGGCCGTGCCGTCCGGCAGCCAGGCGATGGACCAGGGGTGTTCGAGCCCGGTGACCAGGGTCTCCGCCCGCCAGCCGCGCGCCTCCGGCACATCGCCGCTGATCGGCGCCGGTCCGTCCGGCGGCGCACAACCGGCCACCGGCAGCCACGCCAGCAACAGGGGAGCCAGGATCGCACGGATGCGCATGGGCGAACGGATCATGACGCTCGCGTCTCCAGATGAGCATAGGGCGGCTCGGTCTGTAACCGCTGGTCTTCCAGCGGACCGCCCAGGGTGAAGTGGTAGAGTGATTGCCACCGGGTGTCGGCGATGCCCAGCAGGTCATGCACGGCGTCGTCAAAGAAGCAGCCGATGCCGGTCCCGCGCAGCCCCGCCGCCTCCGCCTCCAAATAGAGGATCTGACCGATCAGGCCGCACTCCCAGAAGAGTTCCCGATAGTGCCAGGGTCCATCCGCGAGCGCCGCATCGAAGTCCGCCAGCATCCCGACCGCAAAGGCGCTGTCGGCGGCAATATCCTGATGACAAGCGAGCTGGCGTGCCGCCGCGCGGGCGTCGCCGTGGACCAGACAGAACAGCGGCAGGTGGGCGGGTGCGCCTTCGACGGGCTCCCAGCGCCAGTCTGTCCTCAGGCCAGTGCGTAGCGCGGGGATGGCCGCGGGGTCGCGCGCCAGGCAATAGAGTCCGGGGGCGATCCCCTCCACTCGGTGGACGAACAGTGCCAGATGGACACGGGTCGGCCCGGTCCAGGCGTCCAGGGGCGGCACCCCGGCGCGCGGCAAGAGCGCGTCCAGCATGGCGAACCAGCGCTGCGCGGACAGCGGCGTCGTCCCGTCGAATGCCTGAGCACTGCGGCGTTGGCGGATCACATCGGCGGCGGTGAGGGCGCAGGGGTTCGCCGCCGGCGGCGGGAGGCTCGGGTATTGCGCGGCGACCGGGAGCGCCGCCTCCGGGCGCTCAGCGGCCTCATGCACGGTGGCGATTCCCGACCAGTGCCGGTAGTCCCGGCTCAACCGGTTCGCCCGGCCCTGGAAACACCGCGGTGCCTGGCGCAGTCGCGTGAGTTCGGCCGCCGAGGGGACCGCGGGGCCGACCCAGAGTGCCACATCCGCGGCCTCCTGGTGACCGGGCGGAAACTCATCGGCCCGGTCGAGCCCCAGCAGCCCGGCCAGCAGCGCATCGCCCCAGGGCAGCCGCGTCACCTGCCAGCCCAGAACCGCGGCAGCATAGGCGACCGCCGCGATGGCGTGGCCGAGATCGTGCTGACAGTAGCGGAAAGCGCGCAAGCCGTATTTCCAGGCTTCCCGCCAGTGGATGCTGCTGAGCGCCAGCACCAGGCCCGCGGTTGGCGGCCCCGCCGCCGCTGTCTCCAGGTCGAGCGCCCGTTGTTCCAGCCGGTGATCCCGGCTGACATAGTGATAGACCCCGCCTGCGAGGTCCGTTCGGGCGCCGGTGATCAGGTAACACTCGGTGGGGTGCAGATTCCCGCTGGACGGATTGCAGCGCAGCGCCCACCGGGCATCGCCATAGGACTTCCAGGCCGAGAGTCCGAATGACAACTCCAACAACACCGCCAGATGCGCCAGGTCCACCGGCGCCGGATGCGGCCGCTCGCCGCCGCGAATCCCTGAGAACAGCGCCGTCTCGGCATCGGCTGCCAGCCGCAGGTCGATCCCGGGTGCCCCCGTGAAGACCCGAAACGGGTCCGGCTGATTCGCCCAGTCCAGGCCGCCCGGACCAGGCGCGTAGCCGTTGAGGTGATGTTTGCTCTGCTGATGGTAGGCGTAGACCAACTCCAGGGCGGTCATGCCGTCGCCGGCTCCGGCAGTCGCGACGGGGCCTCCCCGCGCGCCTTGAGCACCTCGAACGGGTCAGGACCCTGGCGCTGGTGACCGGCCGCGGCGAGTCGCTCGAGATAGTCGAACCAGAGCGGCTGCCAGGCGCGGCCGAGCTTATAAAGGTACTGCCAGTCGTAGAGGCCCGACCGATGCCCGTCGTCGAAATGAATCTTCAGGGCGTAGCTGCCGATCTGCTCCAGGTCGGTAATGCCGACCTGTTCCTTGCCGACCTGCAGCTTGGCGGTGGCGGGCGAGTGTCCGCGGACCTCGGCTGAGGGCGACAGCACGCGCAGATACTCGCAGGGCAGACTGAACCGGGCGCCGTCGTCGTAGGTGAGTTCGAGCACCCGTGACTGCTGGTGGAGGTTGATCTCGGTCGGCAATGGTCGGTTTTCCATGGTGCGGTGGCTCGCGTTGATTTTCTCCGCGAGGTTGGGACGGGGAAGCGCAATGCCAACGGATTCTGATCGGGGCGGATTCGGCGGCCGAACGCCTCAAAACCTAAGGTGATTTCCGAGAATTTGGATACCGGCAAGCGTAGGTGCGACTTCAGTCGCACCTGCGTCCGAGTCGGTGTGACTAAAGTCGCATCGACATCCGAGCCGATGGTGGGTGGTCTCCGGTGTTCCGGAATTGCATGTCTGTCGTTCCTCTCGGTTGGTTCCGGTGAGTCCTTGAATGTGCTTCGCAAGCTCAGCGCATCCTCCCGGGCTATGTCCCCGGCCGTATACGTACCGACCTAGGGCGGATGACCGTGAAGGCCCCGGGCAGCTCGGAAGCGTGCGTCTGGAGGACCGAGACCAGGATCTTGCCTTTAACCTCTGACGGGAGGCCGACAAGGCGGAACAGGATCACACCCGAATGCAGGAGGCGTTGACGAAAGACCAGCTCACCGAAATCCTTGTCCGAGGTGAGGAGCAGTGCACCCTGGGACTCTGCCAGCAGCAGAACCCGCTCGTCGTCGATGCCGGGCTCCAGCTCGCGGACATAGGCGACGGCGTGGCCGACGCCCCGCAACGCCGCGACGATGGCGGCGTCCACGTTCTCGTCAGCCACAAGGTTCACCGCCCGACCTCAAGCGGCGACATCGTGCGGATAGATGCGGTCCCCGTGCAGCACATCGGCGGCAAACTGCAGGGCCGCGCGGATATCCGCGGGCGTGAGCCGCGGCTGTGCCTCCAGGATCTGTGCCTCGGACTCGCCGGCCGCCAATCGCTCCAGGATCGACTCGACCGTCACCCGCGTGCCCATGACCACGGGTTTGCCCATCATCACCTTGGGATTACAGGAGATTCTGTCGCTGCTCACCGGTTGCACCTCGCCCGTTGATTCGATCGTCTTATATTAGCGCAGCGCCGAGGATCCACGGGTACTCGGGCCGAAGCCCCAACTCAGTCAGAAGCGCTTGCGCAGTTGTGCGATCCAATCGCGGGTGTGCTGAATCTCCGGGTGGCCGGTGTCGAGGTTCCGCTCCTGGTCCGAGAGAAGAGCCTCGGATTCCGTTAGGGCTTTCGCGCATCGGCCCGACTTCGCCAACAAGTAGGCAATGCTGCCGCGAGTCGTATACGTGTCCGTGTGATTGCGGTCTAGGATGCGGCACTGATCCGCAAGCAGAGCCTCGAAAGCATGGAGGGCCGCCGGAATGTCTCCGGTTAGCGCTTGCAATGCGGCGATGACGCCGCGCGTTGTAAGGGTTTCCGGACGATCCGGGCCTAAGATACGCTCGTCATCCTCAAGCAGGGACTCAAAGCTCACGAGGGCGGCTGCAGTATCGCTTGGGGGCAATTGCCATCGCCAGTAGGTGAGCTCGTAACGCGTCGCTAGGGTATCTGGATGCTCTGAACCGATGATTCGCTCACGGTCGGCGAGTACGGCTTGAAGCTTTATGACCGCTCTTGCGACCTCGCCTGCCTTCGCCTGCCAACAGGCGAAATTGTGGCGCATCTTGAGTGTGTCGGGGTGACATCGGCCGAGGACGACACCGTAGGCCGCAAGTAAAGGCCCCATTTCTTTCAGGGCTGCGGCGATGACGCCGGACGCTGCTTTCCAATACGCGATTTCATGGCGCGTTCGGAGGCTATGGGGGTGATCCGGGCCGAGCGTGCGAAGGCGATCTGCCAATATGCTCTCGAAGTCGTCCAGGGCGGCTCCAATTTCGCCAGAGTGGGCGCGCCAATGAGCAATATCGTGGCGAAGCATGAGGGTGCCCGGATCGTCTGGGCCGAGGCGACGCTCAAGCTCCGGGAGCAGCACTTCCAGGGCTGTTGTCGCGCTGGTGATCTGCCCTGCCTCCCCGAGCGCTTGTGCATACTCGTATCGGGCCGCGAGCAAGTCGATGGATTCGGAATCTACGCGAAGCTGTTCGAGGTATTCGCCCAGTGCAATCCGGTTCGACAGTTCCCGGGGCTGGTCCCCAAGCGCCCGTTGCAATACCCGAATCGCGCCCAGGGCCTCAGTGTCGGCGATTCCGCCCTTGCCCTTGCGATGCAGGGTCAGGGCCAGCCAGACGCAGTGCTGGGTCTCGGGGTCGGTGTCCGTGAGGCCGCGGGTGCGGACCTGCTCGCCGAGCCGCTGGTAAAGGGCGTCGATCTCATGGTCGAAGAAGCGGGTGGCGCGCTCCTCCTCGGCAATGCGCAGTTGGTCCGGCTCGTTGAATCGGCGCAGCCATTCTTGGACAACACGCGCCCAGCCGTGAGGAATCCGATCCTGGCCCAGGGTCTCGGCGACGGCCTGGCAGCCGGCGACCTCCGCGCAGGCGGCGATGGCCTCGCCGGTGAGTCGGTTGTGCCAGGCGGCGGAGTCTTGGGGAATGGCCAGGGTCGCCAGGGCCAAGGCCTGCTGGGCGGTCGCGGGGAGCTCGTCCCAGAGCGCGCGGTAGAGGGCACGCACGTCGTTGTCTGGGAGTGCGTCGATCTGCTCGGGGGTGAGCTTGAGCGCCCCGCCGGCGAAGGCGCGGCGGAGCTTGTCCATGTTGCAGACCAGCTCCAGCGGCAACGGGTTGTTGTAGCGGGCGGCGAGGTGGGCGACGACCTCGGGTGCGGTGCCGGGGAAGTAGGCGAGTACCAGACCGGCCAGGTCATCGGCAGGCAGGGCGTCGAGGGAGGCGCCCTTGGGGAAGGGGGCGGGGAGCGGCTGGTCGTGTCGCAGCCGCAGGCACCGGTTGCCGACGATGGGGTCCAGGGTCAGGGCGGCGAGCCGGTCGCGGCGCTCCAGCTCGCCGGGCCAGGTGCTGGTGACGATCAGGATGGCGGCATTGGAGCGCACCAGGCGCTCGATCAGCTCATCCACCAGAGGCGTGGCCCGGTGCAGGTCTTCCACGAAGGCCACGAAGGGGAGCCCCGGGCGGGCGAGCCGGGTGATCAGGGCGACGGTGCCGTCGATGATGTCCGTCGGCCTGTCCACGTCGAACCGACCACCGGCGGCGATCAGGCCGAGGTCCCGGGTCTCCTTCACCGCCTTGCCGATCCCGATCCTGGCGAGCTGGGCGAGGACGCCGCCGCCGGGGACGGCCATGCCCAGCACGTCGGCGATCAGGTTGCCGATGAAGTGCCCGGCGATCTCATCCTGGCCAACGGTGGCGGCTCCGCCCAAGCGCTTGCGGGCGGACCTGAGGGCATCGCGAATCGAGCTGCGGGCCAGGGCGAGGGTCGGGACGTGCCGCTCGGCGACCGAGGCGAGCGCGGCCCAGGCGGCCTCCAGGTAGACGGCGTGGGTCTCGATCTGGCGAAGATCCGCCAGCAGGCTCTCGGTGGCAGTGCCGTCGCTGCGCATGTCGCAGGCGATGCCCCACCAGAAGAAGCTCGGCAGGCTGGCCGCGCCCCGCTCGATCCAGCGCGGATAGACGCGCTTGCGGCGCGAGCCCACCTGGTCGAGGCTGGCCTCCGGGACTGTTTCGAGGATGGTCGCCGGCCAGTAGCGGCCGGTGTCGCCCTCGGCTTCGCGGGCGGCGAGCCGCGCATAGAGCTCCTGGGCGACGCGGGTCTTGCCCCAGCCGGAGGGGGCTTCGAGCGAGACCCAGCGGGTCTCGCAGCGGGACTCGACCTCCTCCAAGACAGCCAGGAGCCCATCGACGAGCCGGATGCGGGACTCGCCGAGGAACGGGGGCTGCGGGGAGCGCGTGTCCATTTGCACCTCCGGTGCCGTCTTGTGCTTTAGGCTGGAGAGTCGGGGCTCGGAATGGATGCGGATGCGCAGAGCAAATCGCACGGGTGACTGGCGTCGGTTCTTAAGATACAAGCGCTGGGAGGCGGCAGGCAAGCGCTGCCCGTGGGCTGGTCGAGAGGGACGGGGACGAGGCTGAGTGCTTGGGACCTTTCACTCGATTCGTGTGACGAATGGGAGATTCAACCACCCGAGACCAGATGTGCCCACATTCCCAGGTCCGGTAACGGCGGAGGGCAATCCGATTGATGGTTGAGGGAGGTGGGCGCGTGGTGGTCTGGAGCGGAGCGCCAGCGCGACTGCCGGGTTGGCAAGAGTCTGAAGTGTCCGGTCGGCATCGGCCGGGCATTACTGGGATCGTTCAGCACCCTGAACCGCGGTGTCGGCGTGGCAGAGCGCTTAGCAAGAGACGCGCCGATCTCGCTGGAGCACACACTCTCGGCTGGCCCGGCCCGCAGCCGCTGGAGACCTTCGGCGACCTACCGCGGCCGGGAGCGATTCCGATGTAAACGGGTTTTTTGCACACATCAACTGCGAATCGGCTTGGTCCACAGGAATAAAAGATTCTTTGCTTTGCGGTTGTCGACATTCCAGGAGCAATCCGTCAAATGCGGCTGTCCCGGTTCAGCCGGTTCACCAAGCACATATTTCATGTCCCGCCTTGAGGCCGCCGCATCGTAGGCTCGGATCGCTTGGGCGTCGTTCGCCTCCTTGATCAGGCGCGACGCTCGGGCACTGTTCTTTCGTTCGATGCCGAAACACGCTCGCGCAGGGTCGAGTTGGTCCGCGCTCGACGTGGCGCATACAGGCATGGAGGTAGCAAATCCGGTCGTCTTTTCCATCTTGGTGCCGCCTGGAACGGCACCTGCGGTCGGCGAGCCCTGTTCGTCCGATGGCTTGACATAAGCTTCGCTCCATGTGATATTTTACTCTTATAATTTGCTTGAAGAGAAAGGCTCAGCGGGGAAGTGTATGGCCACCAGGATTGTTGAGATCGAGCAGAACGTTTTCGAGCGTCTTCAGAGGCTTGCCATACCTCTTGTAGACACGGTAGGCACTGTTATCGAGCGGGTGCTAGACGAGTGGGAATCGCTTCAGGACAAGTCGCAAAGCAAATATTTGGAAAAATACGCCGCAGAATCTAAGAATGTCATATCTGCAGACGATCAAAGTGTTGCGCAGCACTTCGAAACAAGCAGAAAAGTAAGAATCCCTCTTGGAAAACTTAGAGCGTCTTACAAGCCACGGGGCAAAGGTAGGAAAGAGCTTGAAGCGCTGGTGACGCCCCGCGGTATCGAGGTCGACGGTAAAGTGTTCGACGATCCGTCTCCCGCTGGTGCCCAGGCGAAAAAAAGTGCTGGCGCGGATACCTCGGCCAGTATTACCAACGGATGGTGTTTCTGGGAGTATTTCGACGAATGTTCAGGGACTTGGGTCAGTCTGTCGACGTTGCGGGGGCGCTGACCGTGCGCGGCACCAGGATTCTATTGGACCTCAATTTTCCCGCCTTTCAAGACGATCTGCTCGGACTGGATGCCAATGAGCTCCGACCGGTTCTAAAGACTCTGCGGAAGCTGAAGACCCTCGACTGGGAAACGGTCTACCGGGATCACGGGATCAAATGGGAACAGGTCAAGGACGCGCCGGGCAAGTTCACGATACGCGTATCAGGACGGAGCCGCGCGGTTGTACGACGGGAAGGCGATTACATGCGATTTGTCGCGATCCACACCGAGCACGACGCCGCCTACGGAAAAAAATAGCGGCAATCGCGGCAGGCTTCGTTATTGAGCGATACCTTGAAGATTGGCCGCAAGGGCGTCCAGATCTGTCTCATCGGGCGGGTGCCGATCCATCCAGGTATCCGCCTGGAGAAGACGTTCGCGCATCTCCGGCGTGTAGAGCCAGGCGTCCGACTCGGGGATCACCCGCATCGGTTTCAACAGGATAGCGCCGTCTGCTTGGACATGTATCTCAAAGTAGCGGCCAGCGTACTGCTTGCCGAGCGAGAGCTGACCGCTTGTGCCTACCATCTTGAGCATGCGCCTCTCCAATAAAACGCTAATTTCATGCTGCATGATAGCCTTCCACACCAGTGCTGCCAAGCCGCGTCGCCAGGCGCGGACGCTGGGCGAACAAGACCGCGACCACGTTATCCTTTTCAAATATGAATCACAAAAAGCCCCTTGGCTTGCGCAGTCATCAGGTGGCCTTGAGCGTCGTTCCGGCCCTACGAGGCCGCGTGGCCGGAACCGTGATCAAGGCTCAGGTAATACTCTTCATCCTTCAGATCTCAGGTCCGGTTGAACCGCGCCGTGCGCGGAAATGCCTGCCCCTTGGCATCGAAAAGGTAGCAGGCGTCGGCCGGCACACCGATGTCGAACTGGCTCTGGGGCACGGCGGGGGTTTCCGGGCGCACCTTGACCGTGAAGTCCTTGCCGCCCACTTCCAGGTAAACGAAGGTCTCGGCACCCAGGTGTTCGGCGACCTGGACAGTACCGGTGATCCGATTGTCGGCACGCGGGTCGTCGAGCAGGACCGTGTGCTCGGGCCGGATGCCGACCTCGACCTTGTCTCCCGCCCGGCCCCGGCTGCTGTCGACCGATGCGGTCAGGCTGACCCCGGTGTCGAGCTTGATGCGGGTCCGCTGTGCGCCTGCTTCCTCGATCATGCCGCCCAGGAAGTTCATCTTGGGCGAACCGATGAAGCCGGCGACAAAACGATTGGCCGGCGCATGATAGAGATCCAGCGGTGGGCCGAACTGCTCCAGGTTGCTGGCCGCGCCATCGTCGGTGAGTGGGCTCAGGACGACGATTTTATTGGCGAGCGTCATGGCCTCGACCTGATCGTGGGTCACATAGATGGTGGTGGAGCCGCGCTCCTGGTGCATCCGGGCCAGTTCGATGCGGGTCTTCACCCGCAGCGCGGCGTCGAGATTCGACAGCGGTTCATCGAGCAGGAAGACATCGGGGTGCTGGACCAGGGCGCGGCCGATGGCGACCCGCTGGCGCTGACCACCGGAGAGCGCCTTGGGCTTACGCTCCAGGAAGCTGTCCAGACCCAGCATCGCCGAGGCCTGAGCCACCCGCTCCTTCGCGATGGCCTTGTCGACCTTCTTGATCTTGAGTCCGAACGCGAGATTCTCACGCACCGTCATGTGCGGGTAGAGCGCATAGGATTGGAACACCATGCCGACACCACGATTGACCGGCGGCACGTCGTTCATCCGTTTGCCGCCGATGTAAAGGTCGCCGGAGGTGATGTCGTCGAGTCCGGCGATGGCCCGCAGCAAGGTGGACTTACCGCAGCCCGACGGGCCGACGAAGACCACGAACTCACCCTCTTTGATGTCCAGGTTGATATCGCGCAGCACATCCCGCGCAACACCGGGGTTGTAGTTCTTGACCAGGTGATCGATCTTGACGTCAGCCATTTCTTCCAAGCTCCTGGTGGGCGTCGTGGCCCCGGTTATGTTCTTGATCCCGCCGCGTTGCCGATGCGCGGGTGCGGGGTTCGTGGAATCAGAGGCGATTGCGGATATCGCCTGAGGTCGTCGGTCCGCGCAGCGGACCTACCCCTTGACCCCGCCGGCGGTCAGGCCGCCGACCAGCCAGCGCTGGGCGAGCAGGAATACCAGGGTGATCGGCAGGCCCGACATGACGGCGGCGGCGGCGAAGTCGCCCCATTTGTATTCCTGCGGGTTCAGATAGTATTGCGATCCCACCGCCAGCGTCAGCTTGGCCTCGTCCTGCAGCAGAATGGAGGCCACCGGATATTCGGTAATGGCGGTAATGAAAGCCAGGATGAAGACCACCGCCAGGATCGGCACCGAGAGCGGCAGCAGGATCAGCCGGAAGGCCTGCCAGGGCGAGGCGCCGTCGAGCATGGCGGATTCTTCCAATGACTTGTCGATGGTCTCGAAATAGCCCTTGATGGTCCAGACGTGCAACGCGATACCGCCGAGATATGCAAAGATCAGTCCGGGGTGGGTATTGAGCCCCAGCGGCGGAAAATACTCGGTGATCCGGCTGAACAAGGCGTAATAGGCCACCAGCGCCAGGACCGCCGGGAACATCTGGAAGATCAGCATTGCCTTAAGTAACAGGCTGCGCCCCGAGAAGCGCAGCCGGGCGAATGCGTAAGCACAGGTGGTGGAGAGTGCAACGATCAGGATCGCCGAGATGACGGCCACCTTGACCGAATTCCACAGCCATAGCAGCACCGGGAAGGGCGGCGGGATGGTCCGCCCGGCCTCATCGATGATGGACATGCCCAGCGCGAGCCGCCAGTGATCCAGAGTGGGATTGCTGGGGATGATGTCGCCAACCGCGAAATTCCCGGTGCGGAATGAGATGGCGATAACCATCAACAGTGGGAAGATGATCAGGGCGAGAAAGAACCACAGAAAAGCATGAGCCGCCAGCTTGCGGTAGATGACTGATTTCGATTCAACCATGGCCATTGCGGTATACCCTTATCGTTTGGCAAAACGTGTTGAGCGTTCTCAACGATCCACGCGCATGAGTTTGATGTTGATCAGCGCCAGGATTCCGACCATGATGAAGATCAGGGTCGCGATGGCCGAAGCCAGTCCGTAATCCTGACCCGAACCCTCGAAGGCGATGCGGTAAGTGTAGGTCACCAGCAAATCGGTCGTGCCGGCCGGCGTTTGGGCGCCGATGATGTCGGGGCGCCCTTGAGTCAGCAATTGAACCAGCACGAAATTGTTGAAGTTGAACGCGAATGACGCGATCAACAGCGGCGTCAGCGGCTTCATCAGAATGGGCAATGTGATGCTGAAGAAGTCACGGATGAAATTGGAGCCATCCATCGCCGAGGCCTCGTAGAGGTCCGCCGGAATCGCTTTCAGCAACCCCATGCACAGGATCATCATATAGGGGTAGCCGAGCCAGGTGTTCACGATCAGCAGCATGGTGCGGGCGAGCGTGGGATCATTGAACCAGCCTGGTCTGATACCGAAGACCTGGCTCAACAGCAGGTTGATCTCCCCGAAGTTCTGGTTGAAGAGTCCACGGAAGACCAGGATCGAGATGAAGGCGGGCACCGCGTAGGGCAGGATCAGCAGCAGCCGATAGAGGCCGCGGCCGGCGAGTCCCTCCCATTGCACCAGACTCGCCAGCACGGTGCCGATAGCGAGCGTGAACACGACTGACAGGAAGGAGAAGGTCAGTGTCCACCCGAAAATCTGCAGAAAGGGCCCCTGCACCCCGGGGTCGGTCAGGACCCGCAGGAAATTCTTCCAGCCGACGAAAACGCTGAATCCAGGGGCGATTCCCGGCCCGGTGAATTCACCCTCGGCGTTGAGTTGCCGATAGAAACCGAGCCGCATATCCGGTGCGATGCGCTCCTTGGTTTGCTGGTTGACCAAGATCAAGCCGTCGCCGCCCTGGGCGCTCGGCAAGACTTGAAACAGAGGGCGCGTCGCCGCGAACTGGCGCATCCCGCTCATGCGCAGATCGCTATGATCGGGCAGATGTGCCACCACGTTCTGCATTACGCCGCGCAGCCGCACCAGTTCCTTGACCGCCAGCGGCGGCTGGTCCGGCGGAGTGTCGATGGCGGTCAGGTCGATCTCGATCGGCGCGGTGGCCGCCGGCGGCTGGGCCTTGGCGTCGGGAACACGCAACTCCACTGGTTCACTGATAAAGCGTTCGCCGGTCTTGGCCGTCAGGGCCAGGCGATAGGCCTCGGTGCCGGCGGCATAGAGACTGAAGTCGTAATTTTGACCTTCGATCCGGTAGGTTTGCGAGAGATGGTAGTGGCGCGCCCGCTCGAAGGTCAGGATGTTGCTCGCACTGTAGTTGGTGAAAGCGATCCAGATCGTATAGGCGAGCGGAAAAACGATGAAAATGAACATGGTCGCCACACCAGGGAAGATGTAGCGATGAACATAGGCGCGCTCGGCCGCGAATACATAGAGACCGGTGGCGACCAGGATCAGGAACACCAGGGCGAAAACGGTCTCGCCCTGGATGTACATCAGGGTCACGGCGTACAGGTTGATCAGGGCGATCAGACCGAGAACGATCCATTTGAGCCAATGCGTCGCGGACGTACCCGCACCTTCAATCAAGCCAGTCGTGACCGCCATGATGATCCCCCCTTGGTCTGTGGTGCAGTGGTCCGCCGACCTTGTATGCCTGGCGTCCCTTGTGGGAGCGGCCTCCGGCCGCGATGCGAGGCCGCGTTAACCTGCGGGCCTGCGGCAGTTTGCGAGGTCCCGTCGCGGCCGGAGGCCGCTCCCACAGGGTCGCTGCGCGACGTCCGGGCATTGGCCGGAACGATGAAGAAGTTCCGCGCCTGACCCCGCGGCCTGCTACTTGGCGGTAACGGTCCGCTTGGCCGCGTCGTCGAGTGCCGCATCGACTGACTGGCGGCCGGCAGCGACATTCTTCAGGGCGCTTTCCAGGTTGGTCCAGTAGTTGATCATTTCCGGGACGCTCGGCATCGGCTCGCCCGCGGCGGCATTGTCGAAGGTGACTTTGATGCGTTCGTCCGCCGCGAGTTGCTGCTGGAATTCCTTGAGTGCGACGGCTCCTAGGGGCTTATCGTCATTGACCGACTTGAGACCCGCGGGCGTCAGCAGGTACTCCTCCAGGAAAAGCGTGGCCAAGTCTTTGTTGGGGCTCGCGTTGTTAATCGCGCCGCCGAGCACGCCGACAAAGGCGCGGGCCGGCTTGCCGCCGAGGCTGGGCAGCGGGGCGACGCCGTAGTTGACCCCGCTCTTGTTCAGGTTGTCCCAGGACCAGGGGCCGTTGATCGTCATGGCCGCTTCGCCCTTGTTGAACTTGGCCTCGGCGACCCCGTAGTCCACGCCGCGCGGCATCTGTCCCTTTTCGATCATCCCGGCCAGGAAGGCCACGCCCTGCTTGGAGCCCGCGTTGTTGAGGCCGGTGTCCTTGACGTCATAGCTGCCGTCAGCGCGCTTTTTGAAGGCGTAGCCGCCGCCGGCAGACATCAGTGGGTAGCTGAAGTAGGGGGTTTCAAAGGCCCAGAGGATGGCGTGCCTTTTGTCCTTTTGGAGTTTGGCGTCCAGCGCTGCCATTTCCTCGAAGGTCTTGGCCGGGCCGTCCGGCATCAGATCTTTGTTGTAGATCAGCGAGAGGGCCTCGACGGCGATGGGATAGCCGTAGATCTTCCCGTCGATGGTGACGGCATCCCAGGCGAAGTCGTCGATCTTGGCTTTCATCTCCGCGCTCGGGGTCAGCGGCGCGATCAGTCCGCCCTTGGCCCACTCGCCGTACCGGTCATGCGCCCAGAACATGATGTCGGGTCCCTGGGCATTGGATGCCACTTGCTGGAAGCGTTGTTCGACCTTGTCCGGATGGGAGACCTCGACCGGTACCCCGGTGTCCGCCGTGAAGCGCTTGGCGACCTCATCCAGGCCGTTGTAGCCCTTGTCGCCGTTGATCCAGAGGACGAGCTTGCCCTCTTCGAACGCGCGTGCGTTGCCGGCCAGGGAAAGCGTTGCGGTGGCGATAACCAGCGCGATGAGTTTCTTCACGATCGATGTCCTGCCTATGGCGTAGTTGTTCTTTGCGTTGTCCCGAGGGCGTCGCGGGGGAGCACCCAAGTCGAAGTTCCGGCCTCGATCAAGATTCCGGCCACGTGGGCTCGCCGGGTGCGTAGTCAGGCCATCCTGGCCTGGCACCGTCAGGGCTGGAAGCCCTGACTACGCACGCCGCTGGCCGGGATTACGACCTAGGCCGACGTTCCAGGTCCTCACCTGCGCAATTCCGGCCGCAACGACTCCGGAATCAGGACTCGGTTCACCCCGCCCCGACTGGGGGGCTCCCGTTCGGGCGCTCCCAAGCCGTCGCTCGAGTATAGACCAGGGTCTTTCGTTGGGGAACAGCGGCGTCGGCCGCGCTCGGGATGTGGCGCGCCCCATCCTTTCCTGGTGTTGCGTGATCACGACAGACTGGCCTGTCAGGTTTTTGTCGCGCTAAAACACGGAAATTCCTATCATAAAAAAATACTTTTAAAACATGGCTCGACAACCTGTTTCGTAGGGTCTACATTAAGCGATGAGGCGTCTGTGCTCAAAATGCGACGTGGTAGCAGTGTGTCGCCCCCAAGACCCTGGAGGACTCGATCAATGAAACTTCGCGTGTTGACGGCGGCACTTGCCGCGTCCCTGGCGTCAGGCGTCGTCCTGGCCGCAGACGCCGCCAAGAACTACATCCCTGATTTCCACGGCTACCTGCGCTCCGGCATCGGTGCGACCGGGGGCGGCGGCGATCAATCCTGCTTCCAGTCGAACGGGGCGGATACCAAGTACCGTCTGGGCAACGAGTGCGAGACCTACATGGAAATCGTGCTCGGTAAGTCGTTGTGGGAACAGAACGGCCAAAGCTTCTATGTCGACACCCGCCTCGCGTACAAGTCGGCGCAGCAGAATGACTGGTCGGAAGATCCGGGCGACGGTTCCGGCTCCAACAGCGACGCCATCTCCGGTGATCGGGCGATGACTGCTCATCCGTACCGGGACTCCGTGGTGTCGGTGCGCGAGGCCAATGCGCAGTTCCGCGGTGTGATTTCCGGTCAGGAGAAGTCTAATCTCTGGGCCGGCAAGCGTTTCTATCAGCGCCATGACATCCACATGGCCGACTTCTACTACTGGGACCTCTCGGGACCAGGGGTCGGACTGGAATACTGGACACTGGGTCCCGGCGATCTCTCGCTGGCCTGGGTGCGCAACACCGACGGCCCCTGGGTCAACGGGTATGGTACCGAGTTCTACAACGACGAGATTGTCCGCCCCAACGTCATCAACAATGTGCTCAGTACGCGCTACGCTAACCTGAAGACGAACAAGGACGGCTCGCTGGAGCTCGGCATCGAGTACGGCACCGCCGACCTGACCAACGACCAGGACAGCGTCCAGGCGCGCGCCCTTGCCTCCGGCGAGATCGAACGGCTGGAGCCGTTCGAATACAACAACGGCTGGCTGTTCACTGCTGAACATACCCAGGGAAACTGGTTCGGCGGCTTCAACAAATTCATCGCGCAGTACGCCACCGGCAGCATGGCGGCGACCGGCAACAACAACACGCACTCGAGCAGTAATGCCGGGGCGGATTATTACGGTCTAGACAGCCAGGGCGATCCGACCATCCTCCCGGCGCTCGATTACATGTGGCGGGTCATCGATCACGGTACCATCGCCATCGGTAGCCGGGTCGAGATGATGTATGCGGTCTGGTACGAGTCCAAGAAGCGCAACTCGGCAACGCTAAACAGCGGTTTGGCGGCGACCGGCAGCGGCGGAGAGAAGAACTGGTTCTCGATCGGCATCCGGCCGCAGTACAACTGGACCGACACCATGAATACCGCGCTGGAGGTCGGGTATGACGACGTTTCCTTCTCCAATAATTATGCCGGTTACGGATTGTCTGCCGCGGATCTGGCCGACCTGCCGGTGGGACTCGATCCCAACGTGCTGCGCTCGTGCGCCACGCGCGACGATCACTGTGTTCTGACCAAGGTCACCCTGGCCCAGCAATGGCAGGCGGGTCCGAGCATCTGGGCGCGTCCGGTGATCCGTCTGTTCGTCACCTATGCGGACTGGAAC
Source organism: Chromatiaceae bacterium (assembly GCA_013426805.1). Taxonomy (GTDB): domain Bacteria; phylum Pseudomonadota; class Gammaproteobacteria; order Chromatiales; family Chromatiaceae; genus Thiodictyon. The sequence continues at coordinate 19,715 of JACDZG010000047.1, forward strand.
CAGGGTAACTTCCCCCAAACCCCCGGTATTATCTCGGCCCAGGACACCAGTGGCGTGACCTTCGGTGCTCAAGTGGAGGCTTGGTGGTAAGGTGTCGACCGTCCCGGCCGGTGGGACGGCGAGCAATCCGTGTTGAGGCGGCAGTGCCGGTCAGGGGCTGCCGCTGGTCATCGTGTCATGCAAGCCCAGGAACCCCGTATGCCCAGATCACTCACCGTTGCACTCGTTTTCAGCCTGGCGACACTCGCCGGCTGCGCCGGCACGGGCAAGAACTCCTGGTTCGCACCCATGGAGTCCCGCTCACCCATGTACACCGCGGTCAGCCCGAGCGCCGCGGCCAGCCAGGAAATTCTGCATGCCGCTGCGGTCTGCTGCGACGCGCTCTCGGAGCTGCGGTTCGCGCCGCTGGACACCACGACCACCCGGTTCTACGAGATCAATGCCGCCTCTCAGGCCTTTGCGTTCTCGACCGGCAAGAGCCTGCTTCAGGCCTTCAGCATCCCGGACGATCTGGAGCGCGCCACCCTTACCATTGACGCCGTCGCGGGGGCCACGGTCTTCGTGCCGACCGTGCTCATCCTGGACCGCGACTTCAACGTGACACGGGCCATCGAGTCCAGGAGTTTCAAGTACACCCCTGCCGGGTTCATGGAGCCGCAGCGGTTGCGCGGTCGGGTGTTTCTCGACCGTCGTCCGGGCAGTGAGTTGGCGAGCGAAAAATATCTGGTGATCTTCACCACGGACAAGGACATGCGCGGCTCGACCCGGATGATCAGCGAGGCGCGGCTGTACGCTCGGGCGCGCGGTTTGGCCGACCCGGGCCTTCCGGATCCCGTGGCCCGCCATGCGGCAACCGGTGTCTTTCGCATGAGTGTCGGCGAACTGGAAACCGCGGCCCCCGCGGTCAGCCGCGCGTATGTCCAACAACAACGCGGCGCGACGCGCTACGTGGCACCGACCCCGGCGGTGACCACCGCGACACCCAAGGCGCCCGCGCCCGTTGCGCCGCCCGCCCCTGCGGCGACCCGGAAGGCGACCGCCAAGCCAACCGCGCCGACCAAGGGTCCCCAGCCGATGCTGCCGGAGACGCAGCGGATGTATGACGCGATGATTGAAGAATCGGTGTCGGTCGGTGACATGGATCGCGCCTGGCGGCTGGTTCAGGAGGCTGAGCGCGCCGGGTCCACCAGTGCCCGGACGACCTTCGTCACCGCGGTCAAGAACAAGTAGCGGGTTCGCAAGCGCGCCGGGTCGACGCGGGGGGCGTCGGCGCGGCGTTTTTCCGAACGCGGGCGTCGGCTTTTGCGCTGGTCTTCGGTAGACTTCCGGGACTCGGTTCACCAACCCTGGAGTCACCCATGCACCGCACCAGCGGCATCCTGCTGCACCCCACCTCGCTCCCCGGACCCTTCGGTATCGGCGACCTGGGCGCGGCAGCCCACCGTTTCGTCGATTTCCTTGCCGATGCCGGACAAGGTCTGTGGCAGGTCTTGCCTCTGGGCCCGACCGGGTACCGGGACTCGCCCTACCAATGCACCTCGGCCTTCGCCGGCAACCCCTTGCTGATCAGCCCGGACCTGCTGCTCGCCGCGGGTTGGCTCGACCCTGCCGACCTCGAACATCCGCCCTTCGGGGCCGGGCCGGTCGACTTCGGTCTGGTCAACGCCTGGAAGTGCGATTTGCTGGAGCGGGCCTGCCAGGGTTTCCTGGCCCGCGCCGATCAGGGCCAATGGGACGCCTTCGACCGCTTCCAGGCCGAGCATCAGGACTGGCTGCCGGACTATGCGCTCTATGCCGCTCTCAAGACCGCGCATCGGACCCGGCCCTGGACCGACTGGCCCGAGCCGCTCGCGCATCGTGATCCGGCGGCGCTGCACGCCTGGGCTGCGGAGTACGCGATCCAGATCGAGCGTCAACGCTTGATCCAGTTCTTCTTTTTCGGCCAGTGGACCGCCTTGCACGACGCTGCACGGGCCCGCGGCATCCGTCTGGTCGGCGACATGCCGATCTTTGTCGCGCACGATTCGGCCGAGGTATGGGCGCATCGCGACTGGTTCCGACTAGAGCCCAACGGCCAACCCACGGTGATCGCCGGGGTCCCGCCGGACTACTTCAGCGAGACCGGCCAGCGGTGGGGCAATCCACTGTATGATTGGGACGCCCTGGCCGCGGTCGGTTACAGCTTCTGGGTGCAGCGTCTGCGCCGTCTGTTGCAGGTCACCGACCTGGTGCGCGTGGACCACTTCCGCGGCTTCGCCGGATTCTGGGAGATTCCCGCGCACGAGGAGACGGCGGTCAACGGACACTGGGTGACCGGGCCGGGACAGGACTTGTTCGACGCCTTGCGCGCGGCGCTGGGGTCAAATCTGGCGCTGATCGCCGAGGACCTGGGCGTCATCACCCCGGACGTGGAGGCGCTGCGCGACGGACTCGAACTGCCGGGGATGGCCATTCTCCAGTTCGCCTTCGATGATCCCTGTGAGCATTTCGGGCACTGCGCCTTCCTGCCCCACAACCATCAGCGGCGTCTGGTGGTCTACACCGGCAGTCATGACAACAACACCATTGCCGGTTGGTGGGCGGAGCAGGACGCCGATACCCGTGCCCTGGTGTGCCGCTACCTGAACACCCATGGTGAGAACATCCACTGGGCCTTCATCCGCGCGGCACTGTCCTCAGTCGCCGCGCTTGCCGTCTTCCCCATGCAGGATGTCCTCGGTTCCGGGGCCGAGGCGACCATGAACCGCCCCGGAACGGCGGACGGCAACTGGACCTGGCGGATGTGTGATGACGACATGGACCCGGACAGCGCCGAGCGGCTGCGGGATCTGAGTCATCTGTTCGGCCGGTCAGGTCATGTACCGCCGACCTGATCACAACGCCTGCTCACCCCAAGGCACCAGGATCGCCACGCGGTATGATGCGCGATCCATTCTCCAATCAAGGCTCCTCAGTGCCCATGAAAGTCAGTGAAATCAAGAAAGGAATCGTTATCGACGTAGACGGCGCAAACGTCTACGTGAACGAGGTTCAGGTGCAAACCGCCTCCTCGCGCAGCGGCAACACGCTCTACAAGCTGCGCGGCCGCAATGTCGTGACCCGCCAGAAATTCCAGGGGAGCTTCAAGGGCGACGAGGTGGTCCAGACGGTCGATTTCGAGCGGCGGCCGATGCAGTACCTGTTCGAGGACAGCGACGGCTGCACCTTCATGGATCGCGATACCTACGAACAGCACAGCTTCGATCTGGAGGCCCTGGAGCAGGAACGGCCCTATCTCACCGAGGGCCTGGAAGGGATCTTCGGTCTGCTGGTCGACGGCGTCGCCGTGGGGATCGAACTGCCGGCCACCGTCGTCCTGGAAGTGATGGACTGCGCTCCGGCCATGAAGGGCGCGTCCGCCTCCGCCCGCAACAAACCCGCCACCCTGAGCACGGGTCTGGTTGTCCAGGTGCCCGAGTACATCGTCACCGGTGAGATGATCAAGGTGAACACCATCAGCGGGGACTTCATGTCACGCGCCTGAGATGAAGCCCGACACCCGCACCGCCATGCGTCAACTGCTGGCCCAGGTGCGGGCGGCCATCCCGTTCGACGCGCCCGCGGCCCAGGTGTGCACCGGAACCTGCGACGGATGTTCGATGAAGCTCCTGGAGTTTCTGGCAACCGAGCTGCAGGCGTGGGAGTGTCGTCTGGACGCCGGGGAACAGCCGACGCTTGGCGATCTGTCCCGCCTGGCCCGGACCAGTCGCAAGGTTTATGCGGTGTTGGAGCGCAATGGTCTGGTAGCTTGAGAAAATATAGTCAGATAAACAACTTGTCTGGATGTGCTCATGCAAACACTAAGCGTGGCGGCAGCGAAGGCCGCTTGTCTGCCGTGCTGGCCCAAGTTGAAGCGGGCGAAGAAATCGTCATCACACGGCGCGGTGTGGCGATAGCGCGCATTGTGGCGGAACCCGCTGCCAGGTTACCGCAATTCGATATGGCCGAGCTGTTCGCCTTCGTCGATGGGCAACCCATGCATGTCGGCGCGGATGCCGATCAACTTGTCGGTGAAATGCGGAGCGGCGCGCGTGTCTGATGCGTCGCTATTGTGGTGAATGTCGAATCAGTGGATTTCGATGTCGCCGCGGGAATATTCGATCACAGTGCGGTTGCCCTGCGGGCTGGCGATGCATTGCATCTAGCCGTATGCACACGCTTAGGGGCCATGATCGCGGTTCCGGCCAAAGCGGCCACTCGGATTTATCCACAGATGTCCACAGATGAAGAAAAACATCTGTGTTTACATGTATTCATCTGTGAATATCTGTGGACCAGATTTCCGTCACAGGGTCTCGGCGGAAGGTCTGCCGGAACGATGATCAAGGCCCATGTTGAGCCCGTTGAGCCGCTTGCTCAAATATTTAAACTGTACCCCAAAATTGGCGAAGATCACCGCGGGAGAAATCAATGATGTATTTTACAGAATGGCAGGCGAAACCCCTCAGGCTTTATTTGAGCCTAGCCTTTTTAAATTTGACTCTTTAATTCGGTGAAAAATGAAGATAGTCGCTGATCGCGAAATCCAACGAGCCATAAAAAACGTCAAACCGTATCGCATTGCCGTTGCTTATGTCGGTATCGACTGTCTGCACTCGAAAATTTACCTTGGCAAAAAATTGGCTATCATTGCAGGGCCTTGATCATGGCTTCGGCCACGCGGCATCGTAGGGTGGACAAGCGCAACGCAGTCCACCAGCGGCAGCGCGGGATTCGGTGGACTGCTCTGTCGCTTGTCCACCGTACGGCCGGCGCGATGATCAAGGCCCTGGCAATTCAGCGGAAGGATAAGATTTCCGCACCTCCTCCATTCGATATACTACCCGACGATATCGTCGCGTTCCGGCGAACACTCGAATCGGGAGATTTCCCTGAATTTCTTCAGAACGATGATGAGACGTGGAAAGTTTCCGGTACCTTTTCACGGTTTTCCGATTTTATAGTAGCATGGCAAGATGAGTGTCTTCGTTAGCGAAGAATCAAACACTTTACGCGGCTTGGCATTCGGAGTGCGCGATGAATATTGAGCTGCGTCACGGCGTAAAAACGTGACAATGAGCAAACGCATCGTCATCATCGCCGGCCCGAACGGCGCGGGAAAAACCACCTTCGCCCGCGAGTTCCTGCCCAACGAGGCCGACTGTCCGATTTTCGTCAACGCTGACCTGATCGCAGCGGGGCTGTCGCCTTTCGCGCCCGAGCTCGCCGCGATCAAGGCGGGACGTCTGATGTTGGAGGCAATCTCCGACCATGTGCGCAAGGGCGAGAGCTTCGCCTTCGAGACGACGCTGGCCGGTCTTGGCTACGCTCGAACCATCCCGAAATGGCGAGTACAGGGCTTTGTGGTCAAGCTGATCTTCCTGTCCTTGCCAGACCCGGAGACGGCTTTGGCTCGCGTTGCGGAGCGGGTAGCTCAGGGTGGGCACGCTGTCCCGGAGGCAACGATCCGCCGTCGCTTTGCTGCGGGCTTGAGGAATTTTTCCCATCCCTATAGAGATCTGGTGGATATGTGGCAACTTTACGACAATGCCGGCGAGCCCCCTACCCTGATTGCCGAAGGAGGTAACCCATGAAAACCCCGGTCTCCCGACTCAATGACCCCGACATGCAGGCCGCCCCGGCGGCTTTGATGCGGGCCGCCGAGAGGGCGCGTCGTCTCGCGGAGCAAACCGGAACGCGGTTCGTGGTCCGCGCGCCTGCCACCCTATTCAACGAAACGCTTGACCCTACCGGTGGAATCCAACCTGACAGTGACGGGAGTTCGCAATTGACGCCGAGTGAATCAAGTCAAGACCCCGCGTGATCAAGGCCTCAGAGATGCTTTTCTTCATCTGTGAAAATCTGTGTCACTGTGGAAAAATCCGAATGGGCGCTTTGGCCGGCACGGCGATTAATGCTGCCGCGGAGATCGCGCTGCAACTCCGCTAAGCGACGCTGTGGAGACCAGCCGAGGAACCGAACACCCTCACCGCAGTTTGATCCGTATTCGCCGGTGCCCGAAAGCGATCCTCATGGCAAATAGGGAATCAGCCCACGTTGAAAGGCTTCCTCTTGCACCGCGCGGGGAGCGTGCCGGGCGTCTACGATAAAACCGTTCACCTTGATCAGCCAAGCCACGGGGTTACCCGCGAGTCGGCTCGGCAGGGTCCACTGGGGATCGGCCTGCCCCGAGTTCAGCAAGTTCAGGATCGCCGTCGATTTCGCCGAGCCGGTGCTCGCGCTCAGACCGAAATGTGAGCACAACTCATCCGCCCGCATGTACGGTGTCTGACTGCTGTCGAACAGGAAGTTGACCCGACCCATCGCGTAAACGATCCCGCAGGCCCAAGTTTTGGGTTTGCCCGTGACCAGCGGGGAGGGGCGTTTGCGGCACAGCTTCGCCGTCAGGCGCCGGCAGAGACTCCCATACTCCGCGGTCAAGTGCTGTCGGCAGAATGGGTCAGTGAACGCGACGATCTCATCATAGCGACCCTGGAGTGCCGTTGGCACCCGCTCCGATCCATCACCCGCCCCGTCGTTTGTCATGTCTGCTTACCTTGGTGTGCTGGTCTTGGACGCTGTCAGTTTCGGCAGTCTATGCGGAAATCCGGTCTTTTGGTATTTGATCCCCGGCCGTCGCGCCAGGATCTTGCAACAAGCACTTGGGGATCACCCCCCGTCCGCCGAGGTTCGCCGCTCGAATGAGGTCACATTTTTCGCTGTATGTCATATAGTGTGACTACGCTGCATCTTAAGGCTCCACCATGTCCATCGCCGTTCGTGAACTGAAAGCCGGCCTGTCCCGAGTGCTGCTGCGCGCTCAGGCAGGTGATGTCATTGAGGTCACCTCGCACAACCGACCGATCGCACGCATCGTCGGCATTCCGGCGCAGGCTGGAGACGGCGGGCTGCGCGGCCTGATCGCCGCGGGCGCCTTGTCCTGGAGCGGCAGCAAGCCCCGCTTGACGCCGCCCCTGGACCTGACGGAGGGTGTGAAGCCGGTTGGCCGGATGGTGTTGGAGGATCGCGGTTGATGCTGTTCTGCGACACCTCCGCGCTGGTCAAGTTGTACCTGAGGGAGGATGCGAGCGACATCCGGAAGGGCCTGATCCAGGCTCCTCTCGATCAGGTTAGGCGATTGACAGAAATCGCCTTAAATCCGCTGACCGCCATGTTGTCGAGGACGCACACCAAGAGCGCGTGCGCATCCAGTCGGCACCTGTTCTTTGACTGCTGACCACTATTTCCGCATTGCCCGCCCCGCGACAGCACCGGCCAGCCGATCGGCGATGACTTCCAGGCCGTGCCAGGGGTCGCCCGGGCCGAGTCCTTTGATGGCGCGGTCGATGCGGGCGCAGGCTTGCAGCAACCCGCGCAGGAGGCCCGGCTGAAGCCGCGCGAGGGCGCGCTCGACTCCGTCCTGGCGCGGTCGCGGGACGCGATGGGCGGCGAAGACGGCTGCCGGAGAGGCGTTCCGCGCCTTGGCGCCGGCGGCTTCCGCCAGCATCCGCAGGTCGCGCGCCAGGACCCACAGCACCAGCGTCTCCGCCACGCCCTCGGCCCGCAACACCGTAAGCACCCGGTGGACCCGCGCCCGATCGCCCGCGACCGCGGCGTCGGTGAGCGCAAAGAGGTCGAAGCGGGCACTGTCCGCCAGGGTCCCCAAGAGGTCCTCCAGGGGCAGGGGGCCGGGTTCGCGCAGCAGCCGCAGCTTTTCGATTTCCTGCACGGCGGCCATCAGGTTGCCCTCGACCCGCTCCGCCAGCAATTCAGCCGCGCCCGGTTCCGGCACGAATCCCGCGGCCGTGAGCCGCTGACCCAGCCACTGGGCCAGTTCCCGTCCCTTGATTGGCCAGACCTGGACCACGGCGCCGACGGCATCCAGTGATTTGACCCATTGGGTCTCCAGTTCCTTACGTTCCAGTCCGGGTGCGGTCACCAGCAGGAGGTTGTCGGGGCAGGGCCGCGCGCAGTAGGCGCGCAGCGCGGCGCTGCCGTCTTTGCCGATCTTGCCGCTGCTCAACCGCAAGTCGATCAATTTACGCTGACTGAACAGCGACATGGCGCTCGCGCTCGCGCCCAGCGCGCCCCAGTCGAATTGCGCATCCTGGTCGAGCACCTCGCGTTCGTCGAAACCCGCGGTCCGCGCCGCGGTGCGGATGAGGCGCGCGGCCTCGCCGAGCTGGAAGGGCTCATCGCCGCAGATCAGATAGACCGGGGACAGGCCGCGCGCGAGCTGCTCCGGGAGTTGGGTGAAACGCAGGCGCATCGCCGTTCAGCGCAAGGTGGTGCGCAGGCGCATCAGGATGCGGTCCGCGGCATCGCTGGCGAAATCCTGGTAGATCTGCTCCTCCTCGAGCTGCTTGCCCAGCACTTCCACGTCCGGGTTGTCGAAGGTGCGCGAGAGGTCCAGGGTTTGTTGCGGCGCCCGGGTTGTTCCGTCGGCGGACACCGCGTCATAGGAGACCAAAAACCGCAAGTCATAGGCCAGGACCTTGCCGCTGAAGTCGGTGGCGACCACCCGCGACGAGCGTCCCTCCGAGAGGATGCGCACGATGAGCTTGGCCTCGGCGGGGGTGGCGGCCAGGGCGAGCGCGCTGCCGGAGAGTTGGTCCTCGATCGCCCGTTTGACCGTTGAACCGCCGCCCGCCTGGATGTACAGGGGCGACAGCGTCTCCGGAAGGTCCAGGGTGCCGCGCAGGCGAAATCCGCAGCCGGCCAGCAGCGCCAGCGTCAGACCGGGCAGCGCCGCCGCGAATGCGCGCCTGCTGATCATGACGATCAGCCCGTCACCACGTTCACGAGCTTACCGGGCACCACGATGACCTTGCGGACCGGGGCGGTGTCCGTGAACCGGCGTACGCACTCGGCGGCGCGCGCGGCGGATTCGACCGCGGCCCGATCGGCTTCGGTCGGCACCGTCACTTTGCCGCGGACCTTGCCGTTGACCTGCACCACATAGTCGATGCTGTCCTGTTTGAGCGCGGATTCATCGACCGCCGGCCAGGGGGCGTTCAGGATGTCCTCGCCGAAGCCGAGTTCCCGCCACAGATGGTGGGTGACATGGGGTGCGATCGGGGCCAGGAGGCGTAGACAGATGCTGACTCCCTCGCGCCGCACCGCGGCGGCGGCGGGCGCGTCATCCAGCTTGTAGAGCGCATTGACCATCGTCATGCAGCCGGAGACCACGGTGTTGTACTGCTGGCGCTCATAGTCGAAGCGTGATTTCTTGAGCGCGGCATGGACCTCGCGGCGGGCGGCGGCGGCTCCCGGTTGCTCGCTCAAGTCCAGGTCCAGCGCCGGGCCGGCGCCCATGATGGCCCCGGCATTGACGGTTGCCAGGGTCCACAGGCGCTTGATGAAGCGGAAGGCGCCTTCCACGCCGTCGTCGTTCCACTCCAGCGACTGGTCCGGCGGCGAGGTGAACATCGTATAGAGTCGCACCGTATCGGCGCCGTAACGTTCGATCAGTGACTCCGGGTCCACCCCATTGTTCTTGGATTTGGACATCTTCTCGATGCCGCCGAAGGTCACGGGCAGGCCGTCCGCCTTGAGCACGGCGTGCAGCAGTTTGCCCTTCTCATCGCGGGTGACCGTGACCTCGGCCGGATTGAACCAGTCTTTGCGGCCGTCCGCGCCGTCACGGTACCAGGTCTCGGCGACCACCATCCCTTGGGTGAGCAGGCGCGTGAAGGGTTCGTCGCAGTCGACCAGTCCCTCGTCACGCATCAGTTTGTGGAAGAAGCGGGCATAGAGCAGATGCAGCACGGCATGTTCGATGCCGCCGACATACTGGTCCACCGGCAGCCAGTAGCGGGCGCGCTCATCCAGCATGGCGGTGGTGCAGTCGGGGGAGCAGAAGCGGGCGTAGTACCAACTCGACTCGAAGAAGGTATCGAAGGTGTCGGTTTCTCGAATCTCGCCGGCGGCGAGATTCGAGAACGAGGGCATTCTTTTCAGGGGCGAGCCGGAGCCGTCGACGACCACGTCCTCGGGGAGGCGGACGGGGAGGTCGGTTTCGGGGCGGATGCCGCCGTCGGCGGTATGGACGACGGGGATCGGGCAGCCCCAGTAGCGTTGGCGGGAAACGCCCCAGTCGCGCAGTCTAAAGTTGACGCGTTTCTCGCCCTTGCCGCGCTCGGCCAGCCAGTTCGCGACGGCGTCGACGGCTTGCGCCGAGGTCAAGCCGTCGAATGGGCCGGAGTTGCGCAGGACGCCCTTCTCCACATAGGCGCAGGTCGCGATGTCGCAGGGGCTGTCGTCCGCCGAATAAATGACCTGACGTTTGGGGATACCGTATTTTTCGGCGAACTCCCAATCGCGCTGATCGTGTCCGGGCACCGCCATCACCGCCCCGGTGCCGTAGCCCATGAGCACGAAATTGGCGGCGAAAACCGGCACGGCTGCACCGGTGATGGGATGCAGGGCGTCGATCCCGAGCCGATGACCCTTTTTTTCCATGGTCTCGAGCTCGGCCTCCGAGACCCCGCCCTGGCGGCATTCGTCGATGAAGGCGGCCAGTTCCGGGTTGGTCTCGGCAGCCTGCCGGGCCAGCGGGTGCTCGGCGGCCACGGCCATGTAGGTGACGCCCATCAGGGTGTCCGGGCGGGTGGTGTAGATGCCCAACACCTCGTCCGAACCGCTGATCCCGAACGCCATGTAGACCCCCTCGGAGCGGCCGATCCAGTTGCGCTGCATGGTGCGCACCTGTTCCGGCCAGCCGCTGAGCCCGTCCAGGGCGTCGAGCAACTCCTGGGCATAGTCGGTGATGCGCACCGACCACTGTTCGATCTCACGCTTCTCGACCAGGGCGCCGGAGCGCCAACCCTTGCCGTCGATCACCTGCTCGTTGGCCAGCACCGTCTGATCGACCGGGTCCCAATTGACCAGCGCGGTTGCCCGGTAGGCCAGACCCTTTTCCATCAAGCGGGTGAAGAGCCATTGCTCCCAGCGGTAATAGTCCGGATCGCAGGTCGCCAGTTCACGCTCCCAGTCGTAGCCGAACCCCAGGCTCTGCAATTGGCCTTTCATGTAGGCGACGTTGCTGCGCGTCCACTGCGAGGGCGGGATGCCGTGCTTGATTGCCGCGTTCTCCGCCGGCAGGCCGAAGGCATCCCAGCCCATCGGCTGGAGTACGTTCTTGCCCTGCATCCGCTGATAGCGGGCGATCACGTCGCCGATGGTGTAGTTGCGCACATGGCCCATGTGCAGCCGGCCGGACGGGTAGGGGAACATCGCGAGGCAATAGAACTTCTCGCGCGCCGGGTCTTCAACCGCCTTGAAGCTCTGGCGCGTGTTCCAAAACGTCTGGGCCGCGGTCTCGACGGCGCGCGGGTCATAGTCATGCTGCATGGGGGGGCGCTGCTGCTCAGGCATTGAAAGCCTCCAATCCGGACAGGCGCAGCCGATGATCGTGCTCGCGCGGTTGTCGCGGCGGCTTGCCGGCCACCGCGGCGGCGATGGCGCGGATGTGCGCCGGGGTGCTGCCGCAGCAGCCACCGACGATGTTGACGAAGCCGGAGTCGACCCACTCGGCGATGTGGGCAGCCATCTGGTCCGGCGTCATGTCGTACTCGCCCATTTCATTCGGCAGGCCCGCATTGGGGTGAAATGAGGTACAGAACTCGGCCACCCGCGCCATGTCCTCGACATGCGGCCGCAGCGCATCCGGTCCGAGCGCACAATTCAGCCCAATGGACAGGGGTCGGACATGGCGCAGGCTGTTGTAGAAGGCCTCCACCGTCTGGCCCGACAGGGTGCGACCGGAGGCGTCCGTGATGGTGCCGGAAATCATCACCGGCAGCACCAGGCCGTCTTCCTCGAAGACCTGATCCACCGCGAAGGCCGCGGCCTTGGCGTTCAGGGTGTCGAAGATGGTCTCGATCAGGATAGCGTCCACCCGCCCGGCGATCAGTGCCCGGGTCGCCTCGGCATAAATGGTCACCAGTTCGTCGAAATGGGTGTTGCGGGCGCCCGGATCGTTCACCTCCGGCGAGATACTGGCCGTCTTGCTGGTCGGCCCGAGCACCCCGGCGACGAAGCGCGGCTTGGCCGGGTTCAGCGCCGTGTAGCGGTCCGCACAGTCCCGCGCGAGCAGGGCAGCAGCCGTGTCGATCTCGGCGGCATAGTCTTGCAACCCATAGTCCGCCTGGGACAGCCGATTACCGTTGAAGGTGTTGGTCTCCAGGATGTCGGCCCCGGCCTCCAGGTACTGCTCGTGGATTTCGCGGATCACGCCGGGTTTGGTCAGCACCAGCAGATCATTGTTTCCTTTCAGATCCGATGGCCAATCCTGGAAGCGCTCGCCCCGATAGTCCGCCTCCTCGAGCCGGTAACGCTGGATCATGGTGCCCATGGCGCCGTCGAGGATCAGGATGCGCTCGTGCAGCAGTTGGGCGAGTCGGGAGGAGGGCTGGGCCTGGTTTGGCATGGGTGGTTCCGCCTGAGGTTTCTTAGCGCGCACCTGGCCGGTGCGGCGATGCATCAGTATAACCGCGCCGGCCCGTCCGCCTGGTGCCGGATCGGCGCCGCGGCCGCGGGCCGACAACGCTCACCGCGACAGCGCGTACGTCTGCGGCTATACTCGGGTTAACGCAGACTAACGCGCGCTGCTTTCAGTAACCCATGTCGCAATCCAGCCTTCAATACGCCTTCGCATCCCGCGGCATCACCGCCGGGGCGGTCGAACTGGCCGACTACGTGACCGAGGCAATCGCCCAGATGGAGGAGGGCGCGTTGATCCCTGCCGTGGAAGATCTCCCGGCCGCCGAGCTGGCGGTCCTGCGCAGCGGCGGTTTCGTCGTCGAGCGCGGCCCGGTCGCCGGGGAAGACCCGCTGGCTCGTGCCGCCGCCGCCTATGCCGCCCTCCTGGAGACCGCGCTGACGATCAAAGTCGTTGCCCAGGCTTTGGGCCGCAATGAGAGCCGCATCCGCCAGCGCTTGTTGGAGCGCAGCCTGATCGGTATCCGCCGGGGCCGGGGCTGGCTTCTGCCGCGCTACCAGTTCCAGGTGCAGGAGCAGGACGGTCAGCCGGTGGTGCGCGCCCTGGTCCCAGGGATCGAACAGGTCTTCCCCCGCCTGAGCCCTGAGTTGCACCAGGTCGCCCTGTGGCGCTGGTTCAGCAGCCCCAGTAGTGAACTGGTGCCGGAGGATGAAGACGCGCCGCTGTCGCCGCGGGACTGGCTGATCGCCGGGCGCGAACCGGCCGTGGTGGCGCGGCTGGCGGCCGGCCTGTAGTGCCAGTGGTCTGCCGCTGATCCGGTATCGCCCGGACGGGCCGAACCGTGCCGGAATTCCCGCCGCCGCCGCCGGTCGAGACGCTACGCCAGGTTCGGCCGGTGCTGCGCCGACTCCCGGCTGGTACCGTCTTGTGGCGCGTCTATTTCCGCGGCGGCCCCCACGCCGGACGCTGGGACCTATTTCGCGACTTCGGGCCGACCAGTGCCCGCTTCGATCACCAACTCCCGGATCCGGATGGTGAGCCCACCGCACAGGACCGGGCGATCCATTATGCGGCACTGGATGGCCTCACCCCGCTGGCCGAGGTCTTTCAGGATACCCGCGTCATCGACCGCCAGGCCCGCCAACCCTGGCTCGCGGCCTACGCCCTCGGCGGCGAACTGACCCTGCTTGATCTGACCGGCGTCTACCCGACCCGCGCGGGGACCTCCATGTTGATCAGCAGCGGCTCGCGGCCACGCGCACTGGCCTGGTCACGCGCCTTCTATGTGGCCTACCCCGAGATCCAGGGCCTCTACTACGGCTCCAGTATGCACGGCAGCAGCCCCGCGCTGGCGTTCTATGAGCGTGCCCGCCCGGTCCTCCCCGGCGCACCGCTCCTGCATCGCGCCCTGGCCGATGCCGCCCTGAAGCTCACGCTGCGCCAGGCGGCGTCCACTCTGGGTTATTTGCTCCTCTAAACCGCGCCCAGCGCGGTATGCGCTGTTTTTGGATGGGGGTCGGCTCCGGCAGACTCGGCGATTGCTGGATCTGGCGCGGTTTAACATTCTAAAAAATATAAACTATAAACCGCGTCTCCACCGAAGTTGGTTAAATCACCAAGGCCGTCTTGATTTCGCGCAGATCAGTCTGATCTGCCGAAGCACTGACCCGAGCTGCAATCCACCCTCAAATTGGCTTCTGCGATGCATGATCAACCGCCCCCATTAACCGACCGTATCGCCCTGGTGACCGGTGCCAACTCCGGTCTGGGTCGGGCGGTCGCGGAGGCGCTGGCGGGGCAGGGTGCGACGGTGCTCATGGTGTGTCGCGACGCCGCGCGCGGCGAGCACGCGCGCGACTGGATCATGGCCGCGACCGGCAATCCGCAAGTCTTGTTGTTCGTTGCGGACCTGGCCTCCCAAGCGGCCATCCGCGGCCTGGCCGCCCAGGTCCGGGAGCGATTCGACCGGCTGCATCTGCTGATCAACAACGCCGGCACCGCCTTCCCGGCCCGGCGTCTCAGCCCGGACGGCATCGAGATGGCCCTGGCCGTCAATCATCTGGCGCCGTTTCTGCTCACCAATCTGCTGCTTGACCCCCTGCGTGCCGCCGCGCCGGCGCGTATCGTCAACGTGGGGACACGCATCAACACGGCGATGGATTTCGACGATCTGAACTGGGAGCGGCGACCGTACCGGTTGATGCAGGCCTACGGACAATCCAAGCTCGGTAACCTCCACTTCACCTTCGAGTTGGCGCGGCGCCTCGCCGGGAGCGGGGTGACGGCCAACTGCTGTTTCCCCGGTGTGTTCCGCTCCAATCTGGGCGGGACGGACGGCGCCCAAGGGTGGTTCTGGCGGGCGGTCGACCGCTTGGTCGGCTGGGCCTTACCGACCCCCGAGCAGGCGGCACGACGGGTGCTCTATCTGGCCACCGACCCCGCGCTGGCCGGCGTCACCGGCGGCTATTACAGCGACCGTAAACTCATACCGGCCCCCGCCCAGGCCCAGGACCCCGCCGCCAACCAGCGGTTGTGGGACATCAGCGCGGGGCTTACTGGTCTGGCCTAAAGGCTGCCGATCGGTGTTGGTCAGCCTTCAGCCCGACCGGGTGAATGCGGGTCGGCCACCGGTATCCCGGTGGGGCGGAAGCCCGATCGAATGTTCTCGACATGGGGGCCTCGATCGTCGTTCCGGCCAGCGATGCTCGTTTGGAATCCAAGACTTCAGCCTTGGCCGGCCTACCTGGCCAAGACTGAAGCCTTGCACTCCAGCAGGCCAACGCCGCGGCTGGCCGGAACCATGACCAAAGCCGCATCCGGGTTAGCGGCGCAGAGGCGCAGACCCCTGTCTTGCCGTCACACCGTGGCGCGACTACCATCCAGTCGTGCGTTACGGTGTTGTACCCCCCGATGCGGGACGCCCCGGACTGTCGGCGGCTCCAGCGCGCGTCGGCGCCAACAGAGGTTCCAACCATGTCCCGCGTCGCCTTCGATATCCCCGCGGAGATCGCCCTGCAGCTCGGCGCCGATGACCGTCAGGCCGGCATCGCGTTGCGAATGATGGCCGCCGTCAAGCTCTTTGAACTGGGGCGGCTGTCCTCCGGGGCCGCGGCGGAACTGGCCGACGTGCCGCGACCCCTGTTCCTCGCCAGGCTGGCCGACTACGGCGTCGCCACCTTTGATCTGACCGCGGACGAACTGGCGCACGATTTCGCCAATGCGTGTAGGGGCGGGTTTGAAACCCGCCCCTACGTCCGGTAATCACGTGCGAAGGCTATATCACTGGCTGGAGAGTCTGAGTCGCGTGGGCCTTGAGGATGGTCGTGATGCCGGGTCTCGATCGTCAGCGATGCCCAAATGCTGGCCTGTGTGCCGGGGGCCAAGTCATTGCTCGGCTTTCTTTGGCGTCGGTTTCCGAGCCGGAAATGATACGAACTCACGTCCGCTTCTTATTTGCTTAGCCTGGATGTCTTTGCAAATGGCACGGACATCGAAGTCAAATTCCCGGGCGTATGCTTCCCGTTCTTTGTGAATCTCATCGACGATAGGATCGCGCGACATGGCTAAACCTCCAGTAACTCTTGAGGGGTGCAGATTATCGGGGGCTCGAACCCCATGGAGCGACACAAGTGATCAATACGGGGGCGAAGCACCGAAATATTTATTTTATGTGCGAGCAGTTCCAGGTGAGGAGATAGTCCATACCTTTCACCGCTGCGACCGCGATATTGATCCGGGAGAGCCCGGAATGCCAGCCGGCTTTGGGCTGATCGGTTGAACCGCGGGTTAGGCCGCACGCCGGCCTTGTCGCTCTGTAGTCGGCTCGTTCATCCAATTCTGGTAAAGCGCCTCCAGTTCAGTACGAATCCAAGCGATGGAGTCTGAACCTGTAGACGTGTATGGCGACGGCGCTGCGAAGAGAATATCAATCTCTCTCTGCTCAGGGGTTGAATCACTGAGAGGCGCGAAGCCCATGGCCCGATAGACTCCCTCATAGCGCCGCAAAAGGAAATACCAATGGACGGCGTGCTGTGGAAGCGCTAACAGTTGGTTGACGAATTCATAGGCTGATAGACGCAGCGAGAGCAGATTGGCGCCAGTGATTCTTTCTATTACCGCTTGCGTTCGCAGTAACGTCGGCAGCGACGTGTTGGCGAAGTGAGGATTGCTTCGGTACTCGCGCTTGCGACAGCGGAGATCAAGCAGCAGATGCAACTCCGAGTACGACAGCTGATGCATGAAAGCTAATCTCATGATCAGCTCAGAATACGAGAAGATATAGGTTCCTTCCTGTGCTAAATCCAGGATTGCGTGATTCCGAAGTGCCACGGCAAGAACGTCGAATGCCCAGGCCATAGCGAGTGGTGTGGCGGGCACACCGTTAGTGAGTTCGAGAAGTTTTAGATTATCCGTGATCCGCGCGCTATAGTCGCTTCTTGGGCGGTAGTCAGAAAGGAGGTCTCGGAGCCGACCTTGCCGATCGAGGAGGATCCGGGATTCTTGCTTCAAGTGCTGCAGGAAGAGCGATCCGTCACGTGCAAGGTTCTGAAGCTGCTCCCAGATGTAGAGGCTTGGAGAGTACCCCGCGCGCTCAAGAGCATCCGCTATGAGAGGCTCGGGAAGTTTGGTTGCGACGAGCACATCCCTGTCGCTGATGAGATCAGCATCGCCTCTAGCCACGGAGCCGAAGAGGGCAAGACTGTCGATGCGCATTGAGGGAATCATCGGATGAACCTCTTTACAATCATTGCGGTGGAGAGCGCAATCCATGTGATGCCAAGAACGACTTGGGACGCGACAGCAATTAAGCCAAACGTGGTCGTCGGCGTGAGTTCAGCAGTTCCAAATGTGGAGAGGTTTCCGACGGTGAAGAAGGCTGATTTTACGAGAAGCGGAACCGATGGAAGTTTACTTGACTCTATTCCAAAATCTGCCCAGTAGGCTTGGTTGTAAGCCCAGGTTAAGGTGAAAAGTATTGGAGTCCAGGCGAGGACGTTTCGTACTCGAACTCCGTAGCCAAAGATGCGCTGGAATAGCATGTTCCAGACCCAGAATGCATAGAAATTAGTATCGAACCATCTCGCCTTTCCCTTGGAGCTAACCCAATAGTACGTTCGGTTGTAACGTTGCCATAATCGAAAGTGATACTCGGCAGTGTCGCGGAACTCAGGCTGGCTTTCATCCACCGAGTTTTTCAGCAAGGCGTGGAAAAGATCCACGCCGACGTTGGAGTACTTCTTTCGATCAAATATTTCTTCTAAGAACGAGCATGGATCAATATACGTTCTAGATAGCCTAAACTTGTGCGTGTTGCAGCTAATGAATTTGCATTTATGAAATGCACAGTCTTCAAAATGGGCGCTGAGAAAGAGACATTCGTCAAATCGACAGTTTGTAAAAACAACGTTTTTAAAAGTCGTCTCATAGAATCGCATGCGCTTGAATGTCTTGTCCTTAAACTGAACAATGTCGCCCGGCGGTACAGCTTCCAGAATGCTACTGGGCACGAAAGCACGCTCAAAGATCTCGTCGTTCTTGTCGAGGTGCGATTGCAAATCCGCAGTGTTGACTTTCGGCAGTCCTTTGCCAAGATCAAAGAACGAATCGACCATCTTTGGATACCTTCAAAATGGTTTTCCGTTTGATAAGGGAATTGTGCTTCGTCTGAGGAAAAAGTGGTCAGCACAGAATGGATTTGAGTTAAGCCTAACCGACTGAAAAGTCGGGGACTGGCTCGCAACGGTGTTAGGCGTTAAGTTGTTAGACCCCATCCCCTCCCCGGCAAGCCAACCCCCCAAGCATCCAAACCAGTAGTGCGAGCTCCGGAGACAGTTTACTTAACTCGACTCTGAGTTAATAGACCAACCACGAAGCCTCGGAAACCGCAGCGTTTTGGATGCGCCAAGATCTCTTCTACAGGTCGGAGACGGACACCGATCCGCATGGCAACGGACAGAGGAAAATTAGGAACGCACACGGAGTCATGTCTGTTGCCACCCCTCTACCGCTCACGCGGCGCCTGTACAAGCGCGGTGTTCCAAGGTTCGCAAATCGTTGTAGCGCAACGACCCGACCGGGGTAAGGCGGTTTTTCGCGAGCGACTATCTCGCACTTCCACAGCCCGCGAATCTGGGCCTGACCCGCGCCCCCTGGCAACACTTGCCACCCCTTCCCGCCAGTGCCAACCTGAGGGGAAACCGAGGTACCAGATGCAGACCATGAACATCTCCCTGCCAGACCCCCTGAAGCAGTTCGTCGACAGCCAGGTGGCAGCAGGCCACTTCAGCAGCGCAAGCGAGTATGTGCGCGAGCTGATCCGCGCGGACGAGCGGCGCAAGGCCGTGAATGCGCTGGAAGCAGCCCTTCGCGAAGGACTGGACAGCCCCGAAGCGCCCATGGACCCCGCGGATTGGGACGCAATCCGCGCGACGGCCCCGGCCCGCCTGGTGGCGACACGCACGCGCCCAGTCTGATGGGTCGGATCTATCGGCGGGCAACGGCGCGGCGGGATCTGGTCGAGCACTTTGTCTACTTGGCAGAGACCGCGGGCCAGAATACAGCCGACCGCTTTCTTGAGAGCACACGGGCCAGCTTTGAGGACTTGCAGGTATGGCCCTCGATCGGGGCGCCGGTGACGCTGGGTAGCCCCGCCCTGGCTGGGATGGGGAAATGGCCGGTTCGTGATTTCAGGAACTCTTTGATCTTCTATCTGCCGAGAGGGAAACCGTGGTCTGTTCTCTGCCCCCGCCATCTTTGCGAGCTCAAGCGATGGCTTGAATCCCTTTTTTCTCAACGACGGTCAAGAGTCGAAGCGCCGGGCCGCCGGGGCGCTTGACGCCTCGCTCCCAGTCCGAGACGAGGTTCTTGCTGACGTTGAGGTAGCGGGCGAAGACCGGCTGAGAGAGATGCTCACGCTCGCGCAGGGCGCGGATGGCCTCAGGCGAGAGGCGTGCGATGGGCGTCAGGCATGAGTCGTCGAACTCGCGCATGGTCTGATTGTCGATGGCGCCCACCCCGTTGAGTGCCTCCATGGTTTCGTGGATCGAAGCCAGCGCGTCGCTGCGGTACTGCTTAGTCATCGTAGTCAACCTCCGAAAATTGCCCGTTCCGGATCAGCGCCGCGAGTTGTTCGTCCGTCAGGTCCAGGACGTACCGCGCGGCCTTCTTGAATGCCGCCTCCTCCTCGTCACTGATATTTGCCTGCCGGCTCTTGGCGAATCCGTAGACGAAGAACGCGCGATGCGCCTGGCGGTATAGGATCAGGGTCCGATATCCTCCTGACCGTCCTTGCCTAGGGCGCGCCACACGCTGCTTGACGACTCCGCCGCCGAGGTCGGCATCGATCAGACCCCGTTCCGCCCGGTGGACCGCATCACGTAGCGCCGCATCCCGGATCTTCTGCCTGCGCATATAGCGCTCGAACCAAGCGTTCTTGAAGATCCTCACGCGTCCCATTTCCTCCCCCCTTTATGTCACGCTTAGTATTATACCTGGAGACCGCAAGAGGTAAACGTTCAGCAAGCAGGCAAATTCCAAGACTCCAAATTTGAGGGCCCTCGCGCGACCCATGGTGGATGCGGCGCGTACGACCGACGTGCCAAGTCCCAAACACCGTGCGGCGTGCCTTATCCACCACAGCAGCGTCGGTTTCGTCGGCTGGATAAGCGCGCCCATCCACCCTCAGCCCCGCCGACGGTTCCATGCTGGTTGCTGCCGTCCAAGTTTGGAACTGCTGACTCGACGCTGCCGGATTGGCGGCACCAGCGCTCCCCCGGCTATGATCCCCACCAACGGTGACCAACCGGCCGCCGCGCCACGAGGACAGACCCATGGCCGAACAACTCATGCTGTTGCCGAACGCGGACCCGGCGCGAATGCGCCTGCTGCGGCTGCCGCGCGATCTGGGCAGCACTGAAGCGTACCGTCTGGTGACCGGGCTGATCGCTACGCTGGAGTCCGCGCGCGCGCCGGGGGCCGGGCGGGTGCCGGTGGAGGATGTGATCGATGCCTTGGAGGAGCGCGGCTTCGAGGTGTTGGAGGTCATTTTGGGGCCGACCCTGGACTGAGAGTGCGCCGCCGATGCGTATCCATCTGATCTGTGTCGGGCGGCGGATGCCCGACTGGGTGGAGGCCGGTTATCAGGAGTACGCCCGACGCCTGCCCCCGGAGTGCGCGCTGCATCTGATCGAGGTGGACCCGCTGCATCGGGGCAAGACCGGCGGCGCGGAGTTGGCCCGGCAGGATGAGGCGGCGCGTCTGCTCAAGGCGATTCCGAAAGGGGCGGGGGTGGTCGCGCTGGATGGGCGGGGCCAGGGCTGGAGCACCGAGGATCTGGCCCGCCAGTTGGCGGGATGGCTGGGCGGCGGACGGGATCAGGCGCTGCTGGTGGGCGGGCCCGATGGGTTGGCCCCGGCCTGTCTGGAGCGCGCGGATCAGTGTTGGTCGTTGTCGCGCCTCACTTTCCCGCATCCACTGGTGCGGGTGATCCTGGCCGAACAGGTTTACCGGGCCTGGAGCCTGCTCAAGGGGCATCCTTACCATCGGGGTTGATGATGAGGCGGTCTGGTGCTGGTCCGCGCGGCGGACCGGCCGATCTTCATCACGGTGAGTTCGCCGACTGCACGGGTGTTGGTCCGCACAGCGGAGGTTGGTCCGCACAGGAGGTTGGTCCGCACAGCGGACCCTACGGGCTTTGCGCAGAACGCGGCGGAGTTCTTTATCGCTCTGTATACTCATCGAAATCTCGCCGCGCGCGACTGTTCGGTAGACAAGTTAAGTTGATGATGTCCGACGCTGATCCTCAGATTTACCTGGCCTCCCGCTCGCCCCGCCGGCGCGAGCTCCTGACCCAGATCGGGGTGCGGTTCGCGGTGGTGGAGGCGGAGGTCGACGAGACCCGCCACCCCGGCGAGCACCCGGAGGATTATGTGCTGCGCGTGGCCCTGGAGAAGGCGCGGCAGGCGCACGCGGCCCTCCCGGCGGACGATTCCCGCCCGGTGCTGGGTGCGGACACCACGGTCGTGGTGGGGGAGCACATTCTGGGCAAGCCGGCGACCCTGGAGGACTGTCTGGCGATGATGCAGGCCCTGTCCGGGCGCTCGCATCGGGTGTTGACCGCGGTCGCGCTGATTGCGCCGGACGGGGAGCGGACCGATCTGTCCGAAAGCCGGGTGACCTTCCGGTCGCTCACCCACGACGAGTGCCTGCGTTATTGGCTCACCGGTGAGCCCCAGGACAAGGCCGGTGGCTACGGCATCCAGGGTCTGGGCGCGCTCTTCATCGCCGGTCTCAACGGCAGTTATTCCGGCGTCATGGGTCTGCCGCTGTTCGAGACCGGGCGGCTGCTGGGACAGGCCGGGATCGAACTCATATCCAACACGGCCGTCCGGGCGTCCGTTCCGACCGCGCAGGTTCCCACCGAGACGACCCCATGAGCGAAGAAATCCTGATCAATGTGACCCCGCCGGAGACACGGGTCGCCGTGGTGGAAAATGGCGTGGTGCACGAGATCATCATCGAGCGGGCCGAGCGCTGCGGTTTGGTGGGCAATGTCTACAAGGGGCGGGTGGTGCGGGTGCTGCCGGGGATGCAGGCCGCGTTCATCGAGATCGGCCTGGATCGTGCCGCCTTCCTGCACGCGTCCGACATCATCGGTGCCGAGGGTGAGCCGCGCGGCGAGCATATCAACGAGCTGGTCCGCGAAGGCGACGAGATGGTGGTGCAGGTGGTCAAGGACCCCTTGGGCACCAAGGGGGCGCGCCTGACGACCAATATCTCGGTGGCCTCGCGCTATCTGGTATGCATGCCGGCGCTTTCCAGTACCGGGGTATCCCAGAAGATCGAGGACGAGGAGGAGCGCCGCCGCCTGCGCGATATCCTGGCGCGCTATGTGGAGGCGCATCCGGGCCAGGGCGGTTTCATTGCCCGCACGGCCGCGGAGGGCGTTGGTGAGGAGGCGCTGGTGAAGGACATGGAGTTCCTCGCCAAGCTGTGGCGCGGGGTGCGGGAGCGGTGTCTCCAGGCCACCCAGATCGGACTCATCCACGACGATCTGCCGCTGGCCCTGCGCGCCCTGCGCGATCTGGTCACCCCGGAGGTGGAGCGGGTGCGTATCGACTCGCGCGCCATGGTCGAGAAAGCGATCCCTTTCGCCGCCAAGTACATCCCGGAGATCAAGGACCGCATCGAGCAGTATCAGGGCGAGCGCCCGCTGTTCGACCTCTATGGGGTGGAGGAAGAGATCAAGAAGGCCCTGTTGCGCAAGGTGAGTCTCAAGTCCGGCGGTCATCTGGTGATCGATCAGACCGAGGCCATGACCACCATCGATGTCAACACCGGCGCCTTCGTCGGGCATCGCAATCTGGAAGAGACCATCTTCAAGACCAACCTGGAAGCGGCTCAGGCGATCTGCCGTCAATTGCGGCTGCGCAATCTGGGCGGCATCATCATCATCGATTTCATCGACATGACCGAGGAAGAGCATAAGCGTCAAGTCATGCGCGCGCTGGAGAAGGCGCTGGCGCGCGATCACGCCAAGACCCACATCACCGAGGTCTCGTCGCTGGGGCTGGTGGAGATGACCCGCAAGCGCACCCGCGAGTCACTGGAGCATGTGCTGTGCGAGCCCTGCCCCTGCTGCGGCGGGCGGGGTTCGGTCAAGACCGCCGAGACCACTTGCTATGAGATCTTTCGGGAGATCCTGCGCGAATCGCGCCAGTTCGAGGTCGAGACCCTACTGGTCCTGGCCTCGCAGGAGGTCGTGGACCGGATGCTGGACGAGGAGTCCGCCCATCTGGCCGAGCTGGAGGAGTTCATCGGCAGACCCATCCGGCTGCAGGCCGAGGCGCTCTATTCCCAGGAGCAATACGATATTGTTCTGATCTAAACCGCGCCCGGCGCGGTAGGCGATGTTCTTGGATGAGCTCGGCCCCGGGAAGGCCGCGATCCGTAGGGTCCGCTGTGCGGACCAGCGGTCTCGCCGTCGGCGAAATGGCCGCGATTATCAAGGGCTCTGTGGTGGATCTTAGGAGGAGTCCGGAATGCGTTGGATCGATCTGTTCGCCTGGTTGCCGATGATTCCGCGGTGGCCCGCCGTCCGTTCGCTCATACAAGCCGCCTGACGATGGCCGCCGACCTGAACCGCGACGCGTACGATCGCCCGCCCCGTGCCGGGACCTGGCCGCTCGGCTGGATCGAGAGCCTGGGCCTCGCGGCCCTGGCGCTGCGGCGCTGTCTTGGGCTCTATCTGCGGATTCTGCTGGGGCGGGGACGCCTGGACCTGCCGGCCTTCGCCTGGTCGCTACGCCAATCCGGGCTAACCATCCTACCGGCCATGACCCTGGTCGGGATCGTCGCCGGTGCCATCCTGGGCCATCAGACCGAGTCGATTCTGGAGCGCTTCAACTTGCCGGGGTTGGTGCTGTTGTCGATCAATTACGCGCTGGTCATGGAGTTGGTGCCGATCCTGGTGGGTATCCTGGTGGCGGGCCGGGCCGGGGTGGCCCTGGCGGTGCGTCAGGCCGCGCTCTCGGTGCGGGGCGAGGTGGATGGATTGCTGATCACCGGGATCGACCCGCTGACCTACACCCTGGCCCCGGCGCTGCTGGCCATGCTGATCATGAGTTTCGCCTTTGCGGTGTGGGGCAGTCTGGTCACCTTTGCCGCGACCTTTCTGTGGCTGTGGCTGGTGGCGAATGTCCCGCCGGCGCTCTTTCTGGATTCACTGGCCGGCGCCCTGGGTCCCGGGGATCTGCTTGAAGCCATCCTCAAACCCATGCTCTTCGCGCTGCTCATCGCACTCATCGCCACGGTCAACGGCACGGCCGCGGGCCGTGATCCCCTGAACATCGGCGAGGCGGCCACCCGGACCATGATCGGCGCGGTCACCGTCATCCTCATCGCCGACCTGGCGATCATCCTGCTGGTGCGTCAGTGAGCGCGGTATCCGGTCCGGACGCAACGGCGGACGTGCTCGCGGAACCGGTTCCGGAGTGGGCGCTGGAACTGACCGGCGTCTATCAACATGTCGGCGGGAACTGCGCTCTGGCGGAGATCAACCTGCGGGTGCCGCGCGGGGCCTGGCTCCTGATCGTCGGTCCCAACGGCGCGGGCAAGAGTTTGTTGACACGCCTGATCCTCGGTCTGGACGCGCCGTCCGCGGGGACAGTGCGCGTCCTGGGCGAGGATCTGCGAGGCCTGAGCGTCCGCGCCATGACCGCATTGCGCGGGCGCATGGGCGCTGTGCTCCAAGGCGGCTCACTGCTGGAACATCGCAGCGTGATCGAGAACCTCTTGCTGCCCCTGCGCGAGCTGCCCGGCGGGCGGGCGCAGCAGGCCCGTGCGGCGCGGCTGGTGATTGCCACGCTGCGCCTGGACGGATTGGAGAATCACCTGCCGCGCGCGCTCTCGCTGGGTCAGCGGCGTCAGGTCGAATTGGCCCGCGCGCTGATCAGCGGGCCGAGCCTGCTGGTGTGGGATGGGCTCACCGACGGACTGGACCCGGCCGCCGCCATCGAGACGCTCCAAGTGTTGCGGGCGCAGCGCGAGACTCGCCGCCTGACCCTGATTGCCACCGACAACCGGGCGGACGCCTTGGGCGAGGCCTGTGACTGCATCGCGGTCCTGGAGCGCGGCCACATGGCCTTTTACGGATCGCCGAGTGAACTCACGGCGGTGCTGCCCGAGCGGCTCGATCTGCGCTATATCTTGACGGGGCGGCCCTGATTGCCTGTCTTGCCGATCTTCCGTCACGCGTCCCGGCAATGATAAGGATTATCCGGCAATCGCCTTAGTCCCCGCCGCAGCCACCGCCATCACCATCCCCGCCATCCCCCGAAGCGGAGTCACCGAACCCATCGGTGGTGCCGTCGAAATCGGTACTCTCCTGACCCACCGCTTCGGCCACCTGCCGGCCTGGGTCGCCGCGCGTGTCGCCGAGGCCCAAATCCCGCAGTTCGCCGCCTGGCTCGACGGTTTCTTCGACGCCGACGCCCTGACCGATCTGCTCGGCCCCGCGACCGAGCCTCCCGCGCACTGAGCGCGCCGTGGGTCGGACCGCGCCCGGACGGAACCGGCCGAGCGCGGTCGCCAGCGCAAAGATGCCTTGACCGAGCCGCTCGCGCGCCGCCTTCAAGTCCGCCAGCGCCTTGCCCAACAGTACCCGCGCCTGCGCCGGTGCCAGGGTGTCAAGCTACGCGTCGTCAAGCTGGCTTAGGTCGTGATCGCTCAGGTGCATGTCGGTCGGGGTTTGACTGGCACCGCTGAATGTAGTCCAGGCCGTTGCGTACAAAGTCTTGCACGCTCGCCGAAATCGATCGCCCAACGGTATGATGCACAGTCGGCGTAGTCGGAGGAAGGCTGAACGGCTACGCCGTCACAGGGGCAGAATAACCGTAATCTCCGTTTGGAGTGCGAAACCCAGGGAGATGTCCGTGCGCACTATACCCGAGTCCTTCCTGGTCGCCTTCTCCTTCGCAGGAGAGCAGCGAGCATTGGTTCACAGTATTGCCGAGGCTGTGGAATCGCGACTGGGGGCGGGGACCGTCTTTTACGACGATTGGTTCGAGCACTGGCTTGCCGGTGCCGACGCCGACCTCAAGCTTCAGAGCGTCTACGGCGAGCGCTGCACCCTCGCGGTCGTGTGTGTTTCCGCGCGCTACGGCGGCAAAGCCTGGACCCAGGCGGAGCATCGTGCCATTCGGGCGCGGCAGATGCGCGCGGACCTGTCGGCCCGTGCGCTCGACCGAGAGGCGATCCTGCCGATCCGTGTCGGCGATGGCGATGTGCCCGGAATTCTGTTCAACGCCATCGTTCCTGATGTTTGTCAGCGTTCCCCCGCTGAATCGGCCGATCTCATCATCGGGCGGTTACGGCTCTTGCGCCCCGAGCTCGAGGTATATTCCGACGCTATGGTTCCGGCTCAGGAATCCGACGGTACGGAATCGCTACCGGGCGATGAACCGCCGGACAGCGATACTGAGACAGCCGGTAGCGATGACCACTGCATTGTCCGGCCCGCCGATCGGGCAGTGCGGGCATTGGCGTCACGCTGCGGCCTGACGCTGGTCATCAAAGGACCCGAGGAGATGGGGAAGAGCCGGTTGCTGACCGTGTTCATTTCTCATTGCCAAAGGCAGGGCAAAGCCTGCGCCTGCATCGACTTCTCGGCGTTCTCCAGAGCAGACCTATCGGAGTATTCGACGTTCCTTTCCTTGTTTGCGGCGACAGTGAAATCCGAACTTGGCCAGGATCTCGGTGAACCGCCGGTCATCGGGTCCCAGTGGGAAATGAACCTGTTCATTGAGAGATCGATACTTGCGCCATTGTCGAGCGGTTTGGCCCTCGGACTCGACGAGGTTGACCGGATTCTCGGGCGCCCTTACCAGGCGGATTTTTTTAGCATGTTACGCAGTTGGCACAATGCGCGCACCCCGCTGAAGCCGGTGTGGCGGAAGCTGGACATGGCCATGGTCATTTCCACCGAGCCGTATCTGCTGATCGATGACGACGATCGCTCGCCGTTCAACGTCGGTGAGATCATCGAGATCGGTCCCTTGACGATCGCCGAGTGTCTGGCGATCAATCGGGGTTACGGGGACGTCCTGACGAGCGAGGAAAGCAGACAACTCTGGTCACTCCTTGGCGGTCAGCCCGCGCTGACACAAACGGCGTTCAAGCGGCTGACGGCACCGGACCGGATGGCATTCGAGTCCCTGATGACACGTGCCGCCGAGCCGCACGGGCCCTTCGGCTCACATTTGCGCAAGCTGTCGGCCAAGCTCCACAAGGCGCCGGAGCTGAAAGCCGCGCTGCGTCAGATCATTGATGATGGCACCCGGCCGGAGCAGTCGTTGTGCGACCGGCTCGCCGGCGCCGGTCTGGTGCGATGGGAGGGTGGGCGGGTCATGCCCGCAAACCGCTTGTACGCCTCTTACTTCGGGAGCGTCGTCTAACCATGCCCGGGTATCGCGGCGAGCTGCAGGTCGGCGGTACGCTGGACCCGACACGCCATCTCTATATCGAACGCCGCGATGCCGAAGACGAGGTCTTTGAACTCCTTGCGCGGGGGGAGTACTGCAACATCCTTTGTCCACGTCAGGTCGGCAAGTCCAGCCTGATGATCAAGACCGCCCTGCGCCTCGGGCGCGAGGGCGTGCGGGTCGTTACCATCGACGTTGGGGGTGAGCTCGGGTCGCCTCAGAACGCCACGGAATGGTACCGGGGACTGCTCGGCAAACTGAGCGCTGACTTGTGCCTGGAACTCGATGTGGATCATTGGTGGGAGCACGACGGGCAGGGGACTGCCAACCAGCGGCTCCGGCAGTTCTTCCGAGAGCGTGTTTGCCTGGCCGAGCTGCCACCCTGCGTCGTCTTTCTCGACGAGATCGACAGCACCCTTAAGCTCGACTACACCGATGACTTCTTTACCGCGATCCGGTCGATGTACAACGAGCGATCGGTGTGGCCGGGCTATCGTACCCTGACCTTCTGTCTGATCGGTGTGGCCACTGCCAACGAGTTGATCAAGAATCCGCGCACCACGTCTTACAACGTCGGCAGGACCATTGTGCTCCGCGACTTCGACGTGGAAGCGGACGACCTGTCACCGCTCCAGGACGCCTTGGACGATACCGGAGGGGGCGGAAAAGAACTGGTTGCGGCGGTATTGTACTGGACCGGCGGCCACCCCTATCTGACGCTTCGTTTGTGCCAGGAGATCATCGCCCGGCGCCTGGTCTGCGCAGAACAGCTCGGCACGCTGATCGCGACAGAGTTCGGCAATTTCGAGAGCACGCGCTCCGACGTGCATTTTCAGCAGATCGAGCGGTTCCTGGGAAACCGAATGTCGGACCGGCTTGCTGCGTTCGATCTGTATGAGCGGATACTGAGGGGCGAGCGGGTCCGCGACGAGGCGGCAGCGACGCACATCCAACTCAAGCTGTCCGGGCTGGTCGCGCGTGATCGCGATGGCTGCCTGGTGGTACGGAACCGGATCTACCGGCAGGTCTTCAATCTCCAATGGGTGCGTGGCAGCAGACCGGATCGGACCCTACGGCAACTGCGGCGGCTCGCGTACACGGCGACGGCGTTGCTGGTCCTGATCGTGGGCGGAGCGAGTACTTGGCTCGCGTATGATCTGCTGGTCTTGGAGCCACCGCGCCGGCTCACGGCGGACCTGCTGCAACGGCTGGCGTCCGCCCATTCCGAGGAGGACGCCTTTGAGCTTTATCGGTATCTGTCCGGACTGGAGCCACATCCGGAGTTGATGCGGTATCCGCTGCCTATTCAGAGGACATTGACCGCTTCCGGACATGCCGCGGCCATCGGTTATCAGCGAGTGCTGTTTGGCAATGGCGGTGAGCCGTCTTGGGAAGCCATCGACGAATCCTGGTTTGAGAAATGGCTGCGGCTGAGGACCTCCCGTCCGGCAGAGATCAGTCCGGAGAAGGTCGAGCACGTCAATGACGTTGTCAGTGAGATGGAAGGCCTGGGCATGTATGGCGCCTGCGCGGTGATGGCTCGGAGGATAGTAGAGATTGCGGAAGGGGCACTGGGGGCCGAGCATCCGGCTACCCTCACGGGCATCAACAACCTCACCTTTCTGTACCAGGCCCAGGGCCGCTACGCGGACGCCGAGCCGCTCTACCGCCGGGCGCTGAAGGACCGCGAGCGGGTGCTGGGGGCCGAGCATCCTGATACCCTCCAAAGCGTCAACAACCTCGCCGGACTGTACCAGGCCCAGGGCCGCTACGGGGAGGCCGAGCCGCTCTGGCGCCGGGCGTTGGAGACCAGCGAGCGGGTGCTGGGGGCCGAGCATCCGCAAACCCTTACGAGCCTCAACAACCTGGCCGCTCTGTACGAAGCCCAAGGCCGCTACGGGGAGGCCGAACCGCTCTACCGCCGAGCGCTAGGGGATCGCGAGCGGGTGCTGGGGGCCGAGCATCCGCAGACCCTCACGACCCTCACGAACCTGGCCGAACTGTACCAGGCCCAGGGCCGCTATGGGGAGGCCGAGCCGCTCTTCCGCCGGGCGCTGGCGGCCCGAGAAAAGGTGCTGGGGGCCGAGCGTCCGGATACCCTCCAGAGCGTCAACAACCTCGCCTCCCTTTACTACTCGCAAGGCCGCTACGTAGAGGCAGAACCGCTCTTACGGCGCTCGCTGGCAGGAACCGAGCGAGCGCTCGGAGCCGAGCATCCGCAGACCCTAACGAGCCTCAACAACTTGGCCGGACTGTACAAAGCCCAGGGCCGCTATGGGGAGGCCGAGCCGCTGTACCGCCGGGCGCTCGCGACCCGCGAGCAGGTGCTGGGGGCCGAGCATCCGCAGACCCTCACGAGCCTCAACAACTTGGCCGGACTGTACCAGGTTCAGGGCCGCTACGCGGAGGCCGAGCCGCTCTACCGCCGGGCGCTGGCGGCCCGCGAACGGGGGCTGGGGCCCGAGCATCCGGATACCCTCACGAGCCTCAACGACCTGGCCTATCTGTACGACTCCCAGGGCCGCTATGGGGAAGCCGAGCCGCTGTACCGCCGGACGCTCGAGTCCAGCGAGCGGGTACTCGGATCAGAGCATCCAGACACGATCAACGTCCAGTTGAACTTGGCCTTGAACCTGGTCAACCAGTCCAAACTCCCCGAGGCCATCCGCCAGTTCCGCTCCCTCGACGGCCGACTGCGCGGTTTCGTGGGCCTGCAACTTGCCACCACCGGCTCCGAGCAGGTGCGCCGCGACCGGGTGAACGCGGAGGCCCGGCTCCAGGATGCTGTCTACAGCTTCGCCCTGGCGCACCCTGACAGCGAGGCCCTGCCGCTCGCGGCCGACCTCCTGCTGCGCTGGAAGCGCCTGGCCGGCGAGGAGGAGGCCCTGGTCGCGTGCTTGGCCCGCACCAGTCAGGACCCGCGGGTGAAGGATCTGGCCAGCCGGCTGGCCCAGTCGCGGACGGATCTCAGCCGGCTGGTCAACCTGCCCAAGCCAGACCCCAAAGCGATCACCGATGCGCGTACCGCCCTGGAGCGCCTGGAGGTGGAACTGGCGACCCTCAACCGGACCTTCGGCGGCCAGCGGGCGGTTCGCGCGCTCGACTGGGAGTCGGTGCGCGACGCCCTGCCGCGGGGCTCGGCCCTGCTGGAGCTGCGGGCCTTCCGGCCATACGACTTCCAGACGCGCCAATGGGGCGACCCCCGTTGGCTTGCCCTTCTGATCCCGGCCGCCCCGGGCGAGGGCCCGCCCCTGCGGGTCTTCGACCTGGGTCCGGCCGCCGCGCTCGATCCCCTGCTCGCGCGCCTGCGCGCCGACGAGGCGGCGGCCGAGCCGCTGGTCTATCAGGCGCTCTTCGGCCCGCTCGACGCGGCGATCAAGGACTATGGGACCCTCTTCATCGCCCCGGACGGCGTCCTAGACCTGGTCGCTTTCGCCCGGCTGCGGCCGCAGCTCCCGGACGGTCGTTACTGGGTGCAGCAGCAGTGGTTGCGGGAACTGCGCACCGGGCGCGACCTGCTGGCCCCCCCGCGGGCCCGGGAGGCGGCCGGAATCTTGGTCCTGGGAGAAGTGGATTACGACCACTTCCCGGCCGGCGAGCCGGCAAAGGCGCGCCCTGCGGGTTCGTCCCCGGACCCGCTCGGGCCGGTGCTGCCGGGGCCGGCGGACGAGCCCTTGATCACCATTGACACCCAACTGTGCGCCGAGCACCGCAGCTTCGGCCCCCTCGCCGCTACCGGCCCCGAGGCACGCCAAATCGGCCGCTTCTATTGGGACAAGGACGGTCGCGAGGCCGTGGTCCTGATGGGCCTAGACGCCAACGAGCGCCGTCTGAAGTCGCTGGCCGAGCCGCCCCGGGCGCTGCATCTCGCTACTTCCGGTTTCTTCCCGACCGAGCAGTCGGACGCGCCCGGGGGCGGCTGGGGCCGCCCCATGGTCCTGTCCGGCATCGCGCTGGCCGGCGCCAACCGGGGGCTCGAAGGTCAGCTTGGCCCGGACGGCGAGGACGGCATCCTCTACGCCTTGGAGGTCCTGGACCTTAATCTGGAAGGCACCGAGCTGGTCACTCTCTCCGGCGGCAATATGGGCATGGGCGCGGTGGACCTATCCGAAGGGGTTTACGGATTGGTACGCGCATTCCAGATCGCCGGCGCCCGCAATGTGCTGATGACCCTGGGGTGTCTCACCGACGTGCTGGCCCGCGAATTCATGGAAGACTTCTATCGCAGTTGGTTCGACCCGCAGGGCCATCGCTCGCCCGCCGAGGCGCTGCGCAAGACCCAGCTCGACTGGATCGGGGGCAGCGACCCGCGCAAACGCGACCCGAAATACTGGGCGCCCTTCGTGCTGGTGGAGCGGGGCCGAGACCCCGGGTCCAGCCCGACCGTTGCGCCCCCTGGCCATTGATCGTTCAGGGACCAAGCGCGCTGCTGCTGGGGCATGGCGGCGCCTCGCTGCTGTTGGGTGCCGATGCCTTTCCCGGCTTTAACCACGCCACCGAGCGCAATCTGCGCTGGGGCGATCCGCAGCTGCAGCGCAACTACCGGTTCACAACGCTGTATCCGGCTGATCCGGCCGCGGGCGCGGTGCTGTGGCTGAGCGGCTGGCCCTGAGTGCGGGGCGCGCAAGCGGACCTGGACCCGTGCCCCGCTGCCGCGTAACCGTACGGTTGCCTCGCGTAACCGTACGGTTGCGTGCTGCATGGGTGCGGTGACGCGCCGTCCGGGTACGGGTGCAAGGGATCAGGGTGCCCGGCTCACCCGCAGTGGCGCCCGGATCACCCGCCGGGGCGCCGGGATCGCCCGCCGGGGTGCCCGGGCGGCCCGTCCTGGCCCCCCGTTGATTCGTCCGGGTCACCTGGCAGCCCTGAAGCATGACCGCGTGACCTCAGTCATGGCGCGGGCTGGCGGTGG
>JACDZG010000189.1 GCA_013426805.1 Chromatiaceae bacterium
CGCTCCTGCCGGTGGCGGCCTAGCGGGGGGTGGCCGGAACGATGATCAAGGCCGGCGGGTGCCGGCGTGCAGGTTCTCGGGCGGGGTGCGCGCCAGGGAGAAATCGAACAGGACGAGTTGCAGGCGCCGGTCCTTGCCGGTGGCGATGCCGATATTCTCCGGCTTGATATCCCGGTGCGCCACGCCCTCCGACTCCAGGTAATCGGTGACCGCGAGCAGTTCCTCGCCGAAGCGGGAGACCAGGTCCAGGGAGATGGGTTCCGCCTCCCGGATGTGCTTGGCGAGGGTCTTGTCTCCGGCCCTGGTCATGAGGACGGCGGTGCGCCCGGCGACCGCGCGGGTCCCCCGGTATTCGATGACATTGGGGTGGCGCAGACGCGCCAGGACCTCGCCCTCGGCACGCACCCGCTGGTCCTGGGTCTGGTCCGCGGCCACCTTGAGTACCAGGTCTTCATCCGCGCCGTCGGGGCGGACCAGGAGGGCGACGGCGGTGGCGCCGCGGCCCAGGTACTTGACCACCGTGAAGCCGCCGTCCAACCGGTCGCCCTTACCCGCGACCATCGGGTCGACGGTGACCTCGGGGGCGGGGGCGGTCAGCGCGTCCTCGACCAGCTCCAGATAGTCCAGGAACTCATCGACGGTGGCGATGCGGCTGCTGACTTCCGGTTGGGTGCTGGACTGCACCAGGTCCTGCAGCGCCTGGCCGGCGCCGTCCATGGCGTCGGAGATGCGCAGCCCGTGGCCGGTGCGCAGACGCTCAAACAGTTCCAGGCGAGAGGCCGCCGGGGGCTGTCCGGTGAAGAGGTGGTAGGCGATGGCGCCCAGCGAGAAGCAGTCCATGTGCGCGCCGGCGGCGATGTCGGGTCGCAGCGCCTCCGGGGCCAGGTAGACCTGGTCCGGCTCCTCGATGTAGTCCTCAATGTGGCGGGTGCCGAGCGTCCGCAGCAGGGTCGCCCCGGCCGTGGCCTCGCGCACGGCGGCTTGCCAGTTCATCACCTGCACGACGGGTGCGGTGGTCTCGGGGCACTGGATCAGCACGCTCTGGGGGGCCAGCGCGCGATGGTAGAGTCGCCGGCCGTGGGCATATTTCAGTACCTCGGCCAGTTGACGCAGGATGCGCAGCCGCAGATCCAGGCTGAGCGTGGCGCCGTGCTCGCGCAGAAAGAAGTCGAGCCGGACGGCGCCCGGGTCTAACTCGAAGACGAGCGCGGGGCCGAGTTCGGTCTCCTTGAAGTCGTTGACCTTGACGATGCCGGGGTGCGCGATGCCTTCCAAGACCTGAAACTCGCGCAGGGCCGCCTTCTTGAGATCCGCGCGCACCTGTTCGCCGCTGCCCCCGGCAAAGGAGTAGATGCGGATGCGGCGGTGGACGCCGGCACTGAGATGGGTGCCATGGAAGTCCTGCCAGCCCTCTCCCTCGGCGAGGAGGCCCTTCAGCTCATAGTCGCCGACCCGGCGCGAGCGGTTGGATGGGCGGATACCGGACTCGCCGACGGCCTTCACGATCGCCCGGGCGAGGCTGCGGTCGACACGCACGGACCTTGCGGTGTCTGTCCCCAAGGCGGCGGGCGGGCTGGTGAGGGCGGCGATGATCCCGCGATCGTCGGGGCGGCCGGGCTGACCTCGCCCGTGGACGCGGGCGAGGCCGGACGGGTCGAGCCGGCAGATGGTGCGCGTCGCGGCGAGGAAAATGAGCGGTTCGACCCAGGGCAGGCGCGCGCGGGACTTGGCGATGGCCGGCTGCCGACGCAGCAACGCCGCGAGCCGCTTGGCCTTGCGGTTGGTCAGGATCAGGGGGTTGTCGTCGGTGACGCTGCGGCCGTTCTCGCTCCAGGTCCAGGTGTGGGTATCCCCGGTCAGGACTCCGGGCCGACTCTTGACCTCAAGGAGGAAGATCCCCTGGGGCGCGAGGACCAGGGCGTCGCACGCGTTGACCCGGCCCTCGTCGTCGATGAACTCGAAGTTCGTCCAGGCATGCCAGGGCTCCCCATCGGGGAGTTGTTCCCTCAGCCAATCGAGCGCCTCCCGCTCCCAGGGAAACCGGGAGGCGGTGATGGCGGACCAGCGGGAGGTCATGGGCATGGGGTCGAGGGTACCGGGTCGGATGCAGGGTGGCTGGGGCGGGCGGGATCAGGCGGTGTCGAGACCGCACGCCACCAGCCCAGGGTATCCGTGGAAGATAACCGATCCGGCCCTGCCCGTGCACTCCACTCCCCTCTCCCATCGGGAGAGGGGCCGGGGGTGAGGGGAAGTCGGCACGAACCCCCAGAGTCCCAGCGGAACCATTCCCCTCACCCCAACCCCTCTCCCGGGGGAGAGGGGCTTCCCGCAGCCCGCCTCTTGCCCCCCTCTCCCCCCGGGAGAGGGGCCGGGGGTGAGGGGAGAGCCCAGCGCAGACACCACCGTCCCACCCGCCCGGTCGCTCCCCATCACCGCACGGATGCACCCCAACGGGATACGGCTGCGCCTCGTAACCGCACCCCGTCAAGCCGCAACCGCACGGATGAACCCGCAACCATACGGTTACGCCCCGCACCCGCACGGTTACGCGCCAAAACCGCACGGTTATGTCCCGCCAGGGTGCGGATGCAACCCATCTGCGCACCCCGCTTCGACGCATGGGCGCCCCGGCGGTGCATCTTGGTCCCCGGCCAGTCCGTCCGGGCACGGATGCGCCGCATCCGGGTGCGGCGACCTGCCTCCCGCGTGCCCTGCTCGCGGGCATGGGAGTCTCGGAAGTATTTGAGACCACTGAGAAATGCGAAATCGCTACAACTGCTGCGCGAACGGTCCTATCATCCTCATCCGATCAGGTTGGTGGCGACCCGCTCGAGCCATGGACCTGACGTTGTTGACCCCGTCCCTTTGTCCGCAAGCACCACAGGAGTATCGCCATGGCCAAATCCGACTACGTTCCCACCGCCGACAACGACTTTCTCGCCTGGCTGGACAACTTCATCGCCCAGGCCGACGCCCGCCGCGCCGATCTGGGTCTCACCGAGGCCGCGCTGACCGCCCTCAAGGCCGCCGGCCAGGATGCGCGCGCCAAGTCCGCTGCCAACGTCCAGGCCCAAGCGGCCGCCCGCCACGCCACCGAAGAGAAAAAGGCCAGCCGCCGCACCGTTGAGACCAGCGCCCGCGCCATCGCCCGCCAGATCAAGGCCGGCGGCAGCTACACCGACGCCCTGGGCGCCCTGCTCGGTATCGTCGGCCCCGAGGACACCACCGACTACGCCACCCTCAAGCCGACCCTGACCGGCGTCGACCAGACCGGCGGCATCGTGGTCCTGAGCTTCCCGAAGCTGCGCACCGATGGGATCAACATCTACGAGATGGCCGAGACGACGGGCAAGTACGCCTTCCTGGCGCGCGATACCGTCGCCCCCTATGTCGACAACCGGCCGCTGCGCGAGCCGACCAAGCCGGAGTTGCGGCGCTATACCGCGGTCTATGTCGTCGGGGATGAGGAGGTGGGGCAGTACAGTGATGAATTGGTAATGAATTGCGCGCCTTGACAGCACGCGCCTCATACGCATGACGGCCCCGCGGGCATGGGGTCGACGCGGGCACCTTGCGGTGCCCGCGATCTACTCCGTAGATGACGTGATTTATACGAGTGGCCGCGTTTCCCGGTTGCTATGTCTGGGTTGACTCACGGGGCGCGGCGCTACTCCAGGCTATCGGCCACGGAAGGTGCGCCTGCCATTCCTGACCATGAAAGTCTTTCAGGCTAACGGGGGCGCCCGCCCGGGATAGCTGCTACATCGACAAAAATTTCTGCGCTGATGAGGGCTTGCGGGGACTTTCACGGCAAAAGCTAATCTATCGTTGCTATTTTTCGCGTGCGTCGTCCCTTACCGAAATTGCATCCCGCACCGTTCTTGCGAGTGCGACCAACTCCGGGCTTTCTTGGGGGTCCTTAATCAATCGCAACAAATCAGCACGATCCTCTGCTTTTCCACAAGTTATCAGCTCTCTAACCGACGCCATTCGTTGCGTGGGATCGAGTGTCTTGTAGCGCACGCTCAAGAGAGCCCTAGCTCTCAATAACTCGTCTTGGCGTTGTGCTCTTTGATCCCGCTTGTTTGGGGAAACGTCGGCTCCAAGCTTTGGGCGGTATAGTTGCTCGCTATACATCTCAAACATTAATACGACCATGGCGCGGGAAACGTCCTGCGCTTCGCTAGCGGCTATTTCCAGTCGTGGCTGAAGCTTTTCAATTACGTCACGACGTTGCTCTATTTCTCTGACTTGAGCATATGCTGATACGGCGAAAACAGCGAAAAGACATCCAAAAGCGAATGCGATCACCGTTATCAGTAATCCAGCAACCGAGATAAAGGTTTCAAGCTTCAGCTGTCCGTCGTGCCCAAGATACAATGTGAGACCTAACGAGAAAAGCGCTATACCTAAAGCCGCAACAAAACCTATAGTCGAGCCAGATTTCATCGCATTCAGCATCCGAGAGGAAATATCTGTTTAATTTCGTCAGCCAATTCATCTGGATAAGTCGATTGCTTCGTAAGTAACTTGACGCGATTCTTTGTGGCCCAATCAAGAACTTTTTGGTTCCGCAATATCGTAAATATCAGTAAAGGTATGCTGGCATAGCCAGGATTTGCTTTCAGCTCGTTAAGGAGCACCAGACCAGTTGTAACTCCCATGTCAGCAGTCCAGGAGTCGATCTTTTCTCCCGTAGGAAGCATGATATCCATAATAATTCCGCAAACGTCTTTGCGGCGCTCCTCAAGAACGCCCCACATTTCTTCGGGAGTCTTGGCTCGTATGACTTCATAACCCGCCTCTTGTATTTCTTCCAAGAAACACCTGAGAGACGACTCTATATCATCATCTACCCAAAGGATCATCGTCAGCACTCCAAAGTTAGTTGGGTTCGCGCCAAGCGTCAGTCGTTAGATAATGTTCGTTGGCAAGCGACTCAGGAAAAAAGAGAGAAAATACCGTCGGATTGCGATAACCCGACACCCAGATTCTGCAACCGAAATCACCGAGTATTTTCTCAGCAACTGACAACCCAATACCAAGCCCTCTCACATTGATCTTTTCCATTCCCTTTTTTCGGTAGCCGAGGTTGAAAATCTTGGCAGCTTCTTTTTCATCAACACCCATTCCGCAATCTTGGACTCGTACCACGTAGCCTCGTCGAGACTGTGCGATGAGAGCGTCTGGGTTACTGGTAGGCTTATCTTCGGATTCCGGTGGAAGCCGATGTGCGGCTAAACCTAAGCAGTCAATGGTAACCTCAAATTTCGCCGGATCTAAGTAATCACGATATTTTATTGCGTTTGTCAGTAGATTAAAGAAAACTTGCTCAAAGGCAAACTTATCTAGGTACAGCGCTGGAAAATTTCCAGAAAACTTAATATTGTCGAAAGTCAAGTGCGCATCCCTAGCGATTGGTATGACCAATTTCTTTGCCTTCGACAGGATGTCAATATCAAGTTGGAGTCGCGCAACCTGATACCGCGAGGCTCTTGAAGTTCCTTGGCGACCGGCCCAAACGTACTCTATAGATCGATTTAACGCGATCTGCAATTCCGCGTGGTCCAGAATCGAATCAAGATAATCAGTAACCTGGGAAGGGTGGAATTTGGTGAACGCTTTTAGTCGGAGCCGACGCGCAGACCCGCGAATAGCCATCGCTGGAGTAAGCATTTCATGGGCCATTTGCATCGCAAAAGCCGTGCGGCGAGCCTCGCCTTGCTCGTAATCCATGTATAAAGCTATTAGATTCATCGCATGACTTATGAGCTGGAAATCTTCTTCGCTGAAGCGATCTACGACATCGGACATGGGGTTCAAGCGATTGGTAAAGCGTATCACTCCAAGAAGCTCCGAGCGATGTGATGGGCTCATTATTGGAATGGCCATAAAGGATTCGCCTATATGCAGAGTTTCCTCGGTGAATTTGTGCTCGTAGTTCTTGAAATGAGTCATTTCATCCATATTCTTAACGTCCTGAATGATTAGGCGTCCTCTTGTGGCGGCAACTGTGCCAGTTAGTCCCTCTCCTAAAGAGTATGATACTTCCGACTTTGGGGGCTTTCCGGAAATCCCAGTTGTCTGAGTCAGATTGAGTCTGTTCTTGAATGGGTCAAGAATAAAAATCGAGCACCCTTCGTACTTCATGTACTTTCTGAGCACCCTGTGAATTATAGGATGTAGTACGCTTGCGAGATCTTTGGATGCGCGTTTTTCGTACTCTGCCGCTATGTCGCGAGTTAACTCCTCCCGTGCGATCAGACGGGAGCGAGATAGGCTTAAGGAAATGTAATCTCTAAGAAGTTCAATATTCGGATCGCCCAAGACTGTGTTTTCACATGGATAGAGATTCAGAACGCCATCAATATTTGTGGACTTAAATCTTCCGTCATGATGGGGGATGGGGATACAAATTAACTCTCGCAGTTGAAGCTGTCTTACTCGGTCTGGCGCTTTATGCCGATTGATGTAAGGAACTGCGCTTACGTCGGGAATTCTAACATATTTCCGGCCATCCGAGCGGCATTGACCAATAAGCATCCCGATGAGGCTGCCATCCAAATAATGAACATATTCAAAGTCTTGTTCTGTCGCTGGATTATGTTTCTCGCGAGCATAGATTGATACGGTATCGGATAGGCTGTTACATTTCCAGAAAGAGCACATCTTCAATGGAATGGCAGATGTGACGGCGTGAAGTAAGCTGGGAATAACGTCCGCATTTTCGCAAGACGACGCTTTGAAGAGAGCACGAAGGAGTTTGTCTTCCATAGGACTACGTCTTTGGTGTTGTTCTGTAATTAATTGGTGGCGCTAAAATAAACGGAGATAGGCTAACGGGCTGATAGGCTATAGTGGGAAGCGCCAGTAAAATCGCTTAATAGAATGGGAAATCCCCCGGCTTTGCCGGGGGACCGAAAAAGTTTGACA
>JACDZG010000048.1 GCA_013426805.1 Chromatiaceae bacterium
ACAACGGCGTGAGCGATCGGGCTAAACACTGCCAATGTGACGAAGTAGAATTAGGTACGGGCGGGATGGTCATGGTCGTACCTTGGCCGACATAGGCGCCACCCAGCGGCAGGTCGTAGGAGCGGTCAAACAGGTTTTCGATACCGACCTCCACACTCCAGGTCTTTCGCTCATAGCGGCTGCGCAGATGAGCGAGCCCATAGCCCGCGGTCTGCATTTCATTACGCACTTGAGAGATCTCGTTCTTAGCGTCCACGAACTCACCCTCCAGGGTATTGCGCCAGTGGCCGATCTCCTGAACGAGAGCGAGCTTTGCGTTCAGCGGCATCATGTTATAGAGGTTATCCCCGGTATCCTGATTTTCACCTTTGGTGTAACTCGCCGCGACCTGGGCCGTGAAATCGCCAATACCGGTGCCGCGTGCCACCAGGTAGTGCGCCGAGAGGTCCAGACCGTAGAGCACGGCCGATTGGTTGAAATACTTGAGCACGGTAAAATTATCGACCACCGGCGCTATGCGGGGAGCATTGAGTGTCGAGTCCACTGTACGGCGTCGATGTAGTCCTGCACATAAGTATAGTACGGTGTTACCGTGATACCCCATTGCGCCTCGTTGGCATCGTGCCAGTCCGCGGTGAGACTGAGGATGCCGGCGACTTCCGGTTGCAGATCCAGGTTTCCCACATATCCATTGCCGTCGCCGACGAAGTTATTCATGAAGGCGGCCATCTGCCAGGTCGACCAGGTATAGCGCTCATATAGATTGGGCGAGCGAGTCTTTTGAGCAAGGCCCATCTGGTAGGTCTGGTTGGCGTCAGGGGTGAAACGGGCGAGCCAGGAAAAATCCCAATTGTTGTCCGTCTGTTCGCGTGACTGAGCGTTGAAGAGCGCCGCATCACGGGTCTGGTTACCCAGACCGCCGACCCCGCTGGTCGGGTAGGTATCAAGATTGTAGCGGTGCACCGGATCGGCATCCATGGCGACGTTTTCAAAGCGCAGACCCACGATATGCATCCAACGGTTCTTGCGAATCTCCCACTCGCCGAAGACGGCAAAGCGGTCGCGTTTGCCATCGTTGATATTCCAGAAGACATAAGGCCACATGCCGGCGCCGGAGGGATCCCACCAATCGTCCAGGCGATAATTCTGGTACTCGACGCCCACGCGTAACAGGTCGCTCTTGACCAGCGGAATGTCGGCGCTGACCGTGACCCCGGTATTCTTGCCGTCGGTAGCCATCGGCATGCCGGCGGCACAACCCACCATCATGCCCTTGATCACGCTGACGCCGGAGATCGGCGCGCAAGGCGTCCCGTTGAGCGCGGCATCGCCCCCGGAGCCGCTCGGCGGATTCCCGGGGCCATACCAAAACCGCTTGTCATCACCAAAATCCATTTCGTGCTGCGTATGTTCGTAGTAGGCCCGCGCCTTCAGCGTGGCCCAACCTTGGTTGCCGGTGTAGGCCAAGTTGAATTGGTCGCTCAGATTATCCGTCATGTCCATCCGCTGGTTCGGATAGTTTTCATAGGGAATATGCTGGTTGGCGTAGGTGAAATTCAGCAGATTGTCGTCGTTTTTCCAGGCGAACCTGACGGATTGGTTGATGGCCTCATAGGCGGTGGAGACCACCTCATCCAACGGCAGGGTGTGTCCGACCCGACCCGTGAAGTTATAGTCCTTAAAATCGCCGCCGGCCTTGTAGTTGTCCGACTGAGCATAGGCGCCGGCGTAATGAAAGCTTAAATTCTCGGTGGCGAATGTACCGGAGAGGTTACCTCCCCAGCTATCCCCATTGCTGCGATAAAAAGTACCGGCGTCACCCGTCGCGAGATACTGATCGGGATTCGCAAAGACAGGGGCTGCCGACTCCACCAGGATACTGCCGCCGATGCTGTCGCCGCCCACGCTCACCGGCGTCACACCGGAATAGACTTGTATGCGATCGACCGCCGTCGGATCGATGGAGGACAACGGGGAGTTCATGTGGTTCGGACAGGCCGCGACGAGGTCCATGCCATCCACCTTGGTCCGCAGGCGATCATCCGCCAGTCCGCGGATAACCGGCAGGCTGGACACCCCCCCGGCGCCGTAGACGCTCACACCAGGAATGCCCACGAGCAGGCTGGCGGTGTCGCTGGTGCGGGCGCGCTTACGCGCGATCTCGGCGGTGCTCAGGGTCGTAGAACCGGAGCTGAGCGGGACATCCTGGGGCGCCGTGACAAGGACTTCGCCCAGCGTGGCGGTAGTATCCGCTGCCATGCCCGGCATAGCGTAAAGGGCAAGAAATGCGGCACAGGATTTCAGACGCAACTGCATGTGTTCAGACTCCTTCATGACCGGAACGCCGCCCAACGGCAGGATAGCGCGGAAAAACCTGAAGATATCTCAGCAGTCGAATGCCGTGGTAGTGATTTTTGACATTCCTGCTTCAGATCAGAAGCATGTGTGTGATATGCCGCGACAGATGAGTAAAATGCCGCGACAGCGCGGTTCTCGGTCCCACGCTCCAGAGATTATGAAAGTATTCGCCAACACCGCGGCGAAGCCGC
Organism: Chromatiaceae bacterium; assembly: GCA_013426805.1. Classification (GTDB taxonomy): domain Bacteria; phylum Pseudomonadota; class Gammaproteobacteria; order Chromatiales; family Chromatiaceae; genus Thiodictyon. The sequence continues at coordinate 2,550 of JACDZG010000048.1, forward strand.
GTGCGGGACCGCCGGCAGCCTGCCGGCCCGCCGCCGTCAGGCGGCATTCGGAACCGATGAAAGCCTGACAAAGCGTTGAAAAAAGCCAAAGAACCCGGCGCTTCGCACCAGGGCCGACAGGCTGTCGGCGGTCCCAGTCGCCGCCTTGCGGCGGCGGATTGGCTGCTGCGGCGAATACTTACCCAATCTCAGCGGTTGGGAATGCCGTCCGGCCGCTCCAGCGGACGGGTGGCGCCACGCAACGCCTTGCGCGTTGCGGCCTTGATCATCCGTCAGGCCGTGGACAAGCGCAGCGCAGTCCACCTAATCCCGCATCGCCGCTGCTCAAGCTTTATCTCTAGAGGTTGTGCATCAAGGTACGGACTGGTAAAGTTTTCTTTCAGCCTGGGATTTTTTGTTGCAATCGCTGGTTCGTCAAAGGGATAAACGACTAAATGCGCTTTTCAAACCCCGTCCTCGACGGCCTGCTTCGTGAGCTGATCGAGTCGGGCGATGTCGTCTTGCGGGCGCGGGCAGAAAACGTCCGTTTCGAGGAACGTGTCGATCAGGCACGACAGGCTCACTACGAGACCGCGCATGGGCCGGCCGGACCGGTCTACGAGGACTGGCTCGAAAGCCACATGGACTACCTGTCAGGCTCGGTCTACACCGAACTGCCGGAGACCTTTCTGCCGCTGAATGCCGGGGCCGCCCTCGCACCGGCGGTCTGGTCCGATCTCGGCAGCGAGCAGGTCCTCATCCGGATCGAGTCCCTGGACTATGCCCTTGGCGAGACCAAGGTGGGCTCGCTTGCGGACCTCGAGCACATCCTGGCCATCTATCAGAACCAGCGCCAGGACTCGAATCCCAGCGTCGGTGAGGCCAAAGCACTGCTCCAGGAGGTCTGTCGGTCTCTCAATCAAAATCCCTTTGCCGTCAGGCCGCGCTTCGCCGCTTTCGCCCAGGAACTGGAGCGGGACATCCAGGCCACCGACTGGCCCCTACGACTGCGCGACCGCCTCGGCCTGGCCCACCTGCCGCCGGCTCGCGCCTATGGCCCACACCCGGTCGCGCTGATGTGCTGCAAGGTGAAGGAAGTCGCCGCCCGCGCCGTGAAGCTCGGCGCCGCGCATCCCCTCGCCGTGCCTACCGCGCTCGATGCGGAACCTTACGAGGTCTTTCATCCATCGCCGCGGGAGCAGGATTACGGTCGGACCCTGAACCTCGCCGGCTACGACGACTGTGATCGGCTTGCCTCCGAAGTGCTGCATTTGAGGATCGACTACGCGCTAAGACACCTCTGCAAAGTGGGCGCCATCACGACGCGCGCCCATATCGAGCCCGAACGGCTCGCGCGGCTGCGCGGCGATCACCTGGCCTGTCTTCAACTCCTCAGCGACCGGAACGACTTCGGAGTCCCATGAGCCTGAGCCCGGCACTGCTTGCACCTCGGCATCCCTGGTTGGATCGACTCACCGCCGATCCGGGACGGGCGGTGGATACGCTGCTGCGTGGCGTCGCCCACCTGCCCGGCCTGCAAAGGGCCAGCCCGAGCGAGGCATTGATGGCCCTGCTGGGCGATCTGCCGACCGAGGCGTCTGAATGGCCACTGCTCGACCGGGCACTGTTGGACTGGCTCAAGGCCCGGCGGGCGAACGCCGATGGGCTGCTCGGCCGGCCGGGGGGCGCGGAGCGTTTCATCCGCGAAACCGGCGAAGCGTTCCGGGCCGCCTGGCGGTTGGAATTGCCCGAAAGCAGCGCATGGGTGCGGGTCGGGTTGCTCGACCTGCTGCGCTGGGCCGACGGCTTCAGCATGGACGCCACCTTCGATCTGGGCCGGGCGGTCCTCGTTGCCGCCGCTCATCTGCAACAGGGCAGCGAGTTGCGCTTCCTCTGGTTCAGAGCCTGCGAAGAGGCGGCGATCCCCCGGCTGCGGCATCGACTCGGCGCCGCCCTGCTCGGCCTTGCCAAAGCCCCCGGCGGGCCAGCGGGCGGACCATCGCATGACCTCATCGTCGGGCTGGCCCGGTGGGCCGCGCTGCTGCCGGACAACGACTATTCAAGGGGCGAAGCGGTGCGGGAATGGCGTGCGCTCAAGGCCGCTTTCCCCCGCCAGCCCGGATTCTGGCACGGCGAGTGGCAGGCGATCCTCGACGATCCTCGCATCGGCGCCCACCCCTTTACCGGCTGGCTGAAGGACGCCGACCCGGCGCTCAAAGCGCCCGCTACGGTCGGGAAGCCGCGGCGCGTGCCACCCCTGCCCAAGGACATTCCCCGCATTATCAATGAAATGAAACGGGAGTGCCGCGAGGAGGGGTTGACCGAAAGGCGGTGGCGGGATATGACCGCGCTGCTTGACCAGGTGGAGCGCTATGCCGATGCAACAGGCGAGAGCTATTACCTGGTGACGAGTTGCAACAACATCGCCAGCATCGTGATGGAGCAGGCCCCCGGCCAGGCGCTCGCCTTGACCCGCCGCGCCCTGCTCTGGTCCCCGTCCAACGGTCATGCCTGGAGCATTCGCGCCACCGCCCTCGACCGTCTGGGCCATCCGCACCTGGCCGAGGCGGTGCTGTGGGAGGCAGTGCGCCGCGTCCCGTCCCACGCGGCGCTATACATCGACCTCGCCCTCGCGTGGGGCGGCCGAGGCGCGCTCGCTGAGGCTGAGGCCCTGCTGCGCAAGGCCGCCGTCCTCGATCCGGACAATAAGCCCACTTTCGTCGAGTTGGCACGGGTGCTGTGGCTGCGGGGCTGCGCCGACGAGGCACTGAGCTTGCTGCGCGACTATCTCGGCCGCGCAGAGCATGCCGTCGCCCTCTACACCCTTGGCTGCCTCCTGGTCGCCGAGGGACGGGGCCCGGAAGCCGCTGAGGTGTTGGAGCGCTATCGTCATGACTATGGAAATGACCACTGGATGACGACGCTCAAGCGTCTGATCGCGGCCGGCGCCGCCGGTCAGGAGGAGCAGCGTGCCCACCTGCGGGAGCCGCGCCGACGCGGCGGCGCCGTCCAGGGTGTCCACTGGGACGCGGAGGCCGCCGAGCGTGCTTTGGCCTCGGAGCAAACAGGACTCCCCCGCCTGCAACGGATCGGTCGGGTGGGCCAGGCCGACCTGCTCTTCGGACTCGGATCGGAGCGCCGGGCCGAGGCCCTAAGTCTGGTGGATGCCGCCTTGGCCGACTCCGCGGACGCCTATGCCCAAGTGGTCAAAGGGCTGGCGGTCCCGGAGCATCGGCTGGAGATGATTGGGCGGATCGGCCGCTTCGCCGGATCCCTGCCGGTCCGTCTCGCCCTCACCCCGCAGGACGTCGGCCCCGACCATTGGCGCCATCTGATCGAGCGTTTCCCGGAGGGGCAGCACCTCACCCGGCTGGTGCAGATCGCCCGTGGACAGACGGACGACTCGGCCATTTCCACACTCTCCACCTGGTGCAGTGAACCGACCCGGTGGGACAATGACTGGGACGCCTACCTCAAGAAGACGCTCCGCCGACACCTGGATGGCCAGACGACCCTGGTCGACCTGGATACCCTGGCCCACGACGCGCTGACCCAGGCGGTGGATGTCGGCCAGGATGCCGTGCCGCTGGCCGCCTGAGCCGCTGTTCGCCGAACGCGCTCTCCCTCCTCGTGCCTGAGGGTCTGGATGCGCGCCCGTTGCGATGGCTGTCCAGCGACACGGGCAACTTGGATCTGCTGTGCTGCGGGAACCCGCGGCATCATCGAGCACCACCCACCGATGCATCTCGCCATGCGGTAGCCGGTTCCATTAGAGTGCGGGCCTGAATCCCCTCCTCCGTTCGCGACCCTGGACCCGGCACCGCACGCATGAATGAGCAGAAGTCACGTGATCCGGATGCCCTGCATCGCCACCTGCACGACGTACAGGATCTGCTGTCGCGTCACCGGCTGGTCGAGACTCTGGTCCAGCGCCAACACATGCCGCATCAGGATCTGGTGGAATCGATTTCCTCCAGGCAGGAGTTGGCGCGGCTGAGGCGCAAGCTCGATCGCCTGCATCCCGCGGACATCGCCGAGATCCTCGAGGCGCTGCCGCTCGATGACCGCCGCTTCATCTGGGACCTGGTGCGCGCGGACAAGGATGGCGAGATTCTGCTGGAGGTCTCGGATGCCGTCCGCGCCACCTTGATCGAGCGCATGGACCCCGAGGAGCTCAAGGCCGCCGCGGAAACGCTGGACGCGGACGAGCTGGCCGACCTCGCCCCCGACCTGCCGCCGGAGGTGATGCAGGATGTCTTCGATTCGCTCGATCAGGAGGAGCAGGAGCAGGTGCGCGCCGCCATGTCCTATCCGGAGGGGACGGTCGGTGCCCTGATGGACTTCGATATGGTCACCGTGCGCGAGGACGTGACCCTGGAGGTGGTGCTGCGCTACCTGCGCCGGTTCGAAGCCTTGCCCGATCACACCGACAAGCTGTTCGTTATCGACCGTGAGGAGCGTTTGCGCGGTATCCTGACCCTGGAGTCCCTGCTCATCAATGAGCAAGACCTGCTGGTCTCGACGGTCATGAAGGGGAAGTCGCTGATCACCCTGGCCCCGGAGGACGACGCCGGGGACGCGGCCAAGGCGTTCGAACGCTACGACCTCATTTCAGTGCCGGTGATCGACGCGGAGCGCCGGGTACTTGGCCGCGTCACGGTGGCCGACATGGTCGACCAGATCCGCGAGGAGTCCGAAGCGGAAATCCTGAGCAGCGCGGGTCTGCGCGAAGAGGAAGACATCTTCGCACCCGTGATTCGCTCGGTGCAGAATCGCTGGGCCTGGCTGGCGATCAATCTGATCACGGCCTTTGCCGCCTCGCGGGTGATCGACCTGTTCGAGGGTTCGATCGAAAAGCTGGTGGCCCTGGCGGCACTGATGCCGATCGTTGCCGGCATTGGCGGCAATGCCGGCAATCAGACCATTACGATGATCGTGCGGGCGATCGCCATGGGCCGAGTCGACCCCAGTGCCATGTGGCGGCTGCTGGCCAAGGAACTGGGCGTCGCTATGATCAACGGCATCGTCTGGGGCGGCGTGGTTGGGCTCCTGGCCTGGTGGCTCTACCAAAACCCCTATCTGGGTCTGGTGATGAGCGGCGCCATGACGCTCAACCTGCTGTTGGCCGCGACCGCCGGGGTCTTGATCCCGCTGATCCGCCAGCGGTTTGGCCGCGATCCGGCGCTCGGCAGCTCGGTTTTGGTCACCGCGCTGACCGATTCCGGCGGATTCTTCATCTTCCTGGGACTCGCGACCCTGTTCCTGCTATAACTCCCAGCAAAGTAGTCAGCATTGTGCGATGAGCATGAAATCCACCCGAGACTTTCCGATGCGTTCACTCCCTGTTGCCTGCCTTTGGGTGACGTTACTGCTCGTCTCGCCTTGGGTCTGGGCGGCCGAACCGCCGGCCAAACCCTGGGGTCTGTCGATCGAAGCGCTGGGCGCCCACCAATTCAGCGTGGACATCAATGGCGGCGGCACGGTCGCGATGGATGAAACGGCGGTGCGCATCGGCGTCGCCCGGCGCCTGACGCCCAGTCTGCGGCTCGGACTGAACCTGGGTTACGTTGAGCTCGCGTACGACTTCGCGGCCGGTGCGCAGGAACTCGCCGCCGCCGCGCCCTGGTCGACCATCCGCAGCGCCCAGGCGGGGGTCAGCCTGAACGCTCGCCTGGGGGACCGGTGGACCCTGTTCGTTCTGCCAAGCATGCGCTGGGCCGCGGAGGACCACGCCGCGCTGGATGACGGGGCGTTCGGCGGCGTGCTGGCCGCCGCCAGTTACCGGGTCAGTGATCGCCTGACCATCGGTCCTGGGTTCGGCGCCTTCTCCGAGATCGAGGGTGACGCCAGCGTGTTCCCGATTCTCGCAGTGGACTGGCGGATGACCGACACCCTGAGCCTGAACACCGGCGGCGGTCTCGCGGCCAGCCGCGGACCCGGCCTGGCCCTGGAATGGCGGCCCGCGGACGGCTGGACCCTCAGTCTGGGCGCGCGTTACGAGAACGAGCGATTTCGCCTGAACGACCAGGACCCGGCCCCCAACGGCGTGGGCCAGGACAGCTCCATCCCGGTCTACCTGGGCGTCGTACGCACCCTCGGGCGCTTCGCCAGCCTGAGCCTGATCGCCGGGGCCAAGACGGCGGGCAACCTGCGACTGGAAAACGCCCAGGGCGACAAACTCGCGGATGCGGATTACGCCACCGCCCCCGTTGCGGGCGTGACGCTGAAGGTGCGCTTTTAGCGCTTCAAGAAGCGTCGATCCGCCTCTTTCTCGATGAGCTTGGCGAGACGCTTGCGCAGTTTCGGGATTGCCATGAGCGCATGAAGACTGCGCTTGCGGCAGCCCTTGACGACCGTGGACGGGTCGAAATAAGCCTTGGCGTTGCCGACTGTGAGCACGAATGGCGGGTGACCTTCCCGACACAGCAGGCAACTCATCACCAGGGCCCCCGTACGATGGTTTCCCTCGATGAAGAGTTGGGGCGCCGAGAGCATCTGGATATAGGCACCGGCGGCGCGCCGCCAGACGCTCTTGCCGCGTTGGTCAGCCATCGCATTCATGAAGGCGCGCGCGCCGCCGGGGTTGGTGTCGTCATAGTAGCGCTGCTCGGTCTCGCGCGCGTGCCGAGCACATTCCTCATAGGCCAGCTCGCGGGTCCCGCAAAGCACCAGGTAATTGAGCTGCAAAAGATGTTTGGAGTTGCCGAGCGCGAATGGGTCCAGATCCGCCGCGAGCAGCGAGTCGACATACTCATAACCCGCCAGCAGGTTTTCCAGCACCTCGTCCCGCAGCGGGTCGCGCGGGCTGTCCAGGGTGGCATTGATCCACGCGAAATCCCGCTGCACCGCGCGCAGGCATGACTCGATCTCGGGCAAGTTCAGCCGCGGTTTCCCCAATGTTCGCTCCTTGGGACAGTGGTCAATCAAACGTCAGACTGCGCGCGAAAAGACCCACTTGGAGTCTAAGGCTTCAGCCTTGGCGCCCGCGGACCAAGGCTGAAGCCTTGGACTCCTGCGCGGGCGCGAGGAGAACCCCTGCATCATTTCGCTTCGCCCTACCCGTGGCGGCATTCTAACTCAAGCTGATCGTCATTGAATCCCCGCCGCCTGGTTCCCACACGGCGATTACCACCGGGGAGGCGACCAGAAAGCCCTCGACCTTCAGCAGGTCCTGGCCCTGCGCCTCGGTCGTCTCGAAATTGATCAGGTTGAGATGGACGGGAGGGGCCGTGCGGGTTCCGCGTAGACAGCCAAGGAGTGTGACAGGAAGACGTGACAGAATTATAACGATTGAGCAGGCCGCGGCGGGCGGATTGACCCGGCAGCGGAGCCGCCAAGCCCCGGTGCGGGGGACCCTCGGCACCAGAGAACACCGTGGGAAAGCGCCTATCGGTCGAACCGGAACACCAAGTTCATGCAAGATGGTTGGGTACCCCAGCAGCCGGGAGCCGCCCGATCTGCTGGATTCGGCGATCAGCAGCGTTGGTCTCTATACGGTTCTGGAAGGCCCGGGGCTTGACGAGAGTTACGTATACTGTCCCCGGAACTCCAAGATCGGGCTAGGTGTGATGCCGCACAGACCGCGACGGCGCTCGTCGCTAGTCTCGACACCGAGCCGCAATATCACTCCAGGGTGATCTCGTTAACGATACCGACGCACCCGAAGCGAAGACGTGGGAATGATCCGTATCCCGGCAACGGCCATAGCAAAGGACGGCACTGCGGCTCTAACAGCCGCTGTCGCCAGGGCACTGGCTTCGGTGACACCAACGGCCGCGGCGACCGCTATGGCAGCACCAGTTACGAATGGCTGGGAAGCTGGCCGGCGTAATCCGGGCACCAACTGGGGATGGTTTCAAGCAGGACCATGCCGGACACCTGTCTATCAATGCTGCTTTAAGCCAATTGTGTCGTTTCTATTTTTGGAGTAAGAAATGTTAACCGTTGAAATACCAAGCGATGCGGAAGAAGCGAGGAAGGCCGCAGAAATCGCTGAGAATCACGCGCGTGAGGCTGAAGCCCATGCCCGTGAAGCCGAGGCTAACGCGCTGGAAGCTGAAGCTCGCGCACGCGAGGACGCCGCCAACCGCGGCGATGATGAGGTGGTGCTGGTGGTGGACAACAGATAGGATGCGTCAGAAAATGCCCTCAACCGTGTCTGTTTAACCGGTCGGGCGCCGTGCTTTCGGCCTATTTCGCCTGGGGGCCTCAGTTCCGGGGGCAGTTTGCCTAATTCGCGAGCCGGAATTCCGGGGTTCGGCAGCGCACAGACGCTAGCAGCCGCCAATGCGTCGCCCGCTGGCGCTGTCCGGCTGTTCCCCGGTGCCCGCGGCAGACCGCTACGCAGCGGTGTGCGCGGACACTTGGCGGCTGGGTGTCCTGCGTGGACTACGTCGTTCAAGGCAACATCGCCCAGGCGGCCGACGCCGCCTTCGTCAACGAACTCAAGGCCTGGATCCGCTTCAACGGCGCCGCTGCGGTGCGCACGGGCGATGGGCTGTACAGCCTGACCACGGGCAACCCAAACACCCCGACCTGGATCGGCGACCGGGTCTTCGGCTGGATCTTCACGACCAAGGATGAGAACGACAAGGCCGCACGCCAGGTGCGCAGTTCGGCTGGCATCGCGGTGTTCATCGGCCAGTCGACCGACAAGGCGCACTGGGTGGACGGCGGGCGCTGCTACGCGCGGTTCGCGCTACAGGCAACGGCACTGGGCATTCGCAACCGGTCGCCGATGCCCATGGCGGCGGCGAGATGGCCCGCGGCGAATTCATGCGCTTCTTTGCCGAAGCGCGCGGCGCCGCGGTGGGCAAGGACCTGGTCATGTTCCCCTGGGAAGGTCACTGGTCCGACTACCGGGCACACGATGGCATGACCGTGCCATTCACGGGCGAGGTCGTCTGGATGCGGTCCGCAGGGCGCAAGCCGTACTTCCACGGCACCGTCACGTCGTTGACCTGCGAGTGGTCGCCATGACCGGGCTGTACCTGGCTCAGCTTGGGCGCCGTGTCGTTGGTTGGCACCGCCGCTGCGCTGCACAGCCGCACCCCGCCGCCAGGGCCGGTGGCGAACCTGGCATTCCCGTTGGGGCCGGGCCGCTACCTCGTCGTCAACGGCGGCAGTGACTTCAGCACCAACGCCCACTTCGCAACGCTCGATGCCAGCGAGCCCCGGTTCCGCGACTGGCGCGGGCAATCCGATGGCGTCGATCTCGTGCAGCTGGATGGCCTCGGGCTGCGCGCGACGGGTCTGCAGGCGGCAGACCCTCGTCGGTCATGGCAGCGTCGCTGGCGCCAAAATCAAAGGTGCGGTTGATGACGTTGCGCACCCCGGTGCCGCTGCCGACCGACTGGTATGGCCTTCTTACCTGATATCCAGACAGACCCTTGGTGTAGCGGCGGGTTTGAAACTCGCGCACCTGCAGGCAATGCGCCTGACCGCGGGCGTCGGTGAAGTCGAGCTGGTCGCCCACGGCGAGTTCAGCAAGCAGCCCGCCGCTGACCTCCAGGCGCAGATTGTCGACCATCGCCGCCCACTCCGCCGGGCCATCATGGGCGCAGTTGATGCGCATCACGTCCATCCCGACCTCGACCAGGTTCCGGACGAGTTGGGCATCGGTCGCCGCCTCACTCGGCATGCTGACCATGATGCGCACGTGGCGGCCCTGGGGATCAGATCCCAATAAGGCTTGGGTGTGCTCGCGCAGCCGCTGGGGGCCGGACTTGAAGTCCACCGGGGGCGTGGGCGGCGGGAGCGGGTGCCCGCCGCCGGGCGCGGGGTCTTGAATCTGCTCCAGGACCTCGATCACGGCGTTGAGGCTCGCCAGGGCATGCGGCTCCAGCACCCCGAGCGACTGAGATAATGCAGCAGGTTGCGCGCGCTGTCGCGCCGCTGCGGCGCGATGGTCATCACGACCGGCAATGACATCATTCAACCCGTGCCAGCACCTCGCTCGCCTTGGCGATCATGGCCGCAGGCAAGGGCACATAGCCCATATCCCTCGCGACCAACTGACCCTGATCGAGCCCCCAGGCCAGGGCGTCCTTGAGTGCCGCGGCCGTGGCCGGTTCCGCATAGCGCGCGTTCAAGAGCAGCCAGGAATAGCCGACGATCGGATAGGCGTCCGGCCCGTCGGGGTCCGGGACAAAGACCCGCAAGTCCGCCGGGATCTCGGTCACCGAGGCCAGTGCCGCCTGCCCCGCGGCCGGGCTGGGGACGATCGGCTGCCCAGCCTTATTGTGCAGGATCGCAATGGGCAGTCCCAGCCGTTCGGCGAACTCGTACTCCATATAGCCGATGGAACCGTCGGTGATCTTGACCCGCTGGGCGACCCCGGCGTTGCCGCTGGCGGTCATGGCGGCACCCGGCCAATCCACCAACTTACCGACGCCGGGACCCTGCTGCGCCCAGTCGGGGTCGACCCGCGCCAGATGATTGGTCATCACGAAGGTGGTGCCGCTGGAGTCACGCCGCACGACCGGGACGATCGGCTTGGCGGGCAGCGTCAGGCCGGGATTGGCCGCGCTGATCCGCGGATCGTTCCACTGGCGAATACGGCCGGCGAAGATGTCGGCATAGACCGCGCGACTGAGCACCAGACCCTCGGCCACGCCCGGAATATTGTAGGCGAGGACCACCATCCCGGCGGTCATGGGGATCATCAGGGCGCCCCGCTGGGGATCGACCTGCTTGAGCTCCGCGTCCGAAAGCGCGGCATCGCTGGCGCCGAAATCCACGGTGCCGGCCAGAAAGCGCTTCACGCCCTCGCCGCTGCCCTTGGCGTCATAGGTGAAGGTCAGATCCGGACGCACCTCCCGGTAGTCGAGGATCCAGCGTTGGTAGAGCGGCGCGGGAAAGGTCGCCCCGGCACCGCTGATCTTGAGCCCCGGTGTCGCGGTCGAAGCCGGCTCACCGGGCGTTTCCCCCCAGGCCGGGATCACCACGGCGGCCAGCACCGCCAACACCGCCCCTACGAATCGTTTGGAAGCCTTCATCGTCGTCCCCTCGCACAACTTGGATCAACTGAACTGACCGGAGATGTAGTCCTTGGTGAGTTGTTCCCTGGGGGCCTCGAAGATCTGCGCGGTGGGCCCCATTTCGACCAAATAGCCGGTGCGTCCGCCATGGGAGATGTCCACCGAGAAGAAGGCGGTGGTGTCCGCCACGCGCGTGGCCTGCTGCATGTTGTGCGTCACCAGGGCCAGGGTGTAGTTCTTTTTCAGATCCAGCATCAGTTCTTCCACCTGCCGGGTGGCAATCGGGTCCAACGCGGAGCAGGGCTCGTCCATCAGGAGCACATCCGGCTCGGTAGCGATGGCGCGGGCGATGCACAGGCGCTGCTGCTGGCCGCCGGAGAGCGACAGCCCGCTGTTCTTGAGCTTGTCCTTGACCTCGTTCCACAGAGCCGCGCGCTCCAGGGCCTTCTGTACGCGCTCGTCCAGATCGCCCTTGAAGCGGTTGAGCCGCAGCCCGAAAGCGACGTTGTCATAGATGCTCATGGAGAAGGGATTGGGCTGCTGGAACACCATGCCGATATAGCGGCGCACCAGCACCGGGTCCACCTTGGGCCCATAGACGTCCTGTCCGTGGTACATCACGCTGCCCTCGAAGCGGAACACCTGGATCAGATCGTTCATACGGTTCAGGCTGCGCAGCACCGTGGACTTGCCGCAGCCCGAGGGACCGATGAAACCGGTGATCTTGTGCTGCTCGATGGGCACCAGACTGTCCCGCACGGCGAGAAAGTCCCCGTAGAAAATCTTATTGACCTGGCAATCGATGACGACCTCACCGACGGCGGCGTAGGGGTCAGCGACGAACGTCGACTCTGCTGCTGCGTTCATGGTTGCGATACCTTAAGAAGCTGTGAAATCAAACCTTGGGCTGACCGATCAGGCGTGCCAGGATGTTGAACATCAGCACGATCAGCACCAGCACGAGCGACGCCGTCCAGGCCAGTTCGATCTGGTTCGGGAAAGGCATGCCGGAGAAGTTGTAAATGAGGATCGAGAGCGAGGCGGTCGGCTCGGACAGCTCGGAGATGAAGTAGTTGCTGAACAAGGCCGTGAACAGCAAGGGGGCGGACTCCCCGGCCGCGCCGGCAACCGCCAGCAGGACCCCGGTCAGAATGCCCGGCAGACCGGTAGGCAACACCACCTTCCAGATCACCTGGGTGCGGGTGCAGCCCATGCCGTAAGCAGCGTCCTTCATCCGCTGGGGGACCTGCGCGATCGCCTCCTCGGCAGCCAGCACCACGGTGCGCAGCATCAGCACCGCCAATGCGATACCGCCGGCCCAGGCCGAATAACCCCAGTGAATGACCAGGACCGCATAGACGAAGACGCCCGCCATGATGGAGGGAAATCCGGTCAACACCTTGGCGAGGAAGCGCGAGGTATTGGCCAGACGGCTGCGCGGCTCCAGCACGCCGAGATAGATCGCCGCCAGGATGCCGATGGGGATGCTGATGACCGAGGCGATGCCGACCATTACCAGGGTGCCGACGATCGCCGGGCCGATGCCGCCGCCCAGTTCGAATCCGGCCGGCGGCAGCCCGGTCAGGACCTCCGCGAAATCGGCCCCGAACAGGCGGCTGCCGCCCTTCACCAGCAGCAGGTACATCACTGAAATGAGCGGCACTGCCGCGAGCAACGCGGCGAGCCAGGTCAGACCGGTGAGCAGACCGCTTTTCAGCGCCCGCGCTTCAAAGCCCTGGCGGGCCAGTTGCGGCATCGGGCGTGCGGTCTCGCGCGCTTTCGTGAGATCGAAGTCGCTCATTTCTTACCCTCGAACTTCCGAATCGTATATTGCTGCACCGCCAGACCGAGCACATTCACGATGAAGGTGATCACCAGCAGCACCAGCGCGGCGTACATCAGCGCCTGGACCTCGAGCTGCCCGGCTTCCGGGAAGGTGGACGCCAGCAGCGAGGCCAGGGTGTTGGCGGGGGAGAACAGCGACAGGCTGATCTGGTTGGCGTTACCGATCAACATGGCGAGCGCCATGGTCTCGCCGAGCGCGCGGCCGAAGCCGAGCACCAGCGCGGCCAGCAGCCCGGACGAGGCGGTCGGCAACATGACCTTGAGGATGGCCTCCCAGCGGGTGGTGCCCATCCCGTACGCCGCTTCTTTGACCTTATAGGGAATGCGCCGGAAGGCGTCGACCGAGATCGCCGCCACGGTCGGCAGGATCATGATCGCCAACACCAGGGCGGCCGGAGCCATACCAGGCCCCGCCAGATCGGTGCTGAACAGCGGGAACCAGCCGAACTGACCGTGCAGCCACTCCGCACCGGGCTTGAGCAGCGGGATCAGCACGAAAATGCCCCAGAGCCCGAACACTACCGAGGGAATGGCGGCCAGCATCTCAATGATAGTGCGGAAGACCGTGGCCACCCGGTGATCGAGAAAGTCCTGCGTCAGGAAGATGGCGATCGCGATACCGAACCCCCCCCCAGGAACAGCGCGAGCAGCGAGCTGTAGAGCGTGCCCCAAATCTCGGGCAGCACGCCGAATTGCGCCGTATTGACATTCCAGGTGGTCCCGGTGATAAAGCCCAGTCCATAGGCCTGCATCGCGGGGAATGCCTCGCGCAGTATCTCCCACAGGATATAGCCGGTGAGCACAATGATGAGGGCGGCACTGACCCAGGCAAGGCCGCGGAAAATGCTGTCGGCTGCATAATCGCTGCCTGATGGCGGCCCTGAGACACTGCTTGCCGAGCCTGCTGCTGCAAATAAATTAGCCATGGTCACCCTGTCAGGTTGACAAATTGGAAGGGAATAAGGACGGCGGCATCGGCACGCCTCACGTCGGCAGCCCTGCCGGAAATGAAAGAGCACCAATCGACCGCGGTGCGACTCGTTCCTCACCGCACCTACGGACTGCAAGCGCGCTCCGCACCGGCTACTGAATGAACTCGGCAGCTTCCAGGACTTTCTGCTGCACATTCTCAGGCAGCGGGATATAGCCCATGGAATCGGCGATCTTCTGACCTTCCTCGACGCCGTATTTCACCAGCTTGCGCAAGGCCGCGGCCTTGGCGTCATCCTGATCCTTATAGAAGAGCATCCACGTGTAGGACACGATCGGATAGGATTCGGCACCCACCGGGTCCCAGTTCCAGGCGATCAGGTTGGGTACGTCGCTGTTTGGCAGGGTCGTGCCGGGAAACTCGGAGGCGGCCAGCGCGGCCGCCCCGGTCAGCGGGCCGGCGGCGACGAAATTACCTGACTTGTTCTCGAGTTGGGCAACCTGCTTCCAGCCGGTCAGCTTGGCGTAGCCGTACTCGACATAGCCGATGGCGCCCTCGTTCTGCTGCACTTGGGCGGTGACACCATCGTTCTTAGGGGCAGCGACGAATTTGCCGGACGAAGGCCAGTTGGGCTGCTTGCTCCTGCCGACCGCCTTTGCGAAGGTCTCGCTGATGGCAGCCAGGTGACCGGAAAACACATAGGAGGTGCCGGATGAGTCGGAGCGGGTCACGACCGTGATCGCCTTATCCGGCAGGGCCACACCCGGATTGGTGGCGGCGATGGCCGGGTCGTTCCACTTGGTGATGGTGCCGCTGAAAATCCCGGCATAGGCGGCACGCGACAGCTTGAGCTCGTTCACGCCTTTCAGGTTATAGATCAGCACGATCTCACCGGCGGTCATCGGTAGCAGCACCACGCCCTGCTTGACTTTGGCGATCTCGGCGTCTTCCATGGCGGCATCCGAAGCGGCGAAGTCCACCGTACCGTTGATCAGGTCCTGTATGCCGGCGCCGCTGCCCTTGGATTGATAGTCGACACGGATATCCTTATGCTCTTTACTGAAATCCTTGAACCATTTTGAATAGATCGGAAAGGGGAAACTCGCCCCCGAGCCGTTGAGCTTGACGTCGGCGCGCACCGGCGCAGAGAGGGCGAACAGCGCAACGCAACCGGCGGTCAACACCGCTTTGATGACGGATGCCTTCTGCATGTCATGACTCCTGATAGGGTTGATAGGGAAGGCGGCGCGTAGCGAGCCAGCCGCGATCAATCATTAGCGCCCCAAGTGTCGCAGTAGAGACCCCACGATGCTGTGACGTTTCTATGACGGTGTTATGACATCCGACGAACGGTCGGTGCCGCGGTTGGTGCCTGCCGGAAAGCGGGGAGCAGGCACCAACAGTGCGAAACTCACCCCGTGAGCCGATGATCCTGGTCGGCACGGCATTGCCGGGTGCCTAGCTCAGCCCCCCCTTGGCCTTGGCGATCCGCCGCGCATCCTCGATCAACTCATCGGGCGGCAGCGGCCACAGGCCGTCGGCCGCTGCCGGGTTGGGCCCGAAACCCTGGATGTCGTCGGCTGGTTCCGCCGCGCCCTCAGCGTCTACCAGAAATAATCCCTCGGGTCCCCCCTCCGCGGAGCGCACGATGATCCTCGCGTACGCATACTCTTCGCCATAGTCCACATCAAAGACATAGGTGTGTTCACCGATGAGTTGTTCGTATGCCATCTGGATTTCGATCTCCGGGTTAAACCGCGTCCGGCGCGGTATGCGATGTTCTTGGATGGGATCGGCCCCGGCAGACTCGACGATTGCTGGAGCTGGCGCGGTTTAATAGGGATGGCTTTCAGGCACCCTCAGCTCGCACTGACCGCGAACACCCCGGCGCAGATCAGTACCACGCCGAGCGTGCGCAGCAAGGTGACCTGCTCGCCGATCATGAACCCGACGACGAGCGCCAGCGCGAAGCCCAGACCCTCCAACGGGTAAGCTTTACTGACATCCCAGCGCGCCAGGACGCTCAGCCAGGCGACGGCCCCGAGTGTATAGAGCGTAAAACCGCCGATGATCTTGGGGTCCAGCATGACGGCCACGGCCGTATGCAGTCCGGCGGGCTGCGCGAGCGCCGACGTGACCGCGACACTCGACATACCGGCCTTGATCAGGAATTGCGCCATCACCGACAGCACAACGCAGCCGATTGCGGCAAACGTAGTGTTCATAATCTCACCTGATAAGAGTCATTCGTCTGCTAGGTCCGCACCCGCCGCGCCGCCCTGATGACATCGCGCGGATAGCCTGATTGCGCCGCCGCGACCGGAACCTGGCGCACATTGAACGTCGACGCCGACACCCGCGCCTGATCGAGGATCCGCTCCAGAATCTGCGGTACCTCGTACAGCGCACCATTGTCAATGCGGCGGACGCGCGCCTGGTACTCAGGCAGATTGCGAATCACTTCGTCAACTGCTGCCCGCACGCTCAGGAAACTGCGGTGTACGACTCCCAAACCGTGCTCACGCACCCACTCGGTATTCCAGCGTTCCTGCGGCATGGTCCAGGGGTTCAGAGTCACGATCACCGGTAACCCACACTGCACCGCCTCGCTCAGACTGCCCGGCCCTGGCTTGCCGATGAAGAAATCGGCCAGCCCCATCCAGCGCGCGACCTCGGTCGTGAAACCAACCACCACCCGCGGTGCCCGCGCCGGCAGCGCGCGTAACTCCTCGGCCAACGCGGCGTTGCGCCCGCACATCAGGATCAGCGGGATGTCGGGCAAGCGCGCGGCAATCCCCTTCATCGCCCGCGAGCCGGTGCCGCCGAACAGCACCAGTCCAGTCGGCGTATGCGCGTCCAGCCCTTCGCGCACCCGCTCGGCGACCCGTTGATCAAGCGCGGACGTATAGAAATTCGGGCGCAGAATCATGCCGCTGCTGCGATGCACAAAACCCGGCTTGCAGCCGGCCGCCAGTGCCTGAGCGACCGCGTGATCAGTGCCACAAACCACATGCTGCGCGAGGTCTGGTTCGATCCAGAAGTGAGGCGGGTAATCCGCCATGTCGGTCAGCACGGTCACGAATGGTACACCCGGTCGGGCCCGCGCCAGGCTGTCGTGCATGGCACGATTGAAGTTGGGAATCAGTGACACGACCAGATCCGGACGGGTGCACTGCCAATGCGCCGTCAGCCGCTCCACCATGGCATCGTGGCCCCAGCGAATCGCGCGCTGAAGGACTTTGAGTTCCTGTGTCAGCCCTAACGTAAATCCGGTGGCCAGGCGCTTGTTGTAGATATCCTCCGGCTCCATGCCGGTGAAGCGACGAAACACCCCCTTCGGATCCAGTACCTGCATCAGGTTGGCGTTGCGAACGTGCCATGGCCGTGCTTGGTCACGAATCACCCGCTCCAGCGCCTGCGCGGCCGCACGGTGACCACCTCCCGCGTTGAACCAGATCAGTTCGATGGTCTTGATCGCACCGAGAGTTGAGCGCGATGGTAGCGACGCGAGTGATGTATGCATGCGGTTGACGCGTAACCAGTCAGAAAGCGAGCTTCCGAGCGCCCTGAAACGGACACATAGCCTTTGATTATGTCTTATCCTGATGACAGGCTTGTTACCCCGCGCCCGGTGTTTTGTTGTCGGCCGCAGACCGGACGGCGGCACCGCCCGCCAGTCGCAACGCTACGAGGGGCACTGACCGGAACGATGGTCAGGGCCCCTCACGTACCGAGGCAGTCGCGGACGACTGACCCCGAAGCACCTTCTCTCAGTCTAACGAAACAGCTGCCGATAGCCCCCGAGATCGAGGAACCAGGTCTCGCCGGACCAGTCCTCAACGCCGTCATTATCTGTTACGACAAAGGTTCTGCCGTCATTGGTGACCGCAACACCCTCCGGCTTGTCGGTGATCCAGCCGGCACTTGCTTTCATTCGCGGAATGAGATCAAAGACCGACTTCTCGCTGCTGCTGATCAGTTGGTCGGCGGTGGCAACCAACGGCACCTTGACCAGCGACTTCAAACCAGCGAAGTCGCCTGTCAGATTATCGCGCTCGATCAGGATATGGGACCCATCCGGGCCGCGGGTGATCTCCGAGAGGCCGACCCAATCCGCATGATCCGGTAACGGCGCCAATTCCCAGGAAAGGTGCTTCCAAGTCATCGCCCGCGGATCGTAGATCCAGATGCGGGTCTGGTTCGGCTGTCCGAGGGCATTCAATCCACCGGCATCGTCATCGAGATCCTCGCACGCCGGTGTGGTGTAGTCCCAGCCGCGCTGCTGGGCGACAAAGAGGCGATAGCCGTCGGCGTTGGGCCGAACGGACACCCCTTCGAATCCGGACCCCAGGGTCCCGCGACTGTCTGACGCACCGCGACAGGCCAGGATCTCAGGCGGCAAACCAATTTCCTGCATGACTTGGCCGGTGCTCGCATCGACTTGCAACAGCCGATTGGGCCGGGAGTCGCTCGCGTTCCCTTCGCTGGCGATCCAGAGAGTCCCGTCCGGTGCTACGGCGATACCTTCCGGATCATAATTACCGCTTCCACCTTGGATCTTGAGGGACTCGGTAATGACGGCCGGCTTGCGCGAGACATCAATCGTAAAGATCCGGCTCTCGCTGTAGTAAGAGTCCCAGACTGCGAGCAGCGTATCGCGCCGACCGGGCAGCGCAACCATGCCGGACAGCGCGGACCAGGGAAGCGGAGAACCGGACTGATCGTCGGAGAGGATCTGCGGATAGGTCGGCTGACCGGCTTGCAGCCTATAAATCATGAGACTGGAGCGGACACCGAAGCTCGGGTCATCGTTTTCGCCGGAAGCGATCAACAGGTTACGTGATGGAATGGCCAACAGTCCTTCCGGACCCAAGGGCGCGGGCAGCAGCTGTTTGAAGGCCGGGCGCGCGTCCTGAAGCTGATACACCGCAACGAAGCTGCCGCGCTCGGAGCCGACAAACAGATAGTCGTCCCGGCCGAAACGCCCGTACTCGATCGCCTCGGGTTCAGTGCCCTTGTTCTCGGAGCGGTCTTCCGGATAATGACCATGCTGCACAGCGATCTCCTCCAGCGAAGCTCCGCTATCGAACAGCACTTTGCCCGCGCGGTCGAACAGCGTAAAGCCGCGGCTGCCGCCGAATAGATCGCCTTCATTGGCGGTTGCGATCATGCTCAAATCACGGCCGCCGACCGGGACCCAGGCGACCGCATCGGGCTCGCGCGGGACATCGGCCAGCGACTCGGTCAGCGAGATGACGCCATCCTCGGTCTGGTCGATGCCGTCCAAACTCACCACGCCGGCATCCAAATCGTTGGTCACCCGACCTTTAACCAGATCAACGACGACGAGGTGATTGTTTTCTTGCAGTGAGACCAATGCCTTATTATTGATGTTGACATCGACGAACTCGGGTTCCGGGTCGTCGCCGCCGTAGGCCGCAAGACCGCGGAAGTCGACATCGCGCCGCACCCAATTCACGGGGTTCGTGCCCTTGATATCCAGGATGGCGAGGTAACCGGCCGGCGCCTGGGGCAATCCGCCTTCCACCCCATCGACGGTCACCTCCTCATCGCGCTCGTTTTCGATCACAATCGCAACATAGTTGCGATCCGGGCTGATCTTGATCGAGTCCGGCTGACCACCCAGGTCAACCTCGCCGGTCACCGTTCTGGTCCTGATATCCACAACCACCAGCTTGCCGCCGGTGCTGATGAAATTCTCACTGGTATTGACGGCGACCAGCGCGTACTCATTGCCCAGCACATCGATCGACGTGGGTTCACCATCCATGGCGAGTGTACCTGCAGGCAGCGGACTCGCGGGGTCCGTAATATTGACAAAACCGATCCGTTCGCCGGGACTGTCAGTGTAGACAAGCGTCCTGCCGTCTTTCGTCGCGGCCATAATCTCCGACACCGTTTCCTCACCACGGGCTGCCGGATCGAGATTCAGGTAGTTGCCGAAAGTTCCCACCCGCTGGAAACTCTTTGCCTGAAGGTTGGAGCGGTAATCCTGCATCGTGGGGCGCACGCCGTCCTCGGGGAAGGTGGTTGCACCGATCGCAGCGCCCGTGACGATGATGCCAGTCAGCGCGCCCCATGCGAGATGCTGCTTCAATATATATTACCTCTCCACTTGTGTGTCAATCGCTTCTCCGCCCTGACGATCCGGCTCGTCCCGAGGCGCGATGGTACGGACCGCAGATTAACGTTGCATGACGCCGGCATGACGGTTCGACGAATAAGGTTGTCCCGACGACTCAGGATCACCTGCGCAGCGACGGGCAAGACCATGAGGTCGGTCTCCGGTCACTTCAACCGGCTCCAAGGTCTTGGAAAAGATTGCGATCAGGAAGCCCGCGAGGGTCGACAGGCCCACCACATTGCCGCCCCTGAGGTAGGCTTCCGGCACCATGGTCTCGGCGATCATCGTGAGCATTGCACCGGACGCCAAGCCCTCCACGATAGCGAACAAGTGCAGTTCGGCACCCTCGAAGAAGACACTCCCCGCCGCCGCCCCGACCCCAGTGAGCAGCATCAACGCCGTCTACTTTCCGATGATTCGATCAAAACCCATGCCTTGCGCAGATCCAGAAAGCGTTCCAGATCAATGTGTCAGACATAAAGGGCAGGTCCGAAAACCCGACTTGTTCTTGACTCGCTACTGACCGGCTACGGGTTCATCCCGCTCTTGCCTTCCCCGCGGTTGGACTCGAGCATCTCCCGATAACGCTCGGGATCGTTCTTCAATATCAACACATACTCTTCGAGCAAGCCCTGCCAGCCGAACCCGCCATACTCCTTGAGCTTGAGCAAAGCAATCATCAGCAATTTCGATGCGGCCCGAACCTCCCGGTCTTGTCCCTCGCCGTACCAGGCGACGAGTTCGTCATATAAGGCGTCGACTTTTTCGAGCGGTGTCATCACAGAACCTCAAGTTTTGGCGAACGGACCGTCATCGCGAAGGATAATCCGCAGTCGCCCGGTGGGCGAAGCACTTTTTGCAGCGTCCAGCGCCCGACTGTGAGTGAGGTTCCGACACTGCGCGCCAGCAGGTTCAGCGCACCTCACGCGATTTTACGCAGGTTATCGGGTACTGACTGCGTCTCGGGCAGAGTCTGGCCCAGCACCGACGCCAAGCGACGCATCATCGCTAAGGTCTCGTCGCTCATCTCCGCGCGCGGTCCGGCAATCTCCCAGCACAGCGCCAAGGCTCGCCGCCGGTCTTCATCGCTTTGCAGCAATTGCGGCAGCGCCCTGATCCCTGCCTCCGGCTCAAAACCGACAATCAGCGACTCGCGGTGAATCATACGGGTGCGCTGCTTGGGCTTCATGCTCGCGAAGGGCTCGGTGGACATGAGCATCCGGTTGGAGCGCTCGAGCCGGGAGCGGCGCACTTCTTTGCGCGAGTGCGCCAGCAGAATCAACATGCGGATCACGCCCTCCGCGAAAGCGCCCTGATCGACGCGGTCGAGGGCATCCTGCACCTGCACCAGCGTGCGCAAATCCTCCTGCGGTGCTTCACTGATCAACTGCGACATCTGCTCGCCCAGCGCGGTCACCGGGGGCGCCGCCCACATCAGGTGAAAGCTAGTCTCGATCAGGGCGTTCTGCACATCCCTGACGCCTTCCCACCACTGCGTGACCAGATCGGCACCAGTCTGTTCCAGTTGGCGGAAGGGGTTGTCGGCGGGCACCGCCTGGCGTCCCGCGCGGACCTGTTCCGCCAGGGCAGCGAACGGCTGCATCAACGGATTACTGTCGCTCTGCAGCGCCCGCTGGAAACGCATCGGGCTGGTTGCAGCCAGCAGTTGAGCGGTGGTCGGATTGCTCATCGCCCGGACCAAGGGACCCAGGGTCAGGTCATACAGTTCAGTTGCAAGCTCTGAATAGCGGGCCACCGCGGCGAAAGGTCGATCCGAATCGTCACCGCCGCACTCGGCGATCACTTCCGGGATGGTGCGCTCTCGGAAGGCCACGTGGAAACGCTTCTCGACCCCCTCGCCGATCGCTGCCTCAATGACCATCTCGTAGAGACCGGGTGACAGCGCCTCGATCGCCTTGAGCGTGGACACGATTTCCTGATGCTCCTTCTTGGCGATCGACGAGGACACGAAGATGCCCAGATGACCGACGTTATCGTGCAGGGTGTAGAGAATCCGCTGTCCGCGCGCCTTGATCTCAGCGACATCCTTGTAATGATCGGCAATCCAGCCCAGGGCCTGCTGCGGCGGGGTGATGTTGTCGCCGTGCGAGGCAAAAATAATGATCGGCGAGTTGATGTTGCGCAGATCGACATGGGTGCGGGCGTCCAGGTTGGCGCACCCACGCGCCAATCGGTTGCCCACGAACAGGTTCTCGACGATCCAGCGGATCTCCTGCTCGGTCATGTAATAGAAACTACTCCACCACCGTTCGAAGCCGACGAACCGCTCGACCTCGGTGTCGATGTCACGCCACAGGTCGTAATACTTGCTCCACCAGGTGTTGCTGGGGCTCAACCGCTCAAAGTTGGACACCAGACTGGAACCATCGAACAACCCGTTGCCCAGGTCGCACATGAACTTGACGGACATGGCCCCACCGACCAGTCCGCCCAGGTAGCGCATGGGGTTCTTGCCCTTTTGGCCGGACCAGTAGGATAGCGGTGCCCCGTTGGCGACGATCGGACCGGTGATATCCGGGTTGGTCGCCGCCAGCAGCATGGCGGCCCAGCCGCCCTGGCAATTGCCGATGACGATCGGCTTGGGCGCGGCGGGATGACGACGGCGCACCTCGCGCACGAAATCGGCCTCCGCGGCGGTGACGTCAGCCAAAGTCTGCCCCGGTTGGGGCAGCCGGGTGAAAGTCACGAAATAGACCGGATGGCCCTGATGGATGGCGACCCCGACCTCGCTCTCGTGCTTGAAGCCACCAATCCCCGAACCGTGTCCGGCGCGCGGGTCGATGATGATGTAGGGTCGGCCGTCTTCGCGGGTCTTGACTCCGGTCGGCGCAACGATGCGGACCAGGGAGTAGTTGACCGGACGCTCCAGCGTGCTGCCATCGACGACAACTGTATGCGCCCAGCACAGGACCGTCTTGTCTGCACCTTGCTCATGCGCGTTGAAATAATTGCCGCGCTGGCGCATCGCATCATTGAACAGCACGGCGCGCTGGGCCGCATCCATGAGATAAGCCGCCCAGTGCTGAACCAGGAACGGGACGCTCTGCGGCGAGGTCAACGCCTGGCTGACCTTGGCCCAGGCGTCCAGGTTCTTTTCAAGATTGGCCGCCGCGGTCTGCAGCGCCCGCGCGCCGTGCGCCTCGCCGATCGTGCCCAGATCCCTGACGTGGCGCTCGTAACCTTCGCTGCGGTCGCGCAGCGATTGACCCAGGCCGGACAGGCTGTCTGCGACCTCAGGCGGCTCGGAGAAATCGGGTACGTTATGCATGGCATACTCCGGTCAGTCGAGGCATTGAATACACAAAGTAATAGAATGGCGTCCCAACCGATCCTGGGGGCGAACACTCACCCCATGATATGAAAGCCCCCATCCACGTAGATGGTCTGTCCGGTCAGCATGGCCCCGGTGCGGGTGGCGAGCATGGCGACGACCGCCCCCACATCATCGATTTCCGCCAGCCGCCCCAGCGGCGCACGGTGGCGGGCGGTGTCCATCAGCACATCGAAGTCCTTCAGACCGGACGCGGCGCGGGTCGGCAAGGGACCGGGCGAGACCGCAACCGCGCGAATGCCTTGCGCTCCCAGTTCGGCCGCGGTGTAGCGCACCGCCGCCTCCAGGGCAGCCTTGACCGGACCCATCAGTTGGTAAGTGGGCAGCACCTTTTCGGCACCGTAGAAGGTCAAGGCGAAGAGTGAACCGCCCTCGGTCATCAGCGGCTCAGCCAACTGGGCCATCCGCAGGAAGGAATGGGCCGAGACATTCATCGCCAACCCGAACCCATCGGCCGAGGAGTCCACCAGCCGACCCTGCAAGTCCTCGCGCGGAGCGAAGGCGATGGAATGGACAGCGAAATCGAGTCGGCCCCAACGCTCACGGATGGCCGCGAAGACCGACTCCAGTTCGCCCGGCACCATCACGTCGCAGGGCAGGAAGATCTCGGCGTCGACCGCCGCGGCGGCCGGTTCGACATAAGGACGCGCCTTTTCGTTGAGATAGGTGACGGCCAGATTCGCCCCCAGGGTGTGAAAGGCGCGGGCGCAGCCATAGGCGATCGAGTGCTCGTTGGCAATCCCGAGCACCAGCCCCTTCTTGCCGTCAAGACTGAAATAATCTGAGTCGAGCATCAGTGGCTCCTAGTTGACTGCCGAGTGACCGCGCACCACGCGCAGAGTATGACGAGCGATCATCGCTTCCTCGTCGGTGGGGATGACCCAGACCGAGGGGGTGGCGCCCGCGGGGCTGATCAGCGGGCCACGCTGCTGATTGGCGGTCTCGTCCAGCGTGATCCCCAGCCAGGCGGCATCCCGACAGACACGGGCGCGAATCGCCGCGTCGTTTTCGCCCACCCCGGCGGTGAACACCAGGGCATCGAGTCCGCCCGCGGAGGCGCATAACCCGCCCAGCGTCTGGGCGATCCGATAACAAAAATAGTCGATCGCCTCGGCGGCGCCCGGGTCCGCGCTGACGTGCAGATCGCGCAAGTCGTTGCTGACTCCGGACAGACCGAGCAGCCCGGAGCGCTTGTAGAGCAGGTCCTCCAACTCGGGCACGCCCAAACCATCCTCACGCATCAGGAACAGGATCACCCCAGCGTCCAGGACACCACAGCGTGTCCCCATCGGCAGTCCGTCCAAGGCCGAAAAGCTCATCGTGGTGTCGACACTGCGCCCGCCCACCATCGCGGTCATGCTGCAGCCGCTGCCCAGATGCGCCACGACCACCCGACCGTGCGCCGCGTCCGGGGCCAGTTCGCGCAGACGTCCGGCGATGTACTCGTAAGAGAGTCCGTGAAAGCCATAACGTTTGACGCCGCGCTCCAGGAGCGCCCGCGGCAGACCGAGTTGTTCGGTGACCCGCGGCCGTCCGCGGTGAAAACCGGTGTCGAAACACGCGACTTGCGGCAACTGCGGATGGTCTGCCGCCACCGCCCGGATGGCCGCCAGATTGTTCGGCTGATGCAGCGGCACCAGCGGGACCAGACCAGTCAGAATCTCCAGCACCCGCGCGTCGATCAGCACCGGGTCAGCGAAGGTTTCGCCGCCATGGCCGACGCGGTGCCCGACGGCAAGAATCTGCCGGCCCTGCGCCGCGTCCGCCAACCAACTCCAAATCTGCTTGAAGGCGCGGGCATGGCCTTGACCGGCGGCCACCCGCTCCCAATAGCTCTCGGCGAGCAGCGCCCCAGCCGGGTTTTTCGCAACGAAGTGAGGAGCGGTGCCAATCCCCTCCACCTGGCCTTTCACGGTCTCCACCGGCTGGTTGTCGACCACTTCGTAGAGCGCAAACTTGATGCTCGATGAACCCGCGTTGAGGGTGAGAATCAGGTCGTTCATGACAGCTTCCTCAGCTCCCCTTGACCAATTCCTTGGGCAGATCCTTCGGCGTCAAACCTTGACGCAGCGCGTGCGCGTGCAGCACCGCCACGGCCGCACTGGCGCGGCGGGTGCGCACGCTGTCGGCCCGGGAGGTCAGCACGATCGGCACCCGCGCCCCCAGCACCACCCCGGCGGCTTCCGCGTTGGCCAGGAAAATGAGCTGCTTGGCCAGGATGTTGCCCGACTCCAGATCCGGCACGATCAGGACATCAGCCACCCCGGCGACCGCGGAGTCGATCTTCTTGATCCGCGCCGCCTCCGGATTGATGGCGTTGTCCATCGCCAGCGGGCCATCGACGAGCCCGCCCTGAATCTGACCGCGGTCGGCCATTTTGCAGAGTGCCGCGGCGTCCAGGGTGGACTGGATCTTCGGCCGGATCGTCTCGACCGCGGACAGGATCGCAACCTTGGGCAATGGGACCCCAAGGGTGTGAGCCAGGTCGATAGCGTTTTGACAGATATCCGCCTTGGCCTCCAGATCGGGGGCGATATTGACCGCCGCGTCGGACACCAGGAGGAGCTTGGGATAGGTCGGCACGTCCATGACGAACACATGGCTGATGCGCCGCGCGGTGCGGATGCCATTGACCTTGTCGAGCACGGCGCTCAGCACCTCGTCGGTATGCAGACTGCCCTTCATCAGAATCTCGGCACGCCCCTCGCGGATCAGGGCCACGGCGCGCTCGGCCGCGGCATGGCTGTGGGCGACATCGATCATCTCAGTGCCGCCCAGATCGATTTTGAAGGCATCGGCGATGGCGCGGATGCGGGCGGTCGGCCCCACCAGGATCGGCCGGATAAAGTTGGCTTCGGCCGCCTCCATAGCGCCCTGAAGCGAAACCTGATCGACCGGATGAACCACCGCGGTGGGCACCGGCTCCAGGGCCGCCGCTGCGTCGAACAAGAGACCGAAACTGTCGTGGCGATGGACCGACACGTTGGGGGTTTCAAGCCGCCGCACACGAATGCGCTCGGCTGGAGCCAGGACCTCCGCAACCCCGTCCATCACCGGCTGGCCCGACTGATTACGGACCTCGCAGTCGAAGACCACGACCCGGCCATCGCGCCGCTCACGCACCCGAATGCGGGCCGTCAGGGTGTCCCCGAGTTCAAAAGTCCGGTGAAAATTGGAACTCTGGCTGCGATACGTGGTGCCCGGACCGGGTAACACGTTCGCCAACAGACTGGAAATCAGGCTGGTGGCCCACAAACTATGGCCCAGCACGCCCTTGGCCCCGCTTTCCAGGGCATAGGCCAGATCCATGTGCGTCGGATTGAGGTCTCCGGAGACCTTACCGAACAGCGCCACGTCGTCCCGCGTGAGGGTGCGCTGAAGCTCAGCCGTCTGCCCGGTCTGGATCTCGTCAAAGGTCCGATTCTCGATGTAGTCGGCAGTCATGGATTCCTCGCTGGGGTCGCTTCGCTGACAGGGCAAGCCGGCGCACGGTTGCGATGGTGCACCGCACCAGAGGATAATCGGGCGGTGTTTCCCTTGAGTGACCGTCGAGTGACCAGTGGGTGAAGAACAACTGGACCGGCACGCCCCGGCAGATTCACTTTATTGAAAGACCCGCGACGGTCGGGCGTGGGAACACGACGCGTCATACCGGCGTCACATCGGTCTGCGATGATCTTGACCGGAAGAGATGCGTTCGGCGCTCACGTTAAGATCACTCAAACGTTTCGTCGATGCATTCGATCGAGCGAACGTTCGCAGCGACCCTGTGACCGCATCGACGATCACTCAGGTTGGTATCGCTGTCGGACGTGAGAGCCGGACGTAGGGGCGGGTTTTAAACCCGCCCCTACACAAAGGGTCTGTCCGGATATCAGTAACCTGCAACCTTATTCCATTGGGTGAGTAGACCCCCTCGGTGTCCCGCTACGGACCAACGGCACTGCCGACCAAGCGCTGACTCTCCCCCATTCAATTTATGCCGCTCGTCAGTCAACCGGGTGACGCGCGCATCCAACGACGGATCATCCCAATCATGTCCCTGGTCTTCCGAGAGCATCCGCTCCGCCGTATCGTCACGGCCGAGCTTCACGCCCGTACCTTCGAACCGCTCCGCGCTCCGGAACGGGTCTCCCACCTCACCGTCGTCTGCGGTGAGCGCGAGACCGGCCGCCAGGTCCAGCATCTCAAGCGCCTGCTGGGTCTCTATGGGCGGCCGATCCCGGAAACGATCGATCAGCACTACTGGGCCGACCTGGGACCCCTGCGCGTGCGCTGGGAGCGTCATACGGAATTCGTCAGCTACACCTTCAGCAAGCAAGGCGCCTTTGCGCATCCCTTCGTCGCACCCGTGCTCCAGGAACTTCCGGTGGATTGGCTCCGCGAATTGCCCGGCGAGGTGATGGCCGCGGTCTCGATGGCCATCGATTCCTGCGCGATGCCGGAACGCGACAGCGATGCGCTGGCCGAAATCTTCGACGGCAATCCAGTCATCGGGTCCGAGGCGGTTGGCGGGTCCGCACGCGTCTGGACGGATTTCAAGATCCATGCCGATGGTTTCGTGCACATCCTGGTGCGCGACTGCAGCCTGTCCAAGAATCAGGCCGGCCGGCTCGCCAAACGGATACTGGAAATCAACTTCTACCGGGCACTCGCCCTGATCGGGTTTCAGTTGGCGCGTGAAGTCTCCCCCACGCTCAGCGAGGCCGATCGTCGACTGGCGCTGCTGGCAGCGCGCATGTCCAACCGGGGCAAGTCGGCTGATCCGAGCTTCGAGAGCGACCTGCTGGCCGAGCTCACCCATCTCGCGGCCGAGATCGAGGAGATCTCGGCGCGCACGACCTACCGCTTCGACGCCTCCCGTGCCTACTACGGGATGGTCCGGCAGCGGCTCGAACAACTGCGTCAACAACGGATTGAAGGTTTGCAGACCATCACCGAGTTTCTCGACGCCCGGCTGGCGCCCGCGGTGGCCACCTGCGAGTCGACGCAACTGCGCCAGACCGATCTGGCCGAGCGCGCGGCCAGACTGACCAGCCTGTTGCGTGCCCGCGTCGAGGTCTCACTGCAGGAGCAGAATCGTCAACTGCTGGAATCCATGGATCGCCGCGCGCACCTGCAACTGCGCCTTCAGGAGACGGTGGAGGGGCTCTCGGTCATCGCGATCAGCTATTACGGACTGGGGCTCATCGGTTACGCGCTCAAGGGGCTCGAGCAAGGCGGGTTCCCCGTCAACGCGTCGCTCGGCATGGGCATCGCACTGCCCTTCGTCGTCGGCCTGGCCTGGCTCGGGCTGCGCTTGGTCAAGCGGCGGTCGGCGCGGGAGGCGGGAGCGGCGGCACACTGAAGGTCAAGCCGATTGGCGCGAGCGGTAGCCTCGATCTGCAAATTCGCCCACCGCCGCACCGCCGCGGACCCCGGCGTGATCGATTACCTGCCCTGATACGCGCCGCCGCCGACGCCAAACGGGACCGGCGGCATCCCGCCGAGCCCGGCGCATCGCGGTCAACGGCGCGGCGCCGGCGGCTCCGACCGCCGCGGGGCATCGAGCCAGTCGTAGATGCGCCTTGCCGCCGTGCGCACCTCGGGGTTCACGTCCGCAAGCCGCGCCTCGCCGTGCAGGTAGGCCTCGTAGGCGGCGACCAGCGGCCAGTGCGTATCGGCGATGCCGCGGTCCCGCAGGTCGCTAAGCAGCGCATCTCCGTGACCGCGGCGGGCCGCCTCGCGCAGGAACAGCAGCACGAAGCCCTGATACAGTGTCAGCACGTCGCCGTCAGGCTGCGACAGGACCGCCGCAAAGGCGTCGGCGGCTGCCGGCAGGTCGCCGCGCACCAGCGCCCGCAGCGCCCGCAGCAGATTGGCCCCGCTGTCCGGATGGCGGCCGACGATCGCGTTGAAGGCGGCGTCGTCCACCGGCGCGATGTCGTCGCGCAGCAACGCGATGGCAAGCAGGTTGCTGGCCGTTATGAGGTTGTCCGGATCGAGCGCTTGGGCAGTCGTGTAAGCGATCTTTGCCTCATCGACCTGGCCGCGGAGATAGAAGCCGCGCAGGAAGGCGCTCAGCCAGCGCAGCCGGGCGCGCTGCCGGCGGGGGCCGTGGCGCATCAGGTACCAGATATTGAAGAAGCGCTCGGCGAGCTGGTAGGCGTCGCGATTGCTGCGCGACACGCTGACCCTCTGCACGATGCCGTCGCGCTCCAGCCGCGTCAGTTGCGCCGAGACGGTGCCGGTGGCGAGCCCGGAGGCCGCGGCGACCTCGGCGGCGATGACCGGGTCCCAGGCCAGCGCGACGGCGTCGAGCACCACCCGCGACTGCAGCGCCAGGTCCTCGACCCGGGCCTTGTACAGCACGCTGACCTGATCAAGCAGCCGCTCCAGGTCGGTCAGCACGTCGCCGCCGGTGTCGGTCTCCAGCAGCAGGTACAGGAGCGTCAGCGTGCGCGGATTGCCGCCGGTGAGGTCGTGCAGCGCCCGGATCCGCCCGGGGTCCGTCGTGAGCAGGGCCTGCACCGCGCGTCCCGGCTCGCCGCGTAACGCCGCGAGCCGACCCAGACAGCGGATCAGCTCGTCGGCGCCAAGGGGCTCCAGCACCGTGACCTGGAAAAAGTCGTAGAAGGCGGCGCTCTTCTCCTCCGTGGCCTCCAGCCAGCCGGCGGAGGCACCGACCACGACGATGCCGCCGGGGCGCTGCAACGCCCGGCGCAGGCTCCACTGCTGCTTCGCGAGCCCGTTCAGGATGATGTCCAGGTTGTCGAGCAGCAGCAGCGGCCGCCGGCCCAACTCGCGGGTCCAGCGCTGGAAGGTCTCCAGCGCCGCGGTGCCTTCGGGATCGTCCGTCGGCCCTTGCGCGAGCCGCGCCACGTCGCGGTCGAGCGCCGCGGCCGGTTCGGGTTGCCCGGTCCGCTCGAACCAGTCCCCGAGCGCATCGAGGCAGTTGAGCCAGAGCACGTGCAGGTTGTGCACGTTGTACTGCTCCTCGCGGAACAACAGCGGCAGCAGCAC
Organism: Chromatiaceae bacterium; assembly: GCA_013426805.1. Taxonomy (GTDB): domain Bacteria; phylum Pseudomonadota; class Gammaproteobacteria; order Chromatiales; family Chromatiaceae; genus Thiodictyon. The sequence goes on from JACDZG010000048.1 coordinate 32,783, forward strand.
CGCGGCCAGGCGCGGATCGTCGCGCACACCGAGTGCCAGTCGGCGCAGCAGACTGGTCTTGCCCAGGCCGCGCTGGCCGAGGATCAAATGATGGGTTGCGAGCCCGTCCGCGGTGGTCTCGCCGAGCCGTTGCAGCAGCCGCTCGGCCAGGTCCTGCCGGGCGGCAAAGCCGTTCAGGAAGGACGCGTCGTCGAGGATGGCCGGGTTGTAGACGGCCAGTTCCAGCAGTTCTCCCATCATTGAACTCCGGTCAGAACACGACGAAGCGCAGCCACCATTCCTTCAGCAGTTGCATCCGGAAGCGGTAGCGGCCGGCAGCGTCGCGCGTGAGGTAACCGTCGGTGACAAGGGTGTCGGCCAGGTCGCGGGCCTCCAGCTCGCCGACGACCTGGTCACCCCGCGCCAGCGCCGTCAGCAGCAGGCTGCCGTCAGCCCCGGCGTCCGCCTTCGCGACGGTCTCCAGGATTCGATAGAGTCGGGTGCGGTCCGGCTCCGGGAAGTTACGGTCGAGGTGCTCGCGCCAGCTCGCCCAGTACAGGCGCTTGTCGAGGTCGATCAACCGATCCATCGCGGCGTCCACATGAGCGGTCTCGACGCTGGCGCCGACACCGGCACCAGCGCAGGCGTCTTCGGCGATCCGCTCCAGGTAGTACGGCGAGAGCCAGCCGAGTCGTTCGCAGAGCCGACGCGCGGCGGCGTCGGTCAGCTCGGCCCCGCGCCGACGGGCCAGGTCGGCAACGAAAAGCCGCGCGGTCTCCGGCGTAAACGGGCCGAGTTGAAACGGGTCGAGGTCGTTCAACGCGCCTTCCACGCGCTGGCGGCGAGCGATACTGTCGAGCCCGATGGAGCCGGCATAAAGCCAGCGGATGCGCTGGTACTTCTGGCGCATGCCACGCAGCCAGTAGAGGAAGTCGCGGATCGCAGCCGGGCCGTCCCGGTCTTGCAGGCGTTGCAGGAACACCGGCAGTTCGTCGACCAGGATCACCCAGGGCGGGTCGTCCTGGTGGTCGTCGATGTGTGCGAACAGCTCCTCGGCGAAGGACTGCCAGTCGGTGCGCACCAACAGGCTGCGCCAATCGTCGTCCGCTGCTCCGCCGCGCAGCAACCGGGACAGCCGATGCGCAAAGCTGGCCATCACCTTCTTGCCGGTGGTCTGTTCCTCTTGAATCGACGCACAGCACTCGCGAAAAAAGGCCTTCTCGTCGAGCAGCCCCTCCACGTCGAGCAGGATGGCGCGGAAGCGGTGCTCCGGCGCGGTCCCGAGCAAGTGGTTCAGCAGTACGGTCTTGCCGATCCGGCGCGGGGCCAGCATCAGCAGGTTGCGCCCGTCGGCAAGCTGACGCCACAGCGCGGCGGTTTCATCAAGGCGGTCGTAGCAGGACATGGGGACCTCCAGCGATCTAAAGGTCCTAAAAGATTAACACAACAAGACTGTTGCGAAACAGACTTGTTGTGAAACTCGGGTCGGCGGTCTGCCCCGCGTCTTGGAGACTGGAAACCGCATCGGGCGCGGCTGCCGCCTGGGCGTCGCGAACCACAGCGAAGCGACACCCATCCGATGCAACCTTGCTGAAACTCAACCGTCCTTGACCAGATAGGCCTCGACGTTACGTTATCGCGCCGAAACCACCGGGCACACAAGGTTGCGGCTCAAGACCTCTGCTCAGGTGGACGACGCCCGCCGCAAATCAGCACAGGAATCGGCGCCGCGCAACAACACCGCCGGTCAAGTCGCGCGGGTACGATTGATCCAGGAGATGACAGCGCGGTGCAACTCTGCGAGGCCGAGCGGTTTGCTCAGATAGTCATCCATGCCGGCCTCCAAACAACGTTCCCGGTCGCCCGGCATGGCGAGTGCCGTGAGCGCGATGATCGGGATGCGTCGCAGTGCCGGGTCCGCGCGCAGTCGACCGGTGGTCTCCAGTCCGTCCATCACGGGCATCTGGACATCCATCAGGATTAGATCGGGATGTTGCTCGCGCGCCAGATGCCGATGCGCACCTCTTGTCGTTGCGCGTTCGCGGCAACATCCAACCCGATCGCCCCACCCGACAGTGTGAACTTGACCGCGTTGCCGAGCAGATTGACCAGCATCTGCTTGAGTCGGCGACTGTCGCCCCGCACCAGACAGACCCTGGGGTCGAGGGTCGTCGAGACCGTCAGTTCATGGCTCATTGCGGCGAGAAATTCGTCTTTCGCCCGTGCCGTGCGCGCCAACTCCGCATTGGCGCGATCGAGATCCAGCGTGCGGCTACGCACCCGTTCGGCCAGTTGTGTTCGCTCCTGCGCCAGCGCGTCATGCGCCATGCGTAAGGCCGCTTGCGCATCCTTAGGTCACCGCGGCCTGGCAGCGATTGACCGGATCAGTGAACTGGTCTCGCGAAGCCTAGACTCCCGGTCGTAGGCCTGAGTCAGCAAGGCGAACCCATGAAGACCGACGGCCAGATTGACGAACAGGGTGGAAATCAGCCCGGCGGCGAGCTTGGTTCGAATATGCATGAAGTTTCGGTGGTGAGAGTCATGCGGTTGTCACATCCGTCTGCGATGCTCCAAGTTCGCGACCACAGACCCGGAGACGGCTACATTGGAACGCTTCGCTGACGAACTCGACCTGGCACAGTGTCGTATCGACCAAGTGACCGAACTGGCAATCGCCGCGATTCGCGCGCGCACCAGCCGCACACCAGGTCGCGAAACCTGCTTGGACTGTGGCTGCGAGATTCCTGCGAAGCGCTTGCTGCATGTGCCGAACGCGACCCGCTGCACGCGGTGCCAGGATCGACATGAGCGGCTTCAGTAGCGATTCGGCACCTGCAACTCCGGGGGCAACACCGCACGCTCATAGTCCGGGTTGAAGCCCCGCTCGGGCAGGGTGATCTCCTCGTGAGGTACATCCTCGTAGGGGATCTGTTCGAGCAGGTGATGGATGCAGTTGAGCCGTGCCCGTTTTTTGTCGTTGCCTTCAACAATGAACCAGGGCGCCTCGGGGATATTGGTCCGCGCGAAGGTCTCTTCCTTGGCCTTCGTATAGAGCTCCCAGCGCACCCGCGACTCAAGATCCATGGGACTGAGTTTCCATTGCTTGAGCGGATCATGAATCCGGATCAGGATCACCGCCACCGTCTCACCGGTGTGCTCCACCCAGTCCTGCAGTTTGATGAGCTCGGCCTGCAGCGTCAGCAACGCCTTGAAATAGGTCAGGCGGTCCAGGGTCGCCGCGTCCCCGGCTCCGGTTCGCCTGCCATTGCCGTGACAACACTGTATCATCCTCCCTGACGCCATTTTGTGACGGTTTGGTTTCGCCCCATGCCCTTTGCCCACGACTTCCCTTTCGATCCCGGATACGGCTACAGCCTGGATGACCTGCTGGCGGTCGAGCCGCCGCCCGAGCCGGCCGATTTCGGCGCGTTCTGGCGTGCCCGCTATGACCGCGCGACGGCGGTCACGCCCAACCCACGGTTGCGTCCCTCGGCGGATGCCCACCCGCGCTTCCGGGTCTATGACCTGGAATACGACTCGACCGACGCCTTCTCCATCCGCGGCTGGCTCCTGACACCCACCGCCGCACCGCCGCGACGCGGTTTCGTGCTGGGTCACGGCTACGGCGGCGTCGACCGTCCGCCGCTCGACCTCCCCCGTGACGATGGGGCCTACCTGATCCCCTGCTTCCGGGGCCTGAGCCGCAGCCGTCGGCCGCCGATTTCCGACGATCCGTCCTGGCATGTGCTGCATGATATTGATCGGCGCGATCAGTACATACTGGGCGGCTGCGTAGACGATCTTTGGACCGGGATCTCGGCCCTGCTCGGGCTCTTCCCCGAACTGGCCGGGCACCTCGGTTACCTGGGCATCAGCTTCGGCGGCGGGATCGGCGCCATGGCCCTGGCCTGGGATCACCGGATCGGCCGCGGTCACCTCAATGTACCCAGTTTCGGTCACCAACCCCTGCGCCTCACCCTGCCGAGCGTCGGCAGCGCCGCCGCCGTCCAGCGCTACGCCCGGACCCAGCGCGACGTCCGAACCACCCTGGCCTATTACGATGCGGCCGTCGCCGCCAGGCACATCCAGCAGCCTATGCACTTGGCCGTTGCCCGGTTCGATCCGGCCGTCGCCCCGCCCGGACAGTTCGCGGTGTACAACGCCATCGGCGGAGACAAACGCCTGTTCGTGCTGCCGGCCGGACACTTCGACTATCCGGACCGGGCGGGGCGGGAACGGGATCTGCTGGCCCAGCTTTGGGTCTTTTTCGCGCCGCTCTGACCCGAATGCGCAACGCTGCGGCGCGGGCCGCGCCGACGGCGCCGAAACATCGAACCCCGGTTCACGGTATTGCAACCTTGGAGGACTAAGCTTCGCCTGTTTTCGCTTGAGACATCCACCCGACAGGTCATCATGAATCGCGAATACCATCGTTGGTACAGCGCCCGGCTCGGTCGGGACATGGAACTGTTGGTCTTTGGCCACGCCGGGGCCAAGGTACTGGTTTTTCCCACCCGCGACGGCCGCTTTCACGAATACGAGGACCTGCGTCTGGTCGAGGCGCTTGGCCACAAGATTCAGGCGGGCCAGTTACAAATCTATTGCGTGGATAGTATCGACTGGGAGTCGTTCTACTGCGATTGGTGCCACCCCGCGGATCGCATCCGCCGCCACTGCGCTTTCGAGGACTACATCCTCAACGAAGTGCTGCCGCTGATGGCAATGAAGAATCGCCATCCCTGCACCATTGCCCACGGCTGCAGCCTGGGAGCCTTCCATGCCGTCAATATCGCGTTGCGCCATCCCCATCTCTTTCAGAAAGTCGCGGCCTTCTCCGGGCGCTATGATCTCACCCTGAATGTCGAGTGCTTCCGCGACCTGTTCAATGGGCACCGGGATGAACTGATCTACTTCCATACCCCGGCCCAATATCTCGCCAACCTCCACTGCCCGGAGCGGCTCGCCGCCCTGCGGCGCATGGACATCGTACTGGTGATCGGCGACCAGGACCCCTTCCTCGACAACAATCGTTACCTGAGCCGGTTACTGTGGGAGAAGGGCATCAGGCACGCCCTGCACGAGTGGCAGGGACGCGCCCATCGCGGCCACTATTGGCGGCACATGGCACCGCTGTACGTGTGAGCGATTGAAGTTTTTTCGTTCTCGTTCCCACGCTCCGCGTGGGAATGCCGGGCGGGCGCTCCGCGTCCGGTCTTGGCGCCGGACGCGGAGCGCCCGCACGTGCTCCCACGCAGGAGCGTGGGAGCCAGAATGGCTAATGGCATTGACGCTGGAGCATGGGAGCGGATCACAAGCTAAACAAATCCATTAGGGACGGCGTTTGGCGCCTCGGTTGTTGTTTAACCCTATAGCGCACTACCTAGCCCTCACTGCAATGCCGGCAGAGCGCCCTCGGCGGTACCGATATACCCGATTGCCGCTTTCTTGCGATCACCCCAGTTCCCATTGATCTTGCTGACGATCTCGGCATGATCCGCACCCTTGTAGGCTTTGATACTCTCGTCGCCCGGGTGCTGGAAGTTGGCCATGAGATAGGCGTAACCATGGTAATCGGGTGCCAACGTCAGGCCGGTCACCTCGGCGGCCATGGGTACCGAGAGGATGCGCGCAAGCTTGCGGGTGTCGATGTTGAAAGCCCAGAGGTAGTTGTTGTTACGCCTGGCGGTATCCTCACCAATGAACAGCGTGCGGATCGCATCGGCATAGACGATGTTGTCCGGACCGCAGATCCGGTCCTGGCTGCACCCATTGCCCTCGGCATCCAGGTTGTCCTTGCCCAGCCATCCGCCGGTCAGTTCAGGGACGGGAGCCAGGCTGACGCCGACAGAGGCGCTGTCGATCGCGGTGCCGTGGGTGTCCTGCCGGCCCTCGGCGGTCGCCATCTCGAAGACCATACCGCCGTCGTTGGGTGCCAGCCGGATCGCGCCCTGCTGATCGACCATGCCCGCCTCGACCCGCGAGATCGTGAGATAGAACCGCTTGTCGGTCGGGTTGTAGGCGATGTATTCCATCTTGGAGAATTCAGTGGTGGCACCGAGAAGCGCGGCGTAGCGGCGGGTCTCGAGGAAGGCGGCGGCCTGCGCCACGTCGAACGCGGTGCTGGACTTGAGTCGGAGCCACTCGGTGCCGTTATAGGTCAACACCTTGGTAAAGCTGGGGTCCTGCGGGTCGGTCTCGGCCACGTCGAAGAGGTCGCTGAAACGAATCCCGCGGTCGACGATGGCCTTGATCTCAGCGTCGGTCGCATGGCCGAGGCGCACCCATTGCAGGTTGAAACGGTCACCGGCGGCCGCGTCGGCCGGGGTGAGTTTGGCGGCATAGAGGGTTCCGGCCGAGAGGTCCCGCGCCTGATCGGCGACGAACATGAAGAGCCCGGTGTTCTTGCCGTCGTCGCCGCTGATCGCGGTGCGGTCGTCCGCGGCCATGATCTGCATCTCGCGGGCATAACGGCCGGCGGCAGTGTGCTTGACCACCCGCGTAGTGCCATCCGCGGCCACGGTAATCTCGGGCAACAGTCCGTAATGGTAGGGGTTGGCGGCGGCCGGATCGCCGAAATAATAGCGGCTGAAACTCGCGATATCGGTCTTGTCATCCGAGCCCTCGGCCTTGGCGCCGCCGCCGTGGACCTTGGCGTCGGGCTCGTACTCCTCGGAACCGATGTGGGTGTTCCAGCGGGACAGGGTGGCGCCACAGTGGATCCAGCCGCCATGGACCGCGGAAAAATCGATCGCCCGATAGTGCTTGGCCGTCAACCGACCGCTCGCCGGGTCTTGGTCGAGCAGGGCCAACCCGACGGTGGCGGGCAGCTTGGACCAGAACGAGCCGGTGCTGCTGCCGTCATTCGGGGGCAATTCACGGAACTCGAACTGGGTGACCAGCGCCAGCGGATGGCCAGCCGCGCCGGGCACGGTGAGTCCCGCAATCTGCATGAGCGAGGTCCCATCCGGGCTGTCGGAAGCCAACTGACCGTCCCGGTCGGTCAGCGGTGCTCCGGCGGCGGTGAACAACCCGCCGACCACCGCGTCGCCGACGCGGTCGGTGGTGGCGAAGATTTGGTGGTAGCTCAGCGGAACCGCCGTCGTTTGACCGTCGGCGCAGGTCATCTGCAGCACGGCACGCGTATAGATGTCGGCCTTCTCGTCGGCGGTGGCCGGCGCCGGCATGCCGGTGAATTCCACTTTGGTTGGCGCTGCACCGCCGGGACAAACGGCCGCGACCGGCACTGAACTCAGCGATGCCACGACGAGGGTGGGGGCGAGGGCGAGGGCACGGATGCGCATGAGAACCTCCAGGATTGAACACGATCTTGGAGACCATCCTAACGCCTTGGCTGCGCTCGTAGGTTGCGGGCGTGTTACCGCGGACCAACGCGCACCTGCTTTCGGTCCGATGCTTCAACCGGGCTCCGGCTCACAACGATTGGGGTGGGCAGGTCGCGGCACCGGGCCACGCGTGCCGGGCGCCACCACCACGCCGATGGTAACAAAACCGTAAAGCCGCTCCGCTATGGTGGATACCGATCCGCGTCCACACCGATAGCGCCTTACCACCCCAGAGCGTCCCCATGATCCACACCAGATTGTTGGTCGAGAAAAAGCGTGAGTCGTTGAAGTACGGGTTGGCCGATCTCGCGCAGCAAGTCGGACTGGCCCTGGAACAGTCACTGGAGGCGGTGCGCAGCCAGGATCTTGCGCTGGCCCGCAAGATCGTCGCTGGCGACGCATCCATCAACCTTGCCCGCCGCGTCCTCGAACAGGAGGCGTTGCTGGGTTTGGCCGCTTACCAACCGGCTGGACCGAACCTGCGCAGCATCGCCGCGTCCATGGACATGGTGGGGGAACTCGAGCGTATCGTCGACTGGATTCGGGCACACCCGGAGGCCGCGGCACCGGGTGTCGCGCTGTCGTGGATCGCGCACAATTACGAGCGTGTCGCCGATCGTGCAACCAACATCGCCGAACGCGTAGTGTATATCGCTACCGGCGAAATCGCTGATTTGGACTGAACGGGCCTCGGCCCGCCCCAGCCACCTCGTGGACTGCACCCCGTCAGTCCGCGACGCGCCCCCACAGATCGCGGCCTGAACCGCGGCAATTACCGTCAATCGCCTGATGGTCCGCCGCGCGGTCCACCGGCTTCTTGCGCCTCTAAGTTCGTTAGCGCACTGAAGGCCAGACCACCTCGGCCTAGATTACGCACTCACAGGTGCTCTCTACTCATCAGGTCACAGCGGCCGTTCCGGGTTCACCGGAGATGCTCCTGCCCCTTCGCCCGCCGTAAATCTGAGCGAAGACCAGGTCGAACCTGCACCAGTCCTTTTCTTTTGGGATCGCCTATCCGCAACACGCTGGAAGGCAACGATCGGAAGCGCGGCGCTGTCCCTACCGACCTTGTCGCCAACCGATCCGGCACGGAAGCCAGAATCGCTCGTCATCAACTGGAGTATTCATCATGAATCTAGACATCAACAACCCCAACATCGGCAACACCGACCGCCTGATCCGTTTCGCTGTCGGCGTCCTCCTGATCATCGGCGCCGTTCGCGGCGGCAGTTGGCTGGCCGGACTGATCGGCGCGGTCGTGATCGGCACCGCTTACCTGCGTTTCTGCCCGGCCTACACGCTGTTCCACTTCAGCACCAACAAGGACGTCAGCGCCAACAAGGACGTCAGCCCGGCGGCCAAGTAAACCCTAAGGTCTTCCACCGACCGGGCCGTCAGGCCCGGTCGGTGGTCTTCAATCCCCCTGCCACTGCCAATTCCGAATTTCGGGTAAGTCCTCGCCGTGCCTGGCGATGTATTGCTTGTGTTCGATCAGTTTGTCGCGAATGGCCTGTTTGGCATAGGCCGCCTTGGGACCGAGTTGCGGCACGCGATCGATCACGTCGGCGACCAGATCAAAACGATCCAGTTCGTTCTTCACCACTGTATCGAAGGGCGTTGAAGTCGTGCCCTCTTCTTTGTAACCGCGCACATGCAGGTTGCTGTGATTGGTGCGGCGATAGGTCAGCCGATGGATCAACCAGGGATAGCCGTGATAGGCGAAGATGATCGGCTTGTCCGTGGTGAAGAGAACATCGAACGCGTCATCACTCAGCCCGTGCGGGTGTTCGCTCTGCGGCTGGAGCTTCATCAGATCGACCACGTTGATCACCCGCACCTTGAGTTCGGAAAAATGAGTCCGCAGCAACGCGACCGCAGCCAGTGTTTCGAGCGTCGGCACATCGCCGGCGCAAGCCATGACCACATCCGGTTCGCTGCCCTGATCGTTGCTGGCCCAAGGCCAGATGCCGATGCCGGCCGTACAGTGCTTGATGGCTGAATCCATATCGAGCCACTGGGGGGCGGGCTGTTTGCCGGCCACGATAACGTTCACATAATTGCGGCTGCGCAAACAGTGGTCGGTCACCGACAACAGCGTGTTGGCATCGGGCGGCAGATAGACCCGGATGACTTCCGCCTTTTTGTTGATGACATGGTCGATGAAGCCGGGGTCCTGATGGCTGAAACCGTTGTGGTCCTGACGCCAGACATGGGATGAGAGCAGGTAGTTCAGTGAAGCAATGGGGCGGCGCCACGGGATGTCATTGCACACCTTGAGCCACTTGGCGTGTTGATTGAACATCGAATCGACGATGTGGATGAATGCCTCATAGCAGGAGAAGAAGCCGTGACGGCCGGTGAGCAGATAGCCTTCCAGCCAGCCCTCGCACTGATGCTCGCTCAACATCTCCATCACCCGGCCGTCCGGTCCGACATGATCATCACCGGGAACGATCTGCCCGGTCGAACAGCGGTCAGTCACTTTGAAGATCGCACCCCAGCGGTTCGATGCCGTCTCGTCCGGACTGACGACGCGGAAGGTCTGCGGGTTGAGCTTCACCACATCACGGATGAACTCACCCTGGACCCGGGTGGCCTCCGCATTCACGGCACCCGGCCGCGGCACCGCGACCGCGTAGTCACTGAAGTCCGGCATCCGCAGGTCGCGCAGCAGCAGCCCGCCATTGGCCTGCGGATTGGCGCTCATGCGCCGCTCGCCCTGCGGTGCCAGGCACGCCAGTTCGGCGTTCAATCGGCCGGTGGCGTCGAACAACTCCTCCGGGTGATAGCTCTTCAGCCAGTCTTGCAGGATCTCCAGATGTCCCGGATGCGTCATGTCGGCCATCGGCACCTGATGGGAGCGAAAGGTCCCTTCGGTCGGCTTGCCGTCCACACTGGTCGGACCGGTCCAGCCCTTGGGCGAGCGCAGGATGATCATGGGCCAGCGGGGACGGGTCGTGAAGCCGTCGGCGCGGGCATCGTTCTGGATGCGCTTGATTTCGGCGACCACGGTGTCGAGCGTGGCCGCCATGAGTTGGTGCATCTGGGTCGGATCATCGCCCTCGACGAAATAGGGGGTATGACCATAACCGCGGAACAAAGCCTCCAGTTCATCGCGCGGGATACGGGCCAGCACCGTCGGACCGGCGATCTTGTAGCCGTTCAGGTGCAGGATGGGCAACACGGCACCGTCATGGACCGGATTGAGAAACTTGTTCGAGTGCCAGCTCGTGGCGAGCGGCCCGGTCTCCGCCTCGCCGTCGCCGACCACGCAGGCAACGATCAAGTCCGGGTTGTCGAAGGCCGCACCGTAAGCATGTGACAGTGAATAACCCAGCTCGCCCCCCTCGTTGATCGACCCGGGCGTCTCGGGCGCCACATGACTGGGGATGCCGCCGGGGAACGAGAACTGCTTGAACAGCCGCTGCATGCCCGCTTCGTCCTGGGCGATGTTCGGATAGACTTCGCTATAAGTGCCTTCCAGATAGGCATTCGCCACCAGCGCGGGACCGCCATGCCCTGGTCCGGCAATATAGATCATGCTGAGATCCTGGTCCTTGATGACGCGATTCAGATGCACATAGATGAAGCTCAGGCCCGGCGTGGTGCCCCAGTGTCCAAGCAGGCGCGGTTTGATATGCGCCAGGGTGAGCGGCTCCTTCAGCAGTGGGTTGTCGTAGAGATAGATCTGTCCGACCGAGAGATAGTTCGCCGCACGCCAATAGGCGTGCATCTTGCGCAGCAGTTCCGAATCGAGCGGCTGGGTCTTGGTTATCATGTCGCAATAGTCCAATGGGTCAGTTTCTGTTGTGTCGTTGGTGAGCGGTCAGGCCATCTGGCTGATGGTGCTGCGAAAGCGGCTGAGCGCAATCGTGAAGAAGGCCGCGCCGATCCCGGCCAGCGCGACGAACTGCGGCCAGACGACCGTGATGCCGGCGCCGCGGTATAGAATCGCCTGGCCGAGCGCGACAAAATGCGTGGTCGGCGCGGCCAGCATGATGTACTGCACCAACTCCGGCATGCTTTCACGCGGGGTCGAGTTACCCGAGAGCAGTTGCAGCGGCAGCAGAATCAGCACCGCCAGCATTCCGAACTGCGGCATCGACCGTGCCTGCGTGGCCATGAAGATGCCGATCGACGTGGTGGCAAACAGATGCAGCGCGGCGCCGGCCAGAAACAGCGTCAGCGCGCCTTCAATCGGAATACGCAACAGGCCCTGCACGACCAGCACCAAGGCCACCGCGGCAGCGAGCAGGACCACCAGACCCATCGACCAGACCTTGGCCAGCATGATCTCGGCAGGCGTGACCGGCATTGCCAGCAGGTGCTCGATGGTGCCGTGCTCACGCTCGCGGATCAGCGCGGCGCCGGTCAGGATGATCGACAGCAAGGTGACGTTGTTGATGATCTCCATCAGGGCGCCGAACCAGGACTGCTCCAAGTTGGGGTTGAAGCGCATGCGCAGGGCCAGCTCAACAGGCAAGGGGGCACTGCCGCGGTAACGCTGGACGAATTCGGTCACCTCGGCAAGCACCATTTGCTGGACATAGCCGCTGCCGGTGAAGGCTTGGCTCATACGGGTGGCATCCACATTGAGCTGGATGGCGGGCGCGCGGCCGGCCAGCACATCGCTCTGAAAATCCGGAGGGATATCCAGTGCGAAGGTATAGTCGCCGGCATCCATGCCCGGATCGATGCCGTTCAGTGGGATCATCGCCGGGGGATCGAAGCGCGGCGGATAAAAGACCGCGCTGATCCGTAGCGACAGCGGTGAGCCATCCTCATCGACGATGGCAATCGGCGCCTTGTGCAGGGTTTCCGGCATCGCCGTGGCAGCGACATAGATCGACACCGTGAAGGTATAGCCGATCAGCACCAGCATCATCGGGTCGCGTGCCAGGCTCCATAGCTCCTTGATGCCCAGGCGGTATATAGTCGCCGCGCCGCGACTGAGCACCGTACCGGCCAAGCGACCCGGCTCCGCAGCGGGTGGGAGCATGCTCAGGTCTCCTGCTTCTTCAACAGCATGATCGACAGGCCCAAGATCACCGGTACCGCCAGCAGCAGCGGCCAGAACGAGGCTTCCAGACCGACGAAATCCAGCCCCTTATTGAATACACCGCGGCTGATCGTGAGAAAATGCGAGGCTGGATAGATGCGACCAATGACGGCACCCACACCTTCGAGTGAGGACACCGGGTTCAACATGCCCGCGAACTGGATCGCCGGGATCATGGTCCCGATGATCGCCACGAACATCGCCGCGATCTGGCTGCGAGTGAAGGTGGAGGCAAAGAGCCCGAAGCCGGTCGAGAAGATGACGAAGAGCAGCGCCCCGGCGCTCAGTGCCAACAGGCTGCCCTTGATCGGCACACCGAACACGGTGACGGCGAGCAGCGTCAGCAGGGCGAAGTTGAGCATCGCCAGCACGATGTAGGGCAATTGCTTGCCGAGCAGGAACTCGCTGCGCGTGACCGGGGTGACGTAAAGATTGATGATCGAGCCCAGTTCCTTTTCACGCACGACCGACAGCGCGGTGAGCATCGCCGGAATCATCAGCAAGAGCATCGGGATAACCGCCGGCACCATCGCCGGCAGGCTTCTGACGTCGGGGTTGTAGCGAAAGCGGATCGCGATGGTGGCGGGTGCGGCGGCGGCGTCCTGGCCGAGCCGGTGCACGGCCTGCTCGAGCAGCCAACCCTGGTGCATGCCCTGCACATAGCCCCGCACCGTCTCGGCACGCACCGGCATGGCGCCGTCCACCCAGGCGCCGATTTGCACCTGATGCCCGCGCGTGAGGTCGCGCGCAAAGCCGGATGGGATCTCGATGGCCAGGGCGAGTTCGCCGCCCCGCATTCGCTGGTCCAGATCCGCATAATCGGTGAGCGGCGCACGTTCGATGAAATAGCGCGAGCCCGACAGATTCAGGGCGTAGTTGCGGCTCAACCCGGTCTGGTCGCGATCCAATACCGCGTAGCTCAGGTTCTCCACGTCCAGACTGATCCCGTAGCCGAAGACGAACATCAGGATGGCGGTTCCCAACAGCGCCATGGTGGCGCGCACCGGGTCGCGTTGCAGTTCCAGCGTTTCGCGTCTGGTGTAGCTCCAGGCCCGGGCCGGACTAAAGAACGCATTGGGGGCCTTCTTCAGCCGACCGTCGCTGGGCGCCGTTGGCGTCGCTGAGAGCACAGATTGAAGCGGCGCGGGGGCAGCCGGCGTGTCGCCGCGCGCGCCCGCGTCCTCCAGGAATCCGATGAAGGCGTGCTCCAACGTGGCGACGCCGCGCTGCCGCACCAGTTCAGCCGGGGCATCGGTGACGAGCACCTGCCCGGCATGCATCAGTGAGATGCGGTCGCAACGCCCGGCCTCGTTCATGAAATGCGTGGAGATGAAGATCGTGACGCGATCATTGCGTGCCAGGTCGATCATCAATTGCCACAGGCGGTCGCGCGCGATCGGGTCGACGCCGGATGTCGGCTCATCGAGGATCAGCAGTTCAGGCTGGTGGACCATGGCCACGGCCAGCGAAAGGCGCTGACGGATGCCCAGCGGCAGGGTGTCGGGCAGCGCGTCGAGCACGTCATTCAGGCCAAAGCGCCGGACCATCTCGTCTACGCGCGCCGGGATCTCGGTCTCGGGCAGCTGGAACAGGCGTGCGTGCAGCACCAGATTCTGGCGCACCGACAGTTCCGAATAGAGCGAGAAGGCTTGCGACATGTAGCCGACGCGCCGCCGGGTCGCGAGGTCCTTGGGATCGACCGCGCGCCCGAACAAGGACGCCTGACCTTCGCTGGCCGGCAGCAGACCGGTCAGCATCTTCATGGTGGTGGACTTACCGCAGCCGTTCGAGCCGATGAACCCGAAAATCTCACCGCGGCGGATGGACAGATTCACATGATCGACGGCGGTGAAGTCGCCGAAGCGCATGGTCAGGTCCGTTGCTTCGATGGCGATCTCGGCTCCGGTCGCCGCGTCGGCGGTGACCAGCGGCGGGATCGTCACCGGCCGGTAGCCGCGCCGCCGCGCCTCCGGCAGCAAGGCGATGAACGCGGCATCCAGTGAGTCGGTTGCCGTGCGCGCGAGCAATTCGGCGGGTGTGCCGGTGGCCAGGACCCGGCCGGCGTCCATGGCCACCAGCCAGTCGAAGCGCTGAGCCTCGTCCATGTAAGCCGTGGCGACAATGACGCTCATGCCGGGGCGCTCAGTGCGGATGCCGGCGATCAGATCCCAGAACTGGGCGCGGGCCAGGGGGTCGACACCGGTGGTCGGCTCGTCCAGAATCAACAAGTCCGGGTCGTGGATCAGGGCACAGCACAGGCCCAGCTTCTGTTTCATGCCGCCGGACAGCTTGCCGGCCGGGCGCGTCAGAAAGGCGGTCAGCCCGGTGCTCGCCGTCAGTGCATCGATCCGGCGGCGGCGTTCCAGCGCCGGATGGCCGAACAGTCGGCCGAAGAATTGGAGGTTCTCCTCGACCGACAAGGTGGGATAGAGGTTCTTGCCCAGACCCTGGGGCATGTAGGCGATATGCGGGCAAACCCGTGCCCGATGGCGGCTGCTGCGCATGTCGCCGCCCAGCGCCCGCACCCGGCCTTGCTGCACGGCGCGCGCGCCGGCCAGCAGCGCCAGCAGGCTTGACTTTCCCACGCCGTCCGGACCGAGCAGCCCGACCATCCGCGCGGCCGGAAGCTCCAAGGTAATGTCGTCCAGCGCCGCGATCTTCCCGTAGTGCAGACTGACCCCGGCCAGATCGACAACGGGCGCCGGAGCGTCCGGTCCCGCTGAACCGTCGGTCGGGCGCGCAACACCCCCGCGGTCTGGAGACACCGCGCGCCCGATCATTCCGGTAACTTGATCGCCAGGTTGGCCGGCCAGGGCACCTGTGCGTCGAGCTTGAGCCAGGCCAGGCCCGGCAAACCGGTTTTCACCAGCTTCAGGTGTTTTTGCAGCAACTCGCGGTCGATCTGCGCCTTGACCCGGAACATCAGCTTCTGCCGTTCGCTGGCCGTCTCCACCGTCTTGGGTGTGAACTGTGCGCTACTGGCGACATAGGACACCCGGGCCGGGATCACGTACTGCGGGATGGCGTCGAGCACGAGGTGGACCTCGCTGCCCAGCGCCACCCGGCCGACCACCGTCTCGGGCAGAAAGAAGGTCATATACACGTCGCTGAGATCGACCAGATTGAGCACCTTACCGCCGGCGCCCAAGACCTCGCCGGGCTGTGCCACCCGGTATTGCACGCGGCCGTCACGCGGCGACTTGAGCAGGCTGTCCTGGATATCGGCCTCGACACGGGCAATGGTCGCCTCGCTCGCCGTCACCCCGGAATCGGCGCCGACCACCTGCGCCTCGGCGGCCGTGATCGCCGCGTCGGCCGCGGCCACCTGGGCCTCGGCACCAGTCAGTGTCGCCTGCGCGCCGTGCACCCGGGCACGGTCGTCGTCGAGAACCTGGAGCGCGGTGACGCCTTTCTTCGCCAGCGTCTCGGAGCGCGCCAGGCGCCGCTCTGCCGCATCCAGTTCGCTCTCGCGCTGCCCCACCATGGCCTCGGCGGCCGTGCTGTCGCTGCGCCGTACGGCGACCTCGGCCTGGGCACTGGCCACCGCGGTGACGGCCTGTTGGGACTGAGCACGCGCCTCATCGCGCTGCGCATCCAGCACATCGACCTGCATTTGGGCCAGCGGCTGTCCGGTCTGCACGAAGTCGCCCTCGTTGACCATGATCTCCAGCACCCGCCCGGCGAGCTTGGTGGCGACATCGATCTCGGTCGCCTCGATACGGCCATTGCCTTGGACGAAGGCGACACCCAGGCCCGCGGGCTGCAGGGCGAACCAGGCCAGGGCCGCGATCACCACGGCAGCGCCGACACCGACGGCCAGCGCCAGTTGCTTCTTGAACGCGGGAGTCATCATGGAAACTGCACCCTGAACCCTGGTTACTGCGATTTCAGTCCGTTCGCTGCGTCGGCCATTGCGCAACGGCCGGACGATCAATTGCCCAGCCGACGCCGCGCGGTGGTCAGGAAATCAGGCCGCACCTGCGTGGCCACACCCGCAGCGTCGGCCCTGCGCGCCTCAGCGCGGGGCCGTTGGATCCGCCATGGGCTGCGACATCCCGGCGGCTGCCGCGGCAGCGGCTTCAGCCTCATCGCGGGCCTGTCGATTGGCTTGAGTTGGATAGGCATGCGCCTTGGTGTCGGCGGCAGTGGCCTGGTCCACCAACATCTGCTTGTTCCGCTCCGCCGTGCCGGGCGGCTGCCCGTGCGCCGTGTCAGTCGCTCGATCCGTCCGCTCCTGGACCGCCGCCGCGGCCTTGGCTTGGTCTGGCGCAGTCTGAGCGAAGAGTGGGCCTGACAGGGCGAGCGTCAGCGCGATAACGGATGAGAGGGTGCGTTGCTTCGGTAACATGGCCTGTTTCTCCAAGATCGACGAAGGCATTGCGAGCGCCCGGTGGATGAGCGATCGACTGGCGTTACGCGGGGTTCCGGTGTTGCCGTACCGATCGCGAGGCAATGATTGACCGCGACCACGGACACCCGAAAAATGTCGATGATTCGTCACCGACACATTCGGCAGCGCGCACCACATCCCGCTGACTGAGAAAATCCCAGACTTGAAGCGACGTTAGCCGAACGGTGTTGAGCCGTCCGTACGGTACCGTACCTTGAGTGCCGCTAGCTGAACCAAGGCGAACGCGCGGCCTCCGGGTTGGCAAGCGCTGGTTGGAGGTCCGCAGTGCCTCATCGCTTGCCGCCGAACAGGTCGCCGGTGCAAAACCGGCGGGGGCGGCATCGTCGGCGAGCTCAAACGATGCGGTTCCTTCGTCACGCGCCTTTTCCAACTGGAATAGCGCCGCCACCAGGTTGCGAACCTCGGCCGGATAGGCCGCGTCCCCCACGATCGCAACTTCGTCGAGCAGCAGGTAGGGCCAGTGGGGCCGATAGTGTGCCAGCCCGCGCCCGGCGCCGGGTCGATCAGCGCGGACAGTGTCTTCATACGTACCGTGGTCGCGGGATTGGCCGACTTGGACACTGGCCGAGAGGTCTCTCTCGCCGAGGCCAAGGCCAGATTCGGCTGCCCTGTGGACGGCCGTGCGCACGATGTGCTGAACTTAACGACGCGGTACGCAGGCTTCGGCAGCGGACGCTCGCGGCCGGGCTAACGCCCTAAACCAAACCTATACGCTGGCCCGCAGATCAGCCAGCGTCCTGAGGGTCATCGGCTCCAGCGGCGAGGGATCAAAGCCAAGGCGCTCATAGAACGCCTTGGCGGAGGCGTCGAGGGCATGCACGATAAATCCGCGAATGCCGATGCGTCCGCGGCGTTCACGACCCGCCGGCCGGCGTCCTGCATGAGGGCTCGCCCCAGACCCGCCCCCTGATGGGAACGGTCCACGACCGTCGGTGCAGTCGTGTCCTTCCGTCAGCGGCTCCGGGGCACCGATCGTCATTTCGCCCAGAGCGGCGGGGTCTGCATAGCAGTCGCGTAATGACGTTGCCACCACGACCGCCGGCAGTGAACCGCGTGCACCAGACCCAGGACGCGTCTGCGTCACCGCTCACGGGTTCGATCACACCAACTTCGGCGCGCTGCGCTCCCCGTATCGCTCACGCCAGCGCGGCAGCCAAATCGGCAATCAGGTCATCCACGTGCTCGACCCCAACCGAGAGCCGCAGCAGGGTATCGGTCACCCCCAGCCGCTCACGCTCCGGCGCCGACAGATTGGCGTGGGTCTGCACCGCCGGCACGGTGATCAGACTTTCCACCCCGCCAAAGCTTTCGGCGTAGGCAATCAGCGACAACCGCTCAATCAGGTACCGAACGGACTCGCGGTCTGCAAGCTCGAACGCCAGCACGGCACCGGCACCGCCGGCCGATCGCGTGAGGACGTCATGGTTGGGATCATCCGGGAGGCCTGGGTAGGCCACCCGCATCACCCCTGGCTGCCGCCGCAGCCACCGGGCCAGCACCAGCGCGTTGTGCTGTTGCCGCTCCAGCCGCAATGCCAGCGTCTTGAGCCCCCGCAGCACCAGCCAGGCATCCTGAGGACTCAGCGCCGCCCCCATGGCGTTCTGCAGGAAGCCCAGTTGCGTGGCCAGGGCCGACTCCCGCACCGAAAGGATGCCGCCGATGGTGTCATTGTGCCCCGCCAGGAACTTCGAGGCCGAGTGCACCACCACATCGGCACCCAGTTCCAGGGGCCGCAGCCAATAGGGGGTCAACATGGTGTTGTCCACCACCAGCAGCGCACCGGCGTCGCGGGTGATCGCGACGAGTGCCTTGAGGTCGGGGACTTCGAGACAGGGGTTGGAGACCGACTCAACCAGGACCGCGCGCGTTTGGGGCCGCAAGGCCGCACGATACCCCGCCGGATCGACTACCGGCACGTACGTGGTCGCAATCCCGAAGCGGCTGAAGACCTGGTCCAACAGCCGGTAGGTGCCGCCGTAACAACCTTCGGCCACCACCAGATGGTCGCCCCGACTGAACAGGCCGAGCAAGGTCGTCAGCGCCGCCAGGCCGCTGGCGAAGGCCAGGGCGGCGGCTCCGCCGTCCAGGACTGCCAACGCCTGCTCCAGCGCCTGCCGCGTCGGGTTGGTGGTGCGGCTGTAGTCGAATCCGGTGCTCTGGCCCAATCCGGGATGGGCAAAGGTGGAGGTCTGGTAAATCGGGGTGCTGATTGCCCCCGTCCGGGGGTCCGTGGTGCGCCCGGCCTGAGCCAAGCGTGTATCGATATGGGACGAATTGGCGATCGGACTCGGCGCATTCACAAGGCCAGCCCCGCCGTATCGAATGCGCCTTCGAAAAGCACTGAACTCAGATAGCGC
>JACDZG010000190.1 GCA_013426805.1 Chromatiaceae bacterium
CTGCCGGAATCGAGCCATTGTGCCCCCACCCGTCGCCCGCAAGCGGGCTCCTACGATCCGACCGAGGACGATGGCAGCGACCACATCAGCGCGTAGCCCATCCGGCCACCGCGACGCTTGAGGATGGGCATCGCGCTCGCTCCGCCCATCCTACCGAAAGGTCTGGCCCCAACAAACCACATCACTGCTGATCACACCCGGGGCATCCCAGCCCAGTCCCGGCGACCGCAGTTCTATGCGATCATCCCGCACCAGTGCGAAACAGCCGCAGATCGACCGGCGCACGCCGCGCAGGAGCCCCACATGACCCCGGAAGCCAAGGCACGCCAGCGGATCGAGCAGCGCCTGATCGATGCCGGCTGGGTGATACAGGACTTCAAGGACATCGATCTGGGTGCGGCGCGCGGCGTGGCCGTTCGCGAGTATCCAACCGACACTGGCCCCGCCGACTATGTGCTCTTCATCGACCGTGAACCGGTCGGCATCATCGAGGCCAAGCGCGATCAGGCCGGCGAGCACCTGACCGCCGTCGAGGAACAGACGCTGCGCTATGCCGCGGCCACCCTGAAATGGTGCGGCCAGACCGCCCTGCTGCCCTTCCTGTTCGAAGGCACCGGGGCCATCACCCGCTTCACCGACACCCGCGACCCCGCCCCGCGCTCACGTGAAATCTTTCACTTTTTCCGCCCCGAGCAACTGGCCGCATGGCGCGACCAGCCCGACACCCTGCGCTACGTGGAACGTTCGCTCAAGACCGACAGTCGCCCACTGGAGCGCAAGCCCGATGTGCCGCTCAAGGATCTGCTGCAAGGCGTCGCCATCGGCCACCGGGATGACGCCACCATCCTGAGTCTCGCCAACCGGTTGGTGCGCCTGAGCAAACAGTTGGACGCCAAGGCCCAGGCGCGGGTGGAACAGGTCTCCGGCGGCGTGTCAGTCGCGGACCTGGCCAAGGCACTCATCGCCGCACTGAATCCGGATCGGATCGTCGCGGCCGCGCTCGCCACGGCAGAAGCCAAAGGCATCACGCGCTCCGAAGACACCCTCACCGCGCAAGAGATCGCCGCCGCCCGTGCCGAGCGCGTGGCCGCCGCCTGTACCCCATTCGATCATCCCGAACTGCGCCGGGTCATCGAATCGGCCCGGTGCGAGCATGAACAACTGATCGATCACATCAACCTCGATCAGGTCACCTTCTCGGGCTACGGCGCGCAGGCGCAGGATCAGGCGCGCCGCGTCATCCAGTGCTTCGCCGACACCATCGCCCAGCACAAGGACGAAATCGCCGCGCTCGCCTTCTTCTACCAGCAGCCCTACCAGCGCCGCGCACTCACCCTCGACATGATCGAGGAACTGCACGACCACCTCAGCCGGCCGCCGCTGATGCTGACCACCGAGCGCCTGTGGAGCGCCTATGCCCGGGGCCAGACCGCGCAGGTCAAGGGCGCGGACACCCGGCGCCAGTTGACCGACCTGATCGCCCTGGTCCGTTTCGCCATCGGGCTGGACACTGAACTGCGGCCGTTCCGGGAGCAGGTCGACAAGCGCTTTCAGGAATGGATCTTCCGGCACAATGCCCAGCGCAAGACCGCCTTCACCCCGGAGCAGACTGACTGGCTGCGGCTGATGAAGGAGCATATCGCAGTGAGTTGCAATATCGGGCGAGAGGACTTCGATTATGCCGAGTTTGCGGACAAGGGCGGGCTGCAGAAGGTGTGGGGGCTGTTCGGGCCGGCATTGGATGGGCTGATGGATGAGATGAATCGGGAGTTGGTGGCGTGAAAGTGAATTCCATTCACTCTGGCTCCCACGCTCCAGCGTGGGAGCAAGTCCCGACGCTCCAGCGTCGCGTACCAACGCGGGCCGCTGGAGCGGCCGGAACGCATTCCCACGCTGGAGCGTGGGAACGAGAAAACTTACTTAATCAACGAGTTGATCTCGCGCCCAGTGTTGAACAGAATCGTATTGTCGATGCACTTGAAGAACTGCTTTCCGACCTCGACTCGGGAATGGAAGAACTCCAGGCTGCGCAGAAAAAGCTATCCCAGTACCGGCAATCATTGCTCAACGCCGCGATTGACGGCTCACTGACTGCGTCATGGCGCGAAACCCAGCGTCAACACCAGGGCGAACCGGAAGAGACCGGCGCCCAGTTGCTCGAACGCATCCTCACCGAACGCCGTGCCGGGTGGGAGGCCAAGCAACTCGCGAGGTTTACGGATCAAGGCAGAACTCCACCAAAGGGCTGGAAAGCAAAGTACCCTGAGCCGCAGCGACCCGATCTCACGCAGCTATCTGGTCTGCCGGAAGACTGGATCTGGGCAAGCGTCGATCAGTGCGTGGTCGACGAAACTGCCATCACTGATGGACCTTTCGGTTCAAACTTGAAATCATCGCATTATCGCGAGACCGGGCCGCGCGTCATTCGCCTACAGAACATTGGTGATGGGGCATTCCTTGATACTCGCGCTCATATCGACGATGAGCACTACGAGCAACTCCTGAAGCATTCAGTCGCTGCCGGTGATCTGGTCGTCGCAATGCTCGGCGAGGTATTACCGCGGGCCTGTATCGTGCCGCCTGGCGTCGCGCCGGCAATCGTAAAGGCGGACTGCGCACGGCTCCGCCTGAATACGGACCTGCTTCGCCCGGCGGTCATGAATGCCGCCTTGAATTCGCCGCCTGTCCGTGAACGTGCGGTGAGCCTCATGAAGGGCATTGGCAGACCGCGCATTAACCTTGGCGCTCTACCTTCCATAGCAATACCCGTCAGCCCATCGCTGGAGCAAATCGCCCTGGAAGACCAGCTTGCAGAGGCAGATGCGAGCATTGAAGAAATGCACTCAACGATCATTGAAGCGTTGAAACGGTCGCAGGCCCAACGCCAAAATATCCTCAAAGCCGCCTTCTCCGGCCAACTGGTCCCGCAAGACCCCAAGGACGAACCCGCAAGCGTGCTCTTGGAGCGCATCCGCGCCGAGCGGACTGCCGCGGGTGCTGGCGTCGGTAAGCGTGGGCGCAAGACCCGAGGACAGTCATGAGCGATCCAAACCTGCCGTCCCGGCGTCGTATGCTCCAACCTCTGAAAATATTTCTTAGTGTACGACGCCGTGATTGTCTCGTCACTGTCGGAACCATTGACACTTAGAGTACGGTCGCAATGAGTAAACCCAACAACTACACGGCTCTCCTGACCGAGATCAAGGCCCGCATCCAGACCGCACAGACCCGGGCGGTCCTGGCGGTCAACAGCGAGTTGATCCGGCTCTATTGGCAGATCGGCGAACAACTGACCGCGCGGCAGGCGCGCGAGGGCTGGGGTGCCGGCGTCATCCCGCGGCTCGCCCGTGACCTGCACAACGAATTGCCGGAACTCAAGGGCTTCTCCGAGCGCAACCTGAAGCTGATGGTGCAGTTTTTTCGTGCCTATCCGGCCCTCTTTACCGACCAAGCGCCGATTGGGCAACCGGCGGTTGCCCAATTGACGGAGGGACCCGTTCAACGATCCGTTACGGCCTCGGGGCAACCAGTGGTTGCCCAATTGCCTTGGGCACACAACGTGTTACTGATGCAGACGGTGAAAGACGAGCGGGTCCGAAACTGGTACATCGGCCAGGCAGTGGCCGAGGGTTGGAGCCGCAACGTGCTGAAGTTGCAGATCGCCAGCCAAGCGCACCAACGGCAGGGCAACGCGGTCACAAATTTCGCCGTCCGGCTGCCGGCACCGCAATCGGATCTGGTGCAGCAAGCGCTGAAGGACCCTTACATCTTCGACTTCCTGACGCTCCAAGCCGGCTTCCAGGAGCGGGAGTTGGAGACTTCATTGGTCCAGCACCTGGAGAAGTTCCTGATCGAACTCGGCCAGGGCTTCGCCTTTGTCGGTCGGCAATATCATGTCACGGTGGGCGAGAATGATTTTTATATCGACCTGCTGTTTTATCACCTGAAGCTGCGCTGCTATCTGGTGATCGATCTCAAGCGCGGCGACTTCAAGCCGGAGTATGCCGGCAAGCTCAATTTCTACTGCAATGTCGTCGATGACACGCTGCGCCATGCCGCGGATGCGCCGACCATCGGTCTGATCCTGTGCCAGGGCAAGGACCGGGTGCTGGCCGAATACGCACTGCGCGGTATCGACAAACCGCTGGGCATCGCGAGCTATGAGCTGATGCGCGCCTTGCCGCAATCGCTGCAAAGCGCGCTGCCGAGCATCGAGTCGCTCGAAGCCGAGTTGGCGGGCGCACTGAATGGCTCCGCGCCGGGCGCCGCTAAGGACAGCGAATGAATACTTCCTCACTCATCCAGAAAATCTGGAATTTTTGCCACACGCTGCGCGATGACGGTGCCGGCCAGTATTTCACGCCCCGACTCTTGATTCAGGCGATGGTGGAGTGCGTGCGCCCGGAGCCGCTGCGGACCATCGCGGACCCGGCCTGCGGCACCGGCGGGTTCTTTCTGGGTGCCTATGCCTGGCTCACCCGACCGGGACAAACGCTGGACCGGCGGCAGAAGGAGTTCCTGCGACGCAAGACCCTCTCCGGCAATGAGATCGTGCCGAGCGCGCGGCGTCTGTGTCTGATGAACCTGTTCCTGCACAACATCGGTGATCTGGACGACGAGCCGACGGTGGACCGCACCGATGCGCTGATTGCCGACGCTGGCGAATGCTTCGACGATGTGCTGGCCAATCCGCCTTTCGGCAAGAAGAGCAGCATGACCATCACCAACGCGGAGGGTGAAGAAGACCGGGACGCGCTCACCTATGAGCGGCAGGATTTCTGGGAGACCACGGACGATCTGCGCGACTTCATCACCAGCTATCATCCCGAGAACCGGTTCGACCGGACCGCGACCGAGCGCTTCAAATACTACCCCCGATTCTGGCTTGCGGAGAACTCAACGTGCTCACCCGACTGGAAGTCGACGGCTTCAAATCTTTCGAGCATCTTACGATAGACCTTGCGCCGCTGACGGTGATCGTCGGCAATAATGCGGCCGGCAAGAGCAATCTGTTCGATGTGATTCAACTCCTCGCCAACCTCGCCACCCGTGATGTGGCAGAGGCACTCAAGGACATGCGCGGCGAACCCTTGGAGTTATTCCGGCAGACAGCGGGGGGACGTAGTCGGCAGATCACCTTAGCAGCCGAGGTGCTCGTCGATCCATTGACGCGTGATCCTTGGGGTAGCGAGGTCCGGCTTACCCACACCCGCCTGCGCTACGAGGTGACCTTGGAGCGTCGTACGCTCAAGCCCGGGATCGAGCGCGTGCAGGTCGCCCGTGAAATGGTGTCCCCGATCATGCGCAAAGAGGATCGCTGGGCTCAATGGATGCAGCCGTCCAAGACCTTTCGCGCCGCGTCGCTCAAGTACACTCGGCAAAAGCCCTGGCTGACCACCGAGGACCGACCCGAAGGACTGACCTTCAGCGTGCATCAGGACGGTAAACAAGGACGCAATCGCCCGGCCAGCGCGGCGGAGGCGACAGTGCTCTCCAGCATTACCAATGCGGAATTTCCGCATCTGTTTGCCTTGCGCGAGGAGATGCGGCACTGGCGACTGCTGCAACTCGATCCCGCTTTGCTGCGCAAGCCCGTGCCGGCCACGGCCGCTGATGTCTTGACCGCGGATGGCTCCAATCTGGCGGCGGTCCTGGCCCGATTGAAAATCGAGACCGCAACTGACATCCGCCCCAGCGGCATCCTGACCGATATTGCGGTTGAACTGAATAATTTGATTCCAGGGATCAGTCGACTCGACGCCCAGTTACATGAAGCAAGTCGTGAGTACCGGATCGAGCTCACCATGCGTGATGGCTTACCCTTCAGTTCCCGCGTTATCTCCGATGGCACCCTGCGGGTGCTGGCGCTGCTGACCCTCCTGCACGATCCCCGGCAGCGCGGATTGATCTGTTTTGAAGAGCCGGAAAACGGAGTACATCCGGCACGGATCAAACAACTGATCCAACGATTGCGCGACTTGGTTACCCACCCCCAGGAATCCGTCGAGGATGATGGAACAGTACCTTTGACCCAACTACTCCTCAACAGCCACTCACCAGTGGTGCTATCCGCATTGATCGACAAGGATCTCAGCCCGGTCCAGGGCTCCATTCTCTTTGCGGACACGGCCACGGTCAGCGATCCGGAAAAGAAAGAGCAGCGACGCCGGACGCGCTTACGCCCGGTGCGCTTCAAGATTCAATCTTCACTATTTGGCGACGACGATGTGCCGCAAGGTTTCGTTTCAAATTTCGAGGTAGAGAGGGTGCTGCAAACCGTGAGTACGGAGGGCGGTGATACCTGTCCGTGAAACAGAGGCTTGGGCGCTTGTCGATGGCGACGCGCTGCGCCGCGTCTTCGGGACGACGCTGTTGGACGGCGCCTTGGGGTTGCCGCAGTCGGCTAACGCAGTGGAAGCCGCAACTGATCCAAAGGCGTCGCTGACGTCTGCATTTTCTGCGACGAACCCAACCGAACGACGGCGTAAACAAGGCGTCGCGCCCCTATTGAACGCGCTGGGAGAAGAGGTTTCGCTGTCGCGCTTGCGCCGACTCGCCGCCTTCGCGTCGCTGGAAAGCGAATTGCGGCTAGCCCTGCGACAACTGCGAATTCTGCCATGACCGCTCAGCGATTCGCGATGTGACCGCCGGGCTGGCGAAATGACCGGATAAATCGGTTATCTCATCAGCAATTCCCGGCGAAAATTTTTTCCCTTTATAAACAATATGATAAACCCTC
>JACDZG010000191.1 GCA_013426805.1 Chromatiaceae bacterium
CTTCAGGCGGCTTTTTTTCTTCCAGCCCGGAATATGAGCGCTGGTCTCGCCGACATCGCCGACACAATCAAAGTCATTGACAGCAGCAGGAATCTGGAGTTATGCTCATAACCAAATCCCCCCACAACTCGAGAAGAAAGTCGAGTCTCACGCCATTGTGTCTGAAGGTTATCTTGGTGGATCCGGTGCACGTATTTTTCGGCTGCCAGTCAATCTTCCCGAAAGAAACGTCATGTTCCGGCTTGTCACCGTCCGTATTTTTTTGTTTTTTCCACCCATTCCAAGAGACTCTGAACCGCCCGCAAGGAACTGAACCCGGTACAAGGTGAAAAAATGACCATGGTTGGTGTGGTCCGGCAGGAAATGACGGCAAATGGATCCTCGACTTCCGGCCCCCAGCCAGGCACAGAATGTTCGGCCTGTTCCTGGATCAGCCGGATTCTTGCGGAAAGCTCGGCGGCAAAGGTGATATGGACATGGATACCCCGATGAATTCCATATCGGAAGAACCAAACACAATATCAACCAACAGAGTTGCGCTCATATACGGCAAGGAGGATAGGATCTTTTGAAAATGAAAAGAGCTCGGCTTCCTCTCTCCCAACAAGAAAGAACAGGGCCATGGAAACTGATTTTTGCGGCACTGCTCCTCACCCTCCTTCTGGCCTCCGGCCGCACAGGCACGGTCTCGGCAGCTCCGAATGACCAGGAATTCATTCGTCAACAAGAACGTGAACGCCTACTGAGGCAGCAACAGGAATCGACACCAGATGTCCGGTTGCAGCAAGAAACCGAAACCCAGGAACTTTTTCCCGAGGGTGAAACGCCCTGTTTCCCCATTAACCAAATCGAATTAACGGGAGAAGACGCCGAAGATTTCCAATGGGCGCTTGAATCGGTCAATCGAGCTGCTGATCGCAGGGACGACCCGATTTTGCACCGCTGCCTGGGAACCCAAGGAATCAATCTGGCCATGCGCCGCATCCAGAACGCCATTGTGGACCGTGGCTTCGTCACCACAAGGATCCTGGCCGGAGCACAGGATTTATCGAGCGGAACCCTGCAGCTTACCGTGGTGCCCGGCCGCATCCGCACCATCCGTTTTGCCCAGGACAGCACCCCCTGGGCAAGACAGTGGAATGCCGTGCCGGCACGCCCGGGTGATTTGCTCAACCTGCGTGATATCGAACAGGCCCTGGAAAACTTCAAGCGCCCGCCCAGCGCCGAGGCCGATATCCAGATCACCCCCGCTGAGGGAGAAGGCGCACAGCCTGGGGAGAGCGACCTGGTCATAGCCTGGAAGCAGGGCTTTCCCCTGCGGCTTACCCTTTCCGTCGACGATTCCGGCACCGAGGCCACGGGTAAGTACCAGGGCAGCGCCACTCTGTCCTGGGATAACATGCTGACCCTCAACGATCTCTTCTATTTCAGCGCCAACCATGACCTGATGGGAGAGGGGGGCAACAAGGGCACGGAAGGGGGCACGCTCCATTACTCCCTGCCCTTTGGGTACTGGCTGCTCGGCTTCACCGCCAGTCGTTATGACTATCACCAGAGCGTGGCCGGCACCAGTCAGAACTATATCTATAGCGGCAGAAGCGATAACGAAAGCCTTGAGCTCTCCCGGGTGATCCACCGCGACGCGACGCGCAAGATCAGTCTCTCCGTAAACGGCTGGGCCCGAACCTCCAATAACTATATCGACGATACCGAGGTCACGATCCAACGTCGACGCATGGGCGGTTGGGGTGCCGGTATCAATGACCGTGAATTCATCGGCTCCTCGACCCTTGATCTTGCCCTCGACTACACGCAAGGCACAGGTGCCTTTGATTCCCTTCCCGCCCCTGAGGAGTTATTCGACGACGGGACTTCCCGGCCCCGGATCTTTTCCGCCTCGGCACGGCTGACCCTGCCCTTCTCGCTGGCCGGGCAACAATTCAGCTATAACGCCGACGGCCGGGCACAGTGGACCGAAACGGTATTGGTGCCTCTGGATCGTTTCTCCATCGGAGGACGTTATACGGTGCGCGGCTTTGATGGCGAAAATACCCTGATGGCCGATCGCGGGTGGTTGCTGCGCAATGATCTGTCCTGGATGCTGGGATCAAGTAGTCAGGCGCTGTATCTCGCCCTTGATCATGGCGAGGTGGGGGGCACACACAGCGACGAACTAGTGGGCAAACAACTGACCGGCTCGGCTCTGGGGTTGCGCGGCATGGTCAAGGGAGTGCATTACGATCTCTTTGCCGGCGTTCCGGTCAAGAAACCCGATGGCTTTGAAACCGCCGATATTGTCACCGGCTTCACCCTGACCTGGTCATTTTAACTATCTTGCGCGGTTAATCCATCGTTAGGGCGCAACTGATGCGCCCCTGAGTTTATTTTAAGGAGGAATACGCCATGAATAAACATTGCTATCGCTTGATCTTCAGCAAGACCCTCAACATGCTGGTGGTTGTGGCTGAAATCTCATACGGTCGCGGCAGGTCAAACGGCAGAGTCCGGAGAACCAGAGTTCGGCCCACCTCTTGCCGGCGCGCAATGCCGGTTCTTCCTGCATCTCTCCTGGGCGCAGGTGTTTGCATGTTTTTGGGGATGACCCTGTGCGTCAGTCCGGCCCACGCTCAAATCGTCGCCGACCCGAGCGCGCCCGGCAACCAGAAGCCCACGGTGCTGAACACCGCCAATGGTCTGCCTCAGGTCAACATCCAGACTCCCAGCGCGGCGGGGGTATCGCGCAACACCTACAGCCAGTTCGACGTCGAACACCAGGGCGCCATCCTCAATAACAGCCGCACCAACGCTCAGACCCAGTTGGGGGGTTGGGTGCAAGGCAATCCATGGCTGGCCGGAGGCAGCGCCCGGGTGATCTTGAACGAAGTCAACAGCAGTAATCCGAGCTCCTTGCATGGATATATTGAAGTAGCGGGCCAGCGAGCCGAGGTGGTGATCGCCAACCCGTCCGGTATCAATGTCAACGGCGGCGGCTTCATCAACGCCTCCCGGGCCACCCTGACCACCGGAAAGCCGATGGTCAACGGCGGCCGCCTGGACGGTTTTCAGATTCAGGGCGGACAGATTACCGTCGCTGGTGGGGGCCTTGACGCAAGCACCTCCGACCATACGGATCTGATTGCCCGGTCGGTACAGGTCAACGCTACCATTTGGGCCAACACCCTCAAGGTGACCACCGGCGCTAATCAGGTGGATGCGGCCAACACCACCGCCACGCCAACAGCCGGCAGTGGCCCGGCCCCGACATTTGCCATTGATGTGGCCCAGCTGGGCGGCATGTATGCGGGAAAAATAATCCTGGTGGGCACCGAGGCCGGGGTGGGTGTGCGGAACGCGGGCGAGATCGGCAGTGCCGCAGACGAGGTGGTGGTGACTGCCGACGGTCGTCTGGAAAACCGGGGCCGGATCAGCGCCACAACCAGCGTGGCGATCAACGCTGCCGACGGCATTGCCAATAGCGGCACGATGTACAGCCAGACCGACACCACGCTCACCACCCGTGGGGATATCGCCAACACCGGCACAATCGCCGCTCGCAATAACGCCTCTCTGTCAGCCACCGGTGCCGCCAGCGCCATCAGCTCAAGCTCGGATTCGATTCTGGCGGCCGGAGTCCAGGCCGACGGCAGCATCGGCAGCTCGGGCTCACTGACCGCCACAGCCACCCAACAGGTCCGCGCGAATGGGAAAAATCTGGGTGGCGGTGCTATGCACTTCAGCGCCCAGAGCCTTGATTTCACGGGAAGCACTACCTCGTCGGGGAGCCTTGCAATGACAGCCGACAACAATGACCTTGACATTCGTTCGGCCACGCTCGGCGTCACCGGCAGCCTGACGCTGCGGACCAGTCGGCTGTTGCGCACGGATGGGGCCTCCATCACCGCCGGACAGTTCGCCGTCTCCGCCTACAGCCTCTCCAACGTAGCAGGCGAGCTGCTCCAAACCGGCAGTGGCGACCTGAGTCTGAGCTTTGCCGGCGATATGGACAATACCCAGGGGCTGATCGCCACCAACAGTTCCAATCTCTTTCTTGCCGCAACCACCTTGACCAACACCTCTGGACAGCTTCAACACGCCGGCAGCGGTGCATTCAATGTCTCCGCCACTACCCTGGCCGGCACAAACGGCCGGATTGAAAGCAATGGCCGCTTCAATCTCCAGGCCGCAAACGCCATCCTCGATGGCGCCCTCACCTCCGCCGACCGGCTGACCCTGACCACCTCCACCCTCTCCAACAAGGACGGCCAAATGGAGCAGTTCGGCAATGGCCAGGGCACCATCACCGCCGCCACCCTGTTTGACAACAGCGGCGGCAGCCTGGCGAGCAACGGCGATTTCATCCTCACCGCACAGAACCTGGTCAACCGGGACGGCATCCTCCAGGCCGGCGGCGTGCAAACCGATCTCACCCTCAATCTCACCGGCTCCCTCGACAACAGCTTGAGCGGCACCATCGGAGCCAACGGCGATCTAGGTGTCACCGCGCTGGAGGTCGATAACAACACCGGCCACCTCACGGCCGGCCAAACGGCGACTCTTGCTGTCGCCCATGACTTCACCAACGTCCAGGGCCTTGTCGCGGCCAATGATCTGCTCAACCTGAGCGCCGGAGCCATCGACAACAGCCGGGGCACCGTCGGCTCGGTTGATGACGCGGTGACGCTGAATGCCTCCAGCGGCAGCCTGATCAACACCTCCGGCCGCATCGAGGCCAAGGATCTGCTCACCGTCTTCAGTCATGGCCTGACCAATACCGACGGTTTGCTGCTCGGGGCCGGCCTGGGCATCAACAGCCATGAAAGGACTCTTGACAACACCCGGGGCACCATCCTCGCCGGGACCGACGCCCTGACCCTGAACAGCGGAGAACTCGTAAACGATGCCGGCCTGATCCAGGCCAGAGGCAACCTGACCATCGACACCCATGGCCAACTGTTGACCAACAGCCACTCAGGCACCGATGGCGGCATCATCGGCCAGGCCGGGGTCCGTTTGAACACCGGCGATCTTGCCAACAACCAGGGGTACATCGGCGCAATCGACGGCAATGTGAACATCGCTGCCTCAGGGCAACTGTCCAACAGCGGCCGGATTACGGCCAAAGAGAACACCCTTCTTGATGCCGGAGGCGACATCGGCAACAGCGGCACCATCTACAGCCAGGCCGACACCGGCCTGAGCAGTCGCGGCAATATCACCAACAGCGGCATGATTGCTGCCTTGAACGACACGATGCTTCAGGCCACGGGTACGGCAAGCGGTATCTCCGCCACCGCCGATTCGGTTCTGGCAGCGGGAGTTCAGGCCGACGGCAGCATCGGCACCTCGGGCTCACTGACCGCCACAGCCACCCAACAGGTCCGCGCGAATGGGAAGAATCTGAGCGGCGGCACATTGCGCTTCAACGCCCAGAGTCTGGATCTCACCGGCAGTACCACAAGCGGCCGCAACCTTTCCTTCATCGCCTCAAACGGCGACCTCGACCTTGGCTCAGCCACGGTCTTCGCCGCCGAAGAACTGGCGGTCGATGCGGCGCAAACCCTGCGCACCAACCAGGCCTCCATCACCGCCGGTCAGTTCGACGTCTCCGCCCACAGCCTCTCCAACGTTGCAGGCGAGTTCCTCCAAACCGGCAGCGGCGACCTGAATCTGAGCTTTGCCGGCGATGTGGACAATACCCTGGGACTGATCGCCACCAACAGTTCCAATCTCTTTCTTGCCGCGAACACCCTGACCAACACCAGCGGCCAGCTTCACCACGCCGGCAGCGGTGTCTTCAATGTCTCCGCCACTACCCTGACCGGCACAAACGGCCAAATCGTCAGCAATGGCCGCTTCAATCTCCAGGCCGCAAACGCCATTCTCGATGGCGCCCTCACCTCCGCCGACCGGCTGACCCTGACCACCGCCACCCTCTCCAACAAGGACGGCCAAATGGAGCAGTTCGGCAATGGCCGGGGCACCATCGCCGCCACCCTGTTTGACAACACCGGCGGCAGCCTGGTGAGCAACGGCGATTTCATCCTCACCGCACAGAACCTGGTCAACCGGGACGGCGTCCTCCAGGCCGGCGGCGTGCAAACCGATCTCACCCTCAATCTCACCGGCTCCCTCGACAACAGCTTGAGCGGCACCATCGGAGCCAACGGCGATCTAGGTGTCACCGCGCTGGAGGTCGATAACAACACCGGCCACCTCACGGCCGGCCAAACGGCGACTCTTGCTGTCGCCCATGACTTCACCAACGTCCAGGGCCTTGTCGCGGCCAATGATCTGCTCAACCTGAGCGCCGGAGCCATCGACAACAGCCGGGGCACCGTCGGCTCGGTTGATGACGCGGTGACGCTGAATGCCTCCAGCGGCAGCCTGATCAACACCTCCGGCCGCATCGAGGCCAAGGATCTGCTCACCGTCTTCAGTCATGGCCTGACCAATACCGACGGTTTGCTGCTCGGGGCCGGCCTGGGCATCAACAGCCATGAAAGGACTCTTGACAACACCCGGGGCACCATCCTCGCCGGGACCGACGCCCTGACCCTGAACAGCGGAGAACTCGTAAACGATGCCGGCCTGATCCAGGCCAGAGGCAACCTGACCATCGACACCCATGGCCAACTGTTGACCAACAGCCACTCAGGCACCGATGGCGGCATCATCGGCCAGGCCGGGGTCCGTTTGAACACCGGCGATCTTGCCAACAACCAGGGGTACATCGGCGC
>JACDZG010000192.1 GCA_013426805.1 Chromatiaceae bacterium
GGGCAACACGCCGAATCGACGCTTCAGCAGCCGCTTCAGACCATCGGCCTTGCCCGCAGCCTTACCCGCGGCCTCACCATCGGCCTTTCCCTTGGCTTCACCCTCCTCAAAGATCGACTGATAGGCCCGCGTCTCTTGGATCGGTGTCACCAGATTCAACATGGCCCAAATCTCCCTCGCGGTCAGCCCGCGAAACCGTTCGAAAAACCAAAATTCCAGCACTTGCGAGAGCAACGCCCGCACCTCGGGCAACACCGGCGCCTCTTGCACCGTGCGCCACAGCGCCGGGGCCTGGGCCCGTAACTCGGCGTCATCCTCGATCAGCAGCGGCGCGAACACCGCCACGTAGGGATTCTCCGGCTCGCGTGCCAACCACTCGGGCAGGATGCGATCGAGCGCCACCCCCATGGCCACCGAGCCCGTCTCCCCGATCCGGCTTGGACAGCCCGGCGCGTCGCACGCTCGTAGAAACACCCCGATGCCGATCACATCGCGCTCGGGATGCTCCTCACCGTACAGCCCGATCTTGGTCAGCAGGTTATACCAGGCACCGGCCGCGTACTGCCCCTGGAATTCGACCACATACACCGGCCCGGCGTGCCCCTCGGGTTCGAAAATACCGTCCAGCCGCCGCTCCAGGCCCTTGATGGTCAGGGAACAGAAGCGGTAAGGCCCGACCAGTTGGTGACCACCGGTCAGCACCCGGAAGGCCTCCGCACCAGTCGACAGAAACAGATAGATCGGATGGTCGGTTTTCACCGCCGGGTCTCCTGCGCAAGCTGGAACGGGGTAGTCGTACACCGCTCCAACGTAAGCTGCGGCGTCGTCCCGGCAGGATGCCGGGACCCAGTGCCACGGACGGTAACCCTCAGCCAGCACAACGCCTAAGTTTGCACGATGGCCCTGCCTGGCACTGGATTCCGGCATCCATGCCGGAATGACGGACGGAGCGGCAAAGCCTAATCCCGACCACCCAACACCCGCTCCAACCCCGCCACAATCCGCTCCCCCGCCCGCCCATCCCACAACTCGGGTCGCCCCGCGCTGCCAGTCCCCGGCAAACAGCCGATCGAGCGCCGGCGCCAGCTTCGCCGGATCGGTACCGATCAGCGCCTTGGCGTGCTTGACCAGATGTTGGCCAGCAAGGAGTCGATCATGGTGTTGCCGACGAAAATGGTCCGCTCCTCCCCGACCCCCGCCTGACGCAGGTTGGCATTGGCAAAGGCACTGGTGGTGAAGAACCAGTTGGTGATGGCATCGGTCACCATCCGGTTGATCTCCTCCGGCATGGTCCAGTCGCCCGACCGGATGCCGCCTTCCACATGGGCCACCGGCACGCACAGCTTCTGCGCCGCGATAGCGCAGGCCATGGTCGAAGTCACATCCCCGACCACCAGACACAACCGGGACGGCGCCGCCAGCAGCAGCCGCTCGGAGCCAATCATGATCGCGGCCGTCTGCTCCGCCTGGATGCCCGATCCCACCTCCAGATTCACATCCGGCGCCGGAATGCTTCTGCCAGCATGACGAACGCCTAGGGTGATTGCCAGGAAATGATCTACCGACGTTGTAGGGGCGACGAAAATCGCCCCTACAGCCCTACGGATCTTGCAGGCATGCGCTGTGGGGATACATATTTTCGCAATCGCGTGGGCCGAAGCGAATGCGGCCTCGACCCGTCAATGTCCCGTACGCTTCAGCCAAGCTTTGACCTGTTCGGGGTCCAACCCGCGTAAACGCTCCTCAGGGTCCAACCTGCGCAAGATCTCCTCAGGATCCAGCCCGCGTAAACGCTCCTCAGGGTTCAACCTGCGCAAGATCTCCTCCGGGTCCAACCTACGCAAGATCTCCTCCGCGTCCAACCCACGCAAACGGTCCTCAACATCCATCCGCTCCAGCAGCGCTTGGCGATCTTCCAGGCTGAGCGCGTGAAAATCGTCGATGAGCATTCGATACGTTTCAAGTTTGAAGTCTTCGAGCGTATAAGCCATGTCGGGCAGCTCCAGTTGATGGACGTTCGCCAGATGATAGCGCAGCAGGTGTGCCGCCAGGTTGCGTGGCCGATAGTGCGCCAACCCATAGCGGATTCGATCCAGCCGGCTGGCGAACAGTTCCCACGGGGCGTTGCGCGGGTGCTTGGCCAGGGCGTTCAGGACGATCACCCGGATGCGGCGACTGCCCCAGTCGAGATCGTACACGCCCGGCCAGGCCGTGGGGTGCTGGGCACCCGGCGCCAGTTGACCGAACAGTTTGGCGGGATGGCGGGTAGCAACCGCATAGAGGCGAAAGGCCGCCTCCGGCAACAGCCGCTCGGCGGCGGGGGACGGTTCCGGATCGGCGGGCGGCTCGGCCACGGGCGGGCCACTGCGTGCCTGAATGGAGGCGAGTTTGCGGTAAGTGACGTAGTGGCCGATCAACTCTTCCATCGCCCAGCCGTCGAGCGCTTCCTGTTTGGATTTAAAGCTGAGCACGTTGTGGGCGGTGAGGTTCTCCAGCCCGTCGGGGAGTTCCCCCAGCGCCGCCGCATCGGTGACCGCCGCCGCGCCAGGCAGCCGTTCGATAATCAGCACATCCAGCCGTTGGCTCTTGAGCGCCAACTCTTTCTCCAGTTCCACGTGCCACGGCCGACCGGTGAACAAGTCGGTCAAGGCGATGCCAAAGAGTCGATGCCAGGGGGTGAGATCACGCATCTACCCAGCATACCGCATCACCTGTCGTCCCGGCACGGATGCCGGGACCCAGTGCCACGGACGGTAACCCGCAACCAGCACAGCGCCCACACTTGACCGATCACCCCTACCCAGCCCTGGATTCCGGCATCCAAGCCGGAATGACGAACCACGCGGTCAACCGCGATCTCCGTCGTCCCGGCACGGATGCCGGGACCCAGTACCAAGGACGGTAACCCTCAGCCAGCACACCGCTCAAGTTTGAGCGCTGGCCCTGGATTCCGGCCTCCCGCCGGCATGACGGACACCCGAGCCGAAGCGAATGCGCCGTCGACTTGTCAATGCCCCGTACGCTTAAGCCACGCTTTGACCTGTTCGGGGTCTAACCTGCCCAAGATCTCCTCAGGGTCCAGCCCGCGCAAACGCTCCTCCGCGTCCAACCCACGTAAACGCTCCTCCGTTTCCAACCCACGCAAACGGTCCGCAACATCCATCCGTTCCAGCAGCGCTTGGCGATCTTCCAGGCTGAGCGCGTGAAAATCGTCGATGAGCATTCGATACGTTTCAAGTTTGAAGTCTTCGAGCGTATAAGCCATGTCGGGCAGCTCCAGTTGATGGACGTTCGCCAGATGATAGCGCAGCAGGTGTGCCGCCAGGTTGCGTGGCCGATAGTGCGCCAACCCATAGCGGATTCGATCCAGCCGGCTGGCGAACAGTTCCCACGGGGCGTTGCGCGGGTGCTTGGCCAGGGCGTTCAGGACGATCACGCGGATGCGGCGACTGCCCCAGTCGAGATCGTAGACGCCAGGCCAGGCCGCGGGGTGCTGGGCACCCGGCGCCAGTTGAGCAAACAGTTTGGCGGGATGGCGGGTGGCAACCGCATAGAGGCGAAAGGCCGCCTCCGGCAGCAGCCGCTCGGCGGCGGGGGACGATTCCGGATCGGCGGGAGGCTCGGCCACGGGCGGGCCGCTGCGTGCCTGAATGGAGGCGAGTTTGCGGTAAGTGACGTAGTGGCCGATCAGCTCTTCCATCGCCCAGCCATCCAGCGCCTCCTGTTTGGATTTAAAGCTGAGCACATTGTGGGCGGTGAGGCTCTCCAGCCCGTCGGGGAGGTCCGCCAGCGCCGCCGCCTCCGTGACCGCCGCCGCGCCGGGCAGCCGTTCGATGATCAGCACATCCAGCCGTTGGCTCTTGAGCGCCAACTCTTTTTCCAGCTCCACGCGCCACGGCCGGCCGGTGAACAGGTCGGTCAAGGCGATGCCAAAGAGTCGATGCCAGGGGGTGAGATCACGCATCCGCCCAGCATACCGCATCACCCGTCGTCCCGGCATGGACGCCGGGACCCAGTGCCAAGGACGGTAACCCTCAACCAGCACAACGCTCACGGGTGAACAATGGCCCTACCCGGCCCTGGATTCCGGCATCCAAGCCGGAATGACGGACCGCGCGGGGGCCTTGATCATCCTTCCGGCTGCCGGTGGACCGCGCTGCTGGGGCGCCCCCCCGCCCGCGTGCAGGCCAGCGGCCCGCGCGTCGAGCATCGCGCCATTGCCCCACCCGCCGCGCCCGCCTAGACTCTGCGCATGGACCACCCGATCGACCCCAAAACCGACTGTGTCTTCAAAGCCCTGCTGGGCGCTGAGGACAACCGCGACCTGCTCATCCATTTTCTCAACGCCATCCTCGGCGCGGACTTGCCCAGCCCGGTCACCCAGGTCGACATCCTCAATCCGTACAACGAACGCGAATTTGTCACCGATAAACTCAGCATCGTCGATGTCAAAGCCCGTGATGATCACGACCGCCTCTATCAGGCCGAAATCCAACTGGTGAACCATCGCGACCTGCCCGCCCGCATCCTCTACACCTGGGCCGACCTCTACAGTCAACAATTGCAGAGCGGTCAGGATTATGACGCGCTGCAACCCACCTACAGCATCTGGCTCTTGGGTGAAGACCTCCTGCGCGGCGACCCCTGCTACGCGCACCGCTACCGGCTACGCGACGAGCGCGACCGCTGCCTGCTCGACCATGGCGGCATCTACCTCTTCGAGCTGAACAAATTCGCCGCCGAGCAGGTCGAAACAGAGGAACAGCGGTGGCTCAAGTTCTTTAAAGACGGCGAACACCTGAATGCCGATCACCTTCCCGACTGGATGCAAACTCCAGAAATGAGGCAAGCTATGACGACCTTGAAAGCGTTCTCCGACAAAGAACGCGCCTATTACGTCTATCAGGCCCGGCAGGACTTCCTGCGCCAACAGCGCTCCATCCAACGCGAACTCGACGACGAACGGGCGGCACGCGCGGCCGAGCGCCAAGCAAAAGAAGCCGCCTTGCAAGCGCAGCAGGATGCCCTGCAAGCCCAGCAGGCCGCCCTGCAAGCGCGCGAGGCCGAGCGCCAAGCCAAGGAAGCCGCCCTCGCCGAGATCGAGCGGCTCAAAGCGCTGCTGCACGATCGCGACCGCCCCGCGGACGCCTGAAAAGCGGTTCCCCGTAGAAGCGGCCTCCGGCCGCGATGATAGTGACCGCGAGAAAACCGGAGGTCGAGGCTTCAGCCGGTCGACCTCGCGTCGGCGCCTCCCTGGTTCGGCTGACGCCTCCTCCAGCGCGCGAGGGCCGAGCGCTGGCCGGAACGATGATCAAGGCCCGCGCGGTCAACCGCGCTCTCCGTCGTCCCGGCAGGACGCCAGGACCCAGTGCCAGGGATGGTAACCCTCAGCCAGCACAATGCTCCCGTTTAACCGATCACCCCTACCCGCCCCTGGATTCCGGCATCCCAGCCGGAATGACGGACCAAGCGGTCAACCGCGCTCTCCGTCGTCCCGGCATGAATGCCGGGACCCAGTGCCAAGGACGGTAACCCTCAACCAGCACACCGCTCACGGTTGAACAATGGCCCTGCCTGGCACTGGATTCCGGCATCCATGCCGGAATGACGAACCAAGGAGCAAACCGCGCTCCATCGTCCCGGCATGGATGCCGGGACCCAGTGCCAAGGACGGTAACCCTCAGCCAGCACACCGCCCACATTTGACCGATCACCCCCGTCCAGCCCTGGATTCCGCCATCCCAGCCGGAATGACCAACCAAGCAGCAAACCGCGCTCTCCGTCGTCCCGGCAGGATGCCGGGACCCAGTGCCAAGGACGGTAACCCTCAACCAGCACACCCCTCACGGTTGAACAATGGCCCTGCCTGGCACTGGATTCCGGCATCCATGCCGGAATGACGGACCGAATGATCAACCGGGATGTCCGTCGTCCCGGCAGGATGCCGGGACCCAGTGCCAAGGACGGTAACCCTCAGCCAGCACCCCGCTCAAGTTTGCGTGCTGGCACTGCCCAGCCCTGGATTCCGCCATCCCAGCCGGAATGACCAACCAAGCCGCAAACCGCGCTCTCCGTCGTCCCGGCACGGATGCCGGGACCCAGTGCCAAGGACGGTAACCCGCAGCCAGCACAGCGCCCACATGTGACCGATCACCCCTTCCCGCCCCAAGATTCCCCCATCCACGCTAGAAGCTCGAACAGCCAGCGACCCCAAGAAGAGCCAAGAGCGGAACAAGTCCCCCCGCTACTCCGTTGGCGCCCAGAGATCATCCAGATTGATCGCCACCGCCTCAAAAGGCGGGACCAACACCCGCATCGCGCCGGCAAAGCGCCCGATCTCCA
Organism: Chromatiaceae bacterium; assembly: GCA_013426805.1. Taxonomy (GTDB): domain Bacteria; phylum Pseudomonadota; class Gammaproteobacteria; order Chromatiales; family Chromatiaceae; genus Thiodictyon. Next base: position 6,343 of record JACDZG010000192.1, read on the forward strand.
CCCAGGCGCCCGCTTCCAAGACGTAGGCTTCCAGCGTGTGCGCGATGGGGTCAATCAGCCAGGCATGAGGGACGCCGTACTGCGCGTAGATCGGCATCTTGACCTGGCGGTCCTTACTCTCGGTCGAGGGCGAGAGAATCTCGCACACCCAATCCGGAACCACCATCGCCCGGTGCTGCGCCTTCGGCAACTTCGGCAAGCGTTCGCGTCGCCACCCGGCCAAGTCCGGGA